>NZ_LZIS01000048.1 GCF_001667015.1 Mycobacterium sp. E3198 | reverse complement strand
GGTCACCGAGTTCCAGCCGAGCGCGGGAACGGCGTTGCCGCCGAAGTACTCTGGCGTCCAGACCGCGGGGGAGCGCCCGGACGCGTTCAGCCCGTGCAGCCGCCTACCGTCCCAGACGATGGCGAATGCGTCCGACCCGATGCCGTTGGACACGGGCTCAACCACGGTCAGGGCGATGGCGGTGGCGATCGCCGCGTCCACGGCGCTGCCCCCGGCGGCGAGCATGCGCAGGCCCGCCTGCGCGGCAAGCGGTTGCGACGTGCACACGACGTTGGCCGCCAGGACGGGCTTTCGCGGCCAGGCATAGGGGAGGCCCCAACCGAAAGGTGTGGTCACCTCCGCGAGACTAGGCCGTCAGCAGGGGCGCCAGCCACGTCAGCTCGGCCGGCAGCTGCGAGCTCCAGAACTCCGGGTTGTGGCCGCCGGGCGAGAAGCCGCCGGCGGGCGGGTTCGGCAGTTGCGCGATGAACTGCTTGGTCGCCCCGTAGAACGGGTCGCTGTCGCCGCAGTCCACCCGGATCGGGATCGACGCCAGCGCGGGCATCCCGAACACCGAGTTCGCCGCGAAGTCGTCCGGCCCGTCGAACGCGCCGGGTGCGGCCGCCCCCGATGACATCCACAGCGCCGGGCTCACCGCGCAAATCGCGGCGGTGCGCGCGGGCCCGAGCCGCCCGCCGAGCAGCAGCGCGCCGTAGCCGCCCATCGACCAGCCCAGGAACGCGACCCGCGAGGTGTCCAGGTCCTGGCCGCCCAGCATCGGGATCAGCTCGTTCAGCACCATGGCCCCCGCGTCGTCGCCCGACGCCCGCTTGTGCCAATAACCGCCGCCACCGTCGACGGCGACCACCGCGAACGGCGGCAGTCCGGCGTTGACGGCCTGGGCCAGCCCCTGCTCGACGCCGCCGGCCATCACGGTGGCCGCGTCGCTGCCCTTCCCGTGCAGCGCGATGACCGGCCGCAGCGCCTTGGTCTGTCCCGGCGGACGGGCGATCGCCCAGTTGGTGTTGATGCCGCCGCGCGCCGCCGAAACGAAGGAGCCCGTCACCATGGTCGGCGCGGGCGGGGCCGGTGCCGCCGGTTCAAGAGGCGCGCTGGGGGGAGGCGCCAGCGGCGCCTGGGTGGTGGCCGCCGACACCGGCGCGGCGCGAGATGTTCGGGGCTCTAACAGGATGTCCAGGGTGTATGCGCCGGCGGCGCCGACGGCCGCGCTGGCGCCGAGACCGAGCAGGGAGCGGCGGCTCAAGTCGGGCATGCGGGCCATCATGCCACGGCCGTTTGGCCAAAATGGCAATGGAGTACCACTTTTGCTGGCACCATGGCTACTCGTGACTGCAGCAGTTACTCCAAAGGGAGAACGTCGACGGTATGCGCTCGTGAGCGCCGCCGCCGAGCTGCTAGCCGAGGGCGGGTTCGAGGCGGTGCGCCACCGGGCGGTCGCCCGGCGGGCGGGCCTGCCGCTGGCCTCGACCACCTATTACTTCTCGTCGCTGGACGATTTGATCGCACGCGCCGTCGAACACATCGGGATGATCGAGATCGCCCAGCTGCGGTCGCGGGTCAACGCGTTGTCCCGGCGGCGCCGCGGACCCGAGACCACCGCCGAGGTGCTGGTTGACCTGCTGGTGGGGGATTTGTCGGACCCGGCGCTCACCGAGCAGCTGATCTCCCGTTACGAGCGGCACATCGCCTGCACCCGGTTGCCCGCGTTGCGCGAGACGATGCGGCGCAGCCTGCGCCAGCGCGCCGAGGCCGTCGCGGAGGCCCTCGAACGATCCGGCCGATCCGTGCGGATCGAACTGGTGTGCACGCTGATCTGCGCGGTCGACGGTTGCGTGGTCTCCGCGCTGGTCGAGGGCGGAGACCCCGCCGCGGCCGCGTTGGGCACGGTGGTCGAGCTCGTCGACGTGCTCGCGCCCATCGACCCGCGGCCGGTGCAGATCTAGGGGCGGGGCAGCGACGGGGTCACGATGTATCCGGTGGCGAAGTCGCCATAGATCGTGACGGCGGCGGGGCAGCGCTGGAAGTACAACGCCACGTAGGCGCAGACGACGGCGTCGACCGGGTCTTCGGCGCGACGCAGCTCGCTCTTGCGTTGCGCCGTGACGACCTGCCGGCGCAGCTCCGCCCAGCCGTGATGGCCCGCGACCCGCAGCGGAACCGCGGCATCGGCGAGCTTTTCCACGCCGTCCATCAGCAGCAAGAGCTCGGACTTGAGCCCCTCGACGGTGCGGCCGGGCTTCGCCTTGTATTTCAGCGTCCGCTCCAATCCGAACAGCGCGACGGTTGCCGCGTGCGGGTAGACCTCGATGGCGCGGCGCCCGGCCGTCGATCGCGGATCCAGATCGAGGCCCAGCGCCGCGGCCAGCCGGCCCCCGCGCGGGCCGCCGGCGAATTCCGGCTTTCCGGTGTTGCAGGGGTGCGCGCCGGCCTCGAAACGCCGGAAGTCGCGGTTGAGGGCCGCCTCGGCGGGCCGCTGGCCCGTCGGGTTGGTCACCACCAGCGGCGCGTCGAAGGCGACCAGGCAATCGCCGCGGACGTAGGGCGACAGGGCGGCCAGCACCGCCGCGTCGTCGCGCACGGCAGACACGTGCACCAGGCGGCCGTCGGCGTCCAGCACCGCGATACCGGTGGGGTTGCGTCCCGCCCACGCCAGGTCGACGCCTAGGAAGTACACCCGCACAGGGTATTGCCGCCACCGTAAGCTGTGTGCTTGTGAGCATTCCGAACGTCCTGGCCGCCCGGTACGCCAGCGCGGAAATGGTCGCGATCTGGTCGCCGGAGGCCAAGGTCGTCGCGGAGCGGCGGCTGTGGCTGGCCGTGCTGCGGGCGCAGGCCGAGTTGGGAGTGGACGTTCCCCCCGAGGCGATCGCCGATTACGAACGGGTGCTCGACGACGTCGACCTTGCCTCGATCGCGAACCGCGAACGGGCGCTGCGCCACGACGTGAAGGCCCGCATCGAGGAATTCAACGCGCTCGCCGGCCACGAGCAGGTGCACAAGGGCATGACCAGCCGCGACCTCACCGAGAACGTGGAGCAGCTGCAGATCCGGCGGTCGCTGGAACTGGTGTTCTCCCACGGCGTTGCGGTCGTAGCGCGGCTCGCCGAGCGGGCGGTGGGCTACCGCGACCTGGTGATGACCGGACGCAGCCACAACGTCGCCGCGCAGGCCACCACATTGGGCAAGCGGTTCGCCTCCGCGGCACAGGAGACGCTGATCGCGTTGACCAGGCTGGGGGAGTTGATCGACCGCTACCCGCTGCGGGGGATCAAAGGCCCGATGGGTACCGCGCAGGACATGCTCGACCTGCTGGACGGCGACGTCGCCAAGCTGTCCGAACTCGAGGGACGCGTCGCCGACTTCCTCGGCTTTGCAACGGTTTTGACCAGCGTCGGCCAGGTGTACCCACGCTCGCTGGACCACGACGTCCTCTCGGCGCTCGTGCAACTTGGCGCCGGACCGTCGTCGATGGCCCACACCATCCGGCTGATGGCCGGGCACGAGCTCGTCACCGAGGGGTTCGCCGAGGGGCAGGTGGGCTCGTCGGCGATGCCGCACAAGATGAACACCCGCAGTTGCGAGCGGGTCAACGGGCTGCAGGTGGTGCTGCGCGGCTACGCCTCGATGGCCGCCGAGCTGGCCGGCGCGCAGTGGAACGAGGGCGACGTGTTCTGTTCCGTGGTGCGCCGAGTCGCGTTGCCGGACAGCTTCTTTGCCATCGACGGGCAGATCGAGACGTTCCTGACGGTGCTCGACGAGTTCGGCGCCTACCCCGCGGTGATCACCCGCGAGCTGGACCGCTACCTGCCGTTCCTGGCCACCACCAAGGTGCTGATCGCCGCGGTGCGCGCCGGGATGGGTCGCGAGGCGGCCCACCATGTGATCCGCGAACACGCGGTCGCGACGGCGCTGGCCATGCGGGAACGCGGCGCAGAACCCGACCTGCTGGAACGGTTGGCCGCCGACGAGCGGCTGCCGCTGGACCGGGCGGCGCTGGACGCGGCGCTGGCCGACAAGAAGTCGTTCACCGGGGCCGCCGGTGACCAGGTGGACAAGGTGGCCGCGATGGTGGATGCGTTGGTGAGCCGCTACCCGGACGCGGCGAAATACACCCCGGGAGCGATCCTGTGACGCTGGCGAGCGCGCTTTCGGGGATCGACTTCACCGACCTGGACAACTTCGCCAACGGATTTCCGCACGACCTGTTCGCCGTCCATCGGCGCGAGGCGCCGGTGTACTGGCACTCACCGACGGAGAACACCCCCGACGGCGAGGGGTTCTGGTCCGTCGCCTCCTATTCGGAAACGCTTGCGGTGCTGAAGGATCCGGTGACCTACTCCTCGGTCACCGGCGGCGAGCGCCCGTTCGGCGGCACGCTGCTGCAGGACCTGGCCATCGCGGGCCAGGTGCTCAACATGATGGACGATCCGCGGCACTCGCAGATCCGGCGACTGGTCAGCTCCGGGCTGACGCCGCGGATGATCGGAGTCGTCGAAAACGATTTGCGGACCCGGGCCCGCCGGCTGCTGGACGCCGTCGTGCCGGGCGAGCCGTTCGACTTCCTGGTCGACATCGCCGCCGAACTGCCGATGCAGATGATCTGCATCCTGCTGGGAGTGCCGGAATCCGAACGGCATTGGCTGTTTGAGGCCATCGAGCCGCAGTTCGACTTCGGCGGCTCACGCAAGGCGTCCCTGTCGCAGTTGTCGGTGGAGGAGGCCGGGTCCCGGATGTATGGCTACGGCCAGGAGTTGATCGCGTCGAAGCGGGCCAACCCGACCGAGGACATGTTGTCGGTGGTCGCCAATGCAAGGCTCGACGACGCGGGCGCGCCGGCCCTCTCCGATTTGGAGTTGTACCTGTTCTTCAGTCTGCTGTTCAGCGCCGGCGCGGAGACGACGCGCAACGCGGTCGCCGGCGGACTGCTGGCGCTGGCCGAGCATTCGGAGCAATTGCGGGCGCTGCGTTCCGATTTGACCCTGCTGCCGACGGCGGTCGAGGAGATGGTGCGCTGGACGTCGCCGTCGCCGTCGAAGCGGCGCACCGCCACGCGCGACGTCACGCTCGGCGGGCATTCGATTCGGGCGGGGCAGAAGGTCCAGATCTGGGAGGGTTCCGCGAACCGGGACGCCGAGGCGTTCGACCGCCCGGATGAATTCGATATCGCCCGAAAACCCAACCCGCACTTGGGCTTCGGTCAGGGCGTGCACTACTGCCTTGGCGCCAACCTGGCCCGCCTGGAACTGCGGGTGCTGTTCGAGGAGCTGTTGACCCGTTTTTCCGCCGTGCGGGTTGCCGGGCCGGTCGAATGGACCCGCAGCAATCGGCACACCGGCATCCGGCATCTGGTCGTGGAGCTGATCGAGGGACCGTGACCACCCGGCTCGCCGAGGTCGAGCCGTCACCCGATGTGTTCGCCGCGGTGATGGCGACCGGAATCTTGTCGATCGCCGCCCACGATCACCGGTACTCGGCCATCAGCGAAACCTTGGGAGTACTGGCCACTCTCACGCTGCTGGCCCTTGTCGCGCTGGTCGCCGTGGCCAGGCCGCTCCCGTCCTGGGATTGGCGGGATCCCGATGTCACCCTGCGGCTGTTCACCTTCGTGGCCGCGTGCGCCGTGGTTGACACCCGCTTGTCGTCGAATGTGTGGGTGCTGCGCGGGCTCGGCGTGGTCGCCTTGACCTCGTGGCTCGTGCTGATCGCGCTGAGCGGGCGGAATATGGTGGCGCGCAGTCGTGCTGCGTTGCGCGACCACGCTCGCGGCGCGTGGGTGCTGGCCAGCGTGGGAACTTCGGGTTTGTCGATCGTGATGGCCAGGGTGGCCGGCAGCACCGGTCATCGCTGGTGGCTGGCGATCGCTTTGCAGGTCTGGGTGGCGGCGATCTGCCTCTATGGCCTGATGGCCTGGCTGATCCTGTGGCGCGCAGTAAACGAGCGCCAGGATCGCGACGGCTTCGAGCCCGACAGCTGGATCCTGATGGGCGGGTTGGCCATCGCGACGTTGGCCGGCGACAACATCCACGCCCTGGTGCCCGCTTGGCTGGCCGGGCCGGTGCTGGCGGTCACCGTCGTGACCTGGGTGGCGGCCACCCTGTGGATACCACCGCTGATCTACTTCGGCCTACGCCGCATCAGCCGGCACCCGACGATACTGGCCTTTGCCGGGGTGTGGTGGGCGCTGGTATTTCCGTTGGGCATGTATTCGGTCGCCAGCTATGCGATGGCCGCCCAGAGCCGTCAGAATGCGCTGCTGACCGTGTCGCTGGTGTCCTTCTGGGATGCGTTGGCCGCGTGGCTGATTGTCGTGGCGGCTGGGCTTCAGCTTTTGTGGCAGCGGCTGACGCGCGACCGTGCGTAGCGAACGGTCGCGGGAACCTGCATAATCTCCCGGTGACCATAACCTCTCGCGTTCGCTCGTTCGTCGTCGCGTTGCTTACCGCACTGCCGATGCTGGCGATTCCGGTCGCCGCCGCGGACCCGCCGCAGGGCGCGCACATCACCGACATCCAGCACGTCAACGACCGCTGGGACAAGGTATCCGTCTACTCGCCCGCGATGAACACCGTCATCGTCAACGATGTGTTCAAGGCGCCCAACGCGGGTGCGCCCGTCTTCTACCTGCTGCCCGGCATCGAGGGCAGCGACGACAGGGCTTGGTTCGGGATGACCGACGTCCAGGGATTCTTCGCCAACAAGAACGTCAACGTCGTCTCCCCGCTCGGCGGTCCGTTCAGTTGGTGGACCAACTGGGTCAACGACGGCGGCAAGCAGTACCAGACTTACATGACCCGGGAGCTGCCCCCGGTGATCAATGCGCAGTACCACGCCAACGGCAAGAACGCCGTCGGCGGCTTGTCGAGCACCGGCGGCACGGCCATCGATTACGCCGTTCAGGCGCCAGGAGTCTTCCGGGCCGTCGCTTCGTACAGCGGTTTTCCGTCGGTGTCCGACCCGGATGAGGCGCAACAGGTCGCCCTGACACTGGCAGGTGGCGGCCAGAGTGCCGAAAACATGTGGGGGCCCCTGGGCGGCCCCGATTGGGTGGCCCACGACCCGGCGAAGAACGCCGGGAAGCTGAGGGGCGTCGCGGTTTACGCCGCCGCGTCCGGCACCGGCGGCGCGGGCGACGTCGACCGGTTGCCCGCGGGCTTCGGGCCCAATGTCGCCGGTGGGCTCATCGAGCGGATCACCGCGGACAGCACCAAGCGGTTCGCCGATGCGGCGAACGCCGCCGGGGTGCGGATCACCTACATCGTTCGTCCCGAGGGCTCGCACACCTGGGGCCTCTTCGAGTCGGAGATGCAGGAGTCCTGGAACACCACCGTCGGACCGGCGCTCGGCGCATAGCGGGGCCGCCGCGCCGCCGTCGTCAGCCCGCGCGCAGCGCGACGCCGGCCGACCGCAGCTCCAGCGCGGCCAACGCCCGGATGGTGGCGGGATCCTCATGGCGCCACCCGCCGACCGGGTCCGCGCTGATCGCGGCCAGCTTGCGCGGCGGCCGGTTGGTCAGGGCCCGCAGCGCCAACAGCTGTTCGCCCGCCGGGGTCGCGGCCAGACCGGTGACGGTCCACTTGCGCCGGAAGAACCGCAGCCGCAGTAACAGCCACGGGATGACCACGATGAGCAGCGGTACCGCGACGACCGCCAGCGACAGCAGCACCGCCAGCCAGCCGGCCGTGGTGTCGAGGCTGTGTCCGGCCCCCGCGATATCGAGAGCCGCCGCGCTGGCCGAGGCCAGCGGCTTGCTGACCGCGTCCCCCACTACCGGAATGTGCTGCGCACCTTCGCCCGCCGAGGCCAGGTTGCCGGCGATGCCGTTGGCGCCGATCTCGACCTGCCGGCCGGCCTCGGCGATGGTCGAGATGGCGTCGTAGACGGCCGTGCCGACGAGCAGCCAGATCAACGACCATAGGAAGATCGCGAAATCGCTGAAAAGTTGGGCGGCCAACCGGCCGGGGGTGGTGGCGTAGGGCAGGATCCGCAATGGCAGCGACGTCATAGCCTCGATCCCAGCACAGGGCCGCCCGATAGGCTGACCCGATGCGCCCAGCACTGTCCGACTACGAGCATGTGGCCAGCGGCAAGGTCCGCGAGATCTACCGCGTCGGCGACGAGCACCTGCTGCTGGTGGCGACCGACCGGATCTCCGCATACGACTACGTGCTGGACAGCACCATCCCGGACAAGGGCCGAATCCTCACCGCGATGAGCGTGTTCTTCTTCGGCCTCGTCGAGGCTCCCAACCACCTGGCCGGGGCGCCCGACGATCCGCGCATCCCCGACGAGGTGCTTGGCCGCGCGCTGGTGGTGCGGCGGTTGGAGATGCTTCCGGTGGAATGCGTGGCCCGTGGCTATCTGACCGGGTCGGGGCTGTTGGACTACCAGGCGACCGGCAAGGTTTGCGGCATCCCGCTGCCACCGGGTCTGGTGGAGGCCAGCAAGTTCGCCACCCCGATATTCACTCCGGCGACGAAAGCCGCGCTGGGCGACCACGATGAGAACATCTCGTTCGCCCGGGTGGTCGAGATGGTGGGTGCGGTGCGCGCCAACCAGCTGCGCGACCGCACGCTGCAGACCTACGTTCAGGCCGCCGACCACGCGCTGCGGAGGGGAATCATCATCGCGGACACCAAGTTCGAGTTCGGTACCGACCCGGGGGGCAACCTGCTGCTGGCCGACGAGATCTTCACCCCGGATTCGTCACGCTACTGGCCGGCCCGGGACTACCGGGCGGGTGTGGTGCAGACCAGCTTCGACAAGCAGTTCGTCCGCAACTGGTTGACCAGCCCGGAGTCCGGTTGGGACCGGCACGGTTCGCAACCGCCGCCACCGCTGCCCGACGACATCATCGACGCCACCCGCAGCCGCTATGTCGAGGCGTACGAACGCATTTCGGGTCTGAGCTTCGGCGACTGGATCGGCCCGGGCGCATGACGGAGGCTCCCTCGGATGCGCTGGTGCCACCGGTCGCGAAGCGGGTCGAGACCCGGCGCGAACACCACGGCGACGTCTTCATCGACCCGTACGAATGGCTGCGCGACAAGGCCGACCCCGAGGTCATCGGTTACCTAGAGGCCGAAAACGACTACGTCGACCGGATGACGGCACACCTGGAAACGTTGCGGCAGCAAATCTTCGACGAGATCAAGTCGCGCACCAAGGAGACCGACCTGTCGGTGCCGACCCGCCAGGGTGACTGGTGGTACTACGCGCGCACCTTCGAAGGCAAGCAGTACCGCGTCCAGTGCCGTTGTCCCGTCGCCGATCCCGATGACTGGGATCCGCCGATGCTGGACGAGGACACCGAGACTCCCGGCGAACAGATCCTGCTCGACTCGAACGCGGAGGCCGAGGGTCACGAATTCTTCGCACTGGGCGCCGCGATGGTCAGCCTGGATGGAAACCTGCTGGCCTACTCGGTCGACACCGTCGGCGACGAACGCTATACCCTGCGGTTCAAGGACTTACGCACCGGGGAGGCGTACCCCGACGAGATCGCGGACATCGCGGCGGGAGCGACCTGGGCGGCCGATCACCGCACCGTGTATTACCTGACCCTGGACGCGGCCCACCGTCCCGACAAGGTCTGGCGATACCGGCTCGGCTCGGGGGAGCCGTCGGAGCTGGTGTATCACGAGGCCGACGAACGGTTTTGGCTGGGGGTGGGGCTCACCCGGAGCGAGAAGTACGTCTTCATCGCGTCGGGTTCGTCCATTACCACCGAAATGCGTTACGCCGACGCCGCCGACCCGGACGCGACGTTCACCGTCGTGCTGCCCCGACGCGAAGGAATCGAGTATTCGGCCGAGCACGCCGTGGTCGGCGGAGAGGACCGATTCCTGATCCTGCACAACGACGGGGCCGTGAACTTCACGCTCACCGAGGCCCCGGTCGGCGATCCGACGCGGCAGCGCACCCTGATCCCGCACCGCGACGACGTTCGGCTCGACGCTGTGGACGCCTTCGCCGGTCAACTGGTGGTGAGCTATCGGCGCGCAGCGTTGCCGCGAGTCCAGTTGTGGCCCATCGAATCCGACGGGGCCTACGGTGAGCCGGAGGAAATCGCGTTCGACTCCGAGCTGATGTCGTGCGGGTTGGGTGGCAATCCGAACTGGGATTCGCCCAGGCTGCGGATCAGGGCCGGATCTCTGGTCACCCCGGCGCAGGTCTACGACATCGACCTCGCCACCGGTGAGCGAATGCTGCTGCGCGAGCAACCCGTCCTGGGCGGCTACCGTCCCGCCGACTACATCGAACGGCGCGACTGGGCGCGGGCGGATGACGGCACCCAGATCCCCGTGTCGATCGTGCATCGCGCCGACATCGAATTGCCTGCGCCCACACTGCTGTACGGTTACGGCGCCTACGAGCTGTGCACCGATCCGAGCTTCTCGATCGCCCGATTGTCGCTGCTGGACCGCGGCATGGTCTTCGTCATCGCCCACGTGCGTGGCGGTGGCGAGATGGGCCGGCTGTGGTATGAGCACGGCAAGTTGCTGGAAAAGAAGAACACCTTCACCGACTTCGTCGCGGTGGCAAGGCATCTGGTGGACTCGGGGATGACCCGGCCCAGCCGGCTGGTTGCCCTCGGCGGCAGCGCCGGCGGCCTTCTGATGGGCGCGGTGGCCAACCTGGCACCGGATCTCTTCGCCGGCATCCTCGCGCAGGTCCCGTTCGTCGACCCGCTGACCACCATCCTCGACCCGTCGTTGCCGCTGACCGTCACCGAGTGGGACGAATGGGGAAACCCGTTGAGCGACAGCGATGTCTACTCGTACATGAAGTCGTATTCGCCCTACGAGAATGTCGAGGCCAAGAGGTATCCGGCCATCCTGGCGATGACGTCCCTGA
The DNA here is from genome assembly GCF_001667015.1 of Mycobacterium sp. E3198. Classification (GTDB taxonomy): domain Bacteria; phylum Actinomycetota; class Actinomycetes; order Mycobacteriales; family Mycobacteriaceae; genus Mycobacterium. The sequence goes on along the minus strand of NZ_LZIS01000048.1, from coordinate 38,745 downwards.
ACGATACCCGCGTCTACTACGTGGAGCCGGCCAAGTGGGTTGCGGCGCTGCGGCATGCCAACACCGACGGCAATCCGGTCCTGCTGAAAACGCAGATGAACGCGGGACACGGCGGCGTCAGCGGTCGTTACAAGGCCTGGCAGGAAACGGCTTTCCAATACGCGTGGCTGCTAGCCGCTGCCGACCGCGACCGCTACGGCGGCGGCCAGGAAGACGGCCTGGATGGCGGTCCGCAGGGGTAGCCGGGTCGTCATCGACTTGGGCGGATCGGACATCCGGGACGCGTAGACGTTCGCCGGAAACATGGCCAGCATCAGCACCGACAGGCAGATGGCCGCGGCGACCCGGGTCGCGGGGATCAACAGGCCCACGGCGCCCAGCAGCTCCAGCAGGCCGGTGAGGGTGACCAGGTAGCCGGGAGCGGGCAGGCGGGGCGGCACGATCGCGATGAGATCCCGCCGCAGCGGCGGCGCGAAGTGCGAAAAGCCGGTCAGCAGGAACATCGCCGCCAAGCCGACGGCGATCGCGGCGGTCCAGTTGTTGACGTAGGCCACGCCGAGCCAGCCGATGCTGCGGGCGGCGATGGTGCTCAGGAGCAGGGTGATCAACGGAGCCATCGGACATTCCAATCTAGACAGTGACAAGATTCTAGCACTCAAGCTAGGCCTGTATCTAGTCACTGTCAAGTTTGCCCGGTATGCTGGCGTCGTGAACCGCTACCACCACGGCGACCTGCGCGCGGTGATCCTGGCCGAGACGGGGCGGCTGGTGGCCGAGCGGGGCGCAGACGGGGTCTCGTTGCGCGAGCTGGCCCGCAGCGCGGGCGTGTCGCACGCCGCGCCGGCCCACCACTTCACCGATCGGCGGGGCTTGTTCACCGCGCTGGCCACCCAGGGATTTCAGCTGCTGACCGAGGCGCTGGCGAGCGCTCGCGGCCGCTTCACCGACGCGGCCCTCGCCTACGTCCGGTTCGCCCTCGACCACCCCGGCCACTATCAGGTCATGTTCGACAGGTCCCTGCTGGACGCCACCGACGCCGAACTGGCCGAGGCCGAGGCCGCCGCCGGCGCCGAGCTGTCCCGCGGCGTCGCGACCCTGCGGGACCCCAACGCGCGGGCCGACCCCGCCGGCGCTCAACTGGCGGCGTGGTCACTGGTGCACGGGTTCGCGACGCTGTGGCTCAACGACGCCGTCAACGTCCGCATCAGGCAGGCCGATCCGATGGATACCGTCACCCGGATCGCGAGGATGCTGTTCGAGGGGTGAGCGGCGCTAGTCGTGGGCCGTTTGAATGGCCGGCTGCTTCGGCAGGAACGCCGCCGGGATGATGGTGAACGTCACCAACACCACCGCGATCACGAATACCAGTGTGTAGGCGTGCGAAAGGTCGTGCAGCACGCTTCCCGAGAAGCCCGGCGTCAGCGACTGGGGCGGCACAGCGGACGGGTCGACCGGTACGCCGGTGGCGGCCGCTTTCTGTTGGAGCGTCGCGAGTTTACGTGCCGCAACGATGTTCTCGCTGTGGTTGAACTGGTTGGTGAGGACCATCGACATCAACGCGGTTCCCATGGAACCGCCCACCTGATGGCTGACGCTCATCAGCGTTGTGCCCCGGGCGATCTGGTGGGGTGACAGTGCCTGCACCGACGCGACGGACAGCGGCATCATGGTGCATCCCATGCCCAGCCCCATGATCGCCAACCCGACCAGCAGCGTGGGTTGGTACGGGGTCTGCTTGGCGACCCCGAGGGCGAAGGTGCCCAGGCCCGCGATGATCAACGCGATGCCGACCAGCACGATCTTGCCCGGCCCCTGCCTGTCCACCAGCGGCCCGGTCAGCCGCATGGTCAGCATGGCGCCCAGCCCCTGCGGGATCATGTGCACGCCGGCCTGCATGGGCGTCTGGTGCAGCACCTGCTGGAAGTAGCTCGGCAGCAGCAGGCCCGCGCCGAAAAAGGCTGTGGCGAACAGCAGCATCGTCACATTGGCCTGGGTGATCACCTTGTTCTGGAACAGTCGTAGATCGATGAGTGGGTGATCGGCGCGGCGCCGCGCGTGCACGACGAACGCGGCGATCAGCACCAGGCCGACGGCCGCCGGAACCAAGACGCGACGATCGGCGACGGTCCCGCAGCGCGGGACGGAAGACACCGCGAACAAGAACGTGGCCAGCCCGGGGGAGAGCAGCAATCCGCCGACGACGTCGAACGTTTCCGACCGCGCGGCTTGATCGCTGGGGAACACGATCGCCGCCAGCACCAGCGTGACGAGGCCGATCGGCAGGTTGATCAGGAAAATCCACCTCCAGCTGGAGGTGTCGATGAGCCAGCCGCCCAGGATGGGCCCACCGATCGGGGCGAGCAGCATCGGGATGCTCAGGATGGACATCAGCCGGCCGAGGCGGGCGGGGCCCGCTTCGCGGGTCATGATCATGAATCCCAGCGGCATCAGCATGCCGCCGCCGACGCCCTGCACCACTCGAAACACGATGAGCTGCACGATCGTTGAGGCCACCGCGCACAGCAGCGAACCCAGGACGAACGCCACCACGGAACCCATGAACAACCGTTTGGTGCCGAACCGGTCGGCCGCCCACCCGGTCAGCGGAATCACCGACGCCAACGCCAGCGTGTAGCCGGTCATGGTCCAGCCGACGATGGCCTGGGTGGACCCGAATTGATCGATGAACGTGCGTTGCGCGACGGCGACGACGGTGACGTCCAGGATGGCCATCACCGTGGCCAGCAGGCACACCCCGGAGATCCGCAACAGCCTCGCGTCCAGCCTGTTCGGGAAGACATGGACGCCCGGCGGCTGCGCGGAAGCGGTGGGCGGCGCGGTGTCGGCCGCTGCTGATCGGGCCTTGTCCATGGCGTTGCTTAGCATATCGAATCGATTGCGCCGCGCCGCGCCGGGATGCGTTTGCTGGCCGGGCGTGCCGGCGGGCAATCTCTGGCGCGTTCCTGCCCCTCCGCGCGGCCAATTTCGCCGCTTCCGGGCGGCGCCGACCTGGGCCGATATACGTCTGCTGTCTGCGTGTCCTTCACCATCCCGACACCTGGAATCGTCAAACTGCGGGTGTGTCTGGAAAATTGATCGTCTCGGTGTCGGGGATCGGCGAACGCACCCTGGATGACGTCCGGGCGTTCTGCACAGAAATGGACGCCCGCAAAGTTCCCGTCTCATTGCTGGTTGCGCCCCGGCTCAAGGGTGACTACCGGCTGGACCGTGACCCGCACACCGTCGACTGGCTGACCGCGCGCCGCGCCGGCGGCGACGCCATTGTGCTGCACGGCTATGACGACCCCGCCACCAAGAAGCGTCGCGGCGAATTTGCGGTCCTGCGCGCCCACGAGGCCAACCTGCGCCTGATGGGCGCCGATCGGGTGCTCGAGCACCTCGCGTTGCGCACCCGGCTGTTCGCGGCGCCGGGCTGGGTGGTGTCACCGGGCGTCATCAAGGCGTTGCCGCAGAACGGCTTCCGGCTCCTCGCCGACCTGCACGGGATCACCGACCTGGTTCGGCACAGCACCGATCGCGCCCGGGTGCTGGGCATCGGCGAGGGCTTCCTGACCGAGCCGTGGTGGTGCCGCATGGTCGTGCTGTCCGCGGAGCGGATCGCGCGCCGCGGCGGCATCGTGCGGGTCGCCGTGGCCGCGCACCAATTGCGCAAGCCCGGCCCGCAGCAGGCGATGCTGGACGCCGTCGACCTCGCTCAGATGCACGGTTGCACCCCCACGGTGTACCGGTGGCGGTCTGAGAAGGCGATCCTCGACGCGGCCTGATCCAAGCGCCTGATCCGCCCCCGCCGCGGGGCATTACCCTGTTGCCACATGAGCGATTCTTCCGGCGCGGGCTTCGCTGCTGACGCGATCATCGTCGGCGCCGGGCTGTCCGGCCTGGTCGCCGCGTGCGAATTGGTAGAGCGCGGGCTGCGGGTACTGATCGTCGACCAGGAGAACAGCGCCAACCTGGGCGGGCAGGCCTTCTGGTCCTTCGGCGGGTTGTTCTTCGTCGACAGCCCGGAACAGCGCCGCCTCGGCATCCGCGACAGTCACGAACTCGCCCTGCAGGATTGGCTCGGCACGGCGGCGTTCGACCGGCCCGAGGACTACTGGCCGCGCCAATGGGCGCACGCCTACGTCGATTTCGCGGCCGGGGAGAAACGCAGCTGGCTGCGTGCCCGCGGGCACAAGATTTTTCCGCTGGTGGGTTGGGCGGAGCGCGGCGGTTACGGTGCCCAGGGTCATGGCAACTCGGTGCCGCGCTTCCACATCACGTGGGGCACCGGGCCGGCGTTGGTGGAAATCTTCGCGCGCCAGTTGCGCGACCGCTCCGCGGTGCGGTTCGCGCATCGCCACCAGGTCGACGAGTTGATCGTCGAGGGCGACGCGGTGACCGGCGTCCGCGGCACCGTGCTGGAGCCGTCGACCGCCGCGCGCGGAGTGGCCTCGTCACGAAAAGCGGTGGCCCAATTCGAATTTCGCGCCTCTGCGGTGCTCGTCACCAGCGGTGGCATCGGCGGCAACCACGAGCTGGTCCGAAAGAATTGGCCGAAGCGGATGGGCCGGGTTCCCGAGCAGTTGCTTGCCGGGGTGCCCGCGCACGTCGACGGCAGGATGATCGCCATCTCGCAGCGGGCCGGAGCAAGGGTGATCAACCCCGACCGGATGTGGCACTACACCGAAGGCATCACCAACTACGACCCGATCTGGCCGCTGCACGGCATCCGGATCATTCCCGGGCCGTCCTCGCTGTGGCTGGACGCGTCCGGCAAGCGGTTACCGGTCCCGCTGTATCCCGGCTTCGACACCCTCGGCACGCTGGAGTACATCACCCGGTCCGGGCACGACTACACCTGGTTTGTGTTGAACGCCAAGATCATCGAGAAGGAGTTCGCGCTTTCCGGCCAGGAGCAGAATCCCGATCTGACCGGACAGAGCGTGCGCGCGCTACTGCGTAATCGCGCCAGCTCCGGGCCGCCCGGGCCGGTGCAGGCCTTCGTCGACCGCGGCGTGGACTTCGTCAGCGCGGACTCCTTGCGCGAGTTGGTGACCGCGATGAACAAGCTGCCCGATGTGGAGCCGCTCGACTACGCCACGGTCGAGGCCGAGGTCACCGCCCGCGACCGCGAGGTGGCCAACAGGTACAGCAAAGACAGCCAGATCACCGCGATCCGGGCCGCCCGCGACTATATCGGGGACCGGCTGGGCCGGGTGGTCGCGCCGCACCGGCTGACCGATCCGAAGGCCGGGCCGATGATCGCGGTCAAGCTGCACATCCTGACCCGAAAGACGTTGGGCGGCATCGAGACCGACTTGGCCGGCCGGGTGCTCAAGGGCGACGGCACCCCGCTCACCGGGCTGTACGCGGCCGGCGAGGTGGCCGGTTTCGGCGGCGGCGGCGTGCACGGCTACCGGGCGCTGGAGGGCACCTTCCTGGGCGGCTGCATCTTCTCCGGCCGCGCGGCGGGCCGCGGCGCCGCCGACGACATCACCTAGGCCCGCCGAGCGTCACGCCAGCGTGACGCCGGCCGTCGAACGTTGCGCCAGCGTGACGCTCGACGGGGGCTTGGTCAGAAGGTGACCGCGTCCTCTTCGGGCAGCACCTGGAAGTCGGTGCTGGTCATCTCGGACAACCGGCCGTAGTAGATGCCCCTGGCCTCCGGGGCGATGATGCCCTGGTGGATGGGCACCGCGCGTGCCGGTGCCACCGCGCGCAGGTAGTCGACGGCCTCGGCGATCTTCATCCACGGGGCCGCCGCGGGGGTGGCCATGATGTCCACCGGTTCGTCGGGGACGAAGAGCGCGTCGCCGGGGTGCATCAGCCTCGCGGGATGTTCTGAATCGCCGATCAGAAACGAAATGTTTTCTATCACGGGGATTTCCGGGTGGATCACGGCGTGCCGACCGCCGACGGCCCGCGCGGTCAGCTGCCCGATCCGCAGCTCGTCGCCGACGTGCACCGCCCGGCACGGCTCGCCCAGCTGCGCCGTGGTTTGCGGATCGGCGTACAGCGCCGCGTCGGGGTTGCCCTCCAGCAGCGACGGGAGCCGCCCGACGTCGACGTGGTCGGGGTGCTGGTGGGTGATCAGGATGGCGGTCAGGCCGGTGATTCCCTCGAAACCGTGCGCGAAGGTACCGGGGTCAAAGAGCACACGCGTGTTGTCGAACTCGGCAAGTAAGCATGAGTGGCCGAAATGCGTCAGTTGCATGACTACGATTGTGCCCCGATAGGGGTGATGCCGATGCGGGTGATCCTGGCCGCCATGCTGCTGGTCGGTGGCTGTGCGGTGGCCCTGATCGCCGCGGTACCCGCGCACGCTGACCCTGAGACGTGCCCGACCACCTGCGACCAGATCCCCAACAGCGCGTGGATCCGGCAGCACGCGGTGCCGCTGGATGCGGTGTTCAACTGGCCCGCGCTGGCCGGTGCGGCGGTCCCCCTGACAGGCACGGGGACGCCGAGGTTTCGCTTCGAGGAGCTGTGTGACTCGCCGGCGCTGCCGCGGGATCCCCGCGACTTCGCGGTCGCGGCCGGCGCGACGGTCACCCACCCGGAGGGGCAGTGGCAGCTGCGGGCGGAAATCCTGCACTGGCGCGGTGACACGGCTCGCGGCGGCCAGCTGGCGGCTGCGGTGTTCAGCAGTGCCGTCGGCGCCCTTCGCGCCTGCCAGCAGCGCGCCCCCGCAGAGTCGCCGTCGATCACCAGCGACGAACTGAATCGGATGGCCGCGGTCATTAGCGGTCCGGTCGTCATGCACACCTACCTGGTCGCCCACGCGGCGAGCAGCACGGTCACCGAGCTCACGCTGTGGTCGTCGGGGCCGCCCCAGGTGTCCTGGCCGGCGATGGGGGACGATCCGGTGCTCAACGCCCTGACCGCGCCGCTGTGCGACGCCTACATCGCCTCGTGCCCCTGACCTGCCGGTAGAGTTGGCGCCGAAATGCACCCTGAGGAGGAGCGCCGGTGAGCCGTGTGGTCGTTCATGTGATGCCCAAAGCGGAGATTCTCGACCCGCAGGGCCAGGCGATTGTCGGTGCGCTGGGGCGGCTCGGCCACCCCGGTATCTCAGATGTCCGGCAGGGCAAGCGGTTTGAGCTCGAGGTGGATGACACCATCGGTGACGCCGAGCTCGCGGAGATCGCCGAATCGCTGTTGGCGAACACGGTGATCGAGGACTGGACGATCAGCCGGGAGTCGCAGTGACGGCGCGGATCGGCATCATCACCTTCCCCGGGACGCTCGACGACGTGGACGCCGCCCGGGCGGCGCGGCGCGTCGGGGCCGAGGCGGTCGCACTGTGGCACGCCGACGCCGACCTGAAGGGAGTCGACGCCGTGGTGGTGCCCGGCGGTTTCTCCTACGGCGACTACCTGCGGGCCGGCGCGATCGCCCGGTTCGCCCCCGTGATGGCCGAAGTGGTCGACGCCGCGCGGCGCGGCATGCCGGTCCTGGGTATCTGCAATGGTTTTCAGGTGCTCTGCGAGGCCGGCTTGCTGCCGGGGGCGCTGACCCGCAACGCCGGGTTGCACTTCGTCTGCCGCGACGTGTGGCTGCGGGTGGCGTCGATCTCGACGGCGTGGACGTCGCGTTTCGAGTGGGGCGCTGACCTGCTGGTGCCGCTGAAGTCCGGCGAGGGCCGCTACGTGGCACCCGAGAACGTGGTCGACGAGCTCGAGGGCGAGGGCCGGGTCGTGTTCCGCTACCTCGACAACCCCAACGGCTCGCTGCACGACATCGCCGGCATCAGCTCCGCAAACGGTCGCGTCGTCGGGCTGATGCCGCATCCGGAACACGCCATCGAAGCGCTGACGGGCCCGTCCGACGACGGCCTGGGCCTGTTCTATTCGGCGCTGGACGCCGTGCTGGCCGCTTGAGCGGGAATCCCTGCCGCACTGCGTAATTCGTCAAAAGCGCCGACGAGCGCGTCGGTCGCTTCGTGCGGATCGTCGAACGTTCGGTCGTCGGTGAGGACCGCGATGCCGAGCTGGTCGACGTAGCTCCACACGGTGATGTTGACCGGCGCACCCGGCGACAGCACACCGGTCGAGTAGATCTCGCTGACCGCGGCACCGCCGAAGTGGCCACGCTCCCGGGGGCCAACGACGCTGGACACCGCGACGTTCATCATCTTGTTGGGCGCTTCTCGGCAAGCCAGCCAGCGAAACGCGGCCGGGGCGATCGCGGTCGGCAGATAGGTCATCATCCGCTCGTAGAGCCGAGGGCCCAGGATTTCGTGGTCCTCCTTGGCAATCCGGGTCGCCAGCGCGACCAGCCGCGCCCGTCCGGTCGGGTCGGCGATGTGCACGGGCAGCGAAATCGACAGGCCGCTGATCTCGTTGCCGGTGATCCGGTCCGACTTGTCGGTGGCGGTCGGCACGGACGCGATGATCGGTCGGTCGGCCGCTCCGTCGTAGGCCAGCAACAGCTTTCGCAGCCCACCGGCCGCCGTCGTCAGCACCAGGTCGGTCGTCGTGACACCCAGCGCCTTGGACGTCGCCTTGACGTCGGCCAGCGGCAGCGTCGCACTGGCGAACCGCCGCCTCGGCGACACGACGTGGTTGAGAAAGGTGGGTGGCGCGTCAAAAGCATCGGCGATCTCGGGGTGGTGCCCGCGCTGGCGTGAGCGACGCCGGACCCGCGTCAATCCCACGGCCGCGTCCCTGATCAGGCCCGGCAGCGCGGCGACTTGCCGCGCGTGGTCGCGCCCGGCGGCACGCAGCAGCTCCGCCGTCGACGGTGTGACGCCGGCTTCGTCGTTGTCCCGCTCGTCGGTCGTCCCGTCCTTGAGGTCCATCGCGCGGGCCAGGAGGTTGACCGAGGCGACGCCGTCGGCCAGCGCGTGGTGGACCTTGCCGATCAACGCGTATCGACCCCCGGCCAGGCCCTCGACGAAGTGGAATTCCCACAGCGGGCGATCGCGATCCAGTGGCGTGGAGGCTATCTCGCCGACGAGGCCGTCGAGCTCGCGCCGCCCCCCGGGTGCGGGCACGGTCGTCCGGCGCAGGTGGTAGTCCAGGTCGACCTCGCAGTTCTCCTGCCACATCGGGTGATGCAGTCGCCAGGGAATGTCGACGAGCTTGTAGCGCAACGGTTCCAACAGATGCAGGCGGCGCCGCACGTGGCGGCGGAACGCCTCGAACCCGAAATCACCCTCGCAATCGGAAGGGTCGAGGACGGCGACCTTCAGCGTGTGCGTGTGCAGGTTCGGCGTCTCGCTGTACAGCAGCATGGCGTCCATGCCGTTGAGTCTTTTCACACGCCACCTCGCCCCGCCGATGCGTCAGCCCAGTATGGGGAGGCGGCGCTGGCCGGCCAGCCGCTTGAGCGCGGCCTCCATCACGGCGCGTACGTGGGCGTCGACCTCGTCGACGTCGGGGTCGCTGCCGAAGCGGGCGGTGACGTCGACCGGCTCGAGCACCTCGGTCACGATCTTTGCCGGCAGCGGCAGGTTGGGCGGGAAGATCACGCTCGGACCGAACGGGAAGCCGAAGCTCACGGGGAGGATGTCCATGCGGGCCCTGGTGAGCCCCAGCTTGCGAGCCAGCCAGTTGCCGCGGGTCAGAAACAGCTGGGTCTCCTGGGCACCGATGGACACGGTTGGAACGATCGGCACCCCCGCCTCGATAGCGGTCCGCACGTAGCCGGTGCGGCCGTTGAAGTCGATGGTGTTCGCGCTGAAGGTGGGTCGGTAGGAGTCGTAGTCGCCGCCGGGGAAAACCAGCACCACCGCGCCTGAACGCAGGGCGGCGGCGGCGTTTTCCCGGCTCGCCTCGATCACCCCGAGGCGGCGCAGCCATCCGTCGAGGGGCCCGATGAACAGGCCGTAGTGGCCCAGCGTGTAGACGGGGCGGTCGTACCCGAACCTGTCGTAGAAGGCTGGCGCAAAGATCAACACGTCGGGCGTCAGCATGCCGCCCGAGTGGTTGGACACCACCAACACCCCACCGGTCGCCGGCACGTTTTCGATGTTGCGCACCTCGGCGCGATACCAGCGCCTGACGATCGGGCTCACGGCTTTGCTGACCTGTTCCGTGAACGCCGGGTCCCACTTCGCAGTCTCGGGATTGCGCGCCGAGTCCGCTCCGCCGCCCATCATGGCCCCCCGTATTGCCGATGCGTTGCCGATCCCAAACCTCGGCCGTCAGTGACATAGAACACTCTCTATTTTGGAGAATACCATTATCAGTTTGCTGTCGACAGCGCCGGCGGGTCGCCGAGCGTAACGCCACTGCGAAATACCGCCCATGATTTCGCCGTGGCGTTACGCTGGCGGGCTTGGCGAGGCGTACGTGCCTCAGCCGGCGTCGAGCAGCATCGGATGCTCCGCGGGCGGCAACTCGACGGCAGGGGCCAACTGGCCGAACAGGTCGATCGCGTCCGCGATCGCGGCGTCGACGAAGGACGCGAAATCCTCGAACGTGACTCCCTTGCGGATCCACTGCGACCTGCGCGCCACCACGCCGATGCGCTGAGGGTCGGATGATCCGTGCACGATCGCGATGACCTCACGATCCTGCGCGTTCCACATGTCGGCGAAGTGGGACAGCCAGGGACGGTCGGTGGCGGGGAAGAAACATGCGGGGGTCACCCGGATCATCAGCACGTCGCCGTGCGTCGGGCAGACCTCGAGGTGGACGTGCAGCCTCCGCGGACGGGTGTTGGCGACGTAGAAGAACTCGCCGTCGTGGTGGCCGCGGAAATACCGGCTGCCGCGCGTGCACAGGTAGCGCTCGACCAGTTCTGCGCAGAGCGGCTCACTCGTCATGAGTTAGATGGTGAGCCCGGCGGCTTTGCGGATCCTGGGAGCCGAGCTAGCCGGGACCGAAGAAATTGTTGAGAATTGGCTGAGCGAAGCGATGGGCTGCGTGCCCGTACCGTTAGTCGCCTTAGTCCCAATAGTGACTTCACTTTTCTACCGTTGGTTCCAGGAGAAAAAGGGGGTGTCGTCGTTGACCGCAACTAACCAATCCGGGCGCACGCATCGTCAGGGCCGGCCGACATGACCACCGCGATACACGCCTTGGTTTCTAGCGTCCCGATGAACGGGCATGAGGATGCGGATGATGAATCCACCAAAACAAGGGCATTAGCCTGGCGAGTCGAGACCGTCATGCCGCGCTGGCGACCCAGCGAAGACGAAATCGTGCGCGCCGCAATCACGGTGATACTGGTAGCCCTTGGGACGATCATCGCGCTGGCCGCCATGGCAATTTTGACAATGGGCTGAGCTGCGCCGCTGGTCACGCGCGATCGCGCCGCTCGACCATCCCGGCGCCGGCCTCGGGCATCGTTCGCGGCAGGGTGACCGAAAACCGGTACCGCTCTGGCCGATAGTGGAATTCGACCACTTCGAGGGCCTTGTCGTCCTCGCCGTAGCTGGTGCGCTCGAGCACCAGCACCGGCGAGCCCAACGGCACAGCCAGCGCGCCGGCCACCTCGAGAGAGGCGCCGGCCGCATGGATCTCATGGCGGGCCCGGGCGATGCGGACCCCGAGCCGCTGCTCCCACATCGAGTAGGTGCTTTCCATGGCGTACTCGGTTTCCGCGCCAGGCGCCGTCGAGATCAACGGCTCGACCGCTGGGCCCAACCCCGGCGGAAAGTAGATCGTCATCAGGGCAAGGGGCAGGTCGCCGTCCCGGAAACGCCGGTTGATGCAGAGGACCTGGGCGATGCCCAGGACTTCGGCGATCCGCTGCGGCGCCGGGCCTACGTGGTGCGAGAGCACCTCCACCTGCGGGGTGATGCCGGAGCTCGCCAACACCTCGGTGATCATGCGCACGCCGGCGTCGAGTTCCTGGTTCACCGGGTTGGACACGAACGTGCCCAGGCCCTGCCTGCGAACCAGCCACCCCTGCCGCTCGAGAAGTCCCACCGCCGCGCGCACGGTCACCCGGCTCAAACCCGTGCGATCGATCAACTCGCGCTCGGTGGGCAGGCGGCCGCCACGGGGGAGGCCCTGCTTGACGATCGCGGCTTTGAGCGCTTCGGCGAGCTGGGTGCTCGCGGGCACGCTGCCGCGCCGCACCCGCAGGTCCGCCGCCTCGAGATCGAGCGCCCCCGGACCCATGAGACGTATTAAAACGTCTTATGGCGCGTTGTCAACGGCGCACGCCATGCTCGAAGTCGGCGCGACCGGACTGACGGCGCCACAGCGGTCGGGAGGGCACAACGTGGGATTCGCGGTCGAACGGATCGACCATGTCGTGCTGAATTGCAGGGACGTCGAGGCCACCGCGTCGTGGTACGAGCGGGTCCTGGGCATGCGGCGGGAGACCTTCGGGCCGTCCGGGAGAACCGCGATGTGCTTCGGAGATCAGAAGATCAACCTGCGACCGGTGGGGGCGCTGGCCGACGATCCCGACTGGGTCACCGGATCCGTCGAAGCCGCGGGCTCCGCGGACCTGTGCTTCATCACGCGGGCAACCCCGGACGAGGTCCGCGCCCATCTCGCCGCGTGCGGCGTCGGCATCGTTTCGGGACCGGTCATGAAGACCGGCGCGCTCGGGCCGATGACCTCGCACTACTGTCGCGACATCGACGGAAACCTCGTCGAAATAGCCGTCTACTGAGCGCTTTTCAGTGGATAAAGCTCGGGAAGATTGACGACGACGGCCTCTTGGGTGCTGCGCGCGATCACGACCTCGGCGGCCGAAGTCGGATCGGGGTTCTCTTCGCGGTGCGGCAGGTACGGCGGGATGAAGACGTAATCGCCGGGCGCGGTCGAAATGCGAACCTCTTGAACGCCATCGTGAAAGACAAACTCCGGGTTGCCGCTTCGGACGTAGACCGCGGTTTCCGATTCGCCGTGATGGTGGTTCGACGAGGCGGTCGCCGGTGCCGCGTGTGTCTCGCCCATCCACAGCTTCTCGGCGCCGACCGACGTGCCGGACAGGGCCGCGAAGCGGCGCAGGCCCTCGGATTGCGCGGTATCGGAACTGATGTCCGACGCCCGGATGTGGTGCACCCGGTTTCGGGCGACGCGCGCCGCGGCGTCGTCGAAGTCTGGATGAAATCCGTCTGAAGTCGCCATGCGTCAATTATCCGCCGCGTCCCGATAGGCCTCGAGCAGCCTCAGCCAAAGCTCGCTGACCGTCGGGAAGCAGGGGACGGCGTGCCACAGCCGGTCGACGGGCACCTGACCGGCCACGGCGATGGTGGCCGAGTGCAGCATCTCGGTGACGCCGGGACCGACCAGCGTCACCCCGAGCAGGTGGCCGCGGTCCACATCGACCACCATCCGGGCCCGACCGGTGTATCCGTCCGCGTAGAGCTTGGCCCCCATGACGACGTCTCCGATCTCCACGTCGACCGTGCGGATCCGGTGGCCGGCGTCCTGCGCCTGCTGCGCCGTCAGCCCGACGGCCGCGGCTTCCGGGTCGGTGAAGAAGGCCTGCGGCACCGCGTGATGGTCGGCGGTGGTCGCGTGCGCGCCCCACGGCGAGGTGTCCAATGGCTGTCCCGCGGCGCGGGCCCCGATCGCCGCGCCGGCGACGCGTCCCTGGTACTTGCCCTGATGGGTCAGCAGGGCCCGGTGATTGACGTCGCCCGCCGCGTAGAGCCAACCGCCCTCGATGGCCGTGACACGGCAGGTGTCGTCGACGTCGAGCCAGCTGCCCGGTGTTAGCCCGACGGTCTCGAGGCCGATGTCGTCGGTGAGCGGCGCCCGTCCGGTGGCGAAAAGCGCTTCGCTGACGGCCAATTCGGATCCGTCGTCCAATTCGAGGACCACCTGCCCGCCGTCGCGGCGGCGCAGCGCGCGCACCGCCGCGCCCAGGCGCACGTCCACGCCGGCGTCGGACAGCCCGCGGGCGATGAGTTCACCCACGAAGGGCTCCATCCGGGGCAGCAGCCCGGAACCGCGCGCCAGCAGGGTCACCCGCGAGCCCAATCCTTGCCACGCCGTGGCCATTTCGACACCCACGCCGCCGGCGCCGACGACGGCGAGCCGCTCGGGGACATAGCTGCTGTCCGTCGCCTCGCGGTTGGTCCACGGTTTGGCCTCGGCGATGCCGGGCAGATCGGGGAGCGCGGGCCGGCTGCCCGTGCACACCACGACCGCGTGCCGCGCCGTCAGCGCCGGCTGCTCACCCCCGGGCGCGCTGACGGCGACTCGCCGGGGGCCGGCCAGCCGCCCGTGCCCGCGTATCAGGGTGGCGCCGAGCCCGCGCACGAAGTCGGCCTGGCCGGTGTCGTCCCAGTCGGTGACGTAGCGGTCACGGCGACCGAAGACCCCTGCGCTGTTGATGGAACCACTGACCGCTTCCCGTGCGCCGTCGACGCGGCGGGCGTCCGAGACGGCGATGACCGGTCGCAGCAACGCCTTACTGGGCACGCACGCCCAATACGAACATTCGCCCCCGACCAGTTCGCGCTCGACCATCGCGACACTGAGACCGGCGGCGCGGGCGCGCTCGGCGACGTTCTGCCCGATCGGTCCGGCGCCGAGCACGACGACGTCGAATTCGTGTTCCGTGCCCGGTGCCATCGTCAGCGCCGCCCCTCGATGAGTCGCGCGGCCAGCTGGCGCAGGTCACTGACGACGACGTCCGGTTGCGCCAACCCGTCAACCGGCAGCGGTGGATTGCCCGGCCGCGTGATGAGCGAGGAGCTGAAGCCGACGTGTTGCGCGCCGAGGGTGTCCCACACGTGCGCGGCGACCATCATGCAGTCGGTGGGCGCCACCTGGAGCGTCTCGCATACGTGCCGGTACACCGCCGGCGCCGGCTTGAACGCGCGGCAAGCGTCGACGCTCAACTGTTGTTCGAAGAAGTGGTCCAGGCCCGAATTCTGCAGCGCCGTGGGTCCGTCGGGGTTGGGTGGCGAGTTGGTGAGGGTGACCAGCCGGAAGCCGCTATCGCGCAGCGCAGCAAGCCCATCCGCGGCATCCGGGTGCGCCGGCATGGTCAGCAGGCCGGCCTTCAGGCGACCCAGATCGTCGTCCGTGATGGCCACCTGGTAGATGTCGCCGAACATGCGCAGCAACCCCTGGGCCAGCACCGAGAAGGTCACGTAGCTTTCCGTCAACGTGGCGGTCATCGAATACATGACGAGTTGCGGGAACCATTCGCGAAGTACCCGCTTGTCACCGAACTTCTCCCCGAAAAGCGGTGCCAGCGACTCGATGTCAAGGAGCGTCTCGTTGACGTCGAAAACGAGCACCGACGGCGTAAGAGGTCGCATGGTCAAACCGTGGCCCTTCTCGTTGTCGTGCCGAGCACCTCATCGGTGTCGAGTCCCCGGTCGACACCGTGGGCAAGGACAGTTTGGCCAGGTTCCAGTTGAAGCCGGTTGCCGTCGAGGTATACGTCGATCTTATCGGGCTCGAACGACACCAGATCGGTGACCCGGCCGACCTCGGGCCATGCGTTGAGGTAAGACCACGCGGCGCGCTGGTGTCCGCCGATGTCGTAGTAGGAGCATATCCCCTTGTATGGGCAAAAGGTTTGAAGATCAACAGGTTTGAGTGCGACTTCGTCGATGTCTTCGCGCGCGACGTACCAGCGAGGCGCAAAGCCGGATTCGTACAGCGCCAGTGGATGCTTCGTGTCGGCGATCACCCGCTCACCGTCGCGGACGACCAGATGCCGTGAGGTGGAACGGATGTCGATGCGGTGGTAGGCGTCCGCGGCATGCCCCACGATGCGTTCGTCTTCCTCGTAGAAGGCGTCCATCGCGCGCCAGGCGAATGCCAGCCGACCGTCCAGGACCGCCGCGTGGGGCGGAACCCGCGCGTGTTGCCACGCGCTGTGATCGGCCTGCTGCTCGGCGACTTTGACGGTGAACCACTGCGTTTCGCCGAGGTCCTGGTGCTGGGTGACCCGGTCTTCGGCGGTCAAAATTCCCGCTTCGACGTCGCCGACGGGAAAGTAGGCAACCGGGTAGCGACCGGGCTCGTGTAACAGGACGACGTCCTCGCTGTCGGCGATCCAGGCGTCCGCGAAGCGCACCCGCATGCGGCGCCGCAACGGCTCGGCGAAGAGCAGCCGCGGCGGCATGGGCTGCCCGGTGAGGAAGTGACCCACCGATCCGGTTGCCAATGGTCCCTGCTGCCATGCCAAACCCACTGTGCTGTCCCCTCGTTGGCGAAGATTATTCGCTGAGCCAAGATGCGTCGCCGTCAGTCCATGACAACAACAACCTTGCCGCCGGCTTCTCCCGACTCCGCCACCCGGTGCGCCTCGTGAATCTGGTCGAACGAAAAAACGCGCGCCGGGGCTGCCTCGAGTTTGCCGTCCGCCACCTGCTGTGCGATGTCGCTCAGCGGCACGTCCGACACCGGGAAGCCCGGATTGCCGAAGACGGGGCTGGCGAAGAAGGTGAAGTTCACGCCGCTGGCCATCCGCGCGAGGGGGTTGAAATCGCCGATCGGGGCGAGTCCGCCCAGCCAGCCGGCCAGGCAGGCAGAACCGCCGCGGCGCAGCATGTCGAGCGAGTCGAGGATGGTGCTGTTGCCGACGAAATCGAGGACCGCATCGATCTGCTTGGCCTCGGCGATGTGGGCGGCAAGGTCGCGGCGCTCCAACTCGACGCGGACCGCTCCCAACCTTTCGAGCATCCGAAAGCGCTCGCGGCTACGGGCGGTCGCGATGACGTTCGCGCCGGCGGCCACGGCCATTTTCAGCGCCGCCTGGCCCAACGCCGAGGTCGCCCCGCGGATCACCAACGTCTGCCCTGCCGTCAATTCGAGGTTGCGGAACAGGCACGTCCACGCCGTCGCGAAGGTTTCCGGCAGCGCAGCAAGCTGTGACCACGGCAGGTCGGACTCGATCAGGACGACGTTCGCCGCGCGCACGCGGGTGTACTCCGCGTAGCTGCCGTTGATCGTTCGCCCAAGGCCGCCCATCAGGGCCGCCACCTTGGCGCCGACCGGAAATTCGCCTCCGGGGCACGAGTCGACGATGCCGACGCATTCGATCCCGCTGACCTCGGCGGCTTCCGCCCATTCCCCTCGGCGCATGTGGATTTCGGCGTGGTTGATGCCGAAGCCTTTCACCCGGATGACAACTTCGCCGTCCCTGGGCAGCGGCTTGGGAATGTCGGTGTAGACGAGGTTGTCGAGCCCGCCGAACCCGGTGAGGATGATCGCGCGCATGGTCTCCCCGCCGGACCGCTCCCTCACCATCGCCGGTGCAGTAGGCAGTTGGGGTGAAACGGTCGCAGACACTTGCCGCCTTCTTCCCGGCTGGTTGGTGGCCTTCGGATCTGCCCACCGCGCGCATCGGGCGATTGGGCTAGCTATCCCAATATTATGGGCGAACAGACCCAGTCTGTCCAGTCGGCGGCCCCGGCAATTCGCTCGGGCTTCACCGGCGCGCCGCCCGCTTGCGGCGCGAAGCGGAATGCGGTGCAAAGGAGCGCACGTAGTCGACGGCGGCGTTGACCGCACAGCGCAGCGGTTCGGCATCACCGGTGGCGTGCGTGACCAGCGCTCCGCCCTGGTGCGCGACGACCAGCGACACGGCCAGATGTCGGGGGTCGGCGTCGGGTCGCAGATCGCCGCGGCGCCGCATTACGGTGAGGCCACCCTGAAAAAGCTCGAGCCACCGGTCGTAGCCGGTGGAGAGGTCGTCGTGCATTTCGTCGTCGGAATCGATCAACTCGCCGGCCAGCGAGCCGTAGACGCAACCGCCGACGCGGTACACCGTGTCGATGTCGGCCACGATGGCGTCGGCCCACGCCTGCAGGGCGTCGATGGTATCGAGGGCGCCCAGCGTCGGTTGCGTGTGGAAGGCCTGAACGTCGTCGCGGCGCGCGGCGACGACGTGACGGGTCAGATCGCGCTTGTCGCGGAAGTAGTGGGAGATCTGCGAGCCGCCGACGCCCGCGGCGCGTCGCACGTGGTCGATGCTGGTGTTGGCGACCCCTCGTTCGAACATCAGCCGCGCGGCGACCTCGACGATTCGCGCCCGGGTCGCCAATCCCTTGCGGGTGTATCGCGATTCGCTGTCGTCATTCATGTTGCCGCCCACGCCGGCGGCGGGCGCGCGGCGCCCGCCGCGGAACGCGTTCTGCGGGGTCGGTGGCGAACATGCGCAGATAGTTGACCGCGAAGCGGACCGCGTCGGCATGCGGCCATTCCGCCCGATAGGTGAACGCCAGGGTGCCGCCGCCCTGGTGGGCGGACACGATGACCATCGCCAACCGCCGCGGGTCGGCGTCCGCGACCACGACCCCGTCGTCCTTCATTGTTTGAATCGCCTGCGCCATCAGGTCGATCCATTGCCGATAGCCCGCGCCCAGTGTTTCGCGCGTCGCATCGTCGGACTTCGCCAACTGCGCGGCGAGGGCGTGGTAGGTGGGCGTGCCGAAGTATCCGATGCGCTTGAGGTAGCGCATGTTGAGGCCGATCCAGCGCTCGAAGTCGTCGAACGAGCGCAGGCCGTGCAGCCGGGGCTGGCGGTGAAAGTCGAGAACCACCGCCATCTGGCGCCTGACGACCGCGCGGATCAGCGCGCCCTTGTCGGTGAAATAGTGCGCGAGCTGCGAGCCGCTGACCGATGCTGCCCTGCGCACGTTCTCCATGTTCGAAGCGGACAGGCCTTCGGTGACGATGAGCTGGGCGGCCGCTTCCACGATCCGGTCGCGGGTGGCACGCCCCTTGGCGGTCAACCGTTGTTCGTCCTGAACGTCGGGATGGGCCATCGCGTCAGGCTAACCCGCGGGCGCCGCGAACTATGGGATCTTCAACCCATTGATGCCCTGCCGAGGAAGTCGCGGATCAGGGCCGTGGCCTCGTCCAGCGCGGACTCGAGCAGGAAGTGCCCGCCGTCGAGCAGATGGATCTCGGCGTCCGGCAGATCGTCGGCGAACGCCTGCGCGCCGGCCGGTCCGAAGATCTCGTCGCCGCGGCCCCACACCGCCAGCAGCGGCACGCGGTTGGCGCGAAAGTATTCGTGGAGGCGGGGATACAGCGGTGCGTTGGTGGCGTAGTCCCGCAGCAGCTTCAGCTGCACCTCTTCGTTGCCGGGTCGGGAGATCAGCGCGTAAGCGTGATGCCAGCAGTCCGGGTCGACGAGTGTCTCGTCGGCGACGCCGGTGAGGTATTGCCACCGCGTGGCGTCCAGCGTGAGGAATTGCCGAACCGCGGCCTCGGTGTCGGGCGTCTGCTCGCGCTGGTAGGCCTGCACCACCTTCCAAAAGCTTTCGACGAATCCCGCGTCGTAACCGTTGCCGTTCTGGGTGATGATCGCGGTGATCGTGGCGGGGTCACGCAGCGCCAGCCGCCAGCCGATCGGGGCGCCGTAATCCTGCACGTACATGGCGTATCGGTCGATACCGAGGGTTCCGAGCAGGCCCGCGGTCAGGTCGGCAAGCGCATCGAAGGTGTAGTCGAACGCCTCGACGGGCGGCGCGTCCGAGAGCCCGAATCCGAGGTGGTCCGGCGCGATCACGTGGTAGCGGTCCGCCAGCGCCGGCACCAGGTTCCGGAACATGTGAGAACTGGTGGGAAACCCGTGCAGCAGCACCAACGCCGGCGCTGCGGGATCGCCGGCCTCGCGGAAGAACAGTCGATGACCGGCGACGGTGGCGTATCGATGATGAACAACCGGCATAATAACGTCCTTCGAGAATTTCTGGGTTATTCATCCCAGTATGCACCTGATGCGCGGGCTCGCAATAGCCTCGGCACAAGTTGCCGTTCGGGCCGACTGGGCATACTGTGGGCCGGTTATCCCAGTTTGACCACGCTGCGGGCGGTGACATGGCGGGCACGCTTGTTTCGGTAAACGTGGGCATGCCGAAGGACGTCCGATGGCGCGGCAAAACCGTCTACACCGGGATTGGGAAGACCCCGGTCGAGGGGCCGGTCATGGCGCGCCGCCTCAACCTCGACGGTGACGGCCAGGGCGACCTTGCCGGCCACGGCGGCGAACAACGCGCGGTCATGGTCTACCAGCTGGAGTCGTATGACTTCTGGGCGCAGTACCTCGGCCGCGACGACCTGGTGCCCGGCAACTTCGGTGAAAATTTCACGATTTCCGGGCTCGCCGACGACGAGGTCTGCATCGGCGACCGCTATCGCATAGGCGAGGCGGAATTCGAGGTCAGCCAACCGCGCGTGACGTGCTTCCGGGTCGGCATGCGCCTCAACGAACCCAGAATGCCCAATCTCCTTGTCTCCCAACACCGCCCCGGCTTCTATTTCCGGGTGATCAGCGAGGGCGTCGTCCGCGCCGGCGACGACATCGTGCGGACCCGGCGCGGCCGTCACGAGCTCACCGTGGCCGACGTCGACGCGCTGTTGTACCTGCCGAAGCGCGACATCGAACAGCTGAGAAGGGCCGTCGACGTCCCGGCGCTCAGCCCCGGCTGGCAACAGTCCTTCCGCGACCTGCTGGCCGATTCCGGCAGCCCCGCGGCGCCACCGGTCGCGGTCGAACCGCCATGGGTCGGCTTTCGCCCGTTGCGGGTCGCGGAGATTCACCGGGAAAGTCCCCAGGTGCTCTCCATTCGCCTCGAGTCGGCCGACCACAGCCCGTTGCCGCCGCCGCTTCCCGGGCAGTACCTCCCCGTGCGACTTGCCGGCGCCGCCGAACCGGCGCCGCTGCGCAGCTATTCGCTCTCGGGTGATCCGGACGCGGGGGTCTACCGGATCAGCGTCAAACGCGAGGAGCACGGGCTGGTGAGCCGCTGGCTGCACGCCAACGCCAAGCCGGGGTCGGTGATAGAGGCGGCCGCACCCAGGGGCGACTTCTATCTCACCGAGGGCGACGATCCGGTGGTCCTCGTGTCGGCGGGCATCGGTGCCACGCCCGTCCTGGCGATGCTGCACGCGCTGGCGGCGGCGCCCAGCGGTCGCGACGTTTGGTGGTTGCACACCACCCGCAATCGCGAAAGCGAGGCCTTTGCGGGCGAAGTCGCGACGCTCATCGAATCCCTGCCGCACGCCCGGGCGCGGGTCTTCTACACCGAAACGCAGGGCCGTGTGAACAGGGATTCGATCGCCGCCCTCGGCCTGCCATCCAATGCCACCGTTTACCTCTGCGGCCCAACGCGATTCATGACCGATGTCCGCGATTATTTCAGCGCCGCAGGTCTCGACCCCGCACGCGTCCACAGCGAACTCTTCGGTGCCTTGCCGGCGATCAACCCAGGCGTCGTCGAGATGGGGGAGCGCACGCCGCCGCACCCGCCCGCCGGCACGCCGGGCACCGGGCCGTCAATCACGTTCGCGCGCAGCGGGCTTACCGTCAATTGGTCGTGGGACTACGGGAGCATCCTGGACCTTGCCGAGGCGTGCGATGTCCCGACCCGCTTCTCCTGCCGAAGCGGGGTGTGTCACGTGTGCGTCACCGGCGTCGTTTCCGGGGCGACGACATACGTGCAACCACCGCTAGAGGAGCCCGGCGAGGGTGAGGTGCTGATCTGCTCGGCCGCGCCAGGTAGTGAACTCGTGTTGGACCTCTGAAAGCCGTCGAGCCGCTACGGGGCGAGCGCCAGTTGCCCGCCGTTGGCCTCCAGGATCGCGCCGTTGACGTAGCTCGCCTGCGGAGAGACCAGAAACGTTACGGCACTGGCGATCTCGTCGGGCGCGGCGACTCGGCCGAGCGTGGTAACCGTGGCAAAGCCCTCGGCGAGACCGGGGGTCGCGGCGGTGCCCAATGTTTCGGTCGGCCCGGCCTGCACAGCATTCACCCGCACCCCGGACCGGCCGAATTCGTCGGCCCACACCCTGGTCAGCAGTTCGACACCGGCCTTGCTGGCGCCGTACACGCCGGCCATCCGCGCCGGAATGGTGGCGGCAAGGGTGCTGATGTTCACGACGGCCCCCACCCCCCGCGCGGCCATGCCGGGTACGAGTTGCTGGACCAGGAGGTACGGGGCGCGCAGGTTGATGTTGATGTGCTCGTCGAAAACCGCCGCATCGAGGTCGGCGGTCCCACCGAACTTGTACACGCCGGCGTTGTTGATCAGGATGTCGACCGGGCCCGCCTCGGCCGCCAGGCGCCGGACGTCGTCGACCTCGGACAGATCGGCCGCGACGAAACGCGCTTTCCCACCGGCGTTTTGAATCTCCTGGACCGTCTTGGCGCCGCGTTCGGCGCTGCGCCCGTGCACCACCACCTCGGCGCCCAGCGCGGCGAGTTGCAGCGCGATCGCGCGCCCAATGCCCGACGTGGCGCCCGTGACCAGCGCGGTTGACCCCTCAAGTGTTGTTGCCATCGAAGCCCTCCTCGGCGAATTTCTGCGCATACCGCAGCGCATAGCGCCTCCGCCCACCCATTTAATTCCAGCGCGGGCGGCCGGGCTATCGGCGTCGCTGATGGCGGCCATTAACTAAGCTGAGCCGGTACCGGGAGGAGTAGGCACCAACCGCCGCCAGCTATGGAATTGCGAGAACTCAGTGCCTTTGTGGCCGTCGTGGAGGAGGGCGGCATGTCGGCGGCGTCTCGCCGACTACACGTGAGCCAGTCGGCGATTTCGCAGACGGTGAGCGCTCTCGAGCGCGAAATCGGGGTCCAGCTGCTGGAACGCGTCAGCACGGGGGTTCGGCCCACCGAGGCGGGCGTGGCCTTGCTCGAGGAGGCGCGCGCCGTCCTGGCCCGCTACCGACAGGCAGTCCATACGATGGCCGGCTATCGCGGGGAAACCGGCGGGGTCATCAGGCTGGGTATCCCGCTGGAGTTGGCGTCGCACGTGCTGCCCGGAGCGCTCGCCAAGTTCGCGGCCGAGGTGCCCGAGGCGCGAGTCGTTCCGCGTCATCTCTCGACGGCGGCGCAATTCGCCGCACTGCGCGGCGACGAACTGGATGTCGGCCTGGTGCGCGAACGTCCCACCGGGTCCGAATTCGACGCGATGCTGGTGTCCCGCGAAAGCCTCGGCGTCCTACTCGATTCGTCGGTCGCCGCGGGCCGTGTCGGCCCCGACGGGATCTCCCTGGACGAGCTGAAAGACCTGCGGTGGACGGGTTTTCCGCGGTCGAGCAGTCCGGCCTGGTATGACGAGCTCACCGGGGTGCTGCGCAGCCACGGCATCGAGATCGGGCCGCCCGCCCCCGACGGCCACGTGCTGATCGCCGACGTCAAGTTCGCCGCGGTCAGCGGCGGCCATGCCTTCGCGCTCGCGCCGGAGGACCAGCCTCGACCACTGCCGGATAACGTGACGTGGGCCCCGCTGATCGGGCGGCCCCTGGTGCGCCGCACCTGGGTGGTGTGGCCGGCCGACTCGCGCCGTCGCGACATCGGCCGGCTCGTGGCTTCGTTCGAGCTGCCCGACGACAGCTGAGTCGTCCGGCCTCGGCGCTACCTGACGGTCGAGCGGCGCCTGGCGGCAGCGATCGAATCGGCGAGGGTCCACAGCGACAGGCCAAGCAACGGCACGTCTTTGAGGAGGAACTCGCCGAGCAGGGAAATGGCGGGGAAGCCGCCGCCGGCCGGCTCGCCGATTCCCGGCGTGGTGAACAAGAAGCTGATCGTGGCGAAGAACAGCAAGACCGCCAAGACACTTCCGACCGCGGACAGCCGCGGAGCCAGCGGCTTGATGGCGAGCAATGCGGCCGCGGTCACCTCGAACACGCCCAACAGCGCCGAGAATGTGTACACCGGAAAGACCTGATAGAGCCAGCCCATGAAGGGGCTGTTCGCCACGAGCGGTTGGATTTGGTGCGCTTCGTAATTGGCGAACTTCAGCGCGCCGATCCAGCCGATGACGAGTACCAGCCCGTAACGGCCCAACACGCGCGCGACGGCGTCGATCGCGGGGACAGTGACGATGCCGGAGCGGTCGGCGAGCTTGGTCGTGGAATTGATCATGAAGAAAGCCTCCTGGGTCAAGCGGGTTATCCGCTGACGATCAAAACCCGACGGAGGCGGCGATCAGTCCAATCCGCTATCGCTATCCGCGGTAAGCGATATCGAGGAATCCGATAGCCGGCGATGAACCGCTACGGTGCCAGGCAGACCGACGCTTCGGCGGTGTAGCACAAGAACGTCAGGGTCTCCTGCAGATAAAGCTGCACGCTCTCGGCGTCGTGGCTGAGGTACCCGATCGCGACGTCGTGGCCCAGCTGCAGGTCGAAGTCGCCACCGCGGGTGGTCAGCACGAAGGCGCCGTCGATGGCCGGCGCCCAGATGATGTCCCCGTCCACCAATCGGTTCAGGTGCTCACGGATGGGATATCCGTGCTCGGTGGTCTCGCTGACCTTGGTGTAGACCTCGGCGGCCAACAGCACCGAGTACGGGCCGTCGACCCCGGCCAGCCGCAGCCCGGTCAACGCGTGCGAGATGGCGTCGGGCATGTCGCGCGGATCCTCGGGCAGCTGCAGCGGCGCATTGGAGCTGCAGCTGCGGATGCCGTCGATCGATCCGGCCGCGTAGCCCTCGAAGATCGCGCGGTCCTCCACGAACGCCAGCTTCTTGGCCGCGGCTTTGACCGGGTCCCAATCGGAGTCCTGCGCGCCGCGCTCGACGTTGTCGATTTCGTACCGGGACAGGGTGAACGGAACCCGTAGGCGGACAAGGGGTTTGCTGGCCCGCAGGTGGGCTTCGACGCCGTCGGTGGGCGCCTCGACATCGAGCAGCCGGCCGGTGCTGACCGCCGCGGTGACCGGTCCGCCGGGATCGCTGACGTCGACGACGCGCCGCCCCGCAATGTGGCGCTTGAAGGTTCTGGTGGCCTCCAATTCGATTTCGGCCCAAGCGGCTTCGGTGACCGGTGCCAGGTCGCGGTAGAGGTTGTTCATCGAGTGGTTCCTTTCAGGCTGCCGATCGCGAGTGAGCCGTTTCCAGATGCCGGTGTGGCGCGCTGCGCCGTGGCCGGCGCGACCGGCAACGGCGGTGGGTCGTCGAGGAAGTCGACGGTGGGGGAGAAGAACAATCCGCCGGTGATGGCGGTGGAGAAGTCCAGGATGCGGTCGGTGTTGCCGGGCGGGTCGCCGAGGAACATGTTCTGAAGCATCTGCTCGGTGACCCGTGGCGCCCGCGAATACCCGATGAAGTACGTGCCGAATTCGCCCCTGCCCAGCTCCCCGAAGGGCATGTTGTGCCGCACGATCTTGAGCTCGGTGCCGTCGTCGTCGGTGATGACGTTGAGGGCGATGTGGGCGTTGGCCGGCTTGTCGTCGTCACCCAATTCGATGTCGTCCAGCTTGGTCCGGCCGATCACCAGTTCCTGCTCGGTGGCCGACAGCGCGTTCCAGGCCGACATGTCGTGGACATACTTCTGCACGTGCACGTAGCAACCGCCGGCGAAGTCGGGATCCTCCTCACCGATGGTGGTGGCGCTGACGGCCAGTGGGCCGTCGGGGTTTTCGGTGCCGTCGACGAACCCCAGCAGGTCGCGGTTGTCGAAGTAGCGGAACCCGTGCACCTCGTCGACCACGGTGACCGCGCCCGCCATCGCGCGCAGGATGCGGTCGGCCAGCTCGAAACAGACGTCCAGGCTCTCGGCCCGGATGTGCAACAACAGGTCCCCGGGCGTGGCCGGGGCGGTGTGCCGCGGGCCGTTCAGCGCGATGAACGGATGCAGTTCGGCGGGGCGCGGCCCGGCAAACAGGCGATCCCAGGCGTCGGAGCCGATCGAGGCGATCGCCGACAACCGCTTCGGCGGCTCGCGGAAACCGATCGCGCGCACCAGCCCGGAGATCTCCGGCAGCGCGTCGTGCACCGTCGCCTCGCCGCCGTCGTCGATGGTGAGAACGAGGAAGATGGCGGCGGGTGTCAACGGCGCGAGGATGGGTTGCGGCTGGACCGGAGGCACTCTGGCAACCCTAGCGTGAACCCGTCTGCGCCCGACAGCCATGATGGTCACCATGCCGGCCAGCGCCGCAGGCCTCTGCGATTTCATCGACGCCTCCCCGTCGTCGTTTCACGCCTGCGCGGCGGCGGCGGCCCGGCTGGTCGAGTCCGGCTATGCGGAACTCGACGAGGCCGACCGCTGGCCCGAGCAACCCGGCCGCTACTTCATCGTGCGCGCCGGTTCGCTGGTCGCCTGGAACTCCGAAGGGGCCGACGGTCCCTTCCGGATCGTCGGCGCCCACACCGACTCCCCGAACCTGCGGGTCAAACAGCATCCGGACCGGCTGGTCGCCGGTTGGCGGGTGGTGGCGCTGGAGCCGTACGGGGGCGCGTGGCTGAACTCCTGGCTGGACCGCGACCTGGGCATCAGCGGGCGGCTCTCGGTGCGGGACGGCGACGGGATCGGCCAGCGGCTGGTCCGCATCGACGACCCGATCCTGCGGGTGCCGCAGCTGGCGATCCACCTGGCCGAGGACCGCAAATCGGTGACGCTGGACCCGCAGCGACACGTCAACGCGGTCTGGGGCGTTGGGGAACAACGGGGTTCGTTCGTCGACTACGTCGCCGAGCGCGCCGGAGTGCCGGCCGGCGACGTGTTGTCCGCCGACCTGATGACGCACGATCTGACCCCCTCGGCGGTGATCGGGGCCGACTCCGGCCTGCTCAGCGCGCCCCGGCTGGACAACCAGGCCAGCTGCTACGCGGGGACCCAGGCGCTGCTGGACGCCGAGCCGCGGGGCGTCGTGCCGGTGTTGGTGCTGTTCGATCACGAGGAGGTCGGGTCGACCTCCGACCGCGGCGCGCAGTCCAACCTGTTGGGCACCGTCCTGGAGCGGATCGTGCTGGCCGCGGGCGGCACCCGGGAGGACTTCCTGCGCCGGCTGCCGGCGTCGCTGCTGGCGTCGGCCGACATGGCCCACGCCACCCACCCCAACTACCCGGACCGGCACGAGCCCGGCCACCTGATCGAGGTCAACGCGGGCCCGGTGCTCAAGGTGCACCCCAACCTGCGCTATGCCACCGACGCGGGGACCGCGGCGGCGTTCGAGCTGGCCTGCCGGCAGGCGGGGGTCGGGCTGCAACGTTACGAGCACCGCGCCGACCTGCCGTGCGGCTCGACGATCGGGCCGCTGGCCGCCGCGCGCACCGGCATCCCCACCGTCGATGTCGGCGCGCCGCAGTTGGCGATGCACTCCGCGCGGGAGTTGATGGGCGCGCACGACGTGGCCGCCTATTCGGCGGCGCTGCAAGCTTTTCTGTCGCCCGGCTGACCTACGATCCGGGCATGACGCTCAACGTAGAAATGGTCACGTTCGACTGCAGCGATCCCGCGGGTCTGGCCGGTTGGTGGGCCGAGCAGTTCGGCGGGACGACGCAGGAGTTGCTCGCCGACGAGTTCACCGCGGTGACGTTGGCGCAGGGACCCAAGCTCGGGTTCCAGAAGGTGCCCGACCCCACCCCCGGGAAGAACCGCGTGCACCTCGACTTCAGCGCCGCCGACGTCGATGGCGAGGTCGCGCGGCTGACGGCGGCCGGGGCCGGCGAGGTCGGCCGGCACAGCTTCGGCGACAACTTCCGCTGGGTGGTGCTGGCCGACCCCGAGGGCAACGTCTTCTGCGTCGTGGGGCAATAGGGAGTGCGCCCTGGGCGTTGAGCGTGCGTGTGGGGCGGGAAAATCGCCGCGCAAATTCCGCCCTGGCCGCACCCGCAAAGCCGTGAACGCACACTCGAGCTTCAGCCCCGAGCGAGGAAGAGCGGGTCGTAGCGGATGACATTCTCGACGACGACCCCGTCGCGGGTGCGAACCCGGTCGATCCCCCGGATTTGGAACGGCCCGTCGGGACCGGTGCCCCGGCCGACGTAGTGCAAGAACACCAGTTCCTCGCCCGCCGCAGCGCCGGGGACGGTGGCGCTGTCGATGACTTCGAGCGTCAAATCCGGTGCGGCATCGAGTATCTCGGCGATCTTCGCCGTGTAGGGCTCGATGCCGCGGACCGGCTCGGGGTCGCCGGGCCAGTAGCCGACGATGTCGTCGGCCAGGATGTCGAAGCCGCGCGACAGGGTGGGTGCGGCCCAATAGGCCGCGAACACCTCGGCGCTGAACTTGGGGGCGGATTGGACGTCGGTCATCGTTGCTCCTTCGGTCGGGGCGCTCCGGTCGAGCGCGGTATCTCAAGCCTGGGCGGGCGGCGTGCGGCGGCACAATTACCTCCGAGGTCATCGCGGCGGGTACGCGCGCGTGGTTACCGTGGCCTGGTGAGCCAGGCGACGGTCGGTGTCCTGTTGCGCGAATGGCGGGAGCGGCGACGCGTGAGCCAGCTCGACCTGTCGCTGAGCGTCGGCGTGTCGGCGCGGCACCTGAGCTTCATCGAAACCGGGCGCTCGCGTCCCAGCCCGGAGATGGTGCTCGCCCTCGCCGAGGGCCTCGACGTTCCGCTGCGGGAGCGCAACACGCTGCTGCTTGCGGCCGGGTTCGCGCCGCGTTACCAGTCGCGGCCGCTGGAGGATGCCGCGCTGTCCCCCGCCCGCGCTGCGGTGCAGCGCCTCCTCGATGCCCACGACCCCTACCCGGGCATCCTGATCGACCGGTGCTGGAACATCGTGGGCGCCAATGCCGCGGCGTCGGCGCTCACCGCCGGCCTGCCCGAGGACCTGCTCGGCCCACCGGCCAACGTCTACCGGCTGTCGCTGCACCCCGACGGCCTCGCCGGGCGGACCCTGAATTTCCCCGAATGGGCGGGCTACCTGCTGCACCAGCTGCGGCGCACGATCGCGCTCACCGACGACCCGGGACTGCGGGCGCTCGACGACGAGGTGCGCGGCTATCCCGGAGTCGCGAGCGCCGCCAGGACGTGGCGCTCGCCGGCCGACACCGCCGCCCTGCTCGTGCCGTTCGAACTCGATGCCGGCGGCGGGCAACGGCTGTCGATGTTCACCACGCTGACGACGTTTGGGACCCCGCTCGACGTCACGCTCGCCGAACTGGCCGTCGAGCTGTTCTATCCGGCCGACGCCGCCAGCGCCCGCCTGCTCCGTGGCGAGTAGCTCTTTACACTGTTGGCGTGACAACCGCGCGCACCCGGCTGACTGACACCGTCGAGCATGCCGCGGCGACCCCCGACCAACCGCAACCGTTCCACGAACTCGGCCTCAAGGACGACGAGTACCAGCGGATCCGCGAGATCCTGGGCCGCAGGCCCACCGACACCGAGCTGGCGATGTACTCGGTGATGTGGAGCGAGCACTGCTCCTACAAGTCCTCGAAGGTGCACCTGCGCTACTTCGGCGAAACCACCACCGACGAGATGCGCGCGGGCATGCTGGCCGGCATCGGCGAGAACGCCGGCGTCGTCGACATCGGTGACGGCTGGGCGGTCACCTTCAAGGTGGAATCGCACAACCACCCGTCCTACGTCGAGCCGTACCAGGGCGCGGCCACCGGCGTGGGCGGCATCGTCCGCGACATCATGGCTATGGGCGCGCGGCCGGTCGCCGTGATGGACCAGCTACGGTTCGGCGCCGCCGATGCGCCCGACACCCGCCGCGTGGTCGACGGCGTGGTCCGCGGCATCGGCGGCTACGGCAACTCGCTGGGCCTGCCCAACATCGGTGGGGAGACCGTCTTCGACGCGTGCTACGCCGGAAACCCGTTGGTGAACGCGATGTGCGTCGGCGTGCTGCGCCAGGAGGACCTGCATTTGGCGTTCGCCTCCGGTGCGGGCAACAAGATCATCCTGTTCGGCGCGCGCACGGGGCTCGACGGCATCGGCGGGGTGTCGGTGCTGGCGTCGGACACCTTCGATGCCACCGGATCCCGCAAGAAGCTGCCCTCGGTTCAGGTGGGCGACCCGTTCATGGAGAAAGTGCTCATCGAGTGCTGCCTCGAGCTGTACGCGGGCGGGCTGGTGATCGGCATCCAGGACTTGGGTGGCGCCGGATTGTCCTGCGCCACTTCGGAATTGGCGTCGGCCGGGGACGGTGGGATGGCGGTCGAGCTCGACACGGTTCCGCTGCGGGCCAAGGAGATGACGCCCGCCGAGATCCTGTGCAGCGAGTCGCAGGAGCGCATGTGCGCGGTGGTCGCGCCGGAGAACGTGGACGCCTTCATGGCGGTGTGCCGCAAGTGGGAGGTGCTGGCCACCGTGATCGGCGAGGTCACCGACGGCGACCGGTTGCGGATCACCTATCGCGGCGAGACCGTCGTCGACGTGCCGCCGCGCACCGTGGCCCACGAGGGCCCGGTGTATCAGCGCCCGGTCGCGCGGCCCGAACCGCAGGACGCCCTGAACGCCGACCGCTCGGCGGCCCTGCCGCGTCCCTCTACCGGCGACGAGCTGCGCGCGACTCTGCTTGCGCTGCTTGGCAGTCCGCATCTGTGCAGCCGCGCGTTCATCACCGAGCAGTACGACCGCTACGTCCGCGGCAACACCGTGCTGGCCGAGCACGCCGACGGCGGCGTGCTGCGCGTCGACGAGTCGACCGGCCGCGGCATCGCGGTGTCGACCGACGCGTCGGGGCGCTACACGCTGCTGGATCCCTACACGGGCGCGCAGCTCGCGCTGGCCGAGGCCTACCGCAACGTGGCCGTCACCGGCGCGACCCCGGTCGCGGTGACCAATTGCCTCAACTTCGGGTCGCCCGAAGACCCCGGGGTGATGTGGCAGTTCTCGCAGGCCGTGCGGGGCCTGGCCGATGGCTGTGCGGCCCTTGGGATTCCGGTGACCGGCGGCAACGTGAGCTTCTACAACCAGACCGGGTCGGCGGCGATCCTGCCCACGCCGGTGGTCGGCGTGCTCGGCGTGATCGACGACGTCGGCCGGCGCATCCCCACCGCCCTGGGCACCGAACCGGGCGAAACCCTGCTGCTGCTGGGCGATACGCGCGACGAGTTCGACGGGTCGGTCTGGGCGCAGGTGACCGCCGACCACCTGGGTG
This sequence comes from Mycobacterium sp. E3198, assembly GCF_001667015.1. Classification (GTDB taxonomy): domain Bacteria; phylum Actinomycetota; class Actinomycetes; order Mycobacteriales; family Mycobacteriaceae; genus Mycobacterium. The sequence continues at coordinate 8,067 of NZ_LZIS01000048.1, read as the reverse complement.
GGCTGCCGCCGAAGGTCGACCTGGAGCGCGAGAAGCTGCTGGCCGACGTGCTGGCCTCGGCGTCGCGCGACGGGCTGGTGTCCGCCGCGCACGACTTGTCCGAAGGCGGCCTCGCTCAGGCCATCGTGGAATCGGCGCTGGCGGGCGAAACCGGTTGCCGCATCGTTCTTCCCGAGGGCGCCGACCCCTTCGTGACGTTGTTCTCGGAGTCCGCGGGCCGGGTGCTGGTGGCGGTGCCGCGCACCGAGGAAAGCCGGTTCCGCTCGATGTGCGAGGCGCGGGGGCTGCCCGCGGCCCGCATCGGCGTCGTCGATCAGGGCTCGGACGCCGTCGAGGTGCAGGGCTTGTTCACGGTGCCCCTGGCCGAGCTGCGCGAGACCTCAGAGTCGGTGCTGCCGCGCCTCTTTGCGCATTGACTCTGCGCTGATGGCGCGGGCTACTCGCATTTCGTCGCCATGAACGCAGAGTCAGCGGCGACGCGCGACGCGCTGGCCTTAGCCGCCGCCCTGGTCGGCTGGAGCTTCGTCAGCCCGCGCCTGCCGCCCGGGTGGCGCGTCACCCTGCAGGCCGCCGTCGGCGCGCTGCTGACGCGCGCCACCCGCGCGCCGCTGGGCCTGCGGCCGCCGCGGGTGTGGGCGGGGTTACGGCTGGGGTCGGTGGCCGGGGTGGGCGTCGCGGGCGCGATCGCCGCCACGACCGCGCTGCCCGTGGTGCGAACCGCGATGGCCGTCCGCGAGCCGCCGGCGCCCGCGTTCGTGTGGCTGTTGTTGCGGATTCCCGTCGGCACCGTCTGGGCCGAGGAGGCCGCCTTTCGCGGCGCGCTGGCCGGCGCGGGTGCCCGAGCCTTCGGACGGCTGGGCGGACGGCTGCTGCAGGCCGCCGCGTTTGGCCTCTCGCATATCCCGGACGCGCGCGCGACGGACCAGCCCGTCGCCGCCACGGTGCTGGTCACCGGCGTGGCCGGGTGGGCGTTGGGCTGGCTGGCCGACCGCTCCGGCAGCCTCGCCGCGCCGATGCTGGCGCATCTGGCGATCAACGAGGCCGGCGCGATCGCCGCGCTGACCGTGCGACGCTAGGGGCATGGCCGCCCGCCAACGAGCCGATCCGGCAAAGACCCGCCAGGCGGTGCTGGCCGTTGTCGAGTGGCTGCGCGACGAATCGCGTGCGACGCCCGACCGGGACGCCCTGGCCGCCGCGGTCCGGCTCACGGCGCGCACGCTGGCGACCGTCGCGCCCGGCGCCAGCGTCGAGGTCCGGGTCCCGCCTTTTGCCGCCGTCCAGTGCGTCGCAGGGCCCCGCCACACGCGTGGCACCCCGCCGAACGTCGTGGAGGTCGATCCGCGCACGTGGCTGCTGCTGGCCACCGGCCTGGTGCGGCTCGAGGAGGCAAAAACAGCCGGAACGCTGACGCTGTCGGGCTCCCGGGCGGGTGAGATCGGCCACTGGCTGCCCCTGTTCGACGTGAGCGAAATATAAGTCTGAACTGCAGCTTTAGAGTTGTGCGGCCCCATATTCGGGGCGCAACACGCCCGCCGGATTGGGCGCCGCGGCCGTGGGCCCCGTAGACTCCGTTACGTCACCAATCGTTCGCCAGGGAGCCGCCGAACCGTGACCGTCCAGGAGTCCGAGCAGGACCTGAATTCTCCCCGTGAAGAGTGTGGCGTATTCGGGGTCTGGGCCCCGGGCGAGGAAGTTGCCAAACTCACCTACTACGGGCTGTACGCGCTGCAGCACCGCGGGCAGGAAGCCGCGGGCATCGCCGTCGCCGACGGTTCCCAGGTACTGGTGTTCAAAGACCTCGGCCTCGTCAGCCAGGTGTTCGACGAGCAAACGCTGGCCGCGATGCAGGGCCATGTCGCCATCGGGCATTGCCGCTACTCCACCACGGGCGACACGACGTGGGAAAACGCGCAGCCGGTGTTCCGTAACACCGCCGCCGGCACCGGGGTTGCGTTGGGGCACAACGGAAATCTGGTCAACACCGCCGACCTCGCCGCGCGCGCCCGCGAGGCGGGCCTGATCGGCACCCGCTGCCCGGCCCCGGCGACCACCGACTCAGACATTCTGGGCGCGCTGCTGGCCCATGGCGCGGCGGACTCCACGCTGGAACAGGCGGCGCTGGAGCTGCTGCCGACCGTGCGTGGCGCCTTCTGCCTGACGTTCATGGACGAGAACACGCTGTACGCGTGCCGCGATCCCTATGGGGTCCGGCCACTTTCGCTCGGCCGGCTGGACCGCGGCTGGGTGGTGGCATCCGAAACCGCCGCGCTCGACATCGTCGGCGCCTCGTTCGTGCGCGACATCGAGCCGGGCGAGCTGCTGGCCATCGACGCCGACGGCGTGCGCTCGACGCGGTTCGCCAACCCCGAGCCCAAGGGCTGCGTCTTCGAGTACGTCTATTTGGCCCGGCCGGACAGCACGATCGCGGGCCGGTCGGTGCACGCCACCCGGGTCGAGATCGGTCGCCGGCTGGCGCGCGAGAGCCCGGTCGAAGCCGATCTGGTGATCGGCGTGCCGGAATCGGGCACCCCGGCCGCCGTCGGTTACGCCCAGGAGTCCGGCATCCCGTACGGCCAGGGCCTGATGAAGAACGCCTACGTCGGGCGCACCTTCATCCAGCCGTCGCAGACCATCCGCCAGCTCGGCATCCGGCTCAAGCTCAACCCGCTCAAAGAGGTGATCCGCGGCAAGCGGCTGATCGTCGTCGACGATTCGATCGTGCGGGGGAACACCCAGCGGGCCCTGTTGCGCATGCTGCGCGAGGCCGGCGCCCTCGAGGTGCACGTGCGCATCGCCTCGCCGCCGGTGAAGTGGCCGTGCTTCTACGGCATCGATTTCCCGTCGCCGGCCGAGTTGATCGCCAACGCCGTCGAAGACAAAGAGGAGATGCTCGAGGCGGTGCGCCACGCCATCGGCGCCGACACGCTGGGCTACGTCTCGCTGCGGGGTCTCGTCGCGGCGTCGGAGCAGCCCGCGTCGCGGCTGTGCACCGCCTGCTTCGACGGCAAGTATCCGATCGAGCTGCCCGGCGAAAACGCGCTGGGCAAGAACGTCATCGAGCACATGCTCGCCAACGCCGCGCGCGGGGCCGCGTTCGATGACCTGACGCCCGATGAAGTGCCGATTGTGCGCTGACCCGCTGGGTTCTCGTTGCTTCACCGACGCGTGATACCGGCGGCGAGCGCAGCCCGGTAGCCTTTATCGCGATGACGGATCCCGGAAAAAGCCCCGGACGAAACCCGGGCAGCCAGGGCATCACCTACGCGTCGGCCGGGGTGGACATAGAAGCCGGTGACCGGGCCGTGGCCTTGTTCAAACCGCTTGCCACCAAGGCCACCCGGCCCGAGGTGCGCGGGGGCCTGGGCGGATTTGCCGGGTTGTTCGCCTTGCGGGGCGACTACCGCGAGCCGGTGCTGGCGGCCTCCACGGACGGGGTGGGTACCAAGCTGGCGGTCGCCCAGGCGATGGACAAGCACGACACCGTGGGCCTCGACCTGGTCGCGATGGTGGTCGACGACCTCGTCGTCTGCGGCGCCGAGCCGCTGTTCCTGCAGGACTACATCGCGGTCGGCCGCACGGTGCCCGAACGGTTGAGTGCGATCGTCAGCGGCATCGCCGAGGGCTGCGTGCGCGCCGGTTGCGCGCTGCTGGGCGGCGAAACCGCCGAGCATCCCGGTCTGATGGAACCGGACCACTACGACATCTCGGCCACCGGCGTCGGTGTCGTCGAGGCCGACGACGTGCTGGGCCCCGACCGGGTCAAACCCGGCGACGTCATCATCGCGATGGGGTCGTCCGGCCTGCATTCCAACGGGTACTCGCTGGCCCGCACGGTTTTGCTCGAGATCGACCGGATGAACCTGGCCGGCTACGTCGAAGAGTTCGGCCGCACGCTGGGCGAAGAACTGTTGGAACCCACCCGCATCTACGCCAAGGACTGCCTGGCGCTGGCCGCAGAAACGCATGTCCGCACGTTCTGCCACGTCACCGGCGGTGGGCTGGCGGGCAACCTGCAGCGCGTCATCCCGCCCGGGCTGGTCGCCGAGATCGACCGCGGCACCTGGACGCCCGCGCCGGTGTTCGCGATGATCGCCCAGCGCGGCCGGGTGGCGCGGGAGGAGATGGAGAAGACGTTCAACATGGGCGTCGGCATGATCGCCGTCGTCGCGCCGGAGGACACCGACCGCGCGCTCGCCATTCTGACCGCGCGGCACCTGGACTGCTGGGTGTTGGGCACTGTCTGCAAAGGCGGGAAAGACGGCCCGCGGGCCACGCTGGTCGGGCAGCACCCGAGGTTCTGACAGAAAACTGTGCCGATGCTCAGAGCATCGGCACAGTTGTGAGGAGAGGTTCAGCGACGCCAGTCGTCGTGATCATCCCAAGATTCGTCTTGGCCGTCGTCGCCGGGTTCGTCGGCGGTCGTGCCCGACAGCTCCTGCTGAAGCCGCTGGAAATCGGTCTGCGGGGAACTGTATTTGAGTTCACGAGCAACCTTGGTCTGCTTTGCCTTAGCCCGGCCGCGGCCCATGGGGGGACCCCCTCGCGCAATAACGGAGCGGCCTAACGAGTAGGCGGCTCCGATCTCTTGGTGTCGTTATTGTCCTGCCGACAGTTTACCGTGCCTTACGGTCGGGTGTCGGTGACCCCTGTCCGCTGTGGCGGACGCCATCGACGATTATCTCGCACCGCCCCGCAACCGTTCAACGGCTAACCTTCCAGCGCCGACGTGTTCGGTGGCGGGCAGCGAATCGGCGTCGATGACCGCGGCGACCGTGCCGTCGGGGCCCGTCGTCAACGCGGTGTCGGCCGGCACCCCCCGCTTGAGCAGCGCCAGGGCCACCGGCCCGAGGTCCACGTGCTCGACGACGGTTCCGAGGCGCCCGACGGCCCGACCGCCGGCGAGCACCGCATCGCCCGTCGAGGGCCGCTCTACCGACCCGTCGAGGTGCAGCAACACCAGCATGCGGGGCGGCTTGCCCAGGTTGTGCACCCGCGCGACGGTCTCCTGCCCGCGGTAGCAGCCCTTGTCCAGATGCACGGCCCCACCGATCCACCCCACCTCGTGGGGGATCGCGCGCTCGTCGGTGTCGACGCCGAGCCGCGGGCGCAGCGCCGCCACCCGGTGGGCTTCGTAGGCCCACACCCCCGCCGGTCGCAGGCCGGCCTGGGTCAGGCGGTTCAGCCAGCCGGGCGCCTCGCCGCGCGGCACCACCAGATCCAGCTCGATCGGGCCCGCCGGAGCGGCGGGCATCCGTCGCACGAAGCCGCCGCCGGCGACCGCGACCGCGGTCAGCTCGGCGGGCAGGGCGTCGAGCCCGAGCGCGCTGAGCACCGCGCCATCGGCCAACCGCGGACCCAGCAACGACAGCACCGCCATGTCCGCGCCGGCCGGGATGACCTCGGACCAAAAGACCATCTTGCGCAGGTAGGCGAGCAGCGGCTCGCCCCGCCCGGGCTCGGTGTCGAGGTACGTCGTGCCGCCCAGCTCGGTCTGGATCCAGTGGTCCTCGACGCGGCCCTGGCCGTCGAGGCTGAGGTTTTGCGTGGTGGCGCCGTCTGGGAGTTCGCTGACGTGTTGGGTGGAGATGCTGTGCAGCCAGGTCTGCCGGTCCTTGCCGGTCAGGGTCAGCACCGGGCGGTGCGAGCGGTCGATCACCACCGCCTCGGTCGCGGCGGCGCGCTGCTCGCCCAGCGGATCGCCGTAGTGCCAGACCGCGCCGGCGTCGGGCCCGGGATCGGGTGCGGGGACTGCGGTCACACGTCAACTCTACGGATTCGCCGCGCGGCTAGGCTTACCGTCCATGGCCGACCAGATGGGTGTGATCGTCACGCTGGACGGCGAGATCCATCCGCCGGGGACGCCGCTGCTGCACGCCGACGACCTGGCGGCCGTCCGCGGCGACGGGATCTTCGAGACGCTGCTGATCCGCGACGGCAGGGCTTGCCTGGTGGAATCGCATCTGCAGCGGCTCACCCATTCGGCCAAATTGATGGACCTGCCGGCGCCGGACCTGCCCGGTTGGCGGCACGCCATCGAGGAGGCCACCCGCCGGTGGGTCGCGGGCACCGCCGACGAGGGCGCGATGCGCCTGATTTACAGCCGCGGCCGCGAGGGCGGTTCGCCGCCGAGCGCCTACGTGATGATCAACCCCGTTCCGGAAAGGGTGACCGCGGTTCGCCGCGACGGGCTTTCGGCCATCACGCTCGACCGCGGGCTGCCGGCCAACGCCGCCGATGCCATGCCATGGCTGCTGGCCGGCGCCAAAACGCTGTCGTATGCGGTCAACATGGCCGCCCTGCGGCACGCCGACCGCCAGGGCGCCGGCGACGTCATCTTCGTCAGCTCCGACGGCTACATCCTAGAGGGCCCGCGCTCGACGGTGGTGATCGCCACCGACGTCGGCGCGGACCGCACCCCCTGCCTGCTGACACCGCCGCCGTGGTACCCGATCCTGCGGGGCACCACGCAACAGGCACTCTTCGAGGTGGCGCGGGCCAAGGGCTACGACTGCGACTACCGCGCGCTGCGGGCAGCGGATTTGCATGCGGCCCAAGGGATCTGGTTGATATCGAGCATGACTTTGGCGGCGCGTGTGCACACGCTCGACGGCCGCCGACTGCTCCGGTCTCCGATCGCCACCGAATTCGCCGAACTGGTCGACGCGGCCATCGTCAGCGATCGCTGAGCGCTGAATTCGGTTGTCGGCGCGAAGAATGGCGGGTAACTTCGGCCGTACACAGGAAAGGAGGTGGTCCGCGAAATTGATAGCTTCATGGACATGTGAGGTGGCTACGCGCTAGCTGCATTGGCTCGGAAGAGTCGGCGTTTCACGCGCGCTGGCGAATTCCCCGTAGCCACCCGGCCCCCGAGTTCCGGTCTGTCCAACCGGACATTCGCTCGGGGGCCGCTCCATGTCACGACCCGGCGGGCCGCTACCCGGCGAAGCGGGAGAGCCGCGCCGAAAGATGCGGCACCAGACCGCCGTCGGCGTCCACCCGTTCCTCGACGTAGGCCAGATCACCGCCCTCGACGATTCCGTAGAGCCGCTTGGCGCCGCCGACCAGCACGCCCGACCGACTGCGGGCCAGGGCGTCGGTCACCAGCTCCCACGACGATTGGGTGCGCGGCCGTCCGTAGAACAGTTCGACATAGCCGGCCGAGTGGGCCAGCAACAGCTCGATGGCCTGTGACTCGGTCGGGTCGTCTGGATCGTTGACGAACCGCCAGAAGCCCGTCTCGCGCAACCCCGGTTCCTGGTAGTCGCCCTTGTCGTCGAGCCGCCACGACCGGGCTTCCCAGTTGAGATAGTCGCCGCCGTCGTGCGAGACCACGATCTGCTGACCGAACCGGTAGTCGCCGTCGTGTCCGCGGCCCTCGCCCTCGCCGCGCCACACACCGACCAGCGGCAGCAGCGCCAGCAGCGCGTCGTTGAGGTTGGCGCCTTCGCGCAGATTCGCGGTGTCGGCGGGCACCGGCAGGTCGTCGAAGGCGGGGATGTTGCGGGCGGCGGTCATCTTGGCGCGTTCGGCGGCGGCGGCCACGGCGCGGTCGCCGGAAGCGGTGGGGTCGTCGGGGCTCACGACTCGTCAGTGATGAGCCGGTAGAGGGTGTACAGCGCGAACCATGAGATAACCACGACCGATATGACCAGCATGATCTCGAAGAAGAGCACCACGGACACGAGTCTATTCGTGCCGCGGGCCCACTGGGACCGGCCGGCCCGTCAGGCGATCTTGACGTCCACCTCGTGAATGCCCGCGCCGGACGGCGCCACCACGGCGTCACCGTTGCCGATCGGCGACAGCGCGCGCAGCGTCCAGGACCCGGGTGCGGCGAAGAAGCGGAAGTCGCCGGTGGCCGACGCGACGACCTCGGCCGTGAACTCGTCCGACGAGTCCAGCAACCGAACGAACGCGCCCCCCACGGCCTGGCCGTCGCCGTCCACGACCCGACCCGTGATCACTGTTTCCTTCTCCAGATCGACGCTGGCGGGCAACGTCAGTCCTTGCTTCGGTCCAGAGCACATATCAGCTTCCCAACTCGATCGGGGCACCCACCAGGGAGCC
>NZ_LZIS01000047.1 GCF_001667015.1 Mycobacterium sp. E3198 | reverse complement strand
CGAGGGCATGCCGATGGACACCGTATCGCCGGTGGGCGCCAAGGAAACCGAGGACGAGGACGACGAACTCACCGACATCACCGCTCGCGGCGCGGCGATCGCCGCGTCGGCGCGGTTGGTCAACGCGGTTCAGGTGGGCCTGTGCGTCGGTGCGTCGGCCGTGCTGCCGGTCGCGGTGTGGGGCGTCCTGGCGCCGGGCCGGCGGTGGGCGTGGCTGGCGCTGGTGGTGGCGGGCTTGGTGGTAGGCATCTTCATCACGCAGGGCCGGGGATTCGCGGCCAAGTACCAGGCCGTCGCCCTGGTCTGCGGAGCCTGTGCGGCGGTGTGCGCGGGCGTAGTGAAATACGCGCTGGCCGGTCCGAGGAGCCTGGAGAACGGGCTGATCTGGCCGGTTGCGCTGGTGGTCGCCTTCGCCGCATTGGGTTTGGCCGCAGCGCTTTTGGTGCCGGCGACACGGTTTCGGCCGTTGATCCGGTTGACCGTGGAATGGCTCGAGGTGTTGGCCATGATCGTGTTATTGCCGGCCGCGGCGGCGCTGGGAGGGCTGTTTACGTGGCTTCGCCACTGAAATCCGTTGGCAGCCGGGCCGCCGCGATCGTCACCGCCCTGATGCTGATCGCCATCGCGGGCAATATCCCTGCTGCCCAGGCCATTTCGCCGCCCAAGGTCGATCCGGCGCTGGTGCCGCCGGACGGGCCGCCGCGCCCGGACCAACCCATGCGCCGCGCCAACAGTTGCTCGGCCCCGATCACCGTCAAAACGCCGGACGTGTCGCAGATGGCGCCCGGATTCGACCTGCTCAACATCAGCCGTGCGTGGCAATACAGCACCGGCAACGGTGTGGCGGTGGCCGTCATCGACACCGGGATTTCCCCCAGTCCGCGACTGCCGGTGGTCCCCGGTGGTGACTACATCATGGGCGAGGACGGCCTGTCGGATTGCGACGCGCACGGAACGGTCGTCGGCGCGATCATTGGCGCTGCGCCGCAGGGACTTATCCCGATGCCGCGACCCATTCCGCCGACGCCCGCGTTCGCGCCGCCCGCGGCTCCACCGCCGGCGGCCGGGGCGGCCCCGCCCCCGGTGGAAGTTCCGCCGCCGCCGGCGCCGCCGCCGCCACCACCGCCGGTGACGATCACCCTCGTCCCGCCGCCTC
>NZ_LZIS01000046.1 GCF_001667015.1 Mycobacterium sp. E3198 | reverse complement strand
GGTGGGGCTGTCGATGCGCGCGGCACCGCGGTGGTCCCGATCTATGGCCCGTCGCTGGACGGCTCGCTGCCCGGCAACGAGGTCATCCTGCAGAGCAGCGTCGGCAACCGCCCCACCTACGCGCGCGCCATGGGCCCCATGCAGTTCCTGCCCGGCACCTGGGCGCGCTACGCCGTCGACGGCAAGGGTGACGGAACCGCCGATCCGCAGAACCTGTTCGACTCGGCGCTGGCCGCGGCCCGGTACCTGTGCAGCGGCGGGCTCAACCTGCGCGACCCCATGCAGGTGATGTCGGCGATCCTGCGCTACAACAACTCGGTGCCCTACGCGCAGAACGTGCTGGGCTGGGCCGCCGCGTACGCCACCGGCGTGGTCCCCGTCGACCTGCCGCCGATGACGGGACCGCCGCCGCCGCTGGGCAACGCGCACGACGACCACCCAGAGGGGCTCGGGCCCAACCTGCCGATGAATGTCGTCGGCCTGCCGTCCGACGACTTCTTCGCGCGGACCCCGCTGATCGACCTGAGCGGGACGCCGCCGACCCAGCAGCCGACGTTCCCGTGGATGCAACCCACGCCGCAGCAGGCGCCGACGCAACTGCCCGGCTGCACCGTGATCTGCATCGGCCCCCAACAGA
>NZ_LZIS01000045.1 GCF_001667015.1 Mycobacterium sp. E3198 | reverse complement strand
CGTTGTCGGCGATCGCCAAGTCCCAGGACCAGATCATGCCGCTGCTGGTGGTCGCCATCATGTCGCAGCTGGTGTTCTGCGGCGGCTTGATCTGGGTGACCAACCGGCCCGTGCTCGACCAGCTGTCCTGGCTCACGCCGGCCCGGTGGGGCTACGCCTCGGCGGCGTCGACGATCGACACCCACCGCCTGGTGGTCGGCCCGACCGACCCGAAAGACCAGCACTTCGACCACAAGGCGAGCGCCTGGCTGTTCGACATCGCGATGCTCCTGGTCTTGTGCGTGGTCTACAGCGCCATCGTGTGGTGGAAGATCCGGCTGAAGGGGCACTCCGGCGCCCGCGGCACTCGCCTGTCGAGGAACAGATCGAAGCGCTGATGAGTCAGCCCGTGCAGCCAGTGCTGACGGTGCGGTCTGCGCGGTGGGAAGGCAATTTCGCGCCGGGTCGCGAGGTGGTCGTCGGCAGCGACGTGCGCGCCGACCTGCGCGTCGCGCACCCGCTGGTGGCCCGAGCGCACCTGCTGCTGCGGTTCGACAACGGCCGGTGGGTCGCGGTCGACAACCATTCGCTGAACGGGGTCTTTTTCAACGGCCGGCGGGTGCCGGCGATCGACATCCAGGACGGCCAGAGCGTCAACATCGGCAAGCCCGACGGGCCGCTGATCACGTTCCGCGTCGGGCAGCACCAGGGCACCGTCGGGCTGTTGCCGCCGACGGAAACGGTCCCGACGATCGTGGCGCCCAGCGTCCCCCTGCCGGTGCGTCCGGGGAGCCCCGCGCCGCGACCGCCGGGCCCACCCCCGCGCGACGAAACGCCGCGCACCAGTGCCATTCCGATCGTCCCGCCCGCCGAGACCTCCGACGACGAGAACCCGCCGACCCAGATCGGCGTGAGCGGCGAGATCGCGGAGTTCCCGACCACCAAGGTCAAGGCCCTGGGTTCGGGCAAGCTCGAGGCCCCGGTCACCGGCGCCGCGTGGATCGGGCGCTCGCTCGACAACGACGTCGTCGTGCACGACGTGCTGGCCTCGCGCCACCACGCGTTCCTGACCGCGACCCCGCTCGGTACCGAGATCCGCGACGCCCACAGCATCAACGGCACCTACGTCAACGGGATCCGGGTGGGGTCCGCGGTGCTCGCCGAGGGCGACGTGGTCACGATCGGCAACGTCGACCTGGTGTTCACCGGCGGCATCCTGGTGCGCGGCCAGGAGGTGGCGGCGCGCACCGGCGGCCTGGAGGTGCGCGAGGTCGACTTCAGCATCGGCGAGAAGAACCTGCTGGAACGCGTGTCGCTGACCGCCAGGCCCGGCACCCTTACCGCGATCATCGGCGGGTCCGGGGCCGGCAAGACCACGCTGTCGCGCCTCATCGCCGGCTACGCCACCCCCACCACGGGCTCGGTGACGTTCGAGGGCCACAACATCCACACCGAGTACGGCTCGTTGCGCACCCGGATCGGGATGGTGCCGCAGGACGACGTCGTGCACCGCCAGCTCACGGTCAACCAGGCGCTGGGCTACGCCGCCGAGCTGCGGCTGCCGCCCGACACCAGCAAGGCCGACCGCGAACAGGTCGTCGCCCAGGTGCTCGACGAACTCGGGCTGACCAAGCATGCCGACACCCGCGTCGACAAGCTCTCCGGCGGCCAGCGCAAGCGCGCGTCGGTCGCGCTCGAGCTGCTCACCGGACCGTCGCTGCTGATCCTCGACGAGCCCACCTCCGGGCTGGACCCGGCGCTGGACCTGCAGGTGATGACCATGCTGCGCCAACTTGCCGACGCCGGCCGCGTGGTGCTGGTGGTCACCCACTCGCTGACGTACCTGGACGTCTGCGACCAGGTGCTGCTGATGGCGCCCGGCGGCAAGACGGCCTACCTGGGCCCGCCGGACCAGATCGGCGGCGCCATGGGCACCACCAACTGGGCGCAGATCTTCGCGAAGGTGGGCGCCGACCCCGACGAGGCCAACCGCCGCTTCCTGGCCCAGAACGCGCCCCCGCCGCCGCTGGCGTCGGCGCCGGCCGACCTCGGCGCCCCGGCGCGCACCAGCGTGCGCCACCAATTCGCCACGATCGCCCGGCGCCAGGTCCGGCTGGTCGTCGCCGACCGCGCCTACTTCGTGTTCCTGGCGCTGTTGCCCTTCGTCCTGGGCGCGTTGTCGCTGACCGTCCCGGGCAACACCGGGTTCAGCATCGCCCGACCGACCAGCGGGACGCCCGACGAATCCGCCCAGATCCTGACCCTGACGTCGGTCGCCGCGGTGTTCATGGGCACCGCGCTGACGATCCGCGACCTGATCGGCGAGCGGGCCATCTTCCGGCGCGAACAGGCGGTGGGCCTGTCGACAAGCGCCTACCTCGCGGCGAAGCTGACGGTGTTCTGCGTGTTCGCGATCGTGCAGTCCGCCATCGTGACGGCCATCGTGCTGGTGGGCAAGGGGGCACCGACGCAGCCGGCGGTGCTGCTGGGTAACGCGAGCTTCGAGCTGTTCGTGACCATCGCCGCGATGTGTGTGGCCTCCGCGGTCCTCGGTTTGGTGCTGTCGTCGCTCGCGCGCTCCAGCGAGCAGATCATGCCGCTGCTGGTGGTCTCGCTCATGCTGCAGCTGGTGCTTGCCGGCGGCATGGTCCCGGTGACCGGCCGGATCTTCCTCGACCAGCTGTCCTGGCTGCTGCCCTCCCGATGGGGCTACGCGGCGTCGGCGTCCACGGTCGACGTGCGGCTGCTGGTGCCCGGTTCGCTGGTGCAGCAGGACAGCCATTGGGCGCACACGCCCGGCGCATGGCTGCTCGACATGGGGATGCTCGTCGCGCTGTCGGTGCTCTACGCCGGCATCGTGCGGTGGCGCATCCGGCTCAGGCGCTAATCCTTCTGATCCGGCAGAGCGTCGAAACGCAGTCCGTGCGCCAGCGCGAACGCCATCGCCTGCGGCACGTCGACGCGCGCGCCCGCCAGCGACGCGCTGCGCCACACCGACGGGTCCACGGTGGCGCCGCGCAGGTCGGCGTCGTCCAACCGCGCGCCCGTCGCCCGCACACCGGACAGGTCGGCGCCGCGCAGCACGGCCTTGCGCAGGTCGGCCTCCACCAGGCTGGCCTCCCGCAACCGGCAGCCGCTCAGGTCGAGCCCGCGCAGGTCGTTGCCGCCGAGCACGGCCAGCGTGAAATCCACCTCGTCGAAGGTCATCGGGCGCATCCGGCAACCGACGAAGACCGAGCCCAGCATGCTGCACTGCGCAAAGACGCTGTGCCACAACAATGTTCGCTCGAAGGTGCAGTTGCGAAACGCCGATCCGCGGTGGTGTGACTCGGCCAGGTTGACGCCGCCGAAGTTGCAGTCGCTGAACACCACCCGCTCCGTGCGCAGCCGGCTGAGGTCGTCGTCGCGAAAGTCCGTGCCGGCGAACTCGCGGTCGACCCAGTGCTGCAACGTCCGATCAGCTCGCGGCCAGGGTTTCCAGGGCGTACTCGCTGACGGCGATGAGGGCGTCCCTCGCCGAGCGGCGATCGCGGGCGTCGACGGTGATCACCGGGATGTGCCGGGGCAGCGTCAGCGCCTCGCGCACCGCCTCGACGGGATACCGTGGGGCGCCGTCGAATTCGTTGACCGCGATCAAGAACGGCAGGTTGCGGTGCTCGAAGAAGTCGACCGCGGCGAAGCTGTCCTGCAGGCGCCGGCAGTCGACCAGGACGATCGCGCCGATCGCGCCGCGCACCAGGTCGTCCCACATGAACCAGAACCGGCGCTGCCCCGGGGTGCCGAACAGGTAGAGCACCAGCTCCTCGTCCAGGGTGATGCGGCCGAAGTCCATCGCGACCGTGGTGGTCTTCTTGTCCGGGGTGGCCTCCAGCGCGTCGACGCCGGTCGACGCGTCGGTCAGCATCGCCTCGGTGCGCAACGGCATGATTTCCGAGACGGCCCCGACGAACGTGGTCTTGCCGACACCGAATCCGCCCGCGACGACGATCTTCGTCGAAGCGTGCGCCCCGCCGTCAGAGTGCTCGAAGACCACGCAGTGTCCTTCCTATGAGTTCGTGGCGCTCATCCCGGGTGGAGCGCTCGGTCAGCGTCCTGTGCACCCGAAGGTAGCCGGACAGCACGAGATCGCCGACCAGGACGCGCGCGACGCCGACCGGTAAATCCAGCCGGGCCGAGATTTCCGCGACCGACGGGCTTTCCACGCACAGTTGGATGATTTTGCCTCTCGCGTCGTTGGGCGGCCACCGGTGGGCCAGGCCGGCCTGCAACGTCTGGATCGGCGCTTCCAGGGGAAGGTCGACGTCGGTGTCGGTCCGGCCCGAGGTCAGGGTGTACGGACGGACCAGGTTCGCCTCACGGGAGGCCGGCCAGGGTTCGCGTCGGTCCATCGCGGCTCACGCGTGCTGAGCGGGCGACCGGCGGCTGGACTGCACCACCCCGCCCACCTGTTCGACGAGGATGGCCATCTCGTAGCCGATCTGGCCGATGTCGCAGGACGTCACGGCCAGCGTGGCCAGATGAGAGCCGTCGCCGACCCGCATCAGCAGCAGGTAGCCGTTCTGCATTTCGACCACCGACTGCAGCACCTGGCCGCCCTCGAACAGCTGCGCGGCGCCGGTTGCCAGGCTGGCCAGCCCCGACGCGACGGCGGCCAGCTGATCGGCCCGCTCCCGCGGCAGGTGCTCGCTGGCGGCGACCGGCAGCCCGTCGACGGACACCAGCAGCGCGTGCGCCACCCCGGGGACCTCGCGGGCGAACTTCGTCACCAGCCAGTCCAGCGAATTGCCGGCAGACGTCATTGTTGATCCGATCCTTCACTCGTCTCGCGGGCGTGCGACCGTCCCGTGCGCACTCCGCCGAAATGGCTGCTGAACGAGGCCCGCACCGCCTCGGGGTCCCGCGCCGCCGCATGGGACCCGACGAGGGACCCCTGGTCCGCGTCGTCGTCCTGCTTGTCGCCCGGGGTGGCGCTCGCCCCGTTGGCCGTGCCGGGCACCAGCCGGGCGCCCGGTGTGCGGACCGGCAGCCCGTGCTCGGTTTGCGCCTCGACGGGCTTGTCCTCGGCCGCGGCGGCCAGCGACCAGCCGCGGTCCCACACCGACTGCCAATCCAGGTCGGGGCTGTTCACCAGGTCGTGCGGGTCGCCCAGCATTTCCGCCAGCATCCGACGGTAGATGACGTCGTCGTCGGCGGGGGTCTGGGCAGCCTTCGGGGCCTTCGGAATCGTCGGGATCGACGGGGCTTCCGGCGCGTCGGCGCTTGGGGCGCTCTGCGAGCGCGCGGCAAAGAACGCCGACGTGTCCGATGCCACCGCGGGCTTGGCCGGCTTCGGTGGCTGGTCCGGTTCCGGCTGGTCCGGCTCCGGCTGCGGCTGGGCCTGTTGCGCCGTCTCCCACCACGGGGTGGCGAGCTCGCGGCGGTGTCGCCGGGGCAGCTGCGCGGCGGGCGGCTCGGGGACCGCGGCAGGTTCGGAAGGGGCCGTAGCAGGGTTGGCAACGTCGGCGATGCCGCTGGAACCGGGGTTGCGGCGCGGCAACAGGGTGACCGACGGCCCCGACGCCTCGGCGCCGTTCTGGTTCGCCGGCTGCTGTTCGGCGGGCTCACCGGGGTCCGTCGTCGCGATGGCGTTGGCGAGTTGGGTGCTCGGCGATGCCACGGCGCCGGCCCGTCCCCGCGGCTCGGCCGCCTGGGCCGCCCCCGCCAGCAGCGTCGGCGGGAGATAGATCTCGGCGGTGGTGCCGGCGCCCGCCTCGTTGGCCGCCGGGCCCCGCAGCCCCACCCGGATGCCGTGCCGGGCGGCGATCCGGCCGACCACGAAAAGGCCCATGTGCCGCGCGTTGTCGGGGGTGACGTCACCGCCGGCATGCAGCCGCATGTTGGCCATGCGCCGGTCGGCGTCGTTCATTCCCAGGCCGGAGTCGGAGATCCGCAGCATGACGCCGCCGTCCCCGCCGCCCGCCGCCGAGACCCGGACGGTCGTCGTCGGCGGCGAGTAGCGCAGGGCGTTGTCGATCAGCTCGGCGAACAGGTGAATGGCGCCGCCGGCCGCCGCGCCGACGAGCATGCAGTCGGGCAGGGCGGTCAGCTCGACCCGCCGGTAGTCCTCGACCTCGGACACCGCGGCGTTGATCACCGTCGTCAGCGGTACCGGGTCGCGCTGGTCGCGGGCCAGCGGGGCGCCCGCGAGCACCAGCAGGTTGGCGCTGTTGCGGCGCAACCGCGCCGCCAGGTGGTCCAGCCGGAACAGGCTGTCGAGGCGGTCGGGATCCTCCTCGTTGCGCTCCAGCCGGTCGATCAGCGTGAGCTGCTGGTCCACCAGCGAACGGCTGCGCCGCGACATCGTCTCGAACATGTCGTTGACCAGCAAGCGCAGCCGCGCCTCGTCGCCGGCCAGCAACAGGGCCTGCGTGTGCAGTTCGTCGACGGCGTGGGCGACCTGGCCGATCTCCTCGGTGGTGTACACCGGCAGCGGCTGCGGAATGGGTTCGGCGCCACCGGCCTTGACGCGGGCCACCTCGTCCTCGAGGTCTCGGTGGGCGACCTGGAGAGCGCCGTCGCGCAGGACGCGCAGCGGCCGCACCAGGGCGCGCGCCACCAGCAGCACGACCAGAAGCGCGATCACGATGGCGGCCAGCACCAGCACGGTGTCGCGGATCGCCGAGTTGCGGCGGTCGGTTGCCTCGGCGTGCACCGACTTGGTCACGGACGCGGTGGCGTCGGTGACGATCTGTTCGGCGATCCCGTCGGTGGTCTGGATCGACCGCAGCAGTTCGGGGTTGTCGACGAGCACGCTGGCCGGATCCGACATGATCGCCATCCGGGTGACCATCTGCTGTTGCAGCGTCTTGGCTTCGGGCGAGCCGGCGCCCAGCACCTCGCTCATCCCGAACAGCGTCGACGGTTCGGTGCCGGCCAGGGTCATCATCGAGGTTCGCAGCTGCGGCTCGGGCAGGTCGGACCCGCGGGTCACCAGGATCTCCTGCATCGTCATCTGCCCGCGGGCGCCGACCGCGCGGCTCAGCCCCTGCGCCTCGGCGCGGATCCGCTCGTTGCCGACGCGCACCGACGCGTTGATCACGTCCTCGGCGGTCAGCAGGAGCGGGGCGTAGGTGGTCACCCGGTCCCGCAAACCGATGCTGTTGTCGGCCACCTTGTCCAGCAGCCCCTGACCGCCGTTCAGCAGGGTGCTCACCCCGGACCGGACATCGGGGGTGACGTCGGTGTCCGCCAGCCGCTGTTGCAGCTCGTGCTTGCGCGCCTCGTAGTTTTTCCGGGCGCCGTCGACGTCGCGCCCGGTGGAGCTGGCCAGCAGCGCGACGTCGAGCGCCGACACGTACTTGGTGATCGCGGGCAGCACGTCGGCCCGCGCGGCGGCCAGCTTGAGGCCGCCCGCGTTGGCCATCGCGTCCTTGATGCGCAACCCGCCGAACGCCGTCGCCAAAATCAGCGGGACCAGCACGATCGCCAGGACCTTGTAGCGAACGGGCCAGTTGCTCAGCGACCAGGTCGGCGGGCGTGTGGCCCGCGCCGCGCCGGGGGCGGGGGCGTCATCGAACTCGGCCGGGGCCGCCTCGGCCGCGTGGGCCGGGCGGGCGAACATGGTCACGTGCGTGCGGCCGCGCGGCCGGCCGCTGCGCTGATCGTCAGCGCTCGGTGAAACGAGGTACTCATGAGACTTCCTGCTTTAATCCGCCTACCCCACGCAGTCGGCGCCAGCGATAAACGCCTGGCAATCCGACGAGTATGACAGCCTGCGGCCCAGGTCTCCACAATTCTTACTGAGTAGGCAGAGCCCTCTAAGGTTTGCCGGTGCGCGGGGATGCAAGTCTGGCAAACAAATTGGGGACCTAAGACGGCCGAAGGAGCGCGACCACGAAATCGGACTCGTCGGTGAACGGTCGCAGATCCCAGGTGGAGAGCAGCAGATCGTGCCCGAACCCGGCAGCTGCCGCGTCGTCGAGAAACTGGCCGAACTCGTACCCGCGGCCGGCGCCCAAGCCGATCACCGCCCGACCGCCGTCCCGCAGGTGCGCACGCAGCCGGCCCAGCACCTGGACTCGGGTGCTCGGGGCAAGGAACGTCATCACGTTGCCGGCCGACACGATGACGTCGAACGCCTCGGCGATGCCGCGCGCGGGCAGGTCGAGTTCGGCGAGGTCGCCGACGAGCCAGCGCGGCCCGGGATGGTCGTGCTCGGCCGCCTCGATGAGCACCGGGTCGACGTCGACACCGACCACCCGGTGACCGGCCCTGGCCAGGTGACCGCCCAACCGGCCCGGGCCGCAGCCGGCATCCAGGATGTGGGCGCCGCGCGGCGCCATCGCGTCCACCAGGCGAGCCTCGCCGAGCAGGTCGTCACCGGCGCGTGCCATGGCGCGGAAGCGCTCGACATACCAGTGCGAGTGTCCGGGATCCGCTGCCACCTTCTGCATCCAGATGCTCTGTTCGACCATGCCAGCATTATCCCAAGCGACGACCCGGGCAGGATGGCGTGCGTGTTCAAGGTGCTGTTCTATTCGCCGCGCATCGCGCCCAACACCGGCAACGCCATCCGGACGGCTGCCGCCACCGGCGCCGAACTGCATCTGGTCGAGCCGCTGGGCTTCGATCTGTCCGAACCCAAACTGCGGCGGGCCGGCCTGGACTACCACGACCTCGCGTCGGTCACCGTGCACCCGTCGCTGCGGGCCGCCTGGGAGGCGCTGGCGCCGGAGCGGGTTTTCGCGTTCACCGCGCACGCGACCACGTGGTTCGCCGACGTCGACTACGCCGCCGGCGACGTGTTGATGTTCGGGCCCGAACCCGACGGGCTGGACGCGGCGACCCTGGCGGACGAGCACATCACCGCACAGGTGCGCATCCCGATGCTGGCCGGCCGGCGCTCGCTGAACCTGTCCAACGCCGCCGCGGTCGCCGTCTACGAGGCGTGGCGTCAGCATGGCTACGCCGGGGCCGTTTGACGCGATGAATACCGGGCCGCGCCCGAGTCAGCCTTGACATGGCTACCTTCATCACGATCGGTTACGGGGACGCGGCCGGGTACGACCGCGTGAGCGACGAATGCAAACAGGCCGCGCACGAGCGCGACGATGCGTTGCGCGCGGCCGGGGCGCTCATCGGGATTGCCGGCCGCCCGGTTCAGGTGCGCAATCCGGACGGTTCGGGGGTGCGGACCGAGTCCGGGCCGTATCTGCATTCGGGGCTGCCGATCGCCGGGTTCGCCGTGTTGGAGGCCGAGGACCTCGCAACGGCGATCGAGCGGGTGAGCCAAACACCCTGCGCCGTCGCCCACGGCGTCGTCGAGGTCTGGCCCCTGTCTATGTGATCCGCGACCTGAGCTACCAGGCGTTCCAGTGCGTGAGCTGCTCGGCGGGCAGCCGCTTGGCCGGCCGGAAGTCGGTGCCCTTGGTGTAGGCGATCGGGAACAGCCCGCCCTGGCTGTACTTCTCGTAGGGGATGCCGAGCACGTCGGCCGCCTGCTTCTCGCCGTCGCGCAGCAGGTGCAGCGTGGTCCAGCAGGAGCCCAGGCCCCGCGAGCGCAGCGCCAGGCAGAAGCTCCAGACCGCCGGGAACAGCGACGCCCAGAACGACACGCCGCCCAGCGGCGTCTTGTCCTCGCGGCCTTCGATGCACGGGATCATCAGCACCGGCGCCTCGTGCATGTGCTCGGCGAGGTAGGTGGCGGAGTCGCGCACCTTGCCCATCCGCTCACTGCGGGCGTCACCGTCGGCGTATTGGGCGCCGGGCGCGCTGAGGTAGCCGCGCGCGTTGGACAGGTAGATGTCGCCGAGCGCCTTCTTCTTGTCGGCGTCCTCGACGAACACCCATTGCCAGCCCTGCGAGTTCGAGCCCGTCGGCGCCTGCAGCGCCAAGTCGAGGCATTCCATCAGGACGTCGCGACCCACCGGCTTGTCGAAGTCGAGGCGCTTGCGGACCGAGCGGGTGGTGGTGAGGACTTCGTCGACGGACAGGTTGAGGGTCATGTGTGGAGACTACCGTTGGCCTCATGACAGTCGAACTGACACAAGAGGTTTCCAGCAGGCTCGAGTCCGACAACTTCGGGTGGCTGACCACGGTCGCCAAATCGGGACAACCGGTTCCCCGGCTGGTCTGGTTCTACTTCGACGGCACCAAGCTGACGGTCTACTCCATGCCTCAGGCCGGCAAGGTCGCCCACATCAAGGCACACCCCAAAGTGAGCCTGAACCTGGATTCGGATGGTAACGGCGGCGGCATCATCGTCGTTGCCGGGACCGCGACGGTGGACGCAACCGGGGTGAATTGCGCGGATGACGAACCCTACTGGGCGAAGTACGGCGAGCTCGCGAAGGAATTGGAGTCGACCGAGGGGATCTCGATGGACGCCTTCAGCACCCGGTTGGCGATCACCCCGACCAAAGTCTGGACGACGCCCGCTTAACGCAAGAGCGCTCGCGGTCTAGTCGTGGTCGGTCGAGGTCGAGACGGCGCGCCAGTTGTCGATGTCGGCCTGCAGGGTCCTGATCTTGTTCTCGACCGCGGCGAGGCAGTCGGCGCCGAGCAGCAGGTGCACCGGCGGCTCGGATGCCGAGGCGAGGTCGACGATGGCCGCGGCCGCCTTCACCGGGTCGCCCGGCTGCTCGTGGTTGACGTCGGCGGCATGGGTGCGTGTGGCACCCGCGGTGGAGTCGTAGTCCGCTATGACGTTTTCTTCGGTTCCGAGGCTGGAGGCGTCGAGGAAGTCGGTGCGGAAATAGCCGGGTTCGACGATGGTGACCCAGATTCCCAACGACCGGACCTCCTGGGCCAGCGCCTCGCTGAACCCCTCCACCGCGAACTTGGTGGAGCAGTAGATGCCCCACCCGGCCGAGCCGAGCAGTCCCCCGACGGAACTCAGATTGATGATGTGGCCGGAGCGTTGGCGGCGCATGATCGGTAACACGGCCCGTTGCACATTCAGGGTGCCGAACACGTTGACCTCATAGACGGCGCGGACCGCGGCGTCGGACGCCTCCTCGACGGCCCCGAGCAGTCCGCGGCCGGCGTTGTTCACCACCACGTCGATCCGGCCGAACGCGTCGACCGCGGATTCGACGGCCCGCCGCACCTGCTCCGCATCGGTGACGTCGAGATCGACGGGCAGCAGGGCGTCGTCGGCGCCGGGCAGACGGGTTCGGATCTGATCCGCGCGCCGCGCTGTCGCGACCACCCGATCTCCTCGGTTCAGGGCCTTGCGGGCGATCTCGAGGCCGAACCCGCGTGAGGCGCCCGTGAGAAACCAAACCTTGGACATTTCACAGATGCTAGGCGGCTCACCGGAAGTCGCGCGAGCGCGAGCCCACCGCCAGCGTGATGCGGCCCAGCCGCTCGGCGACGACGGTGACGGCGCCGCTGGCGTTTTGCACCTGACCGCGCACCAGCAGGGCCGGCGCGGTGTTGGCCAGCTTGCGGTGCCGCGCCCACACCCCCGGAGTGCAGAGGACATTGACCATCCCGGTCTCGTCCTCGAGGTTGAGAAACGTCACGCCCTGGGCCGTCCCTGGCCGCTGCCGGTGGGTCACCGCGCCGGCGATCAGCACGCGGTCGCCGTCGGGCACGTCCAACAACGCCTCGGCGGGCACCACGCCCAGCGCGTCCAGGTCCCCGCGCAGGAACTGCGTCGGGTAGCTGTCCGGCGAGACGCCGGTGGCCCACACGTCGGCGGCGGCCAGCTCCAGCTCGCTCATCCCCGGCAGCGCCGGGATGTGCGACGACGAGCCCACCCCGGGCAACCGGTCCGGGCGCTGAGTGGCGGCCGCCCCGGCCGCCCACAGCCCCTCGCGCCGGGACATCCCGAAGCAGCCCAGCGCCCCGGCCGTGGCCAGCGCCTCGGTCTGCGGCACGGACAGCTGCAGGCGGGTGGTCAGGTCCAGCAGGGATGCGAAGGGGCCGTGGGCCTTTCGCTCGTCGACCAGCCGCTCGGCCAGGTCGTCGCCGATGTGACGGACCGCACCCAGGCCAAGCCGGACCTCCGTCCCTTCGTTCTCGAGGGTGGCGTGCGCCAGGCTGGCGTTGACGTCCGGGCCGCGCACCGCCACGCCGTGCCGGCGCGCGTCGGCCACCAGCGACTGCGGCGAGTAGAAGCCCATCGGCTGCGCGCGCAGCAGCGCCGCGCAGAACGCCGCCGGGTGGTGCAGCTTGAACCACGACGAGTAGAACACCAGCGACGCGAAGGACAGCGCGTGGCTTTCGGGGAAGCCGAAATTGGCGAAGGCCTCCAGCTTTTCGTAGGTGCGGTCGATCACCTCGCCGGTGGCGCCGTGCAGCGCGCGCATGCCGTCGTAGAACCGGCCGCGCAGCCGTCGCATCCGTTCGGTCGAACGCTTGGAGCCCATGGCGCGCCGCAGCTGGTCGGCCTCGGCGGCGGAAAAACCGGCGCAGTCGACGGCGAGCTGCATCAGCTGCTCCTGAAACAGCGGCACCCCCAGCGTCTTTCGCAGCGCGGACTCCATAGACGGGTGGTCGTAGACGACCGGGTCGACGCCGTTGCGCCGCCGGATGTAGGGGTGCACCGACCCGCCCTGGATGGGCCCGGGGCGGATCAGCGCCACTTCCACCACCAGGTCGTAGAACACCCGCGGCCGTAGCCGCGGCAGGGTGGCCATCTGCGCCCGCGACTCCACCTGGAACACGCCGACGGAATCGGCGCGGCACAGCATCTCGTAGACCGCCGGCTCGGAGAGGTCGAGGCGGGCCAGGTCCACCTCGATGCCCTTGTGCTCGGCCACCAGGTCGATGGCGTAGTGCAGCGCCGAGAGCATGCCCAGCCCGAGCAGGTCGAACTTCACCAAACCGATTGCCGCGCAGTCGTCCTTGTCCCACTGCAGCACGCTGCGGTTCTCCATGCGCGCCCACTCCACCGGGCACACGTCGGCAATCGGGCGGTCGCAGATCACCATGCCGCCGGAATGGATGCCCATGTGCCGCGGCAGGTTCCGGATCTGGTTGGCCAGCTCGATCACCTGCGGCGGGATGTCCTCGATGTCCGGCGAGTCGGCCAACCCGTTCCAGTGGCTGATCTGCTTGCTCCACGCGTCCTGCTGCCCCTGCGAAAACCCCAGGGCGCGGGCCATGTCGCGCACCGCGATCCGGCCCCGGTAGGTGATGACGTTGGCGACCTGGGCGGCGTAGTCGCGGCCGTAGCGGTCGTAGACATACTGGATGACCTTCTCGCGCTGGTCCGATTCGATGTCCATGTCGATGTCGGGCGGCCCGTCGCGGGCGGGCGACAGGAAGCGCTCGAAGAGCAGCTCGTTGGCCACCGGGTCCACCGCCGTGACGCCCAGGGCGTAGCAGACCGCGGAATTGGCCGCCGATCCCCGGCCCTGGCACAGGATGTTGTTTTCCCGGCAGAACCGGGCGATGTCGTGCACCACCAGGAAGTATCCCGGAAAGGTCAGGTGCGCAATGACTTTCAGCTCGTGCTCGATCTGAGCGTACGCGCGCGGCGCCGATTCGGGGAGTCCGTAGCGGTCGCGCGCCCCGGCCATCGTGAGGTGCCGCAGCCAGCTGTCCTCGGTGTGCCCGTCGGGCACGTCGAACGGCGGCAGCTGCGGCGCGATGAGCGCCAGCCCGAACGAGCACTGCTCGCCGAGCTCGGCAGCGGCCGTCACCGCATCGGGCCGCTGGCCGAACAAGCGAGCCATCTCCTCCCCGGACCGCAGGTGCGAGCCACCCAGCGGGGCCAGCCACCCGGCGGCGTCGTCCAGGGACTGCCGGGCCCGGATGGCGCCCATCGCCATGGCCAGCCGGCCGCGCGACGGGTGGGCGAAATGCGCCCCGGTGGTGGCGACGACGCCGACGCCGAAGCGCGGCGCCAGCGCGGCCAGCGCCGCGTTGCGTTCGTCGTCGAGCGGGTGGCCGTGCCGGGTCAGCTCGACGCTGACCCGGTCCGCCCCGAACCGGTCCACCAGGTCGGCCAGCGCCCGCTCCGCGGCCTCCGGTCCGTGCGACAGCGCCTGGCGCACATGGCCTTTGCGGCACCCGGTCAGGATGTGCCAGTGCCCGCCGGCGGCCTCGAGCAGCGCGTCGAGGTGGTAGCGCGGCTTGCCCTTCTCCCCGCCGGCCAGGTGCGCCGCGGCCAACTGCCGCGACAGCCGCCGGTAGCCTTCCGGGCCGCGGGCCAGCACCAGCAGGTGCGGGCCGGGGGGATCCGGCGTCTCGGTGCGCGCGCCCGGCCCCAGCGACAGCTCGGCGCCGAACACGGTGTTCAGCTCGAGTTCGGCGGCGGCTTCGGCGAACCGCACCGCCCCGTACAGGCCGTCGTGGTCGGTGAGCGCCAGGGCGCGCAGGCCCAGCCGGGCGGCCTCCTCGACGAGCTCCTCGGGGGTGCTGGCGCCGTCGAGGAAGCTGAACGCCGAATGCGCGTGCAACTCGGCATACGGGATCGACGAGCGGGCCGGCCGGGCGTCGCCCGGCGGCCGGTAGGTGCCGCGCTTGCGCGACAGCGGGGCGTCCTCCGGTGGGTCCACCGGCGCACCGGCATGGCGCGGCTTGCCGTCGAGCACCCGCTCCATCTCCGCCCAACTCGGCGGCCCGTTGAACCAGCCCACACTTCCGAGGCTACTCGAATATATGTTCGAATGTCAGCGGCTCTGTTAAACGGGTCTAAACACGTTCTTAACGCTGCCGGCCTATCGCCCGGCGGGCGCCGCGCAGATACTGGTACGAGGGCAAAAAACGACGGGCGGGACTGAGCATGGCGCAAGCGAAGGCACTGGACACGGCTTACCTCAAGGCTTCCGATCCCGAACAGCACGCCAGCCTGGCGATCGGCGCGGTCGCCATCGTCGACGGCCCGGCCCCCGATGGCGCGCTGCTGAAAGAGCTTCTGGCCGAACGGTTTCGGTCGATACCGCGCTGCGCGCAGCTGCTGCGGGCCCAGGACTTCGAGTGGATCGACTGTCCGGAAGTCGACGTCGCCCATCATGTGCGCCGGGTCGCGATCCCCCGTCCGGGCGACGACACCCAGCTGTCCCAGGCCATCGCCTTCGCCCTGGAGCGTCCCCTCGACCTGAACCGCCCGCCGTGGGAGTGCTGGGTCATCGAGGGCCTGAGGGGCAACCGCTGGGCGATCCTGATCAAGACCCACCACGACGTCGCCGACGGCAACTCGGCCGCCCACCTGCTCACCCGGCTCTGCGACGACGCCGGCGATGACGCCTTGGTCAAAGATGTTGGTGCCGAGCGGGTTTCGCCGACGCCCCAGCCCGCCCGGGCCGGCGCCCTGGGCCGGGTCGCCGCGATCGCCGGGACCCTCGTCGGCGCCGTGTGGCCGGCGGGTCGGCTACCGGCCAGTCCCGTCATGCGGCGCTACGGCACGGTCCGGGTCCCCGCCGCCGACGTCGACAAGGTGTGCCGCAAATTCGGGGTGACCGTCAACGACGTTGCGCTGGCGGCCATCACCGAGGGCTTCCGGCGGGTGCTGCTGCGCCGCGGGGAGGAGCCGCGCGCGGACTCGCTGCGGACCCTGGTGCCGGCGCCGGTGAGCTCGGCGATGCTGCCGTATCTGCCCGTCGAGCACGAGGACCCCGTCCAGCAGCTGCGCACGG
>NZ_LZIS01000044.1 GCF_001667015.1 Mycobacterium sp. E3198 | reverse complement strand
CAGCGACCCTATGAGCCAGACACCAGGTGATCAGGATCCAACCACCGCAACAAGCGGCAACCTCACCCTGACACTGAGCCGACCGTATGGCACGCACGGGACGGCGCACGCTCGATTCCCGACCATCGGGAAGCGGCCGTCGAAGTCCGTCCAGCAGGGTCGAGGCGTCGCGCACCTCGACGCGCTATCGCCGCAAGACACCGGCCAGCGCGGCAGCGGCCTCGTGCCGGGCCCGGTGAGCGAGGTCGAGCATCGGCATCGTCATGAAGCCGTGGATGCCGCCGTCGTAGCACAGTTGCACGGTCGGCACACCGGCGGCCTCCAATGCCGCGCCGAACGCCAGTCCCTCGTCGCGCAGTGGATCGTGTCCGGCGATCACCATGACGGCCGGGGCCAGTCCGCGAAGGTCGGCGTTCAGGGGTGTGGCATACGGGTGCGCGCGGTCGCCCACCGCGGGCGCGTACTGCTCCCAATACCACTGCAGAGCCGCCGTCGGGTTGTAGAACCCACGCCCGAATAGTTGATAGGACTCGGTGTGGAAGTCCGCCGCGATCACGGGATAAATCAGTAATTGGGCGGCCAGCGGGGGGTCGCCTCGGTCGCGAGCCATCAACGCGGTCACGGCGGCCAGATTCCCGCCGGCGCTGTCGCCCCCGACGCTCAGGCGGTTCGGGTCGCCGCCGAATCCCGGTGCGTTGCGTGCCGCCCATCGGGTCACGGTGTACACGTCGTCGGCGGCTGCCGGCCAGCGATGCTCGGGCGCCAGCCGGTAGGCCACGGAAATGACAACTGCCCGTAGGCGGTTCGCCAGGTCGCGGCACAGCGCGTCGTGGCTGTCCAGATCGCAGAAAACGAAACCTCCGCCGTGGGCGTAGACGAGAATCGGCAGGCTGGGGTCGTCGGCGTCGGGCCGGTAGAGGCGCACCGCGATGTTGCCGCCGGGTCCCTCGACGGTGTCGTCGCGGACCTGGGCGACGGGCTCGGGCCGGAACGCCGGCACGAACCGCGCCCGGATGATGGCCCTGGCCTCGGCGCCGGTCATGGTGTGGACGGGCGGGAAGCCGGCGTCCAGCTCCCCGATGAGGGGAGCGATCTGTGGATCGAGGGTCACGCGTACTGCACGGCGGGCCGCAGCGGGCGCAGCGGCTGCAGGGTCGGCGCGACCCGCCGCGGGCCGTCTTCGACATTGCGCCAGATGCGCATCGCCGTCATGCGTACGGGGGCGGTCAGTCGCTGATCGAACATCATGCGATTCATCGGGCCGCACACCGAGACCGCGGCCATCGCCTGGGTAGCCTCATCGGTACCCCCGATCGGCGCTGCGACGCAACCGAATCCGAGCAGCGACTCTTCGCGTTCGAACGCAACACCGTGGGCCCGCACCTTGGCCAATTCCAGGGCCAGCTGGGTGCTGCTGCAGATCGAGTACTTCGTCTTGCGCACCCGCAAATCCAGCTCGGCATCCTCGCCGCGGTGGGCGAGGATCGCCTTGCCGACGGCGGTGCAGTGCGCGGGTTGACGACCGCCCACGCGGGTCGGGATCCGCTGGTCGCCGATCTTGTCGAGGTAAACGACGTCCGGTCCGTCCAGAACCGCCAGGTGCACGGCGAGCCCTGTGGCGCGGTGCAATTCGCCCAGCAGGGGGCCGGCCGCACGCACCAGGCGGTCCTGATGAACGGCCAGCGAGCCGAGCTCGACCAGCCGCATGCCGAGCTCGTAGTCGCGGCCGCTGCGGCGCAGCCAGCGCAGCTGTACCAGGCGCTCGAGCATGCGATGCGCCGAGGAGCGGGGCAGGCCGGTGCGCCGCACGATCTGTGCCAGTGTCAGCCG
Source organism: Mycobacterium sp. E3198 (assembly GCF_001667015.1). Classification (GTDB taxonomy): domain Bacteria; phylum Actinomycetota; class Actinomycetes; order Mycobacteriales; family Mycobacteriaceae; genus Mycobacterium. Next base: position 69,408 of record NZ_LZIS01000044.1, on the reverse strand, counting down.
GCCCGGCCCGTCGAATGCGTCGAGGACCAGCGAGATTCGGTCGATGACTGCCGTGGGGGTTTCAACGCTCTTAACGGCTGAAGTCATCGGTCCTCCGCTGTTATAACTGACTGGCATATTCCTATTAGGAAGAGTGTCTACCACACCGCTGTGGCCGATGTCACGCACCGCGCAGGTGTCGCCTGTCAGCCCCGGAAGACGTCGAGCGTGCCGATGTGCGCCCGATTGGTTTTGATCCGCTCTTTCAGGCGCCACGACCCGTCGGGGCGACGCTGCCACGTGTCGGTGTAGTCGCCCAGCGTGTAGAACCGCGACGACGGGTCGGCGTCCGAACGCAGGTGGACATCGTGGACGTAGGCGCGACTGGTCGCGGTGTCCCCGTCGGCGTCGATGACAACGTTGCCGAGCAGGTGCTGGGTCGGGCCGCAATTGTCGAGAAACCCACGGATCAGCTCGATGATCGCCGCGCTTCCGCACAGACGTCCGGTGCCGAAGTCGCCCTCGGCGTCGTCGGCCAGGATGTCGGCCATCGCGGACCAATTTCGATCGTCCATCGCGCGGGCGAACTGCTTCAGCGTTCGCTCGATCTCTCGCTCATCGAGCAGTGCTTGTAGGCGGTCACCGTCCATGGCTCGTTCCTTCGGGAATTTGTCGGAAGCCCGTGCCCGGCACAGGAAGAAGGTTCAGCCCTTGGCGGCGGAGCGGCCCGCGCGGCGGCCGTAGAAGCTGCCATCACCGAGCGAGACGCCGCTGGCGTAGCCCCACGCGGCCAGTCCCGCGGTCGAACGGCCGGCCGCGAACAGCCCGGGGATGGGTTCCCCGCTGACGTGCAGCACCGCCGCGTCCAGCGTGGTGGCCAGCCCGCCCAAGGTGAAACCGCCGGTGTTCTCACGCAAGTCGATGGCGCCGACCGGAGAGCCGATCGGCTTGATCCACTCGGGCTTCTTGTGCAGGAGCGGGTCCTCGCCGCGGGCGGCGGCCTCGTTGTAGGCGGCGACGGTGGCCTGCAGCGAACCGGGCGCCAGCCCCATCTCGCCTTCCAGGTCGGCCACGGTGTCGGCCACCCAGGTTGGCTGCCGCAGCATGAACTTGGGCGACCACGAGGCCATCGCCTCCTGCTGCGCGTCGTCGTCGATGATCAGGTAGGCGGTGTTGTCCTGCTGATACAGGGTGAGTTGCCCGACCCGGCCCGGGTAGGTGTCCTCCGCGACGTAACGCTGGCCGCGGCCGTTGACCAGGATGCCCCGCACCAGTTGCTGCGGGTCGATGAAGATCGCCACCTCGGTGGCGTCCATGTGGGCCAGGTCGGCGCCGAGCGCCTGCGCCATCCGGATGGCCTGTCCGTCGTGCTGCTCGATGGACGCGGCGGGGCGCCCGGCGATCCGCGGCGCGTAGCGCGCCACCATCGCGTCGTTGTAGGCGAAGCTGCCGGTCGCGAGCACGACACCGGTGCGGGCCCGGACCGTCAGTTCGGCGCCGTACTGGCGGGCGTGGATGCCGACGACCCTGCCGTCGGATTCGACGACCAGGCGCTGCACCCGCACGTCGTACAGCGCCCGCGCGCCGGCCGCCGAAGCCGTCTCGACGAGCGGCTTCATCAGCATGTACCCCGCGCTGGCCTCGCCCTGCTTCTTGTTCGACATCTGCGGGACGTGACCGCGCGGCGCCGGCGTGGCAATCGTGTTGAACGGGTAGGCGTTTTCGCCCCCGCTGTACATCAGGCCCTGGTCGCCCATCGGTTCCCAGCCCGGTTCGGAGAAGAACTCCGCCTTGAAGGGCACGCCACAGCCGACCAGCCAGTCGAAGTGGGCGACGCTGCCGGCGCAGTAGTCGGCGATCCGGTCCTCGTCGGCGCCCGGGCCCATCGCGACGTTGAGGAAAGCCGCCATGTTCTCGACGGAATCGGTGAAGCCACAGGCCTTTTGCAGGGGCGTGCCGCCGCCGAGATAGATGAAGCCACCGGCCATCGCCGCCGCGCCGCCCCAGGACCCGGCGCGTTCCAGGACCAACACGTCGGCGCCCGAGCGGGCCGCCTCCACCGCCGCGGCGGCGCCGGCGACCCCGTAGCCGGCGATCACGACGTCGGCCTCCTGATCCCATGACGCGATCGATGACGCAGCGATGGGCGTGACGTCCAGGTCGGGTGTCATGGCTTCATCGCGGCAGGCATCTCGCCGGTCCACTGGTGGCCCCAGTAGCTGTCGGCGGTGATTTCCTCAGCGCTGTAGTACGTTTCGTCGACGCGCATGCCGTCGGTGCCGAACTCGATGTCCCAGTCGCCGGGTGCCCGGACGTAGAACGACACCATCTTGTCGTTGGTGTGCCGCCCCAGGGTGGAGGACAGTTGGAAGCCCTCGGCGTTGACGCGGTCGAGGGCCTGACCCACGGCGTCGAGGGTGTCGACCTCCACCATGATGTGGACCAGCCGCGGGTCGCGCTGATGCATGGCGGGGACGATCGCCATGCTGTGGTGGCGCTCGTTGATGCCGAGGAATCGAACCCGAATCGGGCCGAACTCCTTGGGTAACGGCACCCGGAACGCGCCGCGGGAACGGAAACCCAGCACCTCGGTGTAGAAGTCGAACAGGCCGTTCGGATCCATCGCGGGCACCACGACATGGCCCAGTCCCTGGTCCCCGGTGACGAACCTCGCACCGAACGGCGTGATCACCGGGCTGTGGTCGAGCACGGCGCCGTGAAACACCTCGACCGTCGTGCCGGCCGGGTCGTCGAAGGTGATCACCTCGTCCACCCGGCGGGTCTCGGCGTCCTCGGTGGACAGCTGTTTGAACGGCACCCCGGCCCCGTCGAGGGTCGCCTTGACCCGTTGCAGGGCCGGACGGTCGCGCACCTCCCAGCCGATGGTGAGCACCCGGTCGGTCTCGCCGGGAACGACGATGAGCCGGGCCGCGCGCTCGTCCATCCGCAGGTACAGCGCCGACGGATCGGGTCCCGTGCCTTCCGCGAAACCGAGGACGCCGAAGGCGAACTGGCGCCAGCGATCGATGTCGTTGGTCGAAATGGTGATGTAGCCAAGGCTTTTCAGGTCGGTCATGGCTGCTCCTAAATCAGGGCCCGCAGCGGGCCCTCGGGCGGCTCGATGCCCAGCGAACTCAGCGCCGAGGCGTGATACGTCGTGCCGGGGACGTGAATGGCATGCAGCAGGCCGACGTGCGCGTCGCGCCAGTAGCGCTGCAGCGGCTTGTCCATTCGCGCCGCGTTGCCCCCCGAGCGGGCGAAGATCTCGTCGACCGCCGCGACCGCGCGCCACACCGCGCGAACCTGCGTGCGGCGGCCCGCCGCGCGGTCGGCGAAGGACACCTCATTGCCGGCCGAGACCATGTCGTAGATGCGGTCGGCGTTGGCCAGCAGTTCCTGGCGCGCGGCGTTGATGTCGGCCGCGGCCTCGCCGATGGCGTGCATGACGTACGGGTCGTCCTTGATCGCGGTTCCGGTGGCGCCGACGCGCTCGCGCTGGTAGTCGAGGTGCGCGGCCAGCGCCCCCTCGGCGATGCCGATCGTGGCCGCCGAAATGCCAAGGGGGAACATCGTCGACCACGGCATCAAATACAGCGGCTCCGTCATTCCCGCCTCGCGCTGGGCGGTGCCGTCCATCACCTTGGTGGCGTCCATCGTCCGATAGGCCGGGACGAACGCGTCCTTGACGATGACGTCCTTGGAGCCGGTCCCGCGCAGCCCCACCACATTCCACGAATCCTCGATGATCTCGTAGTCCTTGCGGGGCAGGATCATGTGCAGCATCTGGGGCGGCATCAGCGGGATGCCCTGCTCGTTGCCGAGCATCGCGCCCAGGATGATCCAGTCGCAGTGGTCGGTGCCCGAGCTGAACTGCCAGCGGCCGTTGAAGATGTAACCCCCGTCGACGGGCTTCGCGACGCCCTGCGGTGCGTACGGGGACGCCATCCAGGTGTCGACGTCGTCGGCCCAGATTTCGGCGGCGACCTTCGGGTCCGCGTAGGCCAATTGGTAGGGGTGCACGCCGACCACGCCGACAATCCAGCCGGCCGCCGGGTCCAGCGCCGCGGTGGCCATGGTCGTCTCGGCGAACTCGCGGGGGTGCACCTCGAACCCCTGGTATTGCTTGGTCTGCAGCATCCGGATCAGGCCGGCGCCCTTCATCAGCTTCACGCTGTCGTCGGTGAGCCGGCCGATCCTTTCAGCTTCGGCGGCCTGGTCACGCAGCTGGTCGGCCATGGCCACGACCCGATCGAGTACCCGCTCGGTCATTTTGTTCGTCCTTACGTGTGGGGGCTTAGTAATGGTCTACCGCAGTCGGCGCCAAAGTCGAAGGCGTTCCCGATGAGCGGACGTAAATGCGGTCGCAACTCGATGTGCCGATCCGCGCTCCCCGGGCGGGCCCGGGCCGCCGAAATGAGGCCTTCCCGACGCTCGCCGGCCAGGAAAGCTCGACCTGAGCTTCCGGTGACCGGGAACCCGGCCGGCGACCGGTGCGGCGAGCCCTACCGTCATTGCTTGTGAGCGATGCCGACGTGCAACCCGTAGACGTCGTAGTGGTCGGCGCCGGGTTCGCCGGTCTGTATGCCCTCTACAGGCTGCGCGGCCAAGGGCTGTCGGTGCGTGTGCTCGAGGCGGCGCCCGAGTTGGGCGGCACGTGGTACCACAACCGCTATCCCGGTGCGCGCTGCGACGTCGAGAGTGTCGACTACTGCTACTCGTTTTCCGAAGAGTTGCAGCGCGAGTGGACCTGGACCGAGAAGTACGCCACGCAGGCGGAGATCCTCGCGTACCTGAACTGGGTCGCCGACAAACTCGACCTGCGCCGCGACATCGCGTTCGACACTCGCGTCGTGTCCGCCGCGCTCGACGAGACGACGCTGCGGTGGACGGTCAGCACCGACGGCGGGCCGGTGTTTTCGGCGCGGTTCTGCCTCATGGCAACGGGCCCGCTGTCGGCCGCCCTGACCCCCGACTTCGCCGGGCTTGATTCGTTCGCGGGCGAGGTCTACCACACCGCGGCGTGGCCGCACGAGCACGTCGACTTCACCGGCAAGCGGGTGGCGGTGATCGGCACCGGATCGTCTGGCATCCAATCGATTCCGATCATCGCCGAGCGGGCCGCGCATCTCTACGTCTTTCAGCGCACCCCCAACTACAGCGTGCCGGCGGGCAACAAGCCGTTGTCGGCCGCGGAGCTCGACGAGATCAAGGCAGGCTATGCGGAGCGGCGCCGGCTGTCCTGGCGCAGTGGCGGCGGATCACCGCACGTCACCGCGTCGAAGCCGACGCTGGATTTCACGCCGGAGGAGCGCCGTGCGGCCTTCGAGACGCGATGGCGGCTGGGCGGCGTGCTGTTCTCCAAAACATTTCCCGACCAGATGACGGACCTCGCGGCCAACGACGAGGCGCGTAAGTTCTACGAAGAGAAGGTCCGGGCCGTTATCGACGATCCGGCGGTGGCCGACCTACTGATCCCCGACGATCACCCGATCGGGACCAAGCGGATCTGCACCGACAGCAACTACTTTCAGACGTACAACCGGCCCAACGTGTCACTGATCAGCGTGCGCGCCACACCGATCGTTTCCGTCGACGCGACCGGGATCAGCACTACCGACGCGCACTACGATCTCGACATGATCGTATTGGCAACGGGTTTCGATGCGCTGACCGGCGCGCTAGCCAAGATCGACATCGGTGGCCGCGGTGGTGCGCGATTACGCGACGCCTGGGGGCACGGGCCACGCACCTACCTGGGCCTGGGCGTCGACGGGTTCCCGAATCTCTTCCTGATCTCGGGCCCCGGGGCGCCCGCGGTGCTGGCCAACATGGTCCTGCACGCGGAGGCGCAGGTGAACTGGATCGCTCTGGCCATCGAATACCTCGACGACCACGGGTACGCCGCCATCGAAGCGACCCGCGACGCCGTCGATGGCTGGGGCGCCGAATGCGCCCGGCTGGCCGAGGCCACCTTGTTCACCCAGGCGAACTCCTGGTACATGGGCGCCAACGTGCCCGGAAAGCCCAAGGGCTTCATGTTGTTCATCGGCGGGTTCGCGACCTACAACGACATCTGCGCCGAGGTCGCCGATGCCGGATACAAGGGCTTCGATCTGGTTAAGATGCCGCGATGACGGGATTGTGCGGCAAGGTCGCGGTGGTGACCGGTGCCGCCCGGGGCACGGGTCGCGTGCACTGTCAGCGGTTCGCCGACGAGGGTGCCGACGTCATCGCAGTCGACGCTCCGGCGCTCGCCGCGGAATTGCGCGATCTCGCAACGGAAGTCGAGAAGAGGGGCCGGCGCTGCGCGGCGGGCCTCGCCGATGTCAGCGACCTGGAGACGCTGACCGCCGCGATCGATGATGGTGTCGCTGCGCTGGGGCGCCTCGACGTCGTCGTCGCCAACGCCGGAATTCACCTCTCGGGCGCGCCTGCATGGGAACTTGACCCGGTGGACTGGCAGCGCACGCTGGACATCAACCTGACCGGCGTGTGGCACACGATCAAGGCGGCCGTGCCGCACATCGGGGGGCAGGGCGGGGCCATCGTCATCATCGGCTCCACCAACGGGATTCGCGGCACACCCAACACCGCGCACTACACCGCGAGCAAACATGCGGTGGTGGGCCTGGCGCGCAGCCTCGCCAACGAGCTCGGGCCGCGCAGCATTCGGGTCAACACCGTGCACCCCGGAGCGGTCGCCACCCCAATGGTGCTCAACGAACAGACGTTCCGGCGCCTGCGCCCCGACCTGGACAACCCGACGGCCGCCGACGCCGCCGAGGTGCTGCAGGCGCGCAATCTACTGCCGGTGCCCTGGGTGGAACCCGTCGACGTGGCCAACGCCGTGGTGTTCCTGGCCTCCGACCAGGCGCGCTACATCACCGGGACCCAGCTCGTCATCGACGCGGGTCTGACCCAGAAGACGACGTGAGCGGGCGGCTGCGAGGCAAAGTCGCGTTGATAACGGGTGCGGCGCGCGGGATCGGGCGCGCCCAGGCCGTCCGGTTCGCGCAGGAGGGCGCGGACATTGTGGCGCTGGACGTGTGCGGACCGGTCGAAACCGTCATGATCCCGCCCAGCACTCCCGCCGACCTCGACCAAACGGCCGCTTTGGTCTCCGACACCGGAACCCGGGTGCACACCGAAATCGTCGACGTGCGCGACCTTACGGGGGTGCAGGCCGCGACCGACCGGGGGGCCAAGCGGTTCGGGGGACTGGACGTTGTGTGCGCAACCGCCGGAATCACCTCGCGCGGGCCGGCGCTCGAACTCGACGAAAACGCGTGGCGCACGATGCTGGACGTGAACCTCACCGGCGTCTGGCACACCTGCCGGGCGAGTGCGCCGCACCTGATCGCACGTGGCGGCGGTGCGATGGTGCTGACGGACTCCATCGCGGGACTGCGCGGGCTGGTCGGCGTCGCGCATTACACCGCCGCCAAGCACGGCGTTGTCGGGCTGATGCGCGGCCTTGCCAAGGAGCTTGCGCCCCATAACGTCCGAGTGAATTGCGTTCACCCCACCAACGTCGACACGCCGATGATCCAGAACGACGCCGTGCGGAGCGCGTTCCGTCCCGACCTGAACCGGCCGCCCACGCATGCCGAATTCGCCGAGGCGGCCCGCAACATGAACATGCTTGCGGTGCCGTGGATCGAGGCCGTGGACGTGGCCAACGCCGCACTGTTTCTCGCCTCCGATGAAGCGCGGTACATCACCGCAGCGGCCCTGCCCGTCGACGCGGGCGCAACCCAACGTTGAGGAGGCGGCGGGCATGACTGACCGCAACGGCGACTCAGATGTGTATCAGTCGCTCACCGAATCCGTGCGCCGCCTCATCGACGTCACCATCCGTACGGAGGCGGGAGCGGCCTCCGTCGCGGCGGCCAAGGCGAACGTGGATCGCGCGGTCGAGCAGTTGAGCGCAGTCCTGATGCCAGGCTCGTTCGGTATCCGCCCGACCGACGACGGACAACCCGTCGCATCGGGCAATGTGTTGATCGGTGTCCGAAATCCAGTCGCGCCCCCGCTGGTGGTTCATCGCGATGCCGAGGGTGCGGTGTGGACCGATGTCACGCTCGGTGCGGCCTACGAGGGGCCGCCCGGCCACGTCCACGGCGGCGTGTGCGCGTTGATCCTCGATCACGTCCTCGGTGCAACGGCCCACCAGCCGGGGCGCCCCGCCTACACCGGCACGCTGACATTGCGCTACGTGCGCGGAACACCCCTGGGCCCGGTGCGCGTCGAGGCACACGTCGACCGCATCGACGGCCTGAAGACCTTCGCAAGGGGCCACATCGCCGACAGCGGCGGGATTACGGTGACGGCCGAAGGCGTGTTCATCTTTCCGAAGGCAGCGAAGGAGCGCGACGATGACCGAACTCGATGAACTGGCGGCGCGGTTGCGCCGGCTCGAAGACGACCGCGACATCCGGCAGCTGATCGCTTCCTACGGCCCGGCGGTGGACGCCGGGGATGCGGACGCGGCCGCGCGGCTGTGGGCGGTCGACGGGGTCTATGACGTAGACGGGTGGCGCATGAACAGCCGGGCGGACGTCCACGCCATGATCGCCTCGGACGCCCACCAGAAGCTGGTGGCCAGGGGCTGCAGCCACTTTCTGGGTCCCTGCGTCGTCACGCTCGACGGCGACGAGGCGGTGGCGGTCTGCGAATCGCTGGTGCTCGTCCGCGACGGCTCCGAAAAGGACGGTTATCGCGTGTGGCGGGCCACCGCCCACCATTTCGCCCTGAAAAGGATCGACGACCGCTGGCAGATCGCCACCCGGACCAGCCGGGTCCTCGACGGCAACCCGGACGCGCACGCGCTCTTGACGAAGGGGCTTGCCGGATCGGTCTAGCGGGACAGGAACGCGAGGACCGTGCTTTCGAACGCCTCCTTGGCCTCGATCATGGCCCAGTGCCCGGAGTTCGGGAAGATGTGCAGTTCGGCGTTGGGGATGGTGCGCATCGGGATGAGCGCCATGTCGGGCGGGCTCACCCGGTCGTCTCGGCCCCAGGTCAACAGCGTGGGCGCGGCCAGCTTGTGCATGACCGCCCACGGCTGCGGCCGGTCAGAGGCCGCCATCGCGGCGTTCATCCCGGCGAACGCCGCCCTGCCGTACATGCGTCGCGCGGCGGCCAGGGTCTCGGGGTCCGTCGCCAGCTGCCAGCGTTCCTCGACGAGTTCGTCGGTGACCAAGGCCTGGTCGTAGACCATCGACTTGAGCCAGTCGACGAGGCGCTGACGCGTCGGGTCCTCGACGAACTCCTGCAGCAGCCGGATGCCCTCACTGGGGCTGGGGCTGAAGATGTTGGTGCCGATTCCGCCGATCGTCACCAGCCGGCCGACGCGGTCCGGATTGCGGATGGCGAAGTTGATGCCGACGCCGCCGCCCATCGAATTGCCGACGATGTGCGTCTTGTCGACGCCGAGCCCCTCCAACAACGGCGACACGGCGCCGAACGCGTCGACCATCGGGTGGCCGCCGAAGTCGTCGCTGACCCCGAAGCCCGGAAATTCCAGGACCAGGCAGCGAAAGTGCTCGGCGAAGGCGGGCAGGATGCCGCGAAAGTTGCGCCAACCGGTGACGCCGGGGCCGGAGCCGTGCAGGAAGAGCAGCGTCGGCCCCGAATTCGGGCCGCAGTCGTAGTAGCGCAATGCGCCCTTCGGGGTGCTGATTTCGCGCAGGTCTTGCTCGACGAGTTCACGTGTGTCCGTCACGCATGTCACCCTGCCATGCCGCCGCGTCGAGCGGGAGCGGTGTTCCGCCCATCGGTCAGCCGGCCCTCGTCTACAGTCTTCGGGCATGCGCTTGCTGGTCACCGGCGTTGACGAATCCGGGCGGTCGTGCGCCGCGCAGGACGGCACCGTCGCCATGCAGGGCGACGCCGCTCTGGGCGGCCTCCTCTAGTCGGTGCTCTACGCGGCGCCGTCCCCGCCGTCGATTTCGGCCGCGGGCGGCCGCGCCGCGGACCTCCTCGACCTGGTCGTCGCGCCCGGCGCGCTGCGCTGGGCGGCGATCGAATACGCGCCCGGCGCCGAATTCGCCATGCACCACACCGACACCGTCGATTTCGACGTGGTGCTCTCGGGCTCGGTGGACCTGATCCTGGACGACGGGGCGCACCGTTTGGCGGTCGGGGACGGCGTGGTGGTCACCGGCGTCGACCACGCCTGGCTCGCCGGTCCGCAGGGCTGCCGGCTCAGCGTCCTGACGATCGGGGCCTCGCCGCCCGATTCAGTCTGAGGGGCGGGCCATCGTCGAGTTCGGGGCCGCCCAGTCGGTGGTCACCTTGCGATGCTTGATCAGCCACGTGCCGCCGTCGGGCACCAGGATGTCGCGATAGCGGCCGAAATGGTCGAGCCCGATCTGGGTGACCACAGTGAAATAGGACGACACGTGTGCCTCGTCGCGCGTGAGGCCGGTGAAGAGCACGTTGGCGACGTTGTGCCGGACGACGGGCCGGGCGTCGGCGCGGGCGGCGACATTTCCGGTGATACCGCCCAGGAACGACGCGATCTCGGCGCGCCCGCGCAGCGGCTGCGACCCGCGGATCTCGAGGACGCCGTCGGCGCAGAACGTTTCGGCAAGACCGTCGACCCGGCCGGCATCGCCCGACCAGTTGTACCGCGCGAGGGTGTCGCGGATCCGCTCGCGGGCGACCAATTCCCACATCTCCACGGCGCGAGCCTAATCGCGGCGCGCTACCTGACGAGATACGGCCGGAAACCGCGCCGCGCCGGCGCCGGCGTGACCCCGTTCAGCTCGAAAACGGCGATGAGGGCACGCAACAGGGCGGGGGACCAGTCGTCGAACGGGTGGGCGTCCATCCGGTCCAGCACTTCACCGCGGAGGTATTCGATATCGGGCGGCGGGTGCTGATCGGTCATGTCGCTCACGACGCTAGAAGCGACGGCCGACGCTGTACAGCCAACTGGTCATATTCAAATCTGATTCAAGCCGGGAATGAATCGCGGCGCGTGACCGTAGCACAACGCATGAACCTCAACGACGCGGCACGCGGTCTGATCGGCAAGGGGGCCGACGCCACCTTGGTCACCGTCAATCCCGACGGCAGCCCCCAGGTGAGCCTGGTCTGGGTCGCGCTGCAGTCGACACCCGAGGGCGACGAACTCGTCACCGCACACCTCGCCGAACACAAGAAGGTGCGCAACATCCGCAAGGATCCGCGGGTCGCCGTCACGATCGTGTCGCTGGACAAGGCGGGGCTGGGGATGCGGCCCTACCTTTCCGTCACCGGGACCGCACGCATCGTCGAGGGCGGAGCCCCCGAGCTGCTCCGGCAGCTCAACCCGATCCTCGGCGACCCGAACATGACGTTCCCCCCGGACGACGCGCCGCCGGGGTTGCTCACCCGCATCCGCATCGACAAGGTCGGCGGCATCGGCCCCTGGGCGTCCTGATGAGGAATTTTGCCACTTCCGCTACGGTGCGTAGCGGAATACAGTGAGTGGGTGGGAACCGGCGACGACGGCAGGCATCTGCGCACCTGCCCATTGTGTGAAGCCATGTGCGGCTTGGAAATTCAGGTCGACGGCGGCAAAGTGACCGGCATCCGTGGCAACCGTGACGACGTCTGGAGCCGGGGGCACCTGTGCCCCAAGGGCGTATCGCTGGGCCAGGTGCACGACGATCCGGACCGCATCCGCCGCCCGCTGATCAAACGCGACGGACAATGGCACGAGGTGAGCTGGGACGCGGCCTTTCGCCGCTGCACCGAGCTGCTGACGCCGGTGATCGAAAAGTATGGGATCGGCGCGGTCACCGCCTACACCGGTAACCCACTGGCGCACTCGTTTTCGCTTGCCCGGTATGCGGGCGTGCTGATGGGCATGTCCGGGATGCCGATCACCTATTCGCCGGGCACGGTCGACCAATGGCCGAAGAACCTGTCGTCGCACCTGATGTACGGCCTCTGGTGGAACTTTCCCGTGCCCGACATCGAGCGCACCGACCTGCTGGTCATCATGGGCGCCAACCCCGCCGCGTCGCAGGGCTCACTGCTGGCCGCGCCCGACGTGATGGGGCTGATCAACGATATTCGCAGGCGCGGCAAGGTGATCGTTATCGATCCGGTCCGCACCCAGACCGCCGCCCAGGCCGACGAGTGGCTTCCGATCGTGCCGGGCACCGACGCGGCGCTGCTGCTGGCCGTCGCGCACACCCTCTTCGACGAGGGCCTGGTCAACGCGGGACCGCACGTCGAGGGTCTGGACACCATGCGGCGCGTCGCCGCGGACTGGCCGCCGGAGCGGGTGAGTGCGGTCACCGGCATCGGCGAGGACCGCATCCGTGGACTGGCGCGCGAACTGGCCGGCACCGAGAAGTCGGTGGTGTACGGCCGAATCGGCCTGTGCAATCAGGAGTTTGGCAGCCTGGCCAGTTGGCTGGTCGACGTAGTCAACATCTTGACCGGCCACTTCGACACCCCCGGCGGTGCCATGTTCCCAAAGCCGGCGGCCTGGTCGATCACCACGCAGCCGTTGCCGGGCCTGGAGGGAGGCCTGGCCGAGTTCGGTCGCTGGCGTACCCGGGTGCGCGGCGCCAAGGAGGTCCTCGGGCAGGCGCCGGTGTCGTGCATGGCCGAGGAGATCGCCACACCCGGCGAGGGCCAACTCAAGGCGTTGATCACGGTCGCCGGCAACCCGGTGCTGTCCACCCCCGGCGGCGACAGGCTCGACGAGGTGCTTCCGATGCTGGAAGCGATGATCTCCGTTGACCTTTGGCTCAACGAGACGACGCGCCACGCCGACGTCATCCTGCCCGGCCTGTCCCCGCTCGAGCAGGCACACCACGACGACCTCATCCTGCTGTTTGCCATCCACAGCATCGCGAACTACTCGGCGCCCGTGTTCGATCCGGGCGATCGCCCGCACGAATGGGAGATCCTGATCCGGTTGACCGGCCTGTGCACCGGCACGCCGGCCGAAGACGTGGACGTCGCCGCGATCGACGACGGCTTCTTCGATTACCTGGCCTTCACGCGGGGGCTCGACGGCGCCGAGATCCGCAAGCTCTACGAGCACGGCGGCCCGGAACGGATGCTCGACCTGACGCTGCGCACCGGGCCCTTCGGCGACCAGTACGGCAAGAACCCGGGCGGGCTCACCCTGGACATGCTCAAGGCCAACCCGAACGGAATCGACTTCGGGCCGATGGTGCCGCAGCTGCCCGACCTCCTGGGCACCCTCGACAAGAAGATTCATCTCGCGCCGCAATACCTGCTCGATGACCTGCCGCGGCTGGCGGCGCGGATGGAGCGGCCGGCCGAACCGCTGGTCCTGGTCAGCCGCAGGCACCTGCGATCGAACAACACCTGGCTGCACAACGTCCCCGCCCTGATGAAGGGCAAGGACCGGTGCACGCTGTTGATGCACCCCGAGGACGCCGCCCGCTGGGGCGTCGCGGACACCGACGTCGTCACCGTGAAGTCGGAGGCCGGCGAGATCAGGGTGCCCGTCGAGGTCACCGACGCGATCAGGCCCGGAGTGGTATCGATGCCGCACGGTTGGGGGCATGGCAAGCCGGGCACCCGCATGTCGGTGGCCAACGCCTCGCCCGGGGCCAACACCAACGCGCTCTCGCCGCCGACGTTCCTCGACGAGCCGTCGGGCAACGGCGCCCTCAACGGCATTCCGGTGACGATCATCGACGAGCAGGCGCGGTTCCGGGCCGCCGGCCCGGCGCAATACGCATAAGTTCACCGCTGGGACAACATGTAATTTAGTTCACCTTCCGCGCGATTCGATGAACCCACGGCGGGGCGATCCTCGTCGGCTGTGCATGACTGCAACAACGTATTCACCTTCCGAACACCGGCCTGACGGCCATGCCGGGCGCGCCCCGCGCATCGCCGGCACGGCGGTCGCGTTCACCCCGCACCGCTACGACCAGGACGAGGTGGCGCGCGAGCTCACGGAATTCGCGGAACCGGGCTTCATGCGGTTCGCGCACACCGCGGGCGTCGACCAGCGCAGCCTCGCACTGCCGCTGGCGCGCTACCCGAAGCTGTCGGGATTCACCGAAGCGAACGACGCCTACCTCGAGGTCGCCGTCGACCTGGGCGAGCGGGCGGTGCGCTCCGCGCTGGCCGCGGCGAATATCAAACCCGATGAGGTCGACACCATCGTGATGGTCTCCAGCACCGGAATCGCGGTGCCGACCATCGACGCGCGCTTGATGTCGCGAGTCGGGCTGCGGCCCAACATCAAACGCGTCCCGCTGTTCGGGCTCGGCTGCGTGGCGGGGGCCGCCGGCATGGCGCGGGTCTACGACTACCTGCACGGCTACCCGGGGGATGTGGCCGTGCTGCTGTCGGTCGAGCTGTGCTCGCTCACGCTGCAGCGCACCGACACCTCGATACCGGCCCTGATCGGGGTGTCGCTGTTCGGAGACGGCGCGGCGGCGGTGGTTGCCACCGGCGCGGACCGAATCGTGCAGGGAAGCAGCCTAAGTCGCGCTCCGCGCGTCCTGGCGACGCGCAGCCGCGTCGTCGCCGAGACCGTCGACGTCATGGGCTGGAACGTCAGCTCCAACGGGTTCCAGCTGGTGATGTCGCGTGACGTGCCGAAGATGGCCGATGACTATCTGCGCGACGAAGTCGACGAATTCCTCGCCGAGCACGGCCTGTCGATCGCCGACATCTCGGCCTGGGTCTGCCATCCCGGCGGCCCCAAGGTCCTCGACTCGATCGAGAACGCGCTGGGGCTCCCGGCGCAAGCGCTGGCACACAGCCGAAACTCCATGCGCGAGAACGGCAACATCTCCTCGGCGTCGGTGCTGGACGTGCTGCGCCGCACGGTGGCCGAGCCCCCGCCGGCGGGATCCTTCGGCGTGATGCTCGCGATGGGACCCGGTTTCAGCTTCGAGCTGTTGCTCCTGCGGTGGTGAGGGGCGAGGCCATGTATTACTACCTGTTCATCCTCGCCATCGGTGCGGAGCGGCTGGTCGAACTTGCCGTCGCCCAACGAAACGCCAAGTGGTCATTCGCGCAGGGGGCCAAGGAGTTTGGCCGCGATCATTACCCCGCGATGGTCAGCATGCATGCGCTGCTGCTGATCTCGTGCATCGTGGAAGTGTGGTCGCTCGGCCGGCCGTTCGTCGGTTGGCTGGGCTGGCCGATGCTCGCCGTCGTGGCGCTCAGCACCGTCGTCCGGTGGCGGTGTGTCGCCGTGCTCGGCAAGCGGTGGAACCCAAGGCTCATCGTGATCGCGGGTGCGCCGGTAGTCCGGGGCGGCCTCTACCGATGGGTGCGTCACCCCAACTACACCGCGGTGACCGCAGAGGTGGCGGCCCTGCCGCTGGTGCACTCGGCGTGGCTGACGGCGCTGGTGTTCAGCGTGGCCAACGCCGCCGTGCTGGGCGTGCGGATCCGCGCGGAGAATGCCGCGTTGGGGTACGCCTAGCGATCGTGGGCGATCACGGCGCGAGGGGGCGGTTCGTCCACTCCCGACCGGGCCGGCGCGACGAGCGGAACCAGCCGCCCGCCGCGCCGGTGCCGCCGTCGGTGGGGATGGTGTGGCCGGTGACGAACGCCGACAAGTCCGAGGCCAGGAACAGGATCACGCGGGCCTGGTCCTCGGGTAGCCCCATCCGGCCGACCGGGACCCACTGCGGCCACTGCGCCTGTTCCTCGGCCGACAGCCATTGGGAGTAGGGCACCTGAAGCGATTCGGTGACGTCGGGGCCGATCGCATTGACCCGCACCCCGTCGCGGCCCACTTGTACGGCCAGGCTGCGGGTGAAATGGATGACGGCGGCTTTGAAGGCGGCGTAGACGGGATCCTCGGGGTAGGCGCGTAACCCCTCGACCGACGAGACGTTGACGATCGCGCCGGCCCCCCGTTCGATCATCGCGGGCAGGAACGCGTGACTGACCAGGAAAACGTGGTGCAGGTTGATGCGGTACAACTCGTCCCACAGCTGGGGGTCGGTGTCGACGAAGTTGCCCGGATGGCGCAGCCAGTGGCCCACGTTGTTGACCAGCACGTCTATCCGGCCGTAGCGATCCAGCACCGATCGCGCCAGGCCGGCCACCTGGTCCGCGTCGCGGACGTCGGTCGTGAGCGTCATCGCGGAGCCACCCGACGCCGAGATCCCGTCGGCGGTGCGTCGGCCCAGCTCGTCGTCGATATCGGCGATGACCACCCGCGCGCCGTGCTGGGCGAAAAGCCGCGCGGTTGCCGCGCCGATCCCACCACCGCCACCGGTCACCACCGCGACCCGATCGGCCAGCAGCGCGGCCCCGGGCGTTGCGTCTTGCATGCCCCATATCTTGTGCCACCGGCGGATCCCGGTCCCATACCCACCCGGTTAGCGCCTCAAACAGTGATGAAGCCGACATTTGCCAGCGATTCACCCACCGTTTTCCGTAGTCGGCGGCGGGTATTCGGTCTACCTCGACGGAGGTGAAAGCGAATGGTGATGAGCCCGAACCCTTATCACATATTGCCAAGCCAGGCAATGAACCGGCGAGTTCACCATCGGCACAGCCCGCAGTCCTTTGCTGTGTCGCTGGCCAGCCGGTTGCTGGTGAAGAATGTGGTGCGGGCTTGGGCCATTCAGCCGAATCTGCACTGGCCCTTCCAATATGTGGACGGTTTGGCGGGCTTGATGCCGCAATTCAACCACTCGGCGCGGATCGAACCGATACGGCTCGAGAACTGTGCCGCCGAATGGGTGCGGGCGCCCGGTGTGTCCCCCAAGCGCGCGATCCTGTACCTCCACGGCGGCGCGTTTCTCACCTGCGGCCTCAACACCCACCGGTCCTTGGTGACTCGGCTGTCGAAGGCAGCGGACGCCGGGGTGCTGACCGTCGGGTACCGGAAGCTGCCGACGCATCAGATCGCCGATGCGATCGAAGACGGAATGAACGGCCTGCGCTGGCTGGAAGAGCGCGGCTACGACGGGGACCAGATCGTTGTGGCGGGCGACTCGGCCGGGGGATACCTCGCCTTCATGATCACGCTGGCGGCCATGCGCACTCGTTTCGTGCGGCCGGCCGGCATCGCGGCGATCTCGCCGTTCACCGACGCCGATCCGGCCCGCAAACTGCGGCACCGCAACGCCCGCCGGTGCTCCATGTTCACGCGGGCGGCGTTGTCGATGTTCGCCCGCTATCTCGGCGAGGCGCGGCTCCCGCACGACGGGGGGAGGTCCGCGCGCATCGAGTCCCCGGTGGACGCGGATCTCTCCTCGTTGCCTCCGGTGACCATCCACGCAAGTTCCGACGAGTTGTTGCTACCGGACGCCGAGCTCATGGCCGAACGGTTGCAATTCAACGGGGTTCGGTGCGATTTGCACCTGTGGGACCGCCAAATTCACGACTTCCCGATAGCCGCCGACATCTTGCCGGAGGGACGGCGGGCCATTCGCCACATCGGGGACTTCATCAAGGAGGTCACCGGTTTGCCGAGCGGCCGCCGGCACCGCGTCGCGCGGCAGGGTGCGCATTTGGCCGCCGCCGCGGGATAAGGATCCCGGACGCCTAATTCCCTCGGCGGTCAGTTGCCTGCTTCGCGCTAACTCACGTCATCGCTGATCCCGACCGCTGACCCGACGATCGTGAACCGCGTCGACGACTTGGGTCGCAATCGGCGCCGCTGCCGATACAGTTGGTCCTCGTGAGCCCACCAGTCCCACCTGTGCTGACCGTCCGGTACGAGGGATCCGAGCGCACCTTCGCAGCAGGCACGGACGTCGTCATCGGGCGTGATCTCCGCGCGGACGTCCGCGTCGCACACCCGCTGATTTCCCGGACGCACCTCATCGTGCGATTCGACCAGGGCAGATGGATTGCCATCGACAACGGCAGCCTCAACGGGCTCTACGTCCAGAATCGTCGGGTCCCCGCCGTCGACATCCAGGACGGCATGCGGATCAACATCGGCAACCCCGACGGCCCGGCGCTGACGTTCGAGGTCGGCCGCCACCAGGGTTTGGCCGGCCGGCCCCCCTTGACGACATCGATCCCGATCTTCAACCCCGCGAGCGGACCGGGGCCCGGGGCGCCGCACAGCCAGCCGCAGCAGGTCGGCCAGCACTGGCCCGGTCAGCCGCCGCAGCCGTCGGGACCGGTCCGCCAGCAACCGCATCCGCCCGGGCTGCGGCCGATCCACGCGCCCAGCGGGCCGGAGCCGATCCACCCGCCCAGCGGGCCGCAACCCGTTCATCCGCCCAGCGGGTTCCAGCCCATGCAACCGCCCAGCGGACCGCAGCCGGCGCCGAAGATCTACCGCCCACAAACCGGTCAGGTGCCGCACGCCCCCGCGGTGGAGCCGGAGACCGGCCGGGTCGCGGAGCCCGCGGCCGCCGAGACGGGCCACGTCGGCGATTCCACCAACATCGCGACGTCGATGATGAAAATTTTGCGGCCGGGCCGCACGTCGGTGGAGTCCATGCCCGGCGCGATCAAGATCGGCCGGGCCAACGACAACGACATCGTCATTCCCGAGGTGCTGGCCTCCCGCCACCACGCCACCCTCGTCCCCACACCGCACGGCACCGAAATTCGCGACAACCGCAGCATCAACGGCACGTTCGTCAACGGCGCCCGCGTCGAATCGGCGATGCTGCACGACGGCGACGTCGTCACGATCGGCAACATCGACCTCGTCTTCGCCGGCGGCACGCTGGCCCGCCGCGACGAGACCGCGACCGCGACCCGCACCGGCGGCCTCGACGTGCGCGGGGTGACGTGGACGATCGAGAACAACAAGGTCCTGCTGGACGACATCTCGCTCGGCGCCCAGCCCGGCACCCTGACGGCCGTCATCGGCCCGTCGGGTGCGGGCAAGTCGACGTTCGCCCGGTTGGTGGCCGGCTACACGCACCCGAGCAAGGGCACCGTTTCCTTCGAGGGCCACAACGTGCACGCAGAGTACGCCTCCCTGCGCAGCAGGATCGGGATGGTGCCGCAGGACGACGTGGTGCACGGGCAGCTGACGGTGCAGCAGGCCCTGATGTACGCCGCCGAACTGCGGCTGCCGCCCGACACCACCAAGGACGACCGCGCCCAGGTGGTGGCCCGGGTCCTCGAGGAACTCGAGATGACCCAGCACCTGCACACCCGGGTCGACAAGCTGTCCGGCGGCCAGCGCAAACGCGCCTCGGTCGCGCTGGAGCTGCTGACCGGGCCGTCGCTGCTGATCCTGGACGAGCCGACGTCGGGCCTGGACCCGGCGCTGGACCGGCAGGTCATGACCATGCTGCGGCAACTGGCCGACGCCGGCCGGGTGGTGCTCGTGGTCACCCACTCGCTGACCTACCTGGACGTGTGCGATCAGGTGCTGCTGCTCGCACCCGGCGGCAAGACCGCGTTCTGCGGGCCGCCCAGCCAGATCGGCCCGGCGATGGGCACGACGAACTGGGCCGACATCTTCAGCACGGTCGCGGGCGACCCCGACGGCGCCAAGGCGCGCTACCTGGCGCGGACGGGCCCGCCGCCGCCCCCACCGCCGGCCGAGCAACCCGCCGAAATCGGCGACCCGTCGCACACCAGCCTGCTTCGGCAGTTCTCCACGATCGCGCGGCGCCAGGTGCGGTTGATCGTCTCCGACCGCGGCTACTTCGTCTTCTTGGCGCTGCTGCCGTTCATCATGGGCTCGCTGTCGATGTCGGTGCCCGGCGACGTCGGGTTCGGCAAGCCGAACCCGATGGGCGCCGCGCCCACCGAACCCGGACAGATCCTGGTGTTGCTCAACGTCGGTGCGGTGTTCATGGGAACCGCGCTGACGATTCGCGATCTGATCGGTGAGCGCGCGATCTTCCTGCGCGAGCAGGCGGTTGGCCTGTCCACGTCGGCGTACCTGCTGGCGAAGGTGTTTGTCTACACGGTGTTCGCGGTCATTCAGTCCGCAATCGTCACCGTCATCGCGATCATCGGCAAGGGCGGGCCGACGCAGGGCGCCGTGGCGTTGGGCATGCCCAATGTGGAGCTGTTCGTCGACGTCGCGATGACCACCGTCGCCTCGGCGATGCTCGGGTTGGTCTTGTCGTCGATCGCCAAGTCCAACGAGCAGATCATGCCGTTGCTCGTCGTGGCGGTCATGTCGCAGCTGGTGTTCTCCGGCGGCATGATTCCGGTCACCGATCGCGTCGGGCTGGACCAAATGTCTTGGGCCACACCGGCCAGGTGGGGCTTCGCGGCATCGGCCTCCACCGTCGACCTGCTGACGCTGCAACAGGCGGTGCCGTCGGTGCCGCACGACTCGCACTGGCGCCACACGCTCGGCGCGTGGTGGTTCGACATGGGCATGCTGGTGCTGCTCAGTGGCCTCTACCTGGGCTTCGTGCGCTGGAAGATCCGGCTCAGGGCCGGCTGAGGGCCCATCGGCATCGGGTGTGCGCTGGCGGCTTTCGGTGTGCGCTCAGGGCGGCGAAATCGCGAAATCCTGGCCCCAGACGCACACTCAAAGCACTGAGCGCACGCTCGATGCGCTGCCTAGGCGCCCCTCCGGATCGCCTGTTCGGCGGCGGCCCGCATCCGGTCCGACAGCTGCAGCAGCGCATGTTCGCCGACCCCGTTGGGGACCGTGTACGCAAGTTGCCGTAACTCAAGGGCGCAATCGCGCAACTCCTGGCGGAGGCGTGTCTCAAGCGTGGGCATGACCCAAATTTTCGCAGCCGGCGCGCGTATCCGCGAAGTGGGCGAAGCGATTTTACGGGAGATTGACAGCGTTTTTACATCCGGGCGCCCAGCGGATGAGGCGCGGGTGAACGCGCGCGACAAAATAAGGGCAGCACGGCCGACCGCCGTAACGCTGACGCGGCCCGATGGAAGGGTTAGGTTGCCGGAATGGATTTCGAACTCGACGCCGGCCAACGAGAGTGGCTGACCGAGGTTCGCGATTTCCTGCAACAGAACGCCACCGCCGAACTACGAGCCGAACTCGCGCAGCACGATCTGGAGTTGCCCGGCGGCGAGGTGGCACGGTTTCGCCGCAAGATCGGCGAGAAGGGCTGGTTCGGGCTGAACTGGCCCCGCGAATACGGGGGGCTCGGGTTGGGCGCCATTCATCAGCACCTGCTGATGAGCGAGTTCGAATACTGGGGCGTGCCCGGACCCGATCTCACGGTCACCTCCGTGGCGCCGATGATCATGCGCCACGGTACCGAGCGGAACAAGGAGGAATGGCTACCGCCGATCGCCAAAGGCGAAATGATTTGCGCCGTGGGGTATTCCGAACCCGATGCGGGAACCGACCTGGCGAATCTGCGCACCCGGGCGACGCTCGATGGCCCGGAATGGGTGATCAACGGCACCAAGATCTGGAACAGCGGGGCGCAGCGCGCGACCCACGAATGGCTGTGCGTGCGCACCGATCCAACTACGGTGCGCCACAAGGGGATTTCGGTCATCATCGTGCCGATCGACAGCCCGGGCGTCGAGATCCGCCCGCTCTACGCGTGGTCGGGCTATCGCACCAACGAGGTGCACTTTCGCGACGTGCGGGTCCCGGTCACCAATCTGATCGGCGAAGTCAACCGGGGGTGGACGTACATCACCGGCGCGCTCGACCTGGAACGCGGCGCGCTGACGAACGCGGGCGACCTGCGCCGCGCCGTCGACGACTTGCGCGAACTCGCCCGAAGCCCACGCCGCGACGGCACGGTGCCCGCGCGCGACCCGGCGCTGCGGCGCCGCCTGGCGCTCGTCGAGGCCGACGTGGAGGTGGCCACGCTGATGGGCTACGAGGCCGCATCGATTCTGGCCGGCGGCGTCATCCCGACCGTGGAGGTCAGCGTCGAGAAGGTCTTCACCAGCGAGCTGCGTCAGCGCATCGCCGACCTGGCGCTCGATCTGCTGGGGCCCGACGGCCTGCTCGCACACCGCGGCCGGGACGCGCCGCTGGGCGGAAAGTTCGAACGCCTGTACCGGGCCGCCCCGTTGATGCGTTTCGGCGGGGGCACCAACGAAGTCCTGCGCGACATCATCGCCCAGCGCGGCCACGGAATGCCCTCGTATGGACGTTAGGCCCGGCGCCGAGCGGCGCGAGTTCGCCTCGATGTTGCGCGCGCTGCTGTCGGCGGAGAGCACCGTCGCCCTGGTGCGCGGCCTGCACGAACCCGGCGCCGACCGCACCACACCGGCCCTCTGGAAGGCCTTGGCCGACGCCGGCATTTTCGGGCTCGCCATCGCCGAGCGCTACGGCGGCTCCGGCGGCGCGCTGGAGGATCTCGCCGTCTTCTACACGGAGGCGGGCCGCGCCCTGTGCCCGACGACCGTGCACAGCTGCGTCGGGGCCGCGCTGGCGATCGACCGGCTGGCGGCGCCGGAGGCCAAGGACCGCTGGCTGCCGCCGCTGGCAACCGGCAGCGTTCGCGGCACGGCGGCGCTGTGGAGCGCCCGTGACGCCGCGGTCGTCTCGCCGGCGCTGTCGGCCGAACCCGACTCGGGCGGCGCCTGGCGCCTCAGCGGGACCGCCGACTACGTCGCCGACGCGGACGTCGCCGACCTCATCGTGGTGTCGGCGGCCGCCCCCGGGCGAACGCTGGCCTTCGTCGTAGACGCGCACGCGGCCGGGGTGACCACGGAGCCGCTGGCCCTGGCCGGCGGTCACCGGGCGTTCACCGTGCGCTTCGACCATGTGGTCGCCGGGGCCGACGCGCTGCTGGGTGACGCCGACCGGCCGGCGCTGCGGCGCGTCGCGAACATCGCGGTGACGCTGGGGTCGGCCGACCTGGTCGGCGTCGGGGAGGCGGTCCTGGATCGCACCGTCGATTACACCAAGCTGCGTCACCAGTTCGGGCGCCCGATCGCGTCCTTCCAGGCCGCGCAGCACCTGATCGCCAACATGCACATCGCGCTGGCCGCGGCGCGATTGGCGGCGCATTCGGCGGTCTTCTGGCTGGGGCGCGGTCGGCTGGCGAGCAGGGAAACGGCAATCGCACGCATGCGCGCCGCCACGGCGGCCAGGCTGATTACCCAGGACGCCCACCAATTGCACGGCGGGATGGGCTACGTCACCGAGACCGACCTGCATCTGTGGAGCGAACGGGCGCGCCTCGGCGCGACCCTCGGCGGCGGAGCCGACGTCGCCGCGGCATGGCTGGAAGAAACCCTGGAGGAGAACGCCGGTGAGTGATGAGTCTTTGATCGACGCCGAATCGGCGGCGCGGGTGGGCACCGTCGCCGCATCGGCCGGCGGCGAGGTCAACCGGCGCGATTGGCAGCGCTGGGCGGCGGCCGTCGGTGACCACAACCCGCTCTGGTTCGACCCGGAGTACGCCCGCGCCAACGGGTTTCGCGACATCATCTGCCCCCCGCTGTTCCTGCAATACGCCGTACTCGGCGTCACACACCTCGAGGCGCTGCGGCCCGACGGGTCCTCCGGCGCGGTCTCCGGCAGCCTCGCGTTTCCGCGCGCCCCCAAGCGGATGGCCGGTGGGGAGAGCTTCACGTTCCACCTGCCGGCCTACCACCGCGACGAGATCGAGATGATCCGCACCATCGAGTCCATCGTCGAAAAGCAGGGCCGCTCGGGCCGATTCGTCCTGGTCACCTGGCACACGGCGTACCGCAACCAGAGCCGCGAATTGCTGGCCGAAGCATCGACTTCGATGATCGCCCGTCCCTAGGAGCACGATGACCGACCAGCAGGTGTTCTACGACGACATCGCCGTCGGCGACCACATGCCGACGCTGAGGATCACCGTCGACGAGACGCAGCTCTTCTTCTTCAGCGCCGCCACCTACAACGGGCACCGCATCCACTACGACAAACAGTGGGCCCGCACGGTGGAGGGCTACGACGACGTGTTGGTCCAGGGCCCGCTGCAGGCGGCGCTGCTGGCCCGCGCGATCGGCGACTGGATCGGCGGGCGCGGCCGCCTGGTGTCGTTCTCGGTGCAGAACCGGGCTGTCGCGTATCCCGGCCAGCCGCTCAGCTTCGGTGGGGAGGTCACCGGCAAGCGCCTCGGCGAAAGCGGCGCGGGGCTGGTCGATCTCGAGATCTCCGGCCGCCGCGGCACCACCGTGCTGATGCCCGGGACCGCGACGGTCGAGCTGCCGCGGCGCGGGACGCCGGCGTGACGGGACTGCGCGGCGAGGCGGCCATCGTCGGCATCGCCGAGCTGCCCGCCGAAAAGCGCCCCACCGGGCCCCCGCGGTTCACCCTCGACCAGTACGCGCTGCTGGCGAAGTTGGTCATCGAGGACGCCGGTGTCGAGCCGGCGTGCGTCAACGGCCTGCTCACCCACGGCGTGGCCGAGTCCGCGATGTTCGCGCCCGCGACGTTGTGCGAATACCTGGGCCTGCCGTTGGATTTCGGGGAGCGCGTCGACTTGGGCGGAGCGACCTCGGCGGGAATGGTCTGGCGGGCGGCGGCCGCCGTCGAGCTCGGCATCTGCGACGCGGTGCTGGCGGTGGTCCCCGGCTCGGCGGCGCAGCCGCAGTCCGCGAAAAGGCCGTCGCCCGAACCAAATTGGTATGGGGCGTCGTCGAACAACTACGGGTCGCCACAGGCCGAATTCGAGATCCCGTACGGGAACGTCGGCCAAAACGCGCCCTACGCCCAAATCGCCCAGCGCTACGCCGCCGAGTTCGGCTACGATCCCGCCGCCGTCGCCAAGATTGCGGTCGACCAGCGCACCAACGCGCGCGCGCATCCCGGTGCGGTCTTCCACGGCACGCCGCTCACGATCGACGACGTCCTCGCGAGCCCGATGATCGCCGACCCCATCCACATGCTCGAGACGGTGATGCGGGTGCACGGGGGAGCCGGCGTGTTGATCGCCAACGCCGACATCGCGCGCCGAGGCCGCCATCGCCCGGTGTGGATCACGGGCTTCGGTGAGCACATCGCGTTCAAGACCCCCACCTACGCCGAGGACCTGCTGCACACCCCGATCGCCCGCGCCGCCGACAGGGCGTTCGCGATGGCCGGGCTGGGCCGCACCGACGTCGACGTCGCGTCGATCTACGACTGCTACACCATCACGGTGTTGATGAGCCTCGAAGACGCCGGCTTCTGCGCCAAAGGCGAGGGCATGGCGTGGGTTACCGACCACGACCTGACCCACCGCGGCGACTTCCCACTCAATACCGCCGGCGGCCAATTGTCCTTCGGCCAGGCCGGGATGGCCGGCGGCATGCACCACGTGGTCGACGCGGCGCGCCAGATCATGGGCAGAGCCGGCGCCGCGCAGGTGTGCGACTGCCACACCGGGTTCGTCACCGGCAACGGCGGCATCATGAGCGAGCAGGTCGCACTCCTGATGCGGGGGGATTAACGGTGACCTATCCCGTTCCCGAGCCCACGCCCGTCTCCCGGCCCTTCTGGGACGGCCTGGCTGCGCACCGCATCGTCGTGCAGTATTCGCCGTCGCTGGGGCGCTACGTCTTCTACCCCCGGACCCTGGCCCCGGGTTCGCTCGCCGACGACCTTCAGTGGCGCGAAATCGACGGCGCCGGAACGTTGTACACCTACACCGTGGCCCGCAGACCCACCGGCCCGCCCTGGGCGGCCGCGGTGCCGCAGCTGCTCGCGGTGGTGCAATGGGATGCCGGGCCGCGGATCAGCACCGAACTGGTCGACGTCGACCCGGCCGACATTCGAATCGGAATGCGGGTGCGACCGGTGTTCTACGATCTTGACAGCGGAATCACCTTGCTGAAGTACCGGCCGCAATGACCGGCGCAACCGTGCGGGCGGAGGCGCACATGGACCACGGCATCGACGCCATCGACGACACTGTGCAGGCGATGCTGCGCGAGTTGAACGCCGGCTTCCCCCGCGTCGAGACAATGACCGGTCCCGAGGCGCGGGCCGCCGTCGCCGCGCGCCGCGTGCCCGCCGCCAACATCGACGACGTCCGCAACACCATCGACCACACCGTCCCGGGCCCCGCCGGGCCCATCCCCGTGCGGATCTACCACCCGCACGGGGACCTCGGGCACCGCCCCGGCATCGTGTTCTACCACGGCGGCGGATTCGTCTTCTGCGACATCGACTCCCACGACGGGTTTTGCCGGGCCCTGGCCCGCGGCAACCAAGCCGTCGTGGTGTCCGTCGGCTATCGCCTGGCCCCCGAGCATCCCGCACCCGCGGCCGCCCTGGACGCTTTCGCCGCCTACCGCTGGGTGATCGAACACGCCGACGGCCTCGGCATCGACGCGGCGCGGACCGCGGTCGCCGGCGACAGCGCCGGCGGGAACCTCGCGGCGGTCACCGCGATCCTGTGCCGCGACCGCGGCGCAGCGCGGCCCGCCGCCCAGCTGTTGCTGTACCCGGCCGTCGATCCCTCGTTCGACACCGACAGCTACCACCGCTACGCCACCGGATGCTTCAACACCCGGGCCGCGATGCAATGGTATTGGCGCCAATACCTGGGCGGTGAAAGGCTTTTCGACCCGCCCTGGCTGGTTGCGCCGGCCCGCGCGGATCGATTCGAGGACCTCCCGCCCGCAATCATCGTCACGGCCGGCCTGGATCCCTTGCACAGCGAGGGATGCGACTACGCGCGCCGCCTGCGCGCCGCGGGCGTGCCGGTCGTGCACCGCGACTTTCCCGGTTTGTTCCACGGCTTCATGACGATTCAGTCGTTCCCGCCGGCCACCTCGGCGCGCGAGCTGGTGTGGGGCGACCTGCGGGAGTTGCTGGATCCCGCCCGGTGCGCGTCGACATGACCGACACCGACGTCATCGTCATCGGCGCCGGATTCGCCGGGCTCTACGCCGTGCGCCGGGCCGTCTCGGCGGGCCTGTCGGTGATCGGCATCGAGGCGGCTCCCGACGTGGGCGGCACCTGGTACTGGAACCGGTACCCGGGCGCACGGTGTGACGTCGAAAGCGTCGACTACTCCTACTCTTTCGACGAAGAGTTGCAGCAGAGCTGGACGTGGAGCGAACGTTTCGCCGCGCAACCGGAGATCCTGGCCTACCTGTGCCACGTGGCCGACCGCTTCGATCTGCGCCGGCATTACCGGTTCGGCGTCGACGTGACCGGGGCCGAATTCCACGCGGGCGGCTGGCAGGTTCACACCCATGACGTTTCGGGGAGCGGCGAGACGCACGCCGCACGGTTTCTCGTGTGCGCGACGGGCTGTCTGTCGGCGGTGAACCGGCCGGACATCCCCGGCGTCGACGATTTCGCCGGGGAGGTGTACTTCACGGCGGCGTGGCCCCGCGAGGATCCCGACCTGCGCGGCAAGCGGGTCGGGGTGATCGGCACGGGTTCGTCTGGGATTCAGGCGGTTCCGGTCATGGCCGCGCAGGCCGAGCGGCTCGTGGTGTTCCAGCGGTCGGCGAACTACAGCATCCCGATGCCCAACCGCCCCTGGTCGGCGGAGGAACAGGTGCGGATCCGGGAGGAGTACCCCCAGCGGCGCCGGATGTCGGCCTACGCGTCCGCGGGCACGCCGCATGGCACCTATCACAAGAAGGCGCTCGACACCGACCCCGACGAGCGGATCGAAGCGCTGTGGCGGCGCTGGCGCGAGGGGGGTGTGCTGTTCGCCAAGACCTTCCCCGACCAGAATTCCGATCCGGCCGCCAACGACATCGCGCGCAAGTTCGCGGAGGAGCGCATCCGCGAGATCGTCCACGATCCCGTCGTCGCCGCGGACCTCATCCCGGTCGATCACCCGATCGGGACGAAGCGAATCTGCACCGACGCCGGTTATTACGCGACCTTCAACCGCGACAACGTCCGGCTGGTGAACCTGCGCCGCGAGCCCGTCGACGCGATCGTCCCCGAGGGAGTGCGGACCGGTGCCGCGACCTATCCCTGCGACGTCCTGGTCTTCGCGACCGGATTCGACGCGCTGACCGGCGCACTGACCCGCATCAACCCGGGCGGTCCCAGGGGAGACCGGCTGCGGGACATCTGGGCCGACGGCCCCGTGACTTTCCTCGGGCTCATGGTCCCGGGCCTGCCCAACCTGTTCACCATCAGCGGGCCCGGCAGCCCGTCCGTGCTCGCCAACATGGTGCTGCACGCCGAGGTCCAGGTCGACTGGGTCATCGAGCTGATGCTGACCGCGCGCCGCCTCGGCGTCAACGAGGTCGAACCCCGCCGCGACGCCGCCGACGCCTGGACCGACCACGTCGCGAAAGCCGCCGAGGCAACGCTGTTTCCGAGAGCGGCATCCTCCTGGTATCTGGGCGCCAATATCGAAGGCAAGAAACGGATCTTCATGCCCTATGCCGGCGGATTCGGCACCTACCGTCGGCATTGCGAAGCGGTCGTCGATCGGAACTACGCCGGATTGGTCCTGACGACCCGATGAGCCAACCGGGACCGGAGACGGTTCAGCAGCTCTTGCGGCGGCGCCGCAACGACGACACCGCCGCGATCGCGCACGGCGAGCGGACCTGGACGTGGCGGCAACACCTGGCCGAGGCCGAGGCCGAGGCCGCCGCGCTGATCGGCCTCGCCGACCCCAACCGTCCGCTGCACGTCGGGGCCCTTCTCACCAACTCCCCGGCGATGCTGCGCGCCATGGCGGCCGCCGCGCTGGGCGGCTACGTGTTGTGTGGCATCAACACCACCCGCCGTGGCGCCGGGCTGCTCGGCGATATCCGGCGCTCCGACTGCCAGCTCCTCCTCGTCGACCGGGAGCACTCGCCACTGCTGGACGGGTTGGATCTCAACGGAATTCAGGTCATCGATGTCAGCTCACGGCGCTACACGGACCTGGTGGCCGCGGCGCCGCCGCTCGTTGTCCACCGCGAGGTCACCGCCGCCGACACCCTGATGATGATCTTCACGTCCGGGACCAGCGGCGACCCCAAGGCCGTCCGGTTCGCGCACGGGATGGCGATCATGTGCGGGGCCAGCCTGATCTTCCAGTACGACGTCACCGCCGACGACGTCTGCTACCTGTCGATGCCGCTTTTTCACTCCAACGGCATCGCCGCCGGGTGGGCCGTGGCCGTCGGCAGCGGCGCGACCATGGTGCCGGCCAAGTTCTCGCCGTCGCGCTTCATCGACGACGTGCGCCGCCACCGGGTCACCTACTTGAACTACGTCGGCAAGCCGCTCGCGCTGATCCTCGCCACGCCCGAACGTCCCGACGACGCCGACACCACCCTGCGCGTCGCGTTCGGCAACGAGGCCACCGACCGCGACATCGACGAATTCGCACGGCGTTTCGGGTGCCGGGTCATCGACAGCTTCGGCTCCAGCGAGTTCGCGGTGATCGTCGTCCGCGAGGACGGCGCCCCGCCGGGGTCGATCGGCAAGCCGTACCCCGGGGTCAGCATCTACAACCCGCGCACCCTGACCGAGTGCGCGGTCGCAACATTCGACGAACACGGCGCCCTGACCAACTTCTACGACGCGGTCGGCGAACTCGTCAACACCCAGGGCGCGGGACCGTTCACCGGCTACTACAACGATCCGTCCGCGACGGCCCAGCGCATGCGGCACGGCATGTACTGGTCTGGCGACCTGGCCTACCGCGACGCCGATGGCTGGGTCTATCTGGCCGGCCGCACGGCCGACTGGATGCGGGTCGACGGCGAAAACCTCGCCGCGGCGCCGATCGAGCGGATCCTGGAGCGGTTGCCGCAAGTCAGCCAGGTGGCCGTCTACGCGGTGCCGGACGAACGTGTCGGCGATCAGTTGATGGCGGCCTTCGTGCTGCGCGACGAAACAGACTTCCAGCCAGAGGATTTGGAGAAATTCCTCGCCTCGCAACCCGACCTGTCGCCCAAGGCGTGGCCGCGCTATGTGCGCATCAATGACGACCTGCCGGCGACGGCCACCAACAAAATCCTGAAGCGGCAGTTGATCGCCGCCGGCATCGACGCGCAGGGCGGCGTCCTGTGGACGCGCCACCCGCGCGGCACGACGTATACCGTCGCGGCGCCCTAACCGGCCTCGGCGGGCGTGGGGGCTTCGCCGAACCGGGCCAACACCAGGGTTGCCGACACCGCCACCACGAATCCGAGGACGACCAACCAGCCGAGACCGTCGCGGGCGCTGTCGCCCAGCCACACCACGCCCACGAGCGCCGGGGCGATCGTTTCGCCGACGACCATCGCGGCCACCGTCGTGGTCACCGATCCGCGATGCAAGGCGGAGGTAAGCAAGAGGAATCCCGCGGCACCGCCCCCGGCCGCCGCGTACAGGGCCGGGTTGGTGTAGAAGGCGGCCTTGGTCGGATCCATCACGTCCATCAGGCGCACACCGACCTCGACGACACCGAAACCGCTTCCGGCGCCGAACCCGAGCGCAAGCGCGCGCTCGCGATCGCTCAGCCGGCCCGCGGCGGCACCGGCGACGAAGATCGCGGCGACCACGCCGATGAGCGCCCAGCCGAGCCCGGCGGGTGCGCGACGGAAGTGCCCCGGTCCGGCCGCGCAGGCGAGCGCGGCCAGGCTCACGCAGACCACGCCGACGGCCGTCCACTCAGCGCGTGACAGCCGCGCCGACAGCACCCACGCGGACACGATGCCGGTGACCGCGATGGAGGCGGCGAGCGCCGCGGCGACGACATAGATCGGAACCAACCGCAACGCCAACACCTGAAGCAGAAACCCGAGGCCATCGAGACCGATGCCGACCACATATCGCCACTGCCGGACGGCGCGCATCAGCAGCACGGCGTCGACGCCCGATTTGCTTGCGGCTTCCACCGATCGTGTCGCGACGGCCTGCAGCACCGACGCAGTGCCGTAGCAAATCGAGCAACCCAGCGCGAGCAGGAACCCAATCAGCACAGAGGAGACAATACGAGACATCGACGGATTTGCCTGCGCTTGGGGGCTTAGGAAGGGATTTCTCCGATGAGCAACGTCGAAGGCAAGGTCGTCGCGATTACGGGGGCCAGCAGCGGGATCGGTGAGGCGACCGCGCGGCTGCTTGCCGAGCGTGGCGCCAGCGTCGTTCTCGGCGCGCGCCGCGCCGAGCGCCTCGACGACATCTCACATGAGATCCGGGACCACGGAGGGAGGGTGCTCACCTGTCCCACCGATGTCACGCGCCGCGAGGACCTCGACCGGCTGGTCGGTGCCGCCGTCGAGCAATTCGGTTCCCTCGACGTGCTCGTCAGCAATGCCGGGATCGGCAAAATCGGTCCGGTGGCGGACCTGGACGCCGATGGTTGGTCGGCGATGATCGACGTCAATCTGCGCGGGGTGCTGCACGGCATCGCCGCGGCCCTGCCGGTCTTCCGTCGCCAGGGACGAGGCCACTTCGTGACGGCCGTATCGACGGCCGGGCTGAAGATCGTGCCCACCATGGCCGTCTACGCGGCGACCAAGAATGCCGTCCGGACCGTGATGGAAGGGCTGCGTCAGGAGTCGACCGCCGGCGTGATCCGGACGACGTCGATATCGCCGGGTTTCGTCGACACGGAACTCGACAGCTCCGTCGACGACACCGCACTGCGCGACCAGATCCGAAGCACCATGAGCGCCTTCGGATTGCCGCCGGCGGCGGTCGCGCGCGCCATCGCTTTCGCGATCGAGCAACCCGACGACGTCGAGATCGGCAAGATCGTCATTCGCCCCACGGTTCAGGGCTAGCGCCGCCCCGTCGCGATGCGGCTCACCGCCTCGGCTATCTCCTCGGGGTAGTCCTCCTGAAGAAAGTGCTTGGCGGGCAGAAGGATTGGCTCCGCCACACCGGTGGCGCGCTGCGCCTGCACGCCGTAACGCCGCCACGGGAGCATCGCGTCGCGCGCGCCCCACACAATTTGCACCGGGAAAGACGTGTCGCGGACGGCGTCGACGTAGTGCCGCTGCTTGGCGGCGGTCAGCTCGAAGCCGCGCATGATTTTCAGGAATGCCCGCCCGCCGTCGTCGCCGAACAGCAGCGGCACCCAGCAGGCGAGGTCGGCGGCCGGCACCCGGCGGCTCACCCCCACCAGCCGCATGATCGACGAGAAGGCGCCCGGCACGCGCATCGATGCCAGCCACGCCTCGCCGATCCCGCGGTGCGCAAACGGTTCCATCGGCCACGGCCGGTGAAACGATTCCACTTCGATGATCGTGTTCAACAGCGTCAGCGAAAGCACCCGCTCCGGCACGGCGGCGGCCACCTCGAGGCCGACGGGTCCGCCGATGTCGTGGACCACGAGGTGGAACCGGTCGAGCCCCAAGGCGTTGATCGCCGCGAGCAGCCAGCGGCCGAGTCCGCTCCAGCTGTAGTCGAAGCCGGCGGGCCGCTCGGCGAATCCCAGTCCCGGCAGGTCGACCGCGATGCCCCGCAACCCCCGGGCGGCCAACTCCGGGATCACCTTGCGGTAGAGGTAGGCCGACGCGGGAACGCCATGCACACACACCACCGCCGGCGCGTCCGGCGGGCCCTTCTCGAGCACAAACGATGCGATGCCGTCGGCGCTGAACGTGCGCCCGGAGGATCGGTACAGGTCGAGCCGTCGCGTGGTGGTGGTCATGCCCGATAGTCCTATCGCCATATCCGGGACAACGCCACAGCGGCGTTCGACGTTGACCCGTCACCATGCCCGAGATTGATGGCCGCGATCAGTTACCGCGATGGCCACGCGTGCCCACTCACCGCTCGGTGATGATGTGCTGGCGGCGCGCGGCGTACTCGGCGTCGGAGATGGCGCCGGCGGCGCGCAGCGCCTCGAGTTCCCTGAAACGCTCCGAAACCGGCACGGGCGGTTCCGGATACGAGAGCGCTATCGGGGGCGCGGGCCGCGTCGTATCCCTGGCGCCCCATCCCGCGCCCAGGTTGATGAGCCGCAGCGCGAACAGCACGCCGGCCGCGGTGATCGGCAGCCCGAGGTAGAGCAGCCACCCCAGCGGCAGGCCGGCTCGGCTCAGCGCGAGATAGCGCAACAGCAGCAACACAGCGACCAGCGCCCCGGACAGCAGGACTGCGGCCTTGGTCTTCATGCGCGGGTTCCTCCTTGCGACGACAGAGTTCGTCGCGCAAGTGGACGACGCGACGGCCGCTACCGATCCCAACTGCGGTAGAGGCGGTGCAGCATCAGCGCGGTGACCACGCCGTATCCCAGGTGCGGGATCAGATCGCTGATCCACCCGGCGACGCCCCAGGTTCGCGGGTCGGTCACCCCGAGCACGGTCATCGGCCCGTTGGTGCCGAAAAGGGCGATCGCCGTCGCGACCAGCGTGGCCACCAGCAGGCCCGGGCGCCATCCCAGCGCGTAGGCCAGTCCCAGGAGCACGCCCATCCCGATCCCCGCCGCGTATCCGGTCAGCGCGCCGAGGCCGAGGAGCCGGTTGGCCAAGACGTCACTGGTGCCCGGCACCGTCAGGCCGAACAGCCTCGACATCGCCTCGACGGTTCGTTCGGGCGTCGTGCTCGTCGGGCGCCCCCGCACCGCAATGTCCAGGTAGGTGATCACGTCGAGCGCGGTGGTTCCGGCGGCCCCGGCGGCGGCGCCGCTGAGCAGCCCCGGCCAAAGCCGGGCAATCCGCGTGGTCCTCACCGGCCACCGCCTCCTGTGCTGGGAGCTTGCATCGGGTTTGACTAAAGCACCCTGTGTCGCGGTGCGCATCCCGCGAACGGAAATTACAGTTGGTGACCATGACGAACCGCAAAGCCACGCGGGCGGCCGCGGTCTGCGGCGGCGCCGCGCTGCTCTTTGCGGTCGGATTGGGCCTGGACGGGCAGGCCGGTGCTTCAGCGCCGCTGAGCCGCGCAGCCAGCTCTCCGTCCGGGCCCGGCAGCGACGGGGGCGGCGCCATCCCCGTGCAGCCCGTCGGCGGGAGCCCCTGCATCATCGGCCTCAACTGTGGTTGCATCCCACACCGCACCTGCCCGACGCGCCACGCTCGTCCGGGCACCGCGGGCGCCAACCAGCACAACACCCCCGCCCCGCAGAATCCCTAGCGGCCGGGCTTCCTGACTGAACGGCGAGCGGTTTTCCTATCATTTGGTGATGGGCGCCGGTGGGCTGGATACCGTGGGCTCGCCGGCATTCGCCGACGAGGATGCGGACCTGTTCCGCGCCGCCGGCTGGTGGTCCGATTCCACCCTGTCGGACGCGGTGCGCCGCAACGCCGAAATCGCACCGGATCGCCTCGCCTATGTCGACCACCTCGGCGCGTCGCTGAGTTGGCATGAATTCGACGATGCGGCAACCACACTGGCGGAGGAGCTGGCCGGCAACGGTGTGCGGCGCGGCGATCGAATCGCGGTGTGGCACGGCGATTCCGCCGCCATCCATGTGCTTTTCGTGGCGATCGAACGGTGCGGCGCCGTCGTCGTCGGCATCGGAGCGCGCGCCGGGACCCGAGAGGTGGCCGCGATACTGCGCAGTTCGCAACCAAAGATCCTGATCAGCGACCCGGAGCGCGGTCCGACCGCCGCGCAGGCGGCCGCTGACGCCTCGGTGTCCGCCCTGGTGATGGACGGCGATCCCGGCGCGCTCAGGCTCAACGCGCGCACACGGCCCAGGGCGGTGGACGCGGACGCACAACTGGGACCCGACGACGTCTTCCTCATCAACTCCACCTCCGGGACGACCGGCCTGCCCAAATGCGTGGTACACACCCAAAACCGATGGCATTACTTTCACCAGAAAGCCGTCGCCAACGGATTGCTGACGCCGGATGACATCTTCTTGCCCGTCATCCCCACGCCGTTCGGCTTCGGGCTGTGGACCAGCCACACCACCCCGATCTACCTCGGCGCCACCGCGGTGATCATGCGGCGGTTCACCGCGCGCGCGGCATGCGAGGCGATCGCGCGCCACCGGGCGACCGTGTTGTGTTGTGTCAGCACGCAATTGACGATGCTGATGGCGGACCCGGCTTGTCGCGAGCATGACCTGAGTTCACTGCGCGTGGTTTTCGCCGGCGGCGAGGCGTTGCCGTACCGGCCGGCCGCCGAATTCGAGGACCTGACCGACGCAAAGATCCTGCAGTTCTACGGCTCCAACGAGACCGGTTTGCTCAGCGCCACCACAATCGATGACTCGCGCGAACGCCGACTCCGCACGGGCGGCCGGATCGTTCCGGAAATGGCGGTCCGGCTCTTCGACGGGGATCGGGACGTCACCGCGACGGGGCGCGGCCAGCCCGCGTGCCGCGGCCCGGCGACCAGCCTCGGGTACCTCGGCGGCACCGACCACGACACGCTGTTCACCGCCGACGGGTGGATGCGCATGGGTGACCTGTGCGAGATCGACGCGGACGGCTACCTGACCGTGACCGGCCGCACCTCCGACTTCATCCTGCGCGGCGGCAAGAATATCAGCGCGACCCAGGTCGAGGACACCGTCACGACGCACCCCGCGATCGCGGTGGCGGCGGCCGTCGCGATGCCCGATCCGGTGTTCGGCGAAAAGGTCTGTGTCTATGCCGAACTCGTCGACTCGCAGACCATCGACCTGCCCGTCCTCGTCGACCACTTGCTGGCGCTGGGAGTCTCCAAGGAGCTGCTGCCCGAGCGGCTCATCATCGTCGATGAACTGCCCCGATCGTCCGGGGGCAAGGTCGCCAAAGGCCTGCTCCGCGAGGATATTCGAACCAGGATGGAGGCCGATCATGAACACTCCTGACGCACGGCGGGGTGGCCTCGAGGTGTGGGCGCCATCGGTGGTGCCTCCGATCGGCGTCGAGCTGTCCCACGAACAGGCGCTCGCCGTCGCGTTCCGGCACCTGGCCGCCGTCGGATTCGCGGAGAACATGGCCGGGCACATCACCTGGCAGCTCGACGGCCAAACGGACATGTTCGTCAATCCGTGGGGGCTGTGGTGGCAGGAACTCACCGCCGCCGACATCTGCGTCGTCGACAGCGAGGCGCGGGTGGTGCGCGGTCGCTGGGATGTCACGCCCGCCATCCACATTCACACGGAACTGCACCGGGTGCGCGACGACGCCCGGGTCGTCATCCACAACCACCCCTACTACGTGTGCGTGCTGGCCGCGCTGGGCAGGCTCCCCGAACTGGTGCACCAGACCGGCTCGCTGTACCTCGACGACCTGTGCCTCGTCGAGGAGTACGACGGGGAAATCGACAGCCCCGCCCGCGCCGCGGACCTCGCCGCGCGCATCGGCGGTGCCAACCTCACGATTCTCGCCAACCACGGCGTGATCGCGACCGGCCGCAACCTCCCGGAAGCCGTGTACCGGGCGGCGTCGATCGAGCGGGTATGCAAGCTGGCTTACGACGTCATGCTCACCGGTAAGGACCCGGTGAAGATGAACTGGTCCGACATGGCGGGCATGCAGCGGTCGCTGATCGAACGCGCCGCCGACGTCTACTGGGCGGGGGCCGCACGGATGACCATCAAGGCGGACCCCGATGTGCTCACGTGAGCCTGAAACGTGGTCGTTGACTGTGCATCCACGGCGGCGACACGCCGAGTGGCGGCGCCGTCAGCGCACACCAAAAGCCGCCACCGCACACTCAAGCACGCCGCCCCGCAAGGAGATTGACGAGTGAAATCGATCGATGAGCTGGCCGGTGACCTGAACTTCACGACGGCCAAGACGGGCGAGCAGCGCTCGGTCACGTTCCTGCCGGATCCGCCGCGGGCGCCCCGCCGCTACACGCTGATCTCGGTCGACGACCACATCGTCGAGCCGCCCGACACCTTCACCGGGCGGTTGCCGCGGAAGTTCGCCGACCGCGCCCCCAAGGTCGTCGAGACCGGCGATGGGGGGCAGACGTGGGTCTACGACGGCCGGGAATTGCCCAACGTCGGATTCAACGCCGTGGTGGGGCGGCCCGTCGCGGAGTACGGCTTCGAGCCGGTCCGGTTCGACGAGATGCGCAGGGGCGCATGGGATATCCATGCGCGCGTCAAGGACATGGATCTGAACGGCGTCTATGCGTCGCTGAACTTCCCCTCCTTCCTGCCCGGGTTCGCCGGCCAGCGGCTGCAGCAGGTGACCGCGGATCGGGACCTGGCGTTGGCCTCCGTGCGCGCGTGGAACGACTGGCACCTCGAGGTGTGGGCGGGGTCGTATCCCGAACGCATCATTCCCTGCCAGTTGCCGTGGCTGCTGGATCCCGAGCTCGGCGCGAGGATGATCTACGACAACGCCGAACGCGGCTTTCACGCCGTCACTTTCAGCGAGAACCCGGCTATGCTCGGCCTGCCGAGCATTCACTCCGGCCACTGGGACCCGATGATGGCTGCGTGCGCGGAGACGGGCACCGTGGTGAACCTGCACATCGGCTCATCGGGCTCGTCGCCGTCCACCACCGACGATGCGCCACCGGATGTGCAGGGCGTCCTGTTCTTCGCGTACGCGATCTCGGCCGCCGTCGACTGGTTGTACTCCGGGCTTCCCAGCCGGTTCCCGGACCTGAAGATCTGCCTGTCGGAAGGCGGGATCGGTTGGGTGGCGGGGTTGCTCGACCGCCTCGACCACATGCTCAGCTATCACGCGATGTACGGCACCTGGCAGGCGCTCGGCGAAAGCCTCACTCCCGCGGAGGTGTTCACCCGCAACTTCTGGTTCTGCGCGGTGGAGGACAAGTCGTCGTTCGTGCAGCGTGACCGGATCGGCGTGGACAACATCATGCTGGAAGCCGATTACCCGCATTGCGACTCCACCTGGCCGCACACCCAGGAGACCGTTCACGAACAAATCGGCGATTTGCCGCCGGACGTCATCCGGAAATTCAGCTGGGAGAACGCGTCTCGCCTGTATCGCCACCCGGTGCCGGCCGAGGTCCAACGTGATCCCGAGGCGTTCTGACGTCGTCAGCGCCGAGTCGCGGCAGGCCGCCGCGACCGCCTGAGCACAACGCGCAAAAGCTCAAAATCGCTTGTTGCGTGGCTATTGCGCACAAGCGAGTCAACGCCGGTGCCGATCCGTAGCTTCGAGTGCAACAAGGTGTCGGGAGCCGCTCGACATCGCACCGAGCAGGAGTCCGCCGTGTTCACTGCGCCCGAATTGACGACGGGAACAAATGCCTATCGCGCGACCGCCGAGGCGTCGCCACCGGCATTGGACGCGAAGCGCGGGGGCTACGTCGAGCGCACGGTCGTCACGAGTGATGGCGTGCGACTGGCGGTCCGCGACCACAACCCCGCCGGCCGCGACCACACCGTGGTGCTGCTGCACGGCCTTTGCCTGACCCAGGCGAGTTGGGAACTCCAGGTTCGCCACCTGAAGCGTCAGTGGGGCAACCGGATTCGGATCATCACCTACGACCACCGGGGCCATGGCGCTTCGACGGGTGCCGACATGCACACGTACCGAATCGACCGTCTTGCCGCCGACCTCGCCGAAGTCTTGACGATCTTGCGGGTGAGCGGTCCGCTCACGCTGGCCGGGCACTCGATGGGCGGCATGACGGCGCTCGCGTACCTGGGCCGTCCCGCCGCCGATCGTCCGGTGGAACCGCAGGGCCTGGTCCTGGTCGCCACGGCGGCGGGCCGGCTCGCCGAGCGAGGGCTCGGCCGCCTGCTGGGCACCCGCGCGACGGAGCTGGTGTTCGACCTCGTCCACCGCCTGCCCCGGCGCGCGATGGACAGGGCGATCAAGGGATTGGTGCGGCCCGTCTTCGACGGTGTGATCAAGTTGTCCGGTGCCGACCAGAGCGGGGCCGCCGCGCTCACGGCGTCCGCCATCCGCTCGGTGTCGTTGGCGACCGCGACCGGATTCCTGCCCAGCCTCAAGCGTTACGACCAGTACGCCGCGCTGGCCTCCATCGTCGCCAACACGATCGTCATCAGCGGGGGAGCGGACAAAACGACCCCGGCCGAGCACGCGCGTGACATCGCCGCGGGCATCCCGGACTCCACCCACCTGCACCGGCCCGGCGCCGGGCACATGCTGCTGGGCGAGCACCCGCGGTGCGTCGGCACGGCGATCGACCGCGTGATGGGGATCCCGGCGCTGGCCGAGCGCGGACTGGCCAGTTGACCCGGCGCCCCGTCAATGTGCCTGCGTCAGAACGCGAAGCGATTGAGCACGTCGTAGTTGCGCATCGGCGTGGCGTTGACCAACCGCCACAACAGCCGCACCGGCGCCGAAGGGATGCGGTCGCAGAGCGCCCCCACGAAGGACTGCTCGAGGAGGCGCAGCCGCGGGTTCCACCGTTCGAGTTCGCGAGCGTCGCGGATGCCCCACTTGGTGATGCCCTTGGTGAAGACCTTGGACAGCCGCGGCCCCATCGGCGACACGGTGTCGAAGGCGAGCTCGCCGCCGCCGAACCGATCCGTGATGCCGTGCAGCAGCGCCCGCACCTGGGCCCCGGTGAGATACATGACGAGCCCCTCGGCGACCATCAGCGTCGGGCGATCGGTGGGTACCTCATCGAGCCACGCTTGGTCGGTCACCGACGAGCCGATCATCCGGTACCCATCGCCGTCTTCGTAGAGCTTGCGGCGCAACGCGATCACGTCGGGTTGATCGACGTCGAACCACTGCACGGTCGGCGGCGGAGTCAGGCGGAAGGCCCGGGTGTCCATGCCGCACCCGAGGTGCAGCACGACGGCGTTCGGGTGGCGGTGCAGGAAGCCGGCGCTCCAGTCGTCGAGCTGTTTGGCGCGCATGGTCACCAGATACTGGTTGGATGCCGGCCGCATGGCGCGTCGCATCCGGGCCCAGTCGTATTCGATGCGGTCCACCGCCTCGACGGCCGCCGTGTCGCCCAGAATCGGTGCCTGCGAACCGCTTTCGTACGCCCGCAGGTACAGCGTGCACAGATTCGTCCACTCCACCGATCCCCACGCCACGTCGCTGAAGTCGACTTTGTCCGCCATCGTCATGGCTGTCTTTTTCCCTCCCGATACTCGCTCCACATCCGCATCAGCTGGTCGCGATAGTCCCGGGTGCAGAATTCGCAGAAATCGCGGAAATCCTCGACGCGCTGCCGCTGCTCGGCGCGGTCCGCACCCAGCATCGACAGGGCGAAGTCGGCGGGCTCGATGCCCAGCCGCATCAGCGAGAGCTGCGTTTCCAGGACGCTGGTGAACCCGCCCGGCGTGACCCGGTAGAGGTGCTGGCGGTTCGGGCTCGGCAAGCGCTGCACCATGCCGCCTTCCAGCAGCTGGCGGGCGACGGTACTGATCGATGCCTTGCTCACCGACAGCGCGTCGGCCAGCTGGGTCAACGACTGCTGCGGCGGATCGCAGATCAAAAGCCACCCGTAAACCCGACCCATCGTGCGGGTGGCGCCGAGGAGCTCGAAGAACAACCCAAGGCGGTCGACGAACTCGGTCTCTTCCGGTGACATGGCCTCAATCAGTTCGTTCAGTACATACTAAACGTAACCTACAGCAGGGGTCGACTGATGAAAAGCCCGCATCGACAGCGACCGATCAGAGGTCGGACGCCAGCCGCCGCAGGATGTCGGTCGCGGGCTCGGCGGTGGCGTGCCGGTATCCCGTACCCGCCCACAGGTGGACGTAGTCGGGTTTGCCTGCCGCGGCGGCCGCTTTGCGCATCCCGGTGGTCAGGTGGTGAATCGCCGGATAGCCCAGCGGCGCCTGCGCCTCGTGGGCGTCGATGAACGCGTTGCGCAGGCCGCGCGCCGGGCGGCCGGTAAAGGCCCGGGTGATCACCGTCTCGGTGTACGCGGGATCGGTCAGGGCCGCCTGGTGGGTGGCCGACGCGCCGCTCTCGGTGGCGCGCAGCAGAACGGTTCCGACGACGGCCGCGGTCGCGCCCGCGCGGATCACCTCGGCCACCGCGGCGGGCGTGGCGAGCCCGCCGGCGGCCATGATCGGCAACGGAACCCTCGCCGCGACCTGCTTGACGAGGTCGACGATCGGCACCGGCCGCAATGGCTGGCGCGGCGACAGCGTGCCCGAATGCCCGCCGGCGGCGGCGGCCTGCACGGCGAGCATGTCGACCCCGGCTTCGTGGGCGAGCGCCGCTTCGTCGGGGGTGGTCACCGTCTGGACCACGACGCTGTCGGCGCGCTTCAAGGCCGCGATGACGTCGCGCGGCGGTATTCCGAAGGTGAACGACACCATCGGCACCGGGTTGTCGAGCAACAGCGCGATTTTCTCGTCGAAGGCGTCGGTGTCCTCGATCGGCTCTACCGGCAGGGCGAGGCCGAACTGGTCGGCATCCTTCTGCACGATTGCCGCGTAGGTTCGGTAGCTTTCGGGATCGACCGGCAGCGGGTTGGGCGCAAAGAGGTTGATGCCGAACGGGATTCCCTCGGCGCGAACCGTTTCGAGCTCCGCTTCGGCGGCCGCCACGGCCTTGTAGCCGGCCGCCAGCATGCCCAGGGCGCCGGCCCGGGTGGCGGCCGTCACCATGGCCGGGGTGGTGGGACCGCCCGACATCGGGGCGGCGACCAGCGGAATGGACATACCGAACTGTGCCAGCATGCAACGACAATATCGGCGCAGCCGTGGCGTTCCCTCGCGGCGCCGGACCTGACAGGATGCTTCAGCGTGAAGCGACCCAACTTTCTCGTGATCGTGGCGGACGACCTCGGGTTTTCCGATATCGGTGCGTTCGGCGGCGAGATCAACACGCCCAACCTGGATCGGCTGGCCTACGCCGGCGTGCGGTTCACCGATTTTCACTCCGCGCCGGCGTGCTCACCCACCAGGGCGATGCTGTTGACCGGCACCGACCACCACATCGCCGGTATCGGCACGATGCTCGAGGTCGCGGCGCCCGGATTCCAGGGCGCGCCCGGCTACGAGGGCTACCTGAACGACCGGGTCGTGGCCCTGCCCGAGTTGCTGCGTGACGCCGGATATCTGACGCTGATGTCGGGTAAGTGGCACCTCGGTGGCACCATCGAGACCTCGCCATGGGCCCGCGGATTCGAGCGTTCCTTCGCGTTGCTGCCCGCCGGCGCCAGCCATTACGGCCCGGGCGCGGGCGGCGGGTTTTCGCCGGTGGCAACGCTTTACACCGAGGATGACCGCTTCGTCAGCGTCGGTGAGGACTTCTACTCGTCCGACTTCTACGCCGACACGCTGCTGCGCTACCTCCGCGAGCGTCCCCAGGACGACGACCGGCCGTTTTTCGCCTACTTGCCCTTTCAGGCGCCGCACTGGCCGTTGCAAGCG
Source organism: Mycobacterium sp. E3198 (assembly GCF_001667015.1). Lineage (GTDB taxonomy): Bacteria > Actinomycetota > Actinomycetes > Mycobacteriales > Mycobacteriaceae > Mycobacterium. Next base: position 27,520 of record NZ_LZIS01000044.1, on the reverse strand, counting down.
CCGGACGAATCCATCGCGCCGTATCACGGCCGCTACGACGAAGGCCCGGACGCCTTGCGCGAGGCCCGCCTCGAGGCGCTCAAGAAGCTCGGCCTGTGTCCGCCCGACGTGGTGGCGCATCCGGTCGTCGCCGACGGCGCTCCCGCGTGGGACGACATGACCGACGACGAGCGCGCGCGTTCGTCCCGCAGCATGGAGGTCTATGCCGGGATGGTCGACCGGATGGATCACAACATCGGACGGGTGATCGACTACCTGGCCGGCACGGGCGAGCTGGACGACACGGTGGTGATCTTCTTGTCCGACAACGGCGCGGAGGGCGCGATGGTCGAGGCGATGCCGCTGCGTGGCGCCGAAATCGTCGCGCAGATCGAAAAGTATTGCGACAACAGCCTCGACAACCTGGGCGGCCCCACGTCGTTCATCTGGTACGGCCCGCGCTGGGCGCAGGCCGCCACGGCGCCGTCGCGCCTGCACAAGGCGTTTACCACCGAGGGTGGGATCCGGGTGGTGGGCTTTATGACCTGGCCGGGCTTTGCCCGGCAGGCCGAGGTCGGCACGGCGTTCAGCACCGTCATGGACATCGCCCCGACCGTGCTCGAGCTCGCGGGCATCACGCACCCGGGCACCGCCTACCGGGGCCGCGAGATCCAACCCATGCGGGGCCGCTCGCTGCTGCCGTATCTGTCGGGTGACAGCGAGCAGGTCCATGGCGAACAAACCGGCACCGGCTGGGAGCTGTTCGGCCGCCGCGCGATTCGGCAGGGCGACTGGAAGGCCGTTTATCTGCCCGCGCCGTACGGTCCGGGCGCCTGGCAGCTCTACGACCTTTCCGGCGACCCCGGCGAGATCGACGACCTCGCCGCCGCGCGGCCCGACAAGCTGGCCGAGCTGCTGGCGCTGTGGGAGCGCTACGTCGAGGAGACGGGCGTGATACTCGGCCCTGTCTCGGTGTTCGACGCCGATCTGTAGCGGCGCAGTCCTCACAGGAAACCGCAAGGCGGGTCGGTTATCTTCGGCGGGTATTTGTGACCGTGCGGGCGGAGGGTGGGCATGACGTCGGACATCGAGAAGTCCGTCGCAGCCGTCGATCTGGACACGATGACTGCCGCGAAGGAAACACTCGAGGACTACACGCTGCGGTTCGCGCCACGCAGCTACCGGCGGTGGTCCACGGCGGTGGTGGGCATCTCGGCCCTCGGCGGCATCGCGTATCTCGCCGACTTCGCGATCGGTGCGAACGTCGGCATCGCGTATGGCACCGGAAACGCCTTGTGCGGCATCGCGATCTTCGCCGTCGTGATCTTCCTGACCGGGCTGCCGCTGGCCTACTACGCCGCGCGCTACAACATCGACTTGGACCTCATCACCCGCGGTAGCGGCTTCGGATACTACGGCTCGGTGGTCACCAACGTCATCTTCGCGACGTTTACCTTCATCTTCTTCGCGCTCGAGGGCTCCATCATGGCCCAAGGGCTCCAGCTGGGCCTGCACGTGCCGCTGTGGTTGGGCTACGCCTGCTCGACGCTGCTCATCTTCCCGCTGGTGATCTACGGCATGAAAGTCCTTTCCCAGCTGCAGGTTTGGACCACGCCGCTCTGGCTGATCCTGATGGTGGTGCCGTTCGGCTACCTGCTGGTCGGTCACCCGGACTCGATCGGCCAGTTCTTCGCGTACGGCGGTCACGCGGGTAACGGCCAGATGAACATCGGCTCAACATTGTTGGCGGCCGGGGTCTGCCTGTCGCTGATCGCCCAGATCGCCGAACAGATCGACTACCTGCGCTTCATGCCGCCCCGCACGCCGGCCAACGCCCGGAGCTGGTGGGCCTGGATGCTGCTCGCCGGCCCCGGCTGGGTCGTCTTCGGGGCGGCCAAACAGGTCATCGGCCTGTTTCTCGCGGTCTACCTGATCTCCAACGTCGCGGGCTCCACGCCGATCGCCAACCAGCCGGTCCACCAGTTTCTGCTGATCTACCGCAACTTCATGCCCGACTGGCTGGCGCTGACGCTCGCGGTGGTTTTGGTGGTGATCAGCCAGATCAAGATCAACGTGACGAACGCCTATTCGGGCTCACTGGCCTGGACCAACTCGTTCACCCGCGTCACGAAGCACTATCCGGGACGCGTGGTGTTCCTCGGCGTCAACCTCGTCATCGCGTTGATTCTGATGGAAGCCAACATGTTCGACTTCCTCAACACCATCCTCGGTTTCTACGCCAACTGCGGCATGGCGTGGGTGGTGGCGGTCGCCTCCGACATCGTCTTCAACAAGTACCTGCTCCAGCTGTCACCCAAGAAGCCTGAGTTCCGGCGCGGAATGCTGTATGCCGTCAACCCGGTTGGCTTCGGTTCGCTGCTGCTGGCGGCGGGGCTGTCCGTCATCGCGTTCTTCGGTGGCCTGGGCGCGGCGCTTCGGCCATACTCGCCGCTGGTCGCGATCGTCCTCGCGCTGGTGATGCCCCCGATCCTCGCCGCCGCGACCAAGGGCAAGTACTACCTGCGGCGCACCCAGGACGGCATCGAGTCGCCCATGTACGACGAGCACGGCAACCCGTCGGCCGAACAGTTGAAGTGCCATGTCTGCCATCACGACTACGAGCGGCCCGACATGCTGGCGTGTCACACGCACGGCGCGCACGTCTGCTCGCTGTGTCTGTCCACCGACCGGGTGGGCGACCACGTGCTGCCCGCCCCGGGTTGAACGCCGCCGTATGCTTGGGCGCTGATGGTTGAGACGACCACGTGCGCCATCGTCGGCGGCGGCCCGGCCGGGATGGTGCTGGGCCTGCTCCTGTCGCGGGCAGGTGTCCAGGTCACCCTGCTGGAGAAGCACGGCGACTTCCTGCGCGACTTTCGCGGCGACACGGTCCATCCGACCACCATGCGGTTGCTCGACGAGCTGGGCCTCTGGGAGCGCTTCAGACAGCTGCATTACAGCGAGGTCCGCAAGGCGAAATTCGAGGCGAACGGGCACTCGGTCACCTACATCGACTTCGAGCGGCTGCGGCGTCTCGGGCAGCCGCACCCCTACATCGCCATGGTGCCGCAGTGGGATCTGTTGAACCTGCTCGCCGAGGCCGCCAAAGCCGAGTCCAGCTTCACGATGCGGATGAAGACCGAAGTCACCGGTTTGCTGCGCGACGGCGGCCGCATCACCGGGGTGCGCTACCTGGGACCCGACGGCCCCGGTGAATTGCGGGCCGAGCTGACGGTTGCCTGCGACGGCCGGTGGTCCATCGCCCGTCGCGAGGCCGGTTTGAAGACACGCGAGTTCCCGGTGAACTTCGACGTGTGGTGGTTCAGGTTGCCCCGCGACGCCGACGAGGAATTCTCCTTCCTGCCCCGCTTCGCGCCGGGTAAGGGTCTCGGCGTGATCCCGCGCGAGGGCTACAACCAGATCGCGTACCTCGGACCCAAAGGCACCGACGCCCAGTTGCGCGCGCGAGGCCTCGAGGCGTTCCGTCACGACGTCTGCGCGCTGATGCCGGAAGCGGGCGCTTCGGTGGCCGCACTGACCTCCATGGACGACGTCAAGCATCTCGATGTCCACGTGAATCGGTTGCGCCGCTGGCACATTGACGGGCTGCTGTGCATTGGCGATGCCGCGCACGCGATGTCCCCGCTGGGAGGCGTCGGCATCAACCTGGCGGTCCAAGACGCCGTCGCGGCCGCGACCATCTTGGCCGAGCCGCTGCGGCGGCACGGCGTCACCGATCGCGACCTGGCGGCCGTCCGCCGGCGCCGCGTCATTCCCACCGCGGCGACCCAAGCCGTGCAACGGGTCTTGGCCGCCAGGCTGCTCGGGCCGCTCCTGCGCGGCGCGGATCCCACCCCGCCGGCGGCGCTGTTCGGCCTGGTGGAGCGGCTGCCGTGGCTGTCGGTGTTGCCCGCGTACTTCATCGGCGTCGGCGTTCGTCCCGAGCACGCACCGGCTTTCGCCCGTCGTTAACCGCTGAAGCGGTGCTAGCGTCAGGTCCGTGGCCGCAGACGGAAAGCCGATCCGGTTCGGGATCCTGGGCGCAGCCAACATCGCGCCCCTGGCGCTCGTCAACCCGGCGAAGGCAAACGGCGAGGTCGAGGTGGTCGCCGTCGCGGCGCGCGATGCTTCGCGTGGAAGGGCCTTCGCCGGTAAGCACGGCATCCCGCGCGTGCACGACGGCTACGACGCACTGATCGCCGACCCGAACCTCGACGCGATCTACATCCCACTGCCGAACGGACTGCACGGCAAGTGGACCCGGGCGGCCGTGGCCGCCGGTAAGCACGTCCTGTGCGAAAAGCCCTTCACGGCCAACGCCGCCGAGGCGCGCGACATCGCCGAACTGGCAGCGAATTCGGATCGCGTGGTGATGGAGGCCTTCCACTATCGCTATCACCCGCTGAGCCGGCGCGTCGAGGAGATCATCGCCTCGGGCGAACTCGGCAAGCTCAAGCGGGTGGAGGCCGCGTTGTGCTTCCCGCTGCCGAAATTCTCCGACATCCGTTACAACTACTCGTTGGCCGGCGGGGCGACGATGGACGCCGGGTGCTACGCCGTCCACATGGTCCGCACTTTCGGCGGTGCCACCCCGGAAGTCGTTTCGGCACAGGCGAAATTGCGGGACCCGCGGGTCGACCGGGCCATGACGGCCGAGCTGAAGTTCGCCGCCGGGCACACCGGCCGGGTGCGCTGCTCGATGTGGTCATCTCGGCTGTTGGAGATCAGAGCGCGGGTGGTGGGCGAACGCGGTGAGGTGCGGGTCAGCAATCCGGTAATGCCCCACCTGATCAATCGGCTGAGCGTCCGAACGCCCGCCGGCAAACGCGTGGAGCGATTCGGACGCCGCCCCTCCTACGCCTATCAGCTCGACGCGTTCGCCGCGGCGGTGCTGCGCGGCGAGCCGTTTGAGACGACCCCCGAGGACGCGATCGAGAACATGACCGTCATCGACGCGATCTATCGCGCCGCCGGCCTGCCCCTGCGCGAGCCCGGCTGAGGTTAGGCGCTAGCTCGTTGGCCCGGGCGCTGTTTCCGGCAACAAGCGCCGCGCCGCCTCGACGCACGGGCGCAGGCGCTCGATCGGGCTGACGCCTTCCAGCGCCAGCGATCGCCTCGGCACTTCGATCTCGATCACGATGTCGGACGGAAGCGCCACGAGGATGTCGCGCAGCGGCAATTCGCCTTCGCCGGGAACCATGCGCTCGAACATGGCCTCCTCCATGTAGTTGTCGGCGCGCGGGCGCAGCGTCGTATCGTTCAGCTGGGCGTACCCGACGTGGCCGGGATCGATGGCCGCGACGTCGGCCGCGCCTGAACCGGATCGCACCAGGTGCATCGTGTCGATCAACAACCCGAAGTCGGGCCTCCCCACGTGCTGCCGCGCGGCGAGCGCGGTCGGCAGGTCGCCGACGGTCAGGCCCGGTACGGGTTCGACGACGGTCTGGATGCCGCGTTGCGCGGCGAGTTCGGTCAGCGTCGCGAACTGGTCGAAGGTGCGGCCGAGATCGGGGTCGAGGCTGACGACGTTGATCCGCGGAACGCCGAGCGCGGCGAGGGCGTCGAGATCGGCTGCGAACGTGTGTGTCTGTGTGTCGGGCATGATCAGAAAGCCGTCGCCGAGCGAGATCGTCACGCCGCGGTGATCCATGGCGGCCAGCACCTCTCGCCGCAGGTTCGGGTCCTTCAACGAGAAGGGTGGGTAGCCGAGCGGCACCAAGGGCAGCCCCCGCACCACCGCCGACATGTGGCGGCAGCCGAGATCCGCCGTCAGCTCCACGAATTCCACTGGCGGAAGGCCGAATCCGCACAGGAAGCCGATACCGAGCTGGTCCACGTCAGGCGCCCCGGCCGGCCAGCTGGGCCAACTGGTCGGCGGCCTGGGCGGTTTGGGTGGTCAGCGCGATCTTGCCGGACGTCACTTGTTCTTCGATGATCGGCGCTTCCAGAACGAGGTCGTCGCGAATGAAGGCCACATGGTCTTTGAGGTGCGCGGCGGTGTATGCCGCCCACGCTGCCGCCGACGGCGGGTCCATCGTCAGGCTCACCTCGTAGAAACCCGATGTCAGCGACTGGGGCCGGTCGACGCGTGTGAGCGTAAGACGCATGGTCTCGGGACCCAACGTGTACACGGTGGTTTTGGCGAGGTCACAGGTGACCAGAACGTTGGCCGGTGCGGCGGGGGCGCTCGGATTCGCCGCCGGGCACTTGGCCGGCGGCGCCGGCTGGGACTTCTGCACGGGCCGAACCGGTAACGGCTGGATGTTCACCGCGGGCGCCGCCGGCGGGGGCGGCGGGGGCGACGCGGTCGTGGTTGACGCGGTCGTGGCCGACGTGCTGGGCGCGGCCCGGTGTTGCGTTGCGTGACAGCCGCACAACACCGCCCCGAGCATAAGGACGCTCGTGAGCCTTCGGGTGCCCATCAGGCCATTCCACCACAAATTCATCGGAGAAACGGCTGACACGACGCACGATTCGCGGTCATCTCTTTACCGACACTACGAATATAGAGTAACCTCCCCGTCTGAGGAAACGCGATGGACAAACGACGAAAACCCAACCCCACCGAGCGCCGCCGCGACCTGTGCGACGCGGCGATTCATCTCTTGGCCCAAGACGGCGCCAAGGGGCTGAGCCATCTCAAGGTCGACCGCCGGGCCCGTGTGCCGGACGGCACGACCTCGTTCTACTTTCGGACCCGCTCGTCGCTGCTGCGTGCGGTGGCGGAACGGCTGGCCGAGCTGGACCTGGCGACGCTGCAGTCGGTCGCCGACGAAGGCTCCACCGGCCCACACCACCCGTCGCCGTCGCGGTTATCGCAGGTGGTGATACAAGCCGGCAGCGAGCCGCAGTTGTCGCGCACCAAGGCCCGCTACGAGCTGACGATGCAGGCCACCCGTGACCCCGCACTGGCCGCGATCCTGCAGCAGGCGACGGACGGCTTCACCAAGCTGCACCGGGAAATCCTGGTGCAGCTCATGCCGCGCGGCGGGGAGTTGGAGCCGGCCGTGGTCGAGGACCTGAGCAACATCACGCTCACCTTCATCAACGGGCTGTTGCTGCGGTTCGCCCACGGCGACCGCATCATCGACAGTCCCGAGCAACTCGACGGGATCCTGACGGCAATCGCGACCGGCATTTTGAAGAGTTCGGGCAAGGGCCGGCTCACCCGGACCGGCGCGGCCCCGACGGGACGCCGGCGGGCGGTCGCCTCGGGTTGAGCACGCTGACGATGTTTCGCCCCGCCGGCTCTTGCCAGGGCACCCGCCGTATGGTTCTCTACGAGAATAGAGTAATCCCGTATTCACGGGTTTTAAGCGAAATGTACAAATCGTCCGGACCGATTTCGGAAATGGCAGCGGCAGGAGAGATTTCGTGACGACGAGCACCGACAGCGACGTTCATTTCGACCCCTACGACGTCGACCTGATCGCCGACCCGTATCCGATGTTCGCCCGCCTGCGGGACGAAGCGCCCCTCTACTACAACGCGGAATACGATTTCTTCGCGTTGAGCCGGTACGCCGACGTCACGAGGGCGCTCGTCGACCACGCCACGTTCAGCTCCGCGCGGGGCGCAATCCTGGAGCTGATCAAGGCCAACCTCGAAATCCCTTCGGGGATGCTGATCTTCGAGGACCCGCCGATCCACGACGTGCATCGCAAGCTGTTGTCGCGGATGTTCACGCCACGCAGGATCGCGGCGCTCGAGCCGATGATCCGGGAGTTCTGCGCGCAACTCCTGGATCCGCTGGTGGGTTCGGGTCGATTCGATTTCGTCACCGACCTGGGCGCACAGATGCCGATGAAGGTCATCAGCTCACTGCTCGGCATCCCCGACGACGATCAGGAATACATCCGCGACCGCGGCAACGCCCAACTCCGCACCGAGGCCGGCAAGCCCATGAGCGCGGCCCAGCACGGCCTGTCGGTGGGCGAGCAGTTCGAGGCCTATATCGACTGGCGTGCCGAGCATCCGTCCGATGACATCATGACCGAATTGCTCAACGTCGAATTCGTCGACGAGACCGGCACCATGCGACGGCTGACCCGCGAGGAAATACTGGTCTACCTCAACGTGGTCGCCGGCGCGGGCAACGAGACCACCACCCGCCTGATCGGTTGGGCCGGAAAGGTTCTCGCGGAGCACCCAGACCAGCGTCGCGACCTCACCGAAAATCCGCAACTCATCCCGCAGGCGATCGAGGAGCTGCTGCGCTACGAGCCACCCGCGCCCCACGTTTCGCGATATGTGACCCGCGACGTTGATCTGCACGACCGGACGGTGCCCGAAGGCAGCGTGCTGATGATGCTGATCGGGTCGGCGTGCCGCGACGAGCGTCAATTCGGTCCCGACGCCGGCGACTTCAACATCCACCGGTCGGCCCGGCCGCACCTCACGTTCAGCGTCGGCACCCACTTCTGCCTGGGCTCCGCACTGGCGCGCCTGGAAGGACGGGTCGCCCTGGAGGAAATCCTGAAACGCTTCCCCGAGTGGGAGATTGACCTGGCCGCGGCCCAGCTCAGCCCCACATCGACAGTGCGCGGCTGGGAGTCGATGCCGGCCGCGGTGTCGCGATGACCGGCCGCGTGGCGGGCAAGGTGGCCCTCATCAGCGGCGCCGCCCGGGGCCAGGGCCGCAGTCACGCGGTGCGCTTGGCGCAGGAGGGCGCCGACATCATCGCCGTCGACGTCTGCGGCCCCATCGACAACCTGGCCTACCCGCACTCCACCCCGGCCGACCTCGCCGAGACCGCCGATCTGGTCAAGGCGCGGGATCGCCGGATCGTGACCGCGCAGGTCGACGTGCGCGACTACGACGCCCTCAAGACCGCGGTGGACGACGGGGTGGAGCAGCTCGGCCGGCTCGACATCATCGTCGCCAACGCCGGCATCGGCACCTTCGGCAACAAGCTGCACAAGATCGGCGAGAAGGTTTGGCAGGACATGATCGACGTCAACCTCTCCGGTGTCTGGCACACCGTGAAAGCCGGTGTGCCGCACATCATCGCGGGCGGACACGGTGGCTCCATCGTGCTGACCGGCTCGGTCGGATCGCACAAGGCCATGCCTTACACCGGCCATTACATCGCCGCAAAACACGGCGTGATCGGCCTGATGCGCGCCTTCGCCGTCGAGCTGGGTCAGCACATGATCCGGGTGAACTCGGTCCACCCCAGCCAGGTCAACACCCCGATGACCATGAACGACGTGACGTTCCGCCTGTTTAGGCCGGACCTGGAGAATCCCGGACCCGACGACTTCGCCCCGTTCTCGCAGATGACGCACACCCTGCCGGTGCCCTGGGTGGAAGCCGCGGACATCAGCAACGCCGTCCTGTTCCTCGCCTCCGACGAATCCCGTTACGTCACCGGCGTTTCCCTGCCCGTCGACGCGGGCGCCTTGCTCAAATAACACGCTCAAATAACAGAAGTGGAGAAAGACCCTATGCCTGAATACGACTACGAGGAGCTGAAGAAGGAAGCCGAGCAGTACATCAAGTTCGAGAAGGACAAGAAAAACCGGATCGCCTACATCACCTTCGACCGTCCCGACGCGCAGAACGCCACCACCTTGGGGATGCGGCAGAACTACGCAGACCTGATCCACAAGTGCAACGTCGACGACGACGTCAAGGTCGTCGTGATCCGCGGCGAGGGCGAGGATTTCGGCAGCGGCGGGGACCTGCCCGAGCAGCGGCCGATGCTGGAGAACCCGGGCCTGCCGCTGCTGCACGAGCTGGCGATCAACGATGACGACGTCAAGTACCCGCCGGGCGGCTCGTATCGCTACCTGTCCACGGTCACCGACTTCTACGCCAAGGCCCGCGCCGGGAACCGGCCGCTGCAGGAGCTGCGCAAGATCAGCATCATCGAGGCCAAGGGGTACTGCTACGGGTGGCACTTCTATCAGGCGGGCGACGCCGACCTGGTGGTGTCGTCCGACGATGCCCTGTTCGGGCACCCGGCCTTCCGCTACGTGGGCTGGGGACCGCGGCTGTGGTGGTGGGCCGAGACGATGGGCCTGCGGAAGTTCTCCGAAATGCTGTTCACCGGGCGCCCTTTCAGCGCCAAGGAGATGTACGACTGCGGTTTCGTCAACAGCGTGGTGCCCCGCGATAAGCTCGAGGCCGAGACGGAGAAGTACGCGCTGGCGTGCTCACGGTCCCGCCCAACGGACACGGTGGCGGTACAGAAGACCTTCCTGGAGCTCTACAAGCAGCACAAGGGCGAATACTTCGGCAGCCTGCTGACCGGCATGGTCGAGGGCATGTTGCCGCTGATCAGCAACGACGCGCAGGAGGTCGACCTCACCGAGGGCACCTTCGAGAAGGGGCTCAACAACGTCGTCAAGGACAACGACCTGAACTTCCCGCCGGAATGGCGCCTCAGTCGCTCGGGCCGAAAGAAGCCCTGAGCGCTTTGAGAGGACGCCCATGCCGGCACTGACGGGCATCCGGGTCGTCGAGCTGGCCGAGACCGTCGCGGGGGAGTACTGCGGGAAGTTGCTGGCCGATTTCGGCGCCGAGGTGATCAAGGTCGAGGCGCCGGAACGCGGCAGCCCCACCCGCGCCATGGCACCCATCCTCGCCGCGGGGCGCGAAGGCAGCGCGCTGTTCGCCTACCTCAACACGAACAAGCGCTCGGTCGTGCCGGACGATGCCGACGACCTGCACGGGCTGATCGGCACGGCGGACGCGGTGATTGAAGACCGTGCGTCCGGCTGGTCCGAACGGCACCCCAAAGTGGTGTTCTGCTCGATCACGCCCTTCGGCCAGGGCGCGCCCGCGGAGCTCGACAATGCCAAGAGCATCAACGTGTTCCACGCCAGCGGCTGGGGCTATCACACGCCCAGTCATGCCGACACCGGCAGGCCGCCGCTGCAGGGGCCGGGCCGGTTCCTGGCCGACTACGAGGCGGGACTCGACGCGGCCCTGTGTGTCGCGTCATCGCTGTTCCGGCGCCTGCACACCGGCGAGGGCGAATTCATCGACGTGTCGCAGCAGGCCGTGCTGGTCTCCCGCGCCGACTGCATTCTGGGACGATTCCTCACCGGCGAGGTACCCGCCGAGGGACGCCGCGGCGATTACGACCAGGCCGGCCCCGCGGCGTTTTTCGCCTGCGCGGACGGATTCGTCTATCTCTACATGACCAGTCGCGCCCACTGGCTCGGCGTGCGGGAACTCATGGGACATCCCGAGTGGCTGACCGCCTTCGACGACGACTGGCTGGAGTTCTCCGTCACGGCCGACAAGGTCGCGACGTTTCGGCGCGGCTTCGCCACCTGGGTCCGGGACCTGGACAAGGAGTGCGCCGCCGACCGGGCGCAGCGGTTGGGGGTTCCACTGGTCCCCGTCAACGATGCCGCCGATTTGCCGCACTTGCCACAGTACCGCCACCGCGGATTCTTCCAGCGCGTACGCCATCCGGTGCTGGGCGACGCGGCATACGCTACGGTGCCGTACACGCTTGGCGCGTCACCGGCCCGACTAGACTCCGCCGCACCGGCTCTCGGTCAGCACACCGCCTCGATCCTGGGCGAGCCCGAGGCACCCCGCACGCGGCCGTCGGTCAAGGCGCCGCAACTCAAGCCGCCCAAAAGACACCGTGGGGGTCCGCTGGAAGGCGTGCGCGTCGTCGAGCTCACCAAGGTATGGGCCGGCCCGTACGCCGGGAAGCTGCTGGGGATGCTCGGCGCCGAAGTGATCAAGATCGAGACGGCCACCGCCCCCGAGGAGATGCGGGCCTACGGCGGCACCGACATCAACCACGCCCCCTACTTTCTCAGCATCAACCCCGAAATCCTCAGTGTGGACCTCGATATCAAGTCGCCCGAGGGCATGGCCCGGCTGCGCGAGCTGATCGCCCGCACCGACATCGTCATCAACAACTTGCGGCCGGGCGCCATGGAACGTCAGGGCTTGGGCTTTGACCAACTGACGGCCATCAAGCCGGACATCATTTCGGTGTCGATCAAGATGTGGGGCAACGACGGACCGCTCGGCCACCAAACCGGCTATGCGCCATGCTTCGCCGCGTTGGCCGGGCTGGCGTCGCTGGTCGGCTACCCGGGCGGCCCGCCGCTCGGGACGAGCATGCGCTATGGGGATTCCACGGTCGGCGCGGCCGCCGCCTACGCCGCCGTGGTGGCGTTGCTGCATCGGGAGCTGGGCGGCGCGGGACAGTTCGTCGACGTGTCGGCCGTGGAGACGCTCTCGTCGATGATCGGGGACTGCCTGCTGGAACAAAGTCTCACCGGGAAAGACCTGGGGCCCAACGGCAACGGGCACCCCGACCTCTGCCCGCACGGCTGCTACCCCTGCGCGAACGATTCCTGGGTGACGGTAGCCGTGGCCACCGATGCCGAATGGCGCGCCTTGTGCGCCGCGCTGGACGCCGCGCAGCTGTGCGACGACGCGCGGTACTCCACCATCGATGAGCGACACCGTCACGCCGCGGCGCTCGACGCCGAGCTCGCGCGGCTCACCCGCTACCACGACGCCCAGGCACTCGCCCACCGGCTGCGGGCGTCGGGAGTGCCGGCGAGCGAGAGCGCCACCGCGGCGGACGTGATTGCCGATCAACGGTTGTGGGACCGGGGGTTGTATCGCTTCGTCTCCGATCACCGCGAGGGCCAGCGTCCGATACTGGGGCCGTCGTGGCGAATGGCGCGCGCCCCGGCGCGGATCGAGCGCGGCGCACCGGACCTGGGTGAGGACACCGAGTACGTTCTGCGGGAGATCCTGGGCACCGGAACACCGACGGGAGGCCACCCATGACGGACACGCTGGCGGGCACGGCGGCGCTGGTCACCGGCGCCAGCAGCGGCATCGGGGCGGCGACGGCGAAAGCGCTGGCCGCCGAAGGTGCCGCGGTCGCCCTGCTCGCGCGCCGCGCCGACCGGCTGTCCGAGCTGAAGACCGAGATCGAATCCGCCGGCGGCACAGCCTTGGTGGTGACCGGCGATGTCACCGACGCCGGCGCGGTTGCGGCGGCGGTGCAACGCACCGTCGCCGAGCTGGGCCGGCTTGACACCGTGGTGAACAACGCCGGGCTGATGCGGTCCGGCCCCGCGACCGAGGCCGACTTGCAGGACTGGGATGACATGGTCGCCGTCAACGTGCGCGGGGTCCTGTACGTCGCCCGCGCGGCGCTTCCGCACTTGGTCGACGCGGCCGCCGACTCCCCGCGCGGCGTGGCCGATTTGGTCACCATCGGGTCTACCGGAGGCTGGGTCGCGCGACCGAACACCGCGGTGTATTCGCTGACGAAGTTCGGCGTGAACGCGTTCAGCGAGGGCATCCGCCAGGAGATGCTCGGCAAGCGAGTGCGCGTCGGGGTCGTCAGCCCCGGCACCGTCGACACCGAAATCTTCGCCCATCTGGCCGAACCGGCGCGAGCGGCGGTCGAGCGGCAGACCGCCGGGATGGTCAAGTTGCGTCCGGACGACATCGCCGACGCGGTGGTCTACATGGTGACGCGGGAACGCCGGGTAGCGGTCAACCACATGCTGGTGCGTGCGGCCGAGCAGACGTGGTGAAAGGCGACCAGTTCGGCCTGGCAATCCCGGCCGATCCGGCGGCGTTACGCCGCGGCGGGGCACGGTTTCTCACCGACGCGTTCCGGGCGTCGGGCGCGCTCGCGGCCGACAACATTGTCACGAGCATCACCGCGTACCGCGACGTCGCCGGCGGCAGCACCGGACGCAAAGTCACCCTGTCGGTCGAATACGGCAGGACGCAACCCGGCTTGCCCACCGACCTGTTCGTCAAGTTCTCCCGCGATCTCGACGACCCGATCCGCGACAGGGGAAAGACCCAGATGGAGCCGGAGGTCCGGTTCGCCACGCTGTCGCGGGCGCCCGGATTTCCCATCGCGGTACCCGCCGTGCAATTCGCCGACTACCATCGCACAAGCGGAACCGGCATCCTGATCACCGAACGAATCCCGTTCGGGAGCAACGGTATAGAACCCCACTACCATAAGTGCCTGGACTACGAGATGCCCGATCCCGTCGCACACTACCGCGCGCTGCTCACCGCGCTGGGCCGCCTCGCCGGCAGCTACGGATCGGTGCGGCTGCCGGGCCGGCTGGCCGCACACTTCCCGCTCAACGTGTCTGGCGCGACCGTGGGAGAACGAGCACCGCATGACGCCGAGAGACTGGGCCGCCGCCTGGAGCAGCTTGCCCACTTCGTCGCGGGCCGGCCGGGGCTGGTGCCCGACAACGTCCGCTCGCCAGAGTTCTTGGGGCGCCTCCGCGAAGACGTCCCGCGGGTCGCACGCCACGAGCACACGGTGATGCGGCAGCTGGCCGCAGACTCCGACTACGTCGCGCTGTGCCACTGGAACGCCAACGTCGACAACGCTTGGTTTTGGCGGGCTGCCGACGAAGGCCTGCGCTGCGGCCTGCTCGACTGGGGATGCGTCGGGCAGATGAACATGGGCATGGCCCTGTGGGGCGCCATGTCCGGCGCCGAAACCGACTTGTGGAATGGGCATTTCGCCGAATTGCTGGAAGTGTTCGTCGCGGAAACACAGCATTGCGGCGGGCCACGGCTCGACCCGGGCCGATTGCTCCGGCACACGCTGCTCTACGCGGCGGTAATGGGCGTGGCCTGGCTGCTGGACGTGCCGGCGTTGATCGGCAAGCGATTCGGCGCTGCCGCGCCCGAAAGCCGCACGGATCCGCGGATCAGGAACGACGAAAGCGTGCGCGCGCCGCTGCAGATGCTGTCAAACCTGCTGAACCTCTGGGAACGGCACGACGTCGGCGGCCTGCTCGACGCGGCCCTGGCCGAGGACGGCTCGGTCAGCCCGCCGGCAGCTTGAGCACGAGACCCCGGGCGTCATCGTCCGCCCAGGGGAGGCCGCCTCCGGTCGCCCGGGAACCCACGTGATCGGCGACGTACACGCTGTTGCCACCCGGATCCACCGCCAGGCCCAGGGGGTCGATGAAGGGCGGCGCCCCGCGCAGGTCGACCCAGCTGTCCGATCCGACCGCCAATTTCATCACGCCTCCGGCGAGCCCGGTGAAGGCGTACAGGTTGCCTGCGGAATCCACCGCCAGGTCCTGCTCGCCGGAGCTGAGACCCTTGCCGGAATTGTCTGGGGCTGGGGGCAATTGGGTCCAGGCGTCCGACCCGGGCGCCAGTCTCAGCACGAACTTGTCAGACGCGACGCGGTAGTGACGTCTGCTGAAGCCGGCGTAGACGTTCCCGGCCGCGTCCACCGCCACGTCGCCGTCGGGAGTGGCCCCGATACCGGACTTCGGCAGCGAGGTCGCGGCTTTGGCGCCGGCGGGCAGCTTGAGTATCAGGCTGTCGCCGTGATCGACCACGTACACGGTGCCGGCGCCGTCCACCGCCACGCCCTCGGGAAAACTCAGCCCTCGGAAGGGGAGCACGGTTTGGGTCCTCGACCCGGCCGCCAGCTTGACCACCTGGTTGTGGCAGCTGTCGGCGACGTAGACGTTGCCGGCGGCGTCCACGGCCACACTGCCGACGGAGGCCTCGATGTTGTTGTCGCACATGTCGAGGCCGGTGAAGGGCAACACGGTTTGGGTGCCCGATCCGGCCGCCAGCTTCAGGACGCGATTGGTGTGGGTGTCGGTGACGTAGACGTTGCCGGCGGCGTCCACCGCCACACCGTGCGGGGCGCGCAGGTCGGCGAACGGCAGCGCGAACGGCCGCTGTTGGTCCGCCTTCAGCTGATCGGCTTTCAGTTGCTGGTTGTTCCAGATGCTACTGGCGACAAACATCATCGCGGGGGCAACGACGAACATGATCACCGCGAAAATGACGCCGTAGATCCAGAGCTTGCGCCTGGGCCGCGCCAGCGGTGTCATGGCCCCGGCCGCGGCGGTTCCGACCCGGTCCTCGAGCCGCGGGGCCAAGCCGAATTTTTCGACCAGCGTCAACCAATCCACATCCGAGACCACAAACGCCGGTTCTTCCTCCGGGCGCACGTCGCCGCGCCACGAAAACCGGTAGGTGAGCTTGGTCCTGCCGCTCCAGCTGGCCTGTGGGGGCCCGGAGAGATCGGGACACCCGATGGTCAGCGGTTGCGAATCGGCAACGCGCACAAGCAGGACGGGCGCCGTCACCTTACCCACGTAAGGCATCGAGCGGGTGCTCGCGGCCGGCGTCGCCGTGACCTGGTCAGGGGGAGCCGAGGCAATGCGGGCATGGCTCTTCACGTCGATCACCGAGATCGCATCGTCGGAAACATCGATCGCCAGGCTCGGTTGTGGTGGGTCGGAATTCAGCCGCAGCGCCGTCGCAGTGTTTTTGAACATCCCAAAAAACGACGACGAATACATTCTCGCGGCGTTCGGGACCAGCAGACACCGAGTCGGTTGCCCCGGTGCGGGCGCGGCTACGTCAAGCCCGCGCGACCGACCGACGAACGCGAGCAGCTCATCGAACTCCGAGGCCCCCAGCGACGCGTCCACGGCGTCTACGGGCGGTGCCTCCAACGGTGTTTCGGGCGCGATGCGCCGATCTTGACCGCCGAGAACAAACCGGTGGTCACCGCTGTGCAGATGAAGCGCCGCGCCTTTCGAGGCGCCGCCGTACCCCGGCAGAGTCCAATTCCCCAACTGCGCGTCACCGAAGGAAAAGACTTCTCCCGGCCTCGCGCTGACCGTCAGGCTCGTGTCGCCGACATCGATGAGTACCTTCTTGGGGCGATTGACCCGGCGCTGAAACGCCGCGTACGCCGGCATGGCGAGCAGGAAGAACGCGATGAACACCACGGTGCCACCGACCTTCATCACTTTGTCCGACCCGGCGAGCGCGCCAACCATGAAGAGCGCCATGTATATCGCGCCCAGCGACGCGATGCCCCCGAACATCGCCACGTTGGTGTATTTCACCATCTGCTTGGTACTGGGCGGGGCGGCGGATGCGACGAATTGCCGCGACGGCGACTGGGCGGCACCCGAACTTCGGCCGGCGAGTCGATGCTCGAGATCGGCGATCCGCTTCTCGGGGTCGTCCTGATCGATCATCGTGTTCCTTTCGCTCCGTCAGGCCGAAAGGTACGGCCGATCACTTGCGAAATTCTTGCCGTCTGCTTTGCTACCGATCCCAATTCCGGAACTGTGTCAGCACATCGTCGCACCATGCGGCCGCCGCGGCGGCAAATCGACGTAATTCCGGAAATCCCTTATGTCACAGGCGTTTCACTGGCCCCATCGCGGCCATTTGTGTCGGTGGGTCTTCGTAGGGTTGGCGGCATGGGTGCGAGCAGTCGTGAGGAGATCGTGGAGGTCTTCGATGCGCTGCGCGCCGATGTGGACCGGTTGTGTGCGTTGTCGTTTGATGTGTTCACCACCCCAGAACGGCTGCGAGCCTTAGAGCGCCTGGAAAGCGTGGCGCGCCGGCTACGCACACCGGGGCACGCGTTGATCAATCAGCTCGGGGCGCAGGCCAGCAAGGCCGAGTTGGGCGGCACGCTGCGCTCGGCGCTGGCCGACCGATTGCGCCTAACCAAGACCGAGGCCGGCCGGCGCGTCGATGAGGCCGAGGATCTCGGTGAGCGCCGGGCGCTGACCGGTGAGCCGCTGGCACCCAAGCTGGCCGCGACCGCCGCGGGGCAACGCGACGGGTTGATCGGGGACGGGCAGGTCAGGGTGATCCGCGGCTTTTTCGCCCACCTGCCCGCCGAAATCGACGTGTTCACCCGGGCGCACGCCGAAGCCGACCTGGCCGGCAAAGCCCGCGGGTTTCGCCCCGACGAGTTGGCCAACTACGCCCAGCGCCTGATGGCCGTACTGCACCCCGACGGGGAATTCAGCGACACCGAACGCGCCCGCCAGCGCGGCATCATCCTGGGCGCCCAGCAATACGACGGGATGTCACCGGTCAGCGGGCTGATCACCCCGGAGCTGCGGGCCGCCATCGAAGCGTTGGTCGCCAAGCTCGGCGCCCCCGGCGCCTGCAACCCCGACGATGAACTACCCGTGGTCGACGCAACACCCGACGACGACGCCGTGCGGCGCGACACCCGTACCCAACCCCAGCGCAACCACGACGCATTCCTGGCCGGGCTGCGCGGGCTGTTCGCCTCCGGGGACCTGGGCCGCCACAACGGGCTGCCGGTGTCGATCATCGTCACCACCACGCTGCGCGAGTTGGAGGCCGCCGCCGGCAAAGCGCTGACCGCCGGGGGCACCCTGGTGCCGATGTCGGATGTGATCCGCTGGGCCGGCCACGCCCACCACTACCTGGCCATCTTCGACAAAGCCAAATCCTTAGCGCTGCATCACACCAAGCGGATCGCCTCCCCGGCGCAGCGCATCATGCTCTACGGCAAAGAACGCGGCTGCACCAAACCCGGCTGCGACGCCCCCGCCTACCACAGCCAGGTCCACCACATCAAAGGCTGGACCGCCAACCACCGCACCGACATCGACGACCTCACCCTGGCCTGCGGCCCCGACAACCGACTCGCCGAACAAGGCTGGACCACCCGCACCAACGCCCGCGGGGAGACGGAGTGGATTCCGCCGCCGCACCTCGACCGCGGCCAACCCCGCACCAACACCTACCACCACCCCGAAAAACTCCTCCACCCCGACAACAACGACGAGGACGACGAGGACGGCGAGCAAGCAGCGTCC
The DNA here is from genome assembly GCF_001667015.1 of Mycobacterium sp. E3198. Taxonomy (GTDB): domain Bacteria; phylum Actinomycetota; class Actinomycetes; order Mycobacteriales; family Mycobacteriaceae; genus Mycobacterium. The sequence continues at coordinate 8,918 of NZ_LZIS01000044.1, read as the reverse complement.
TAACGCGGCCGCCATGCAACGTGCCCGGCGGTCAGCTGGGGTCGCGGGTCAGCACCTCGGCGCCGTCGTCGGTGATGTGGACTGTGTCGCGGCGGACGACCGCGCCGATGCCCTCGTGCCACACGTAACCGCTGATCGCCAGCACCATCCCGGCTTCGAGCCGGTCGAGTTCGCCTGCCGCCGACAGGGTTTGGGACACGACCGGGGGGTCGAAACCGAGGCCCAAGCCGTGCGCGACGGGCATGGGCGGCAACGGCTCGCCGGCCGCCTCATACGCGGCCAGCAGTCCGGTCGTGGAAGCGCCGGGACGACAGGCCGCGATCATCTTGTCGAACAACGCATCCGAGCGTCCGAATAGGTTGCGCGTCGAGCCATTCACGGGATCGCCCGCCTGCCAAGTCCTGCCCACCGCGGCGACGTACCCGTCGGCCAGCGCACCCGCCGCCAAGGCGACCAGATCACCCGGCCGTACCTCGCGACGATCGCGTTGCCACGGATGCTCCCGCGAAGTCACCCAGGCGACGTCCTGGGTGGCGGGCGTGCTCACCCCGCCAGCGGCCATGACTTCCAGCGCGGCCCCGGCCAGCGTCCGCTCGGATACGCCCGGCTGCAACTCCGCCAGGGCGGCGGCGAGTCCCTTCTCCGCCACGCGCAGCGCCGGGCCCATCGCCGCGATCTCATCGGGCGTCTTGACGCGGCGCGCGGCTCGCATGGCCGGCTCGCCGTCGACGAGGTCGGCGTTGGGGAAGGCCTCGGGCAGCAGCGCCGCGAAAGTCGGTGTGATGGAATCCGTTCCGACCCGGCGCGCCGTCGCCGCGCCGTCGATGTGCTTGAGCACCTCGATGAGCGTCATCGGGTTCCAGGCCAGCCCGTACAGGTGGTCGCGGCCGATCTCGTCGGGGACGCCCTCGTCGTCGGTGCTGTTGAGGTAAATCGCCCCGGTGGCGCGCACCACGACGCACATCGGGCCGAACGGGCGCGTCCCCGCTATCCACAGCTGCGGGGCGCCCGTGACGTAACGAATGTTGGCCTGCCGCCCCAGCACCAGGATGTCGAGGCCGTGTGCCCCCATCTGTGCCAGCGCCCGCTCCCGACGCCCCGTCCGCAACGACGGGGGATCGGGCGAAACTTCAGTCGCCATAGGGGGAGTAGGGGTAGTCGGTGATCGGCGTGTAGCCGTCTTCGGTGATCACCACGATCTCCTCACTGCGGTAGCCGCCGGTGCCGTCCTCCCACACCACCGGTTCGAGCACCAGCGCCATGCCGGGTGGAAAGACGAAGTTGTCGTCGAATTCCTCGCCGAGATCCGTTCCGATCATCGGGGGTTCGGCGGGATACGTGCCGATGCCGTGCCCCAGATAAAAGTGCGGCAACCACGGCTTGCGGCCGCCGTTGGCGGCGATCGCCGCCCGCGCCAAATCCCCCGACGTGACACCGGCTTTCGTCACTGCGAGCACTTCGTCCAGGATCGCTCGCCACCGGCGGAACTGGTCGTGTTGCCGCGGCGACGGTTCGTCGCCGACCAACCAGGTTCGCCCGAAATCCGAGCAGTATCCGGCATAGCTGATGCTGATGTCCGTCCACAGCACATCACCGGCGGCCAGCTCGCGGGCGGTGGGGAGCAGGGGCAGCGCGAGATCACCGTGGGTCGTCCACACGCCGGCTTCCCGCGAGCTGGGCATCACCTGCCAGATGGCCTCCAGCATGTTGGTGGTGGCGCCCAGCTCGAACGCGCGCCGCACCAGCTTGGCCGAGAGGTCGATCTGGCGAACGCCGGGCACCAACGCCCGCTGGACATCGGCCATGGCCTGCTCGGTGATCCGACAGGCGCGGCGGAGGCAGCAGACCTCGTCCGGCGTCTTGACCAACTGTGCCGCGCCGACCACGATCGCCGCATCCGTCGGCGGGCCGGAGGGAAACAGCGCGCCGCCCGCCCGCCGCATCGCGCCCGTGAGCTCGTCGACGGCGACGGCCGCGCCCGGCGGGATCAGGTCGGCCAACTCCCGCGCGAATTCCCTTACCCCGTGGTCGAATTCGAGATAGACCGGCCCGTGCAGATGATCGTCGGGAAGCGGCGGTCCGGACGAATCGGGGAACGCCCCGCCCCGGAACGGCATGAACAGATGCGGGTGTTCGTCGTCGGCGAGGACGACGGCAACCGGGCGCTCCACGTGCGAGAGGCCCGCATCGAGCAGCGGCCAGCTGGTACCCGTCGCGTACCCGACGTAGCCGTTCATCAGCAGGATGAGCGCGTCGACGCCATGGTCCGCCATCGCGGACCGCAGGCGTGCGCCGGTCTCGGCGCGCATGCGTGCCCAGTTCGGCTCGTCGGGAATCTCGAAGAGCGAGCCGCGGACGGTGAGTGAGTTCGTCATCCTAAACGCCCAGAAACGCCTTGACGTTGCCGCTGACGACGCGGACGGCGTCCTCGGGGCCGACGGCGTCGACGACCGCCGCCAGCGATCGCTCCGAATACCCGAAGGTGCTCTCGTTGTGCGGATAATCCGATGACCACATCACCTTGTCGATCCCGATCTCCTCGATTTGGTCTAACCCCAGCCCGTCGACCATGAACGACGCGCACATGTGTTGGTTCCAGTAGTGGCGGATGTCGTGCTTCGGATGGCCTTTGAGCATATGCCGGTAGGAGGCCAGCACATGCTCGGCATCCTGCAGAGCCGGTGGCACCCAAGCGATTCCGCCCTCGAACCAGCCGACACGCAGCCCGGGATGCCGGTCGAGGATGCCGCCGAAGATGTATTTGGAGAACATTTCCCGAAACGAGTCGATGTTGACCATCATGGCGACCGCCACGCTGTTGACCTCGCTCGGGCATTTGGGCTGGCTTTCACCGATGTGGTGGGTGACGGGCAGTCCGGCCTCCTCGATCTCGTCCCACACCGCGCTCATCGCGGCGCTGGAGAAGTCGATGACGTGGCCGTTGTCGTCATTGCCGGGGTTTAGCGGCATCAGAAAGGTCTTGAGCCCCAGCGACTTCAGCTGGGCCAGGGTGCGGCGAGTGCCGCGCGGGTCCCACCAGTTGATCAGGCCGACCCCGTAGCAGTGGCCGTTCGAGCGCTCCTGCACGGCGGCGATGTGTTCGTTGTAGATGCGCAAAATCCGTTCGCGCAGGTCCTTATCGGGGTAGTGGAACAGGGCCAGCACCGCGTTGGGGAACACCAATTCCTTGTCGACCCCGTCTTCGGCGAGTTCGCGGACGCGGGCGTCGACGTTGTTGGAGACCGCGCCGGCCAAGTCGTCGTATTGCATGAGGACCGCGCTGAAATCGCCGACCACCATGGATTGCCCCGGGCGCCCGAGTAGGTAAGCGCCGTCCTCGTACCAGATCCGCGGCGCATAGTCTTTGAGGTCGTCCGGAAAGTTCTCGTAGAAGATGTCGTCGGCCACCGAGATGTGGTTGTCCGCCGAGAACACCTCCGTGCCGGCGGGCAAACCGGTCACCGAGCCCGCGGCGTGGCCGCGTCGGTGTTTGGGTGCCCCGATCACGCCCTCCGGGTACAGCGTGCGGGCTTGACCTGACATCAGAGTCCCTTCATTGCGGGTACGTGACTCCGGTGAGCCGTTCGGAAAGCTGCCACAGGCGCGCCATGTCGTCCTGACTACGCGCCAGGCTGGGCACCGCGGCGAATGTGACCCCGCCCCCGGCGGTTTCGTAGAAGCCGCGCGGCCCGTAGTACCTGCCGCCCGCCGCGTCGGCCGAGACCGCCGCAAACAGCGACGGCTTGATGCCCTCGTCGACATCGAGCCACATGAACGGGAGCAGGCGCCAGGTCAGCCGGGTGAGCCGGGCCTGCAGCGTCGGCTTGTCGCGGCCATAGGATGCGCCGCTGAGCAGGTTGGTCTTACTCAGCCCGGGGTGCGCGGCATTGGACATCACCCCCCAGCCGCCGAGGCGGCTCCGCCGATCCAATTCGATTGCGAACATGAGTTGCGCCAGCTTGGCCATTCCGTAGGAGCGCATGGGTTTGTAGCCATGTTGCGCGTTGGGATCGGTGAAGTCGAGACCGCGCTGCGTCGCGGCGATGCTGCTGACGGTCGCCAACCGCGCGCCCTCCGCAGCGCGCAGCAGCGGCAGCAGGTGACCGGTCAGCGCGAAATGGCCCAGATGGTTTGTGCCGAACTGTAATTCGAAGCCGTCAGGTGTTTCCTGGCGCCGTGGCGGCGTCATGACGCCGGCGTTGTTGATCAGGATGTCGACCGGGCGGCCCTCCGCGGCCAGCTCCTCGCCGAACGCCGCCACGCTCTTCAGCGACGACAGGTCCAGGTGCCTGATGGCCAGCTTGGCCGCCGGTGCCTGCCGTCGGATCTCGGCGATCGCGGCTTCGCCCTTCGTCCGGCAGCGGATAGCGAGGACGACGTCGGCGCCCGCGGTCGCCAACCGTGTCGCCAGACCCAGGCCCAGGCCGCTGTTGGCCCCGGTCACGACCGCGAACCTGCCGGACAGGTCCGGCATTTCGAGGGTCAGATCGGGCTTCACCATGTCACGGGAAGCTCGTACACGCCGTAGGCCAACGAGTCGTGCTTGAACGGCAGATCCTCGACCGGGACCGCCAGCCGCAGCGTCGGGATGCGCCGGAGCAGGGTGGGCAGCACGATCTGCAGTTCCATCCGGGCCAGTTGCTGGCCCACGCATTGGTGGCGGCCGTAGCCGAATCCGACGTGCGCGCCGTCCTCGCGGCCCAAATCCAGCCGCTCCGGGTCAGGGAATTGGCGGGGATCCCAGTTCGCCGGCGCGACGTCGAGGATGATGCCCTCGCCGGCCCGGATGGTCTCCCCGCCGACCTCGATGTCCTCGACGGCGATGCGCCGCTGACCGGTCTGGATGATGCTCAGGTAGCGCATCAGTTCCTCGACCGCGGTGGCGATCGCCTTCGGGTCGTCGGCGTCGCGCAGCACCGCCCGCTGATCGGGGTGCTCGAGCAGCGCCGCCACGCTCAGGCTCAGCATGTTCGCGGTGGTTTCGTGCCCGGCGATCAGCACGCCGAGGGCCAGTTGGGTGGCCTCGCGCACGCTGAGCTCGTCGGCGTTGACGCGCTCCGCCAGGTCGGACACCAAGTCCTCGGAGGGATCTTCCATCTTGGCGCGGATCAGCTTGGCGATGTATTTGGCCAACGAGGCGGCGCCCTGCGCCGTGTCCTCCTCGGTCGCGTAGCGCCCGGTGCCGCGTTGCGCTTGTTCCTGGAAGAAATCCGCGTCCTCGTAGGGCACCCCGAGCAATTGGCTGATGACGAGCGAGGGGACGGGCAGCGCCACGGCGCTCACGACGTCGCCGGGGTTGGGGCCGGCCAGCAGGGCATCGATGCGGTCGTCGGCGATCTTCTGCACCGCCGGCCGCAGCCCCTCGACGCGCTTGAAGGTGAACGGCTTGGACAGCATCCGGCGGAATCGGGTGTGCTCCTCGGCGTCGGAGGTGAACACGGATCGCGGCCTTTTGTGGACCGTCGCCAGCATCCCCTCGTTCCAGTGCGGATAACCCGGCAGGCGGTCGTCGACGCTGGTGCGCGGGTCCGTGAACAACGCTCGTATCGCGTCGTAGCCGTGGATCAGCCAGGGCGTGCTCCCGTCCCAGATCCGCACCCGGCTCAGCTGGCTGTCGGCGTTCAGCGCCAACGCCGCGGGCGGCGGGGCGAAGGGGCAACCCGGAGCCCGCGTCATCGGAAAGTCGGGAATACCGGTGGCGGTTGACGTCTCGGTCATCGTCCTCCTCGGTTCTCGTGTGCCGCCCCCACATGGACCGGCGCACGCCACAGACCGACGATCGCGTCGATCAGGCCTTCGCCGGCAACGGGCCAGCTCGACCGCGACCGCGGCCCGTGCTCGGCCAACGCGCCCTCGTGTTCGGCGCAGGTATGCATCAGGAGGTTGCGGACCATCACGATTCGCTCGAAGCGCACGCGCCTGGGCAGCTCGGGCAGGCAGCGCGTGATCCCGTCGATCGTCTGCACCAACCGTGGCGACGTCAGCGCGTCCTTGGTGACGACGTGGCGATAGGTCGGGTCGGCCATCGCCTGGGCGGCGAATCGTGCGTACCAGCTCGGGGTCCCCAGGGCGGCCAGGTGGTCGGTGAGGGGGCGCACCAAAGTACCCACCCAGTCGCGTAGTTCGGTCGAATCACCCACATCGGCAAGCATCTGCGCGCGCAGCTGTTCGATCGGCTCGCGATGCTTGCTCTCGATGGCCCGGAGCAGCTCGGTCCTCGTCCCGAAGTGGTAGCAGGCCGCCGCGTTGTTGCCCTGCCCGGCGGCCTCGCTGATCTGCCGGTTCGACACGGCGTACATGCCACGCTCGGCGAACAGCACCTCGGCGGCCGACAAGATCGCCTCTCGGGTGCCCGTCGACCTCTCGGAGCGAGCCATCCGCTCGGCGGTCATCGCCTCAGTGAACACCGCCCGCGGAATTAAATCAAACAATTTATTTAGCCCGGGTGCGGGGCCCGTCGGTCGCCGGCCGCAGCGAGCCTGTAATCCTGCAGGCCCCTACTCGCACTTTGTCTGCGGATTTGCAGGCTCGGCGACAGTGGCCGTCGCGGCGGCCGCGCCGAAAGCGCCGGCGCGGAATAGAGTACGGCTGTGAATCCGCTGCAGCGGGTGGCGCGCAACCCGACCGCCTACCGGTGGCTGGTGCTTCGGGGGCGGCCGGTGGCCCAAGGGGCCGAAGCGGTGCTCCGCTTCGCAAGCAAGGGACGCCTCGGTGTCCTGGACCTGACCGGGGTGCCCAGCGTGCAGGTCACCACGTCGGGGCGCAAGACCGGTCTGGCCCGCACCGCCACCGTCCAGTGTGTGCCCACCGACGACGGGCTGCTGCTCGTCGGCTCCAACTGGGGTTTGCCCCGCCATCCGTCATGGTCGGCGAATCTCAAAGCGACAGAGCGGGTTACCGTTCGCAGGCGTGGCCACCGGTTCACCGCGAAGGTGCGCTTGCTCACCGGAGAAGAACGCGCCACGGCATGGGCCACCGTGCTGATGCACTGGCCCAATTATCAGATCGCCCAAGACCGCGCGGGCGGCCGCCCATTTCGGCTGTTCCTGCTCACGCCGAATTCGTAGGCGCCCATGCCATCAGGCCGCCGATCCGAGCGCGTCGAAGATCAGTTCGCCGTAGGACGCCATCCGGTCTGAACCGAGAACCCCGGGCCCCATCTTGTTCATCACGTAGGAGACGGTGGTTTGGCGGTCGGGCCACGCCAACACCATCGACCCGCCCCAGCCGCCCCAGAAGCAGATCTTCTCGTCGGGAACATAGGGGAGCGCCTCCTTTTGCGGGAGCCCGTATCCGAGGCCCCAGCGCAGCGGCGCGGGCAGCACGAGGTCGACGCCGGCCGCCTGCTCCTCGAAGATCTTCTCGACGGTCTCGGGCTTGAGCAGTCGAACTCCACGGGCCCGGCCCCCCAACGAGATCACCGACAGGATCGCCGCCAGGGAACGGGCGTTGCCGTGGCCGTTCAGGGCGCCCATGTCGGCGTCGCGCCAGGCCGGCGTGTTCGCGGCGTCGGCGTTGGGCGGCGGACCGCTGAAGGTTCTGCGCATGGGGCTGTCCTCGGGCAGCTGGTCGAGCGGCAACTCGAGGGGAGGCGGCGGGATGATTTCGGCGATCCGGCCGTAATCGGCGGGCACCGCACCGATTTGGAAGTCGGCGCCCAGCGGGCCCGCGATTTCGTCGCGGACGAACTCCTTGAGCGATTGCCCGGTGACGCGGCGTATCACCTCGCCGATGAGGTGGCCCTGATTGTGGGCGTGATAGCCCGAGGCGGTTCCCGGTTCCCACCACGGCGCCTGGGCCGCCAGGGCCGCCGTGGCCTTGTCCCAGTCGTACATGTCCTCGGTGGCGAACGGCAGATCCCAGCCGGACACGCCGGAGGTGTGCGACAGGATGTGGCGAATCTCGATGTCCTGCTTGCCATTAGCGGCGAATTCGGGCCAGTAGGCCGCCACCGGCGCGGTGGGTTCGACCAGGCCGCGGTCGATGATCATCAGGGCGGCCAGGCTGGTGACCGTTTTCGTCGAGGACCACACATTGACGATGGTCTCCTCGACCCAGGGCCTGGTGCGTGCGGCGTCCGAGTAGCCGCCCCAGATGTCGACGACGCTTTCCCCGCCGATGTCGATGGCGATGCACGCGCCAACCTCTGCCCCGGAGGCGATGTTGTCGGCAAGCGCCGCCCGAACCGCGTCGAAACGCGCGTCGCAGTGCCCACTGACGTCCATCTATCAGCTCCGTTTCGCCATGCGCCCCGATGCGACGTCCGTCACCACGAACGGAACATAGGGGATGAGCCGGGCGGTGGGCAAGGGAGCGAGCGATCCGCGTGGCCGGCGAAGCGTGACAATAAACCTCATGACGCCGACCACGGCCCGGTTGGGTAAACGCGACGACATGATCGTGCGTGCAGAGTTCCCCTACAACGCCGAACCGCCGACCGCGGCGCTGGCCGACGGCGGCATCACCCCGATCGACGCGTTCTACGCCCGCAATCACGGTCGGTTCCCCGCGACCGCGCCGCAGGACTGGCAACTGGTGGTGAACGGGCGGGTGGACAGGCCGCTCAGCCTGACCTATGAGCAGCTGACCACCGAATTCGAGCAACACGAGGTGGTGGCGACGCTGGCCTGCGCCGGCAATCGGCGCGCCGAGCTGCTGCGGGTGCGGCCCATACCCGGGAAAGAGCCCTGGGCGCACGGGGCGATCTCCACCGCGCGGTGGCGGGGCGTCCGGCTGGCCGACGTCCTGGCAGCCGCGGGAGTGCAGCACGACGACGGGCTGCACGTCGCCTTCGAAGCGTTGGACATCGCCGAGGAGGCGACGCCCGCGCAGCGCTACGGCAGCTCCATCTCGTTGAGCAAGGCCATGTCGCACGAGGTGCTGCTCGCGTGGCAGATGAACTCCGAAACCCTCCCACC
>NZ_LZIS01000043.1 GCF_001667015.1 Mycobacterium sp. E3198 | reverse complement strand
CGGCGGAAATCCATGAACTAAAACCCTTCCCGGCGCCGGCCGGCGCGTGCGAGCTCCCGCGCGCCGAGCGGCGGGCCACTACGCGCGGCGCTGCTGCGGCGACGCGGCCGCGGACCGCCTGCTCAACATCCTCGCCGAGGTGCGGGCCGCGCGCCCGCCGCCTCGGCGCCGTGGCGCGCCGCGACGGCCGGGTCCGCCAGCTTGTCGAACGCCGCGGCCAGCCCGGCGACGTCGTCGACGCCGATCACCGGGCCGCCCGGCGGCTGGTACTCGGGCAATCCGCCGACGTCCGAAACGATCGGCATCACGCCCAGCTGCATCGACAGCACCTGCACGCCGCTCTGCGAGGCGCGCCGGTAGTGCACCACCGAACCCTTTGCCGCGGAGAGCGTTTCGACGACGTCAGCATATCGATACGGTCCGGAGAGCCACCGCGCATGTGGCGGCAGGGCGGCATTTCTCAGGCTGATCGGCCCGTCGCCGATCAGCAGCAGGTTGTCCCCGCGCCACGCCTGGCCGCCGACGTGGGTTTGCCAGGCGCGCAGCACGACGTCGATGTTCTTGTACGGGTTGAGCCGGCCAACCATCACGAAGTCGCGGCGTCCCTCGGCGTGCACCGGCGGGGGGACGAGCGCCACGTCGAGGTCGCTGGTCAGGGGCAGCACGTGCACCGGGGTGCCGGCCACGTCCCGACGGCTGATGATCGCGTCCGCGACGTAGTCGCTGTAGGTGACGGTCGCCGCCGAATGGGCGCCCCACCGATCGAAGACCGCACGCTCGTAGCCCGGCCGCTGTTCGCCGGCGTCATGCGGGCTGTCGTCGTGCACCAGCTGCACGCGCGGCGCCCCCGAAGCCAGCGCGATCCAGCGCGGATCGCGGACCAGCTCGGCGATCACCACGTCCGGCCCGTAATTTCGGACGCGACGCCAGGCGGCGACGCTGGCCGGCCACGTCGCGGCGGTGCGAAACCGCGGATCGAGCACCAGCTCGTAGTCGCGCGCGGCGTCGGACTCCGGGTGCTGATCGGACGTCACCAGCAACACGTCGGCTCCCCGCCGCCGCAGCGCCTCCGCCTGCACGCGCGCCAGCGGCCGCATCCACGGCGAAAGCCACAGCACCCGAATCGAACTCATAGCGCCGGCCGCTTCCCGCCGGCGCCGGGGTCGATGGACCACCGCCCGTCGAGCTGGGGATACGCCTGGCGGACCTCGTCGTAGAGATCGGGCAGCGTCAGCATGACGCGGTCGGGATCGGCCGCGACGAGCTGCTCGGGCGAGATGATCGCGACGTCGGTCCCCGGGATCCTGCGTCCCTGCTTGGCCGGCGACGCGTCGGCCACGGCCTGCAGCAGGCGCCGGTCGATGCCGGCGAGGCTGAACAACGACACCACGCGCGACCCGGCGCCGTACCCGTACACCGTGCGGCGGTCGGTTGCCTGCGCCAGCAGCCAGTCGCGCAGCTGGGCGGCGTGCTGCTCGGCGGCGCACTGCAGGCGGCCCACGACGGCCGGGTCGGTGATGCCGAAGGCCCGCTCCCGCCGCATGATCTCCTCGGCGTGTTCGTCGGGTTCGGCGCTGCCGTGCACGGCGGCGATCAGCACGGTGCCGCCGTAGAGGTCGAACTCCCACGCCGAGGCCACGCTCATGCCCGCGGCGGCCAGCAGCCCGGCCAGCGCGGTCAGCGAGTAATAGGCAAAGTGGCCGTGGCGCAACGCGTTCCATTGCCCGTGGCCGACGATCGTCAGCAGCGAGTGAAATTGCAGCAGCAGCACGCCATCCGGCGCGGTGGCCTGCGCCCGGACCTCGAAGGCCAGCCGCTGGTTCGGCTCGTGCATGATGCCGAACGAGTCGAGCACGACGTCGGCGCGCCGCGCCGACGTGAAACCGCGGTCGGCCAGCAGCGGCAACCACGTCCCGCCGTGCGGGCTGCCGAATTCGTGCACGGTCGCGCCGCGCAGCCAGCCCGCGTCGGCCACGCGCCGGACCGCCTCGGCCGCCTGCTCACGCAGGGCCTGCGGCTCGATGCCCCGCGGTTCGGCGGCCACGGTGTCGTCGTGGGCGAGCTGCGCCAGCCCGCAGCCGGTGCACAGGTCCATGGCGAGCGGATGGGACGACTCCTCCGGGCGCACGGGTTCGGCGACCGGCGGAAACTCGTCGCCGGCCGGCACCGTCCCCAGGTCCAAAACCCGGCGAAGGTCCGTGCCGCCACACGCCCGGCAGGTGCTCATCGCCGCACACTACCGATTTCTGCGGTGTGCAGGGTCGGAAGCGGGAAGACCAACTGGCCGCCCCAATCCGCGATGTAGCCGAGCTGCTCGGTCAGCTCCGTTTCGAGGTTCCACGGCAACGCCAGCACCACGTCCGGGCGGTCGACGGCGATGCGCTCCGGCGAGTAGATCGGGATCCGGGTTCCCGGCGTGAACCGGCCATGCTTGTACGGGTTGCGATCGACGGTGTACTCGAGCAGGTCGGTCCGGATCCCGCAGTAGTTGAGCAGGGTGTTGCCCTTGCCCGGCGCGCCGTAGCCGACCACCCGCTTGCCGTCGGCGCGGCACTGCAGCAGAAACCGCAGCAGCTCGTGGCGGATGGCCTCGGTCCGCGGACGCAGTTGCAGATAGCCGTCGACGTGGTGCAGCCCGGCCGCCTCCTCGAGGCGCATCACCTTCTCGACCCGTTCCGTCGGCTTTCCGGCGATTTCCGCCGACCGGGCCCAGACGCGGATGGACCCGCCGTGGGTTCCCAGGAGTTCGACGTCGACCACGGCCAGCCCGGCGGTGGCCAGCGCGCAGATCGCCGAAAACAGCGTGTAGTACTGGAAGTGCTCGTGGTAAATGGTGTCGAACTGCCCGAGCCGCACCAGGTTCAGCGCGTGGTGCACCTCGATGCTCAGCCAGCCGTCGTCGTCCATCAGCGTACGCAGGGACCGGGTGAAGCCGCGCAGATCGGGGATGTGCGCGTAGACGTTGTTCGCCACCACCAGGTCGGCCGGACCGTGTTCGTTGCGGACCTTCGCCGCGATCTCCTCGTCCAGGAACGCCGTCACCGTGGGGACCTGACGCTCGCGGGCGGCGGCGCCGACGTTCGCCGAGGGCTCGATGCCCAGGCACGGCACGCCCGCCGCGACGACGTGCTGCAGCAGATAGCCGTCGTTGCTGGCGACCTCGACCACACGCGAGTCGGGTCCGAGCCCGAGCCGCCCGATGGCGCCGTCGACGAAATCCTTGGCGTGCTGCACCCAGCTGTCCGAATACGAAGCGAAGTAAGCGTATTCGGTGAACGTGTCCTCGGGCGTGATCAGCGCCGGTATCTGCAGCAGCAGGCAGTCCGCGCACAGCCGCAGGTGCAGCGGGAAGGTCGGCTCCGGCAGATCGATCTCCTCAGCCGCCAGGAACTTCTCACACGGGGGAGTGGCGCCGAGATCCAGGACGCTGACCAGGCGGTCCGAATCACACAACCGACAAAGCATCTGACTCCCGATCCTCCCTGAGCGTGCTGTCCGCGGCCGAGACCACCGAGGCGGCCGCGAGATGCCGCGCCCGCCGCCGCGTACCGTCGTAAATCAATTTGCCGAGCCCATGTTGGTACAGCCACAGGCTGTTCTGCTGGCCGGCGAAGGACTCTTCTCCGGCCATCGCGCCCCACGGCCGGAATCCGCTGCCGAGCCCGGCGCCGAACACGCCAGGGACGGGTGTCCCGTCTTCGGCGAGCAGCCGCGCGTCCGGCGCGACCGCCGGGCCGCAGTGCGCCAGCGGCACCCGGGCGCCGCGCGCGTCGTGGATGGGAAGCGTGGCAAGGCGATAGCCCAGCGCGGGGACGATGAGGTCGCAGTCGGTGAGGAGTCGCAGCACCTCCGCGCGCGGCAGGCCGCCGATCGGTAAGGCCACGACGCGGTCGTCCCGCTCCGTGCCGGGCTTGCGGTGCAGGCGCCGCCACACCTCCCGGCCGTCACCCTGCAGCCCGCCCATCCGATGAACCCGGCCGGTGGCCGCGCACACGTCGGATTCGGAGAACTCGTAATAGTCGACGTGGGCGGCGGCGCGCGACGGGTACGTGGGCCGCGGTTCGCTGCGATGCAGGATCTGCACGCCGTGCGGGCCGAAGCCGTGGGCCGAAACGCGTTCCAGCAGAAGCCATGCCGCCGCAAACGCGCTGTGCGCGCCACCCAGTATGACGACGCGCGGGCTGCCGGGCGCGCGGGCCAGCCGGCGAGCCACCTCCTGGGCGCCGCCATGGCTCAGCAGCCGGTGGCTGGAAACGATCTTGTCCCGCCAGTGCCCCAGGTGAACGCCGGGCGCCACCTCGATCTCCGACCACGACGCGTTCGGGCGCCCGCCGAGCGCCACCACGGCACTGGCGGCGCGAACCACCACGCGCCGCCCGTCCGTCGCGGCGGTGACCACCGCGACCGTGCCGTCGTCCTGCAGCCGTATCGCCTGGGCGCGGGTCCCGGTGAGGGCTCGGCTGGCGGGGTGCCGGCCGAACTCGGCCAGGATGGCTGCCCCCAGCCGCCGCTCGAAACGGCCGACCAATTCCAGCGTGGGGTGCCCGGCGCGGAGGTTTTCCAGTTCTGCCGCAACGGGATCGGCCCTCAGGTCGGCGAGAAAAGGCGCGCAGTGCGGGCCGTCCAGGCATTCCAGGAAGGAGGTGCCGCGCGAGTCGGCGTTCAGCGGGTATTGGCCGAGCGATCCGCCCAGCTCCTCCGCCTGCTCGACCAGCGCGACGCCGCTGTCCAGCCAGGCGTCCAGGCGGCCGTGCCGCGCCGCCCACACCAGCGGCCCGGTCCCGGCCGGGCCGCCGCCCAGGATCACCGTCTCGTACAACGGCGTTGGTTCGGGGTCGGCCGTCCGCCCGCGCCGCCGTCCGCGCAGGGGCGATTTCCACGCCGCTCGCACACCGCTCACAGCACGGCCTCGATCGCGTGCAGGTAGTCATCGGTCATCGCCTCGACCGTGTAGCGCCGGCGCATGCGCTCGTGGCCGCGCCGCCCCACCGACGGCAGCGCCGCCGGGTCGGCCAGGATCTCCGCGAGGCGCTCGTGCCACGCCGGCACGGACGCGGGCTCGACGACATAGCCCGCGTTGCCGAAGTCCAGCATCTCCGGGACCGCGCAGATCGCCGACGCCGCAACGGGTACCGCCCGGGCCATGGCCTCGAGAATCGCCAGCGGGAAGGCCTCGGAGCGGCTGGGCACGCAGAGCAGGTCGGCCTCGGCCAGCGCCGGCCCCGGCCCGGCCGACCAGCCGCGCCAGTGCACCCGGTCGCGCAGCGCGGCGGGCGTGCGGGCCTGCAGCCTCGCGCGGTCGGGGCCGTCGCCAAAAATGGAAAGCTGCCAAGGCATATCGGTGAGGCCACCGAGCGCCTCGATCAACACGTGCGGGTTCTTGTGTTCGACGATGCGCGAGAGCATCACCAAATTCACCGGCTCGCCGGCGGCTCGGGTCCGCGGTGCCGGCACGGCCGCGGGGGCGACGCCGTTGGGCGCGATGAACCGGCGCCCGCCGAGTTTGTGATGCTCGGTCAGCATGTCCCAATGGCGCCGGGCCAGGACGACGAACGCGTCGCAGCGGCGCATCGCGGCGGCCAGCGGCCGCGAGTAGATCGGCCGGTCGGGTTCCGGCGGGACATGCGGTGCGACCAGCCAGCGGCGGCCGGCGCCCGCGGCCCGCCACAGGGTCGCGAACCCCGTCTCGGTGTTGGTGTCGCCGCTGATCAGCACCGCCGGCCCGGCGGGAAGGTCGACGGCCGGCGCCCACCACGGCTGACGCACCACGCGGACGCTGTGCGGAATCTCCCTGATCAGCGGTCCGAACCGTTGCATGCAGACAATGGTCACGGGGTAGCCGCGCCGGTCCAATTCGGTTGCCAATAGCGCCTTTTGGCGTTCGGCCCCGCCGTAGACCAGGCGGTTGGTGGTGATCACGATCGCCGGCTTTGCGGTTCGGCGCGTGGCCGTCAAGGCCCGCCGACGCGCGTCGCGCTTCGACCGCTGCATCCGCTCCAGCACCGTGGTGCCGGCCAGATACGCGTCCGCGTGGTGCACGCCTTCCTGGTGTTCGAGCAGCAGCGCGATGTTGGCGCGCAGCATGTCCCGATTGCGGCGGCGTTCGGGGGTCGAGACCTCCGCGCCGTGCGCGGCGTCGGGCTGCTGCGATCGGCCGGCGGCCGCCGGGTTGCCATGGTCGATGTCGGTTTCGTTGGCCAGCAGGATGCGCCAGCCCGCCGCGGTGGCCCGGGCCTGCCAATCGGTTTCTTCCCCGTAGAGGAAGAACTCCTCGTCGAAGCCGCCGATCTCGTTCCAGGCCGCGCGGTTGATCGCCAGGCAGGCGCCGCCCACGTAGCCGTCGATGCTCTCCGATTCGTCGGGCTGACGGGCGTACAGGTGGGAAATCGGCGTGCCGCGCAAGCGATCCGAGTAGCCGGCGGCCGCGACCAGCGCCCGGCTCAGGGTGCGGCGCCGCGTCGCGATGTCCCACCGTGCCGGCCCGGGCGCCCCGTCGTCGTGCACCATGGGCGATACCGCGGCGACCTTCGTCCCCAGCAGCAATTCCCGCGTGCGCGCGAGCGGCCCCTGCAACCGGGCGTCGGCGTTGAGCAGCAGCAGGTCCGCGTCGGCGGGCGTGTGCTCGACCAGGGCGTTGAACGCCGCGGCGAAGCCGAGGTTGACCGGGCCCAGCACCCAGTGCACCTCCGGGTGCCGGGCGGCCAGCTCGTCGCGGCCGGCGTACTCGTCGCCGCTGTTTTCATAGACGTACACCGGCATTTCGGGCAGGTGCTCGGCGACGCTGGCCAGGCACTGCTCCACCAGGTCGTGGCTCTTATAGGTCACGATCATCACCACCATCGGCCGACCGGACCTGCTGAGCGTGCCGACCGGGCGTTTCAGGTATGCCCGGTCCAATTCGCGTGTCATGCCACCACTTCCCGTCGGCGCAGTGCGGTCAATTGGGTGCGCAACGACGACCAGGTGAACGGCCCGGCCGTCACGCTGGCGACCAGGTACACGGCGGCGGCGGCGGTCACGACCAACACCACGTGCCGGCCCGCCAGGAGCAGCGCCACCGCGACACAGGCCCCGGTGGGCACCAGCAGCCGGAGCAAAAACGCCACGGGCGTGCGGTAGTCGCACGCGCGGCGCAGCCACCAGCTGGCGATCACCATCCCGAACAACTCGGTGCCCACCAACGCCAGCCCCGCGCCCACCGCGCCGAAGGGGTTGTCCAGCAACAGGTTCAGCGCGATGTTGAACGCCAGGGTGGCAATCGAGAGCCGGAACAGAAACTTCTGCTGGTGGCAGGCGAACAGGCCCTGGCCGAGGGTCCCGGTGACGAAACGCAGTGCCACGGCGACGAACAGCGTCGCGAGCGTGGGTGCGCCGCGGTCCACGAACTCGCTGTCGCCGAACAACTCGATCAGGGGGCGCGCCAGCAGCGCGCCGACCACGGCGACCGGGACACCCACGAAATACATCAGCTCGACGCAACGCCGCAGGAACCCGGCGAATGCCTCGACGTTGCGCGAGAACAGTTCGGTGGCCGTCGACAGCGTCGCCTTGAGGAAGAACATCGAGACCACCAGTGTGTTGAACGCGACGGTGTAGGCCAGCCCGTAGACCCCGACCTCGGAATGCGTGCTGACCTTCGACAGGATGACGCCGTCGGTGCGCCAGTACAGGACGCCTACCACGGCCACGCCGATCGGAAAGATGCTCTCCCGCAAGAGGTCCGCGACCTCACGCGGCGCGAAGATCGGCCGCAATGAGATGTGTCGCGCCGCCGCGCTGCCCTGGATCAGCAGCTGCAGCGCCGGCGGGATGAGCTGTGCGACCGCGAACCAGACGACGTCGGCGCGGATCGCCACCAGGTAGCTGACCATGCCCAGCGTGCCCAGCCGGCCCGCGACGTCGGACATCGCCACGGCCGAGAAGCGGACGGTGGACAAGAACACCGGCTCGAACCGCGTCGTCATCGTCAGCATCAGCAGCTGGCCCGACAACACCACCAGCATCACCCGCACGTCGGCGTCGCGGTAGAGCAGCAGACCGGTGCCGGCCGCCGCCGCCGCGAGCGGCAGGCAGTACACCAGCGACAGGCCGCTGTTGACGCGGACCAGCCGCTCCAGATCGCCGGTGCCCGAGCTGACCCGGCGCACGATCACGGTGCCGATGCCGAGGTCGGCGAGGCTGGCCCACATCCCGACGAAGGCGACCGCGATGGTGAGCTGGCCGTAGCGCCCCGGGCCGAGGTAGCGGGCGGTCATCGCGACCGAGACCACCGAGGCCAGCATTCCGAGCGCCCGGCAGATGAGTTGAATCCAGAACGCGTGCGCGATCCGCGACCGCGGTACCGAGTCGCCGGCCGGCGCCGCGGCGGGCTCAATCGTGTTCTGGCGCACCATCAGTAGGCCCCGTCGCTCGACATGACGGCCTTGAGCGTCCGAGCGATGATCAACAGGTCGCCTGTCATCGACCAGTTGTCGACATAGGACAGGTCCAGCCGCACCGAGTCCTCCCAGGAGAGGTCCGAACGGCCGCTGACCTGCCACAGCCCGGTGACCCCCGGCTTCACCAGCAGCCGGCGCTTGACCTCGCCGTCGTAGTTCTCGACCTCGCGGCGCAGCGGCGGCCGCGGGCCGACGACGCTCATGTCCTGCTTGAGCACGTTGATGAACTGCGGCAGCTCGTCGATGCTGAACCGGCGCAGGATCTTGCCGACCGGTGTCACCCGGGGGTCCTGGCGGATCTTGAAGAGCATGCCGCCCGCGCCCTCGTTGAGCGGCAGCAGGCGTTCGATCTGGGTGTCGGCGCCGTCGACCATCGTCCGGAACTTGAGCATCGTGAAGGGCTTACCGTCCAGGCCGATGCGCTCCGCGCGGTAGAACACCGGCCCCCTGCTGGTCGCCTTGATCCAGACGGCCGCGGCGATCAGCAGCGGCGACGTCCCGATCAGCGCGGCCAGCGAAAAGCAGAAGTCGAAGGCGCGCTTCTGGAACCGTTGGGTGCCTTCGTATTGCGGCTTGTCGACGTGCAGCAGCGGAAATCCCGCGATCGGCTTGAGGGTCAACCGTGCCCCGGCGACGTCGACCACCCCGGGCGCCACCACGAGGTCGACGTCCATCGTCTCCAGCAGCCACATCAGGTCCCGGATCCCGTGCACGCCGAAATGCTCGGTGCGGGTCACCGCCACGGTGTCCGCGCCGCAGCCCGCGATCGCACTCACGGCCGTGGTTTCGTCGCCCAGGATCGCGATCTGCTGGCCTTGGACCGTGAGCGTTTCGCCGCGCGGCGGACCGTAGCCCGGAATGCACACGCCGACCACCGCGTAGCCGTCGTTCGGGTTGCGGATCAGCTCGCGGGCCAGATGCGAAACGCCCAGCCGGTCCCCGATCGCCAACACCATCGACTGGTAGTCGCCCTGCGCCCGTTTCCGCCAGACGTGCTTGCGCCACAGGTTGCGGCTTGTCAGCAGTCCGATGGTGCCGACGGGAAGCGCGACCGCCAGATAGCCGCGGGCCAGTTCGATCTTGGCGAGCAGCGTGACCATCGCGATGAACCCGAACGTCCAAAACGACGCGCTGGCGATGCGCCGGTACTCGTCGATGCCGGCGCCGATGATGCGCGTCGATCGGGTCTGAAACATCGACATGGACGAAAGCCACAGGGCGGCAAAGAGAGCCGAAAACAGCGTCATCACCGGGCCCGGGTATCCCGACGTGTTCGGTGCGTCCCCGAACCGGACGAACTGGGCGAGCGCGACCGCGGCGCACACGATCGCCGAGTCGGTGACGCGCAGCCGGGCCGAGTACCTCTGCTGCCAGCGCGAAACGCCCTTGGCGCGCGGCCCCGGCACGGCCGGCGCGCGAAGCGGCGATACGCCGCTGTCGGGGTGAAGCGTTGTCGTCATGCTGGCGGCTCTGTCGCTTAGGCGGTCGCCGCTTCGGCTGCGCCGGACAGGGTCCGGGCAACGTGCTGGATGGGCGTCCCGGCGTAGTAGGAGCCGGGATAGCAGATCAGCTGGGCCCGCGACGCGCGCAGCAACGCGAGCGGACCCTGCAGCAGGTACCGGCGGGCGAGCCGGCGGGGTTCGCGGGTCAGCCGGTAGAACCATTCGAGACCGACCCGTTGCATCCAGTCCGGGGCGCGGCGGGTCTTGCCGGCCAAAAAGTCGATCGCGCCGCCCGACGGCAGGAAGACCCGCGCCCCGGTGGCGAACCCGTGCCGGTCGACCCACTGCTCCTGACGCGGTTTGCCCAGGCTGACCACCAGGATGTCGGTGCGCGCCTGACGGATGGCGGAAACGAAAGCGTCGGAACCCGATTCGATGTCCGCCGGGCCCGGCGCCCACATCCCCGAGACCGCGAGCCGGGGGTACCGGGCGCGCAGGCGCTGCGCCAGCAGCAGGTGCGTCTCGGCGCCGCCGCCGAAGAAGCCGACCCGTTGGCCCGTCGACTCGGCCAGCGTCAGGACCGCGGGCAGCAGGTCGGCTCCCGTGACGCGCGGCCACGGCTGCGCGGTCAGCAGTTGCCCCCGCCACGCGATCGGCATGCCGTCGGCGAGCAACAACCACTCCAGCCGGCCCGCCGGCGCCGCGCCGAGGGTGCGGAAGTGGTGGAGGTGGTCGAGGTTCACCGAGCCCACCGCCAGGCCGGGCGCCGCGGAGTCCAGGCGGTCCGCGATGATCGACAACACCTCGTCGGTGTCGCACCGCTCGACGACGCTCCCGCTGACGACCATGCGCACCGGGGCCGTGGACAGGGCCTTGGACAGGGCCGACGTCATGACGCCTCGCTCTCCAGCGACTCCTCCAACGAGGGCCAGCTCGCGTCCTTCTCCGACATGACGGTCACCGGCAGCGGCCACTTGATGCCGAATTCTGCTTCGTCCCAACGAAATCCCTCTTCGCTGTCCGGCACGTACGGGCCGCTGATCTGGTACAGGATCTCGGTGTCGTCGGTCAGCGTCTGAAACCCGTGCGCCACGTAGGGCGGCAGGAACAGCGCCCGGCGGTTGTCCGCGCTGAGCTCCACCATCACGTGCTCGCCGTAGGTCTGCGACTCGGGACGGACGTCGACGGCGACGTCGGCGATGGCGCCGCGGACGCAGCGCACTAGTTTGGCCTCCGCGTGCGGCGGCGCCTGCCGGTGCAGGCCGCGCACCGTGCCCCGGGTGTAGTTGAAGCAGATGTTCGTCTGTGCCACTTCGGGAATCAGACCGTGGTTGAGGAATTCGTCGGCGCAGAAGGATCGAGAGAAGAAGCCGCGATGGTCGCGATGGGGTTCGATGTCGATGATCGTCACCCCTGCGACACTCGTGGGCGTGTACTTCACTGCGTCTCCTTCCAGAACAGTCGCTCGTCGACCTGCCCCGTCTTGAGCAGGTATTCGATTTGCTTGAGGCGCGTGTGCCCGCGGCCGTAGAACGTCTCGGGCTCCATGGCGATCGCCTGGAACACGCGATGCAGTTGCGCCGCCCCGGCCGCGACGTCCCACGCGGCGCGGAACTCGGGGAAGACGTCGTGGATCTTGCCGAACGAGACGCGGTAGCTGCGGTTGTCGGCGTTGGGCGGGCCGAAGGTGAGTTCGCATCCGGGGAACTCGGCGCTGACCGCCTCCGCGATTTCGCGCACGGTGCGGTTGTTTTCGTCGCAGCCGACGTTGACCACCAGCTTGTGCACCCGCTGCCGGTCGGCGCGCAGCGCGCACCGGATCGCCTGGGCGATGTCCAGCGCGTGCACCAGCGGTCGCCACGGCGTGCCGTCGCTGGTCATCGCGATGCGGTGCTCGGTCCACGCGAGGCCCGCCAGGTTGTTCAGCACGATGTCGAAGCGCATTCGCGGCGAGGCGCCGAATGCCGTTGCGTTGCGCAGGAATGCCGGCGAGAAGTCGTCGTCGGCCATCGCGGTGAGGTCGCGTTCGACCAGGGCCTTGCATTTCGCGTACGGGGTCAGCGGGCCGATGGGGCTGGTTTCGTCGACGGTGCCGTCGGCGATGCCGTAGACGCTGCACGACGACATGTAGATGAACCGGCTGACGCCCGCGCGCTTGGCGCACTCGGCCAAGTGCACGCTGCCGCGGTGGTTCACCTCGAAAGTCACGTCGCCGATCAGGTCACCGATCGGATCGTTGCTCAGCTCGGCCATGTGCACGACCGCATCGACGCCGCGCAGGTCCGCGACGGTGACGTCGCGGATGTCCTTGATGAGGGTGCGCGGTGCGACCCCGTGCGGGCTGTCGGCGAGCGGGCCGGGGCACAACCAACCGGCCTGGTAGTAGCCGGTGTCCAGGCCGACGACGTCGTGGCCGTCTTCGAGAAGTAGCGGTGCCAGAAGGCAACCCAGGTAGCCCTCCGTGCCGGTGACCAGGACCCGCATCGTCGTGTCGCTCCCGTCCTATGATTGGGCGCCGAAGGGACGCAGGATCGCCTTCTCGCTCACGAAGGCTTCGGCGTAGCGAGCCCGGCATTGCACGCCGCGGAAACGCATCAGGCTCAGGAACGCTTCGTCGTCGAACCAGTCGCGGCCGGCCTGGGACGGGTACCACTCCGCGAGCAGCTCCGCCTTCTGACGGGCCACCTCGGCCGGAATGTCCACGTAGAGAGTCGGATTCGGCAGGTCGGACTCCCATTTGAGGATCTCGTAGCCCAGCACCAGGTGCGCGCGAAACTCGGTCGGTAGCAGCTCGGCGACCAATCGGTGGTCCTGGTGGTAATCGTGGCGGTGCGGGCCGATCACCAGGTCCGGCTCGCATTCGCTGCGGAACCGGGCGAGGTGCGCCTTGACCGATCCCCAGTGGTCCGGCAGGCGGCCGTCGGGCAGGTCGGCCACCGTCAACCGAACCTCCGACCACGGGAACAGGGCGGCGAAGGCGTTCTTTTCCTCGATCTCGCGCTCGGTTCCGGCGCCGGTCAACACCAGCGCATGCACGACGACACCCGGGTTGTGGCGGGCGACTTGCAACAGGGTCGCGCCCGCGCCGATGACGATGTCGTCGCAGTGCGCCCCGATCACCGCGATCGAATTGATCGCGCCGGTGTGCAGGCCGATCATGCCGAACGTCTCGACACAGATTGCTCCCAGACCATCCACGGGCGGTTCCCCGCGTTGTAGTCGGCGTCGAGTTCGGCGCGCTCCTTGAACGTGTCGGCCGGCTTCCAGAAGCCGTCGTGCTGGTACCCCAGCAGCCGACCGGTCCCGGCGAGCGCCATGCAGGCGTCGCCGACCAGGTCGCCGTTCTCGGGGATGAGGTCGAAGACCTCCTGGGTCAGCACGAAGTAGCCGCCGTTCACCCAGATCGGGAACTTGGCGATCGGGGCGATCTCCTTGATGTCGCCGGCGGAGCTGACATCGACGCAGTGGAACGACGACTGGGGGGGCACGATCAGCATGGACGCCGCCGCGCCGCTGGTCTGCAACCGGTCGACCATGGTGTCGAGCGGCGCGTCGGTCAGCACGTCGGCGTAGTTCGCGAGGAAGTACTCGTCGCCCTCGACGTATTTGCGCACCCGGCGCAGCCGCTCACCGATCGGCGACTCCAGCCCGGTGTCGACGAACGTGATGGTCCAGTCGGACATGTCGGAATCGAGCAACTCGATCTCGCCGGCGCGCATGACGAAGTCGTTGGACTCCATCTCGCGGTAGTTGAGGAAGAAGTCCTTGACCATCGCCTGGCCGTATCCGAGGCACAGGATGAATTCCTTGTGCCCGTAGTGGGCGTAGTAGCGCATCACGTGCCACAGCAGCGGCCGGGGCCCGACCATCTGCAGCGGCTTGGGGACCAGGTCGCCTTCGGCCGTGCGCATCCGCATGCCGTAACCGCCGCAGAAAAGTACGACTTTCATGACACCCAACCCTTCGGACGACGGACCGCGCGCGGACGGCGCGCGGAGGGGTGAAAACCAGATATCCGCCCAGAGGCGACAAACGATACCTTTGGTATCTCAGGTGTGGGGCCGCGTCCGGCGCTGACCGACGAGGTCATATGATCGCCGCCCCATAGCCGCCGGACGGCGGCTGTGCCATCACGGTCGGGATCAGCCCGTAGCGCGGACCCGGCGCTCCCCGGCCCCCGGCGCCCCGCGGCAGGCCGCCCAGCAGGCTCGGCGGCAGGTTGCCCGCCCCGCCGGGAGCGGCGGCGTTCGCCAGCTCCGCGCCCGCGCTGGTCAGGTGCGCCGACGGGATGACGCTGGTCCAGCTGGCCGGCACCGACAGCGATCCCAGGGAGGCCGCCTGGCCCATGCTGCCGACCAGGCCCGCACCGACGGCATCGGCCGCGCCGGCGACCTCGGCCGCGGCCGAACCTGCGACATCGGCCACGCCCGCGGCCGCCGTGGTCGCCATGCCCTGCAGGGTCTGGGCCATGCCGAGCACGCTGGACAGCCCATACAGGGGGGTCGCGGCCACCATCAGATAGCCGGGCAGCAGGGCGGGCATGTTGCTTTCGAACTCGCTCATGAAACTCGACAGCGAGAGCCCACCCGTCCCGGACGAAAGCCCACCCAGCAGCGATCCCCATGGCGTCGTCTCCGCGGCGCTCGCCGTGGCCGGGCTGGCCAGGCTCTGCAGCATCGTGGACAGCGCGGACATCAGGCTGGCCAGGGTGAGTTGTTGGGTCGACGAGCCCGCGGCCGCTTCCGAGACCGCGGTGGCCTGGCCCGCGGCGCCGGCGGCGTCGGTGACCTCGGGAGCCGACGCGAACGGGGTCAGCTCCGCGGCTTCCGCTGCGTTCGCGGCGTATTGATACATCGCCGCGGCGTCCTGCGCCCACATCTCGCCGTACTCGGCCTCGTTGGCCGCGATGGCCGGCGAGTTCTGGCCGAAGAAGTTGGTCGCGGTCAGCACCGCGAGCTGGACCCGGTTCGCGGTGACCGCCACGGGCGGCACGGTCATCGCGAAGGCGGCCTCATAGATCTCCACGGCGAGCCTGGCGTGACTGGCCGCCTCCTGGGCCCGTGCGGCCGCACCGGCGGTCCAGGCCGCGTAAGGGCCGAAGGCGGAGGCCATGGCCAGCGACGATGGACCCAGCCACCGCCCGACGGTCAGCCCCGAGATCACCGATCGGTAGGACGCCGCGGCGGAGTGCAGCTCGGCGGCGAGATCGTCCCACGCCGCCGAGGCCGCGGCCAGCGAGCCGGGGCCCGGGCCGGCGTACATCCTCGCGGAGTTGATCTCCGGCGGCAGAGCACCAAAATCCATCGTTTCTACTCCTGGCCGCACAGGGCAGCGGTCGGCGCCGGCCACCGGGGAGTGACCAACGACACACGCGGCACGCACTGCATACGGGCCGCCCGGCGCAGTGGTTGACGTAGCGAGCCGGGCACCCGAGGCCCGGCAAAAGGCCGCTGACCAGGCAAACAAACTGAAAACCACATAGATGACGATTCTACATACTTTTAGTCCGTAGTACAGCCAGAACGCTCACTACAAGTATTTCCAAGTTCGTGATGTCGACCCGCAGCGTTGAAGCCTCGACGCGACGACCGACTGCTAACCTCAGAGACGGCCGTGTTGCCCCCGAGACCCGCCGGTGAGTGCTGGCTCTAGAACCGAGGTGCGGGCCCTGCTCGAGGAAGGCTTCGTGAACGTGACACTGATCGATCCGGGCCATGACGCAGGCCCCGGAATGATCACTCGCGTTGCTCCTTCAGGAACGCGATCAAGCCGCTCTGGACAGCCGAGTTCCCGGTTCCGATGACGACCCACTCGACCGACGGACGCGCGGACGCGACGCGGCGACAGATTTTGCGGGCCGCCTCGCATCAGTTCGCCAGGCGCGCCTATCACGATGTCGGTCTCGACGACATTCTCGCCGAAGCGGAACTGACCAAGGGCGCGATGTATTTCCACTTCCGGTCCAAGCACGCATTGGCCGTTGCGATCATCGAACGTCAGACCGTCGCCGGCGCCACCGCGGTGGAAGAGCTGCTGACGCGCGGACTTTCGGGCCTGGAAACCCTCATCGACTTCTCCTATCTGATCGCCGTCGGGGACATCAAGACCGACGGGACCCGGGCGGGTCTGAACCTGCTCGAGTCGGTCGGCCGGTCGGAGGGGCTGCAGAAGCGGCTGCTGGAGGAATGGGCCAAGGCGCTGGCCGGAGTCGTCGAGCAGGCCATCGCCGAGGGCGACATCGACCAGCATTGTGATCCGCAGGACGTGGGGCGCCTGATGGTCTCCCTGCACATGGGCCTCCGGCAGACCAGCAATCTCGAGGAGCCGGAGCGTTTCCTGCACGACCTGGAAAAGTCCTGGCTTCTGCTGTTGACCGGCATCTTGCAGCCGGAACGGACCGACTACTTCCGCCAGTTCCTCAAGCGACGCGCGACGCTCGCGGTCGCCAGCAGCTCGACGGCAGCGGATTCGGACTAGTGCGCGGCCTGCGCATCGCGCGATCGGGACCGGTGGGGACGGCTGTTAGGCTTGGGCCTTCGGCCGGAAGATTCGTGAACACGTCGAGATCCGGAATCTAAGCCCAATCGACCGAATTCCGGAGGTGCAGACGCGATGGCGCGCCAGGTTCGATCGGAAGCCACCCGGCGAAAAATCCTCGATGCCGCAATAGACGTTTTCGGTGAGGTGGGGTACGCCGCCGCGGGGTGGAACACGATCATCGAGCGGACGGGCATGACCAAGGGTGCCCTGTATCACCACTTCGATTCGAAGGAGTCGTTGGCGTCCGCCATCATCGAAGAGGGTTCGGAGACAATACTTGTCGCGTTCCGCAACGTGTGTGGGTCGTCATCGCCGGCGCTCGAGAACATGATCCACGGCACGTTCACCATCGCGAATGTGCTCACCACCGACAAGACGGCCCGCGCCGCCGAGCAATTGACGGCTGCCCTGAGCGGATTCAACGAAGCCGCCACGCGGTTCTGCGCGAACCTGGTTGAGCTGATGGCGGCTCAGGCCCGCCGGGCCGCCGCCGAAGGCGACCTGCGTGCCGAGCTCGACGCGGCGATGATCAGCGAGTCGCTCGTCGGCGCCATCTTCGGAACGCGTTTGCTGTGCAACGCGATCGCGGCCAAGGGCATCGAGGGTCACGAGGGAGCCGGCGGCGTCGCCGATCGCCTCGCCGGCCCCCCGAGTCAGATCTGGGAGCTGATGCTGGCCGGCATCGTCACCGAGGCGTCGCTGCCTTACTTCCGCGAATTTCTGTCGCGGGAGGCCCTCCGCCATGCCCGCCCCGCCGCACCGGCCGTCGCCGGCGCTGCGGCGGTCCCGGAGGTCAACTGAGCGACGGGGTCAGGCGCCCGGGTGAGGCGGCCGGCGCGGCAACGCCATACTGCAAGTATCTATTTGCGGCCGAGTGATTCCTAATGGTTTATTGCGGGCGTCAGCGCTCGTCTTCCCATAATTGCTCGGTCAGGTCCTGGAAAGCCGCCAGCACGAACTGATCGTCCGCGCGCAGCAGCGCGGACTTGCTCATCAGCGCCCGCACCATTGAGCCGTCCTTGTGCGCCAATTTGACAACCATGTTCGCGAGCGCATGGACCACCGAGAGCAACGATTCCGACTCGGGCGCCTCGTGGAATATCTCGTGAAAGCGCAGCTTGAGGACCTCTTCGGGCTCGAACCCCAGCATCTCGGCGAACGCGGTGTTGGTGAACAGGATGCCGCCGTCGTTCCCGATCGCGAGCACGGGGACCGGAATCCGTTCCAGGACGACCAGCGCAGGCAACTGCTGCAAAGTAGTCAGCGGCTCGCTCGATTGCGGGTTTCGTCGTCGCTCCACAGCCCGATTATGTCCTATGACCACAGGTCGTTCGGGTGCTTTTATCCGGGGCGGCGCGATATTCACCGAATGGGCCTGCCCTACAACTCAATAACCGCTCTTGGCTCACTTGACTTCGGTGTCGGACGGCGGCTGATAACGCGGGAACACACCGGTCGGCGCCGGCAGCGCGGTGCCCGGGGTCAGCCGCGCGCCGATGGCGGTGAAAGCGCGGCGGTCTTCGGCCTGACCGAGCAGGTCGAGCAGCCTGCCGGCCGACTCGGGCATGACGGGTTGGACCAGCAGCGCGGCGATGCGGACCGCCTCGCAGGTCGTGTACAGCACGGCGCGAAACCGCGCCTGGTCGGCCTCGGACTCGCTCTTGCGCAGCACCCACGGCTGTTGGACGGAGAAGTACTTGTTCGCCTCGCCGAGCATCAGCCAGACCGCCTCGAGCGCGAGATGCATTGCCTGCGCGTCGAAGTGGGCGCGCACCCGCTCCAGCAAGCCGTCGGCCATGGCCAGCAGCGCCGCGTCGGCCGCGTCGAGCTCGCCCGGGTCGGGCACCACCCCGCCCAGGTTCTTGGCCACCATCGACAGCGACCGTTGGGCCAGGTTGCCCAGCTCGTTGGCGAGGTCGGTGTTGATCCGGGTGATGATCGCCTCTTCGCTGTAGCTGCCGTCCTGGCCGAACGGGACCTCGCGCAACAGGAAATAGCGCACCTGATCGACCCCGAAGGTGTCGACGAGGTCCGCGGGCGCAACGATGTTGCCCACCGACTTGCTCATCTTCTCGCCGCGGTTGAGCAGGAACCCGTGCGCGAAAACCCGCCGCGGCAGCTCGATTCCGGCCGACATCAAAAATGCCGGCCAGTAGACGGCGTGGAACCGGATGATGTCCTTGCCGATCATGTGCAGGTCGGCGGGCCAGTAGCGGCGGAACAACTCCGAGTCGGTGTCGGGGAATCCCGCCCCCGTCAGATAGTTGGTCAGCGCGTCGACCCAGACGTACATGACGTGATCGGGGTGCTCGGGAACCTTGACGCCCCAGTCGAACGACGTCCTCGAGATCGACAGGTCGCGCAGGCCGCCGCCGCCGAAGGGCTGCCCACCGCCGAACTGGCCCGCCGCAACTCCGACGTGTTCCAGCGGCTGCAGGAGCGGCTCGACGTCTCCTTCGACAGGTTCATCCGCACCACCGACGCCGACCACCACGAGGCGTCCAAGGAGATCTGGCGGCGGATGGCCGCCGCCGGCGACATCTACCTGGACACGTACGAGGGCTGGTATTCGGTGCGCGACGAGAGGTTCTTCGTCGAATCGGAGACCGAGGTGGTGAACGGGACGCGGATCGCCGTCGAAACCGGCACACCGGTGACCTGGACCGAGGAACAGACCTACTTCTTTCGGCTGTCGGCGTACACCGACAAGCTGCTGGCCCACTACGAGGCGAACCCCGACTTCATCGCGCCCGAGGTGCGGCGCAACGAGGTGGTCAGCTTCGTCTCCGGCGGCCTGCGCGACCT
>NZ_LZIS01000042.1 GCF_001667015.1 Mycobacterium sp. E3198 | reverse complement strand
GCCTCCGTGGCCATGATCGCCGGCGTGTTCTGCCCGAAGATGTTCGTCGCGACCAACGCCATGAGCTGCGCACGGTTCGCCGCGATCAACGGCGGCGGCACCGTCATCGCGTATGCCGCCTCGAAAGCCGCCGCCGCCGCCGTGGCCTGCGCGGCCGCCTGCTCACATTGCGCGGACGTGGCCGTCATCCACGAGACATACGGCGTCACCGCGGCCGTCATCGACACCGACGCCGGCCCCAGCCACGACTCGTCGATCAGACTCGCGATCACCGACTGATACCCGCCGGCCGCATCGGCCAGCTCGGCCGCCAGCGACTCCCACCCCGCCGAAGCGGTCAGCAAGGTTCCGGGCCCCGGCCCCAGATACATCCGACCGGAATTGATCTCCGGCGGCAACGCACCAAAATCCATCAACTGTCCCCTCCGTTTACGCCGTCGAATGGCCGGCCCAATTCATGCGGCGCTCACCCCGGCGCCTCGATTTGCCTTGATGATCACGACCGGGTCATGGGCTCATTGACCTGGCATGCGCCGTCCGGGCGCCGGCCGTTGTGCCGTGACGGCGATTGTTGAACCGTCCTGCTGGCGGTGTGTTCCGTTGGCCCGCAAGCCAACAGCGCCGCATCCCAGTCTTTTTACAATCCGAGCTGGTATCAAGCACGCTGGCCGAACACATATGAAACACATATATGTTGCTGCCCCGCGGAGTCACCGCCCTAGCCGGCCACCGGGGAGCGTGGCATCAGCGAGGAGCGGAACCCGATTCGCTGGACCGCGCCGTCGGACTCGCGCCCGACCATGCCGCCCAGCGGCAGCTTGGAGATGCCCGCGGTCGGTGTTGACCCGGGCGCCGCGCCCCACCCGCCGGGCATGGCGTTGGCGTCCAGCGCGGGCAACGGCGTGACCGACGACACGGCGTCGGCCCACGTCGGCGGCACCGACAGGGTGCCGAGCGAGGGCGCCTGACCGACGCTGGCCGCGGCGCCCGCGCCCAGGCCCCCGGTTGGCCCGAGGCCTCCCAAACCGCCCAGCTCCCCCAGACCCGCGCCGTTCTCTGCCCCGATGATCGAGCCCGCGCCCTGAAAGTCCAGCGACAGGCCGTAGCCGTCGAAGCCGAGTCCGGCGCCGTCAGTGCCCAGCCCCGCACTGTCGCCGCCCAGTCCGGCGAGGTCGGAGCCCAGGCCAAGCACATCGGTCAGGGCAGCGCCGTTCCCGCCCAGCGCGGACGTCAGGCTCGAGGTCAATCCGGACAGCGCGCTCGCGCCGGTGCTGGCGCCCTTGGTGGCGGTCTTGCCGGTCGCGCCGGTCAGACTCGACAGCGCGCTGAGCGAGGCCGAAGCGCCCGACGATCCCAGCGAGGTCGCGGTGCCCGCCGCCGCCGGTGACAGCCCGGTGCCCGACGCGGCGCCCGGGGTCGCCAGGGTCTGCAGCGTTTGCGGCACCGAGGACATCAACTGCGCCGTCGTCGTCGGGGCGTTGCTGGCGGCCTGGGCGCCGGCCTGCCCGGCGACACCGCCTGGATTGGTCGTCTGGGGCGGCGGGGTGAACGTCGAAAACGCCGACGCCGCGGCCGAATTGGCGGCGTAGCCGTACATCGCCGTGGCGTCCTGTGCCCACATCTCGCTGTACTCGGCCTCCGTGGCCATGATCGCCGGCGTGTT
>NZ_LZIS01000041.1 GCF_001667015.1 Mycobacterium sp. E3198 | reverse complement strand
GTGGTGTACACCGCCCACCCGCTGTTCGCCGAGCGCGCGCTGGCCGCGCTGGGCGCCGAGGACGCGCGACGGCGGCGCACCGAGGTGGTCGGGGTGCTCTCGCAGCGCCCGTCGGAGCACCTCAGCGACCGGCTGCGGCTGGCGTCGTTGGCGCTCGACAGCGACGCCCCCCAGCGCGCCGCGGACGCCGCCGTCGCGCGTCCTCGGCGCCCAGCGCGGCCAGCGCGCGCTCGGCGAACAGCGGGTGGGCGGTGTACACCACCGGGTCGTCGGAACGCCCGCCGCGCGACCGGGTCTCCGCTACGCCGAGGTCGACGGCCTGGTCGACGGCGCCCGCGCCCGCGAGGGCGGTCAGGTCGGCCAGCGACAGGGGCTCCGCGACGGCGAGGTAGTCCAGCACGGCGCGGGCGGGGGCGGGCAGCTCGGCGAGGAAGGCGTCGACCTCGCCGCGACCGGTCTGCCCGCCGGGCGCCTCGACGTCGATCCGGTCCAGCAGGCCGTCGGTCCACAGGGCCGCGATGGCGTCCGGCGCCTTGTCGGCGCGGGCGGTGACGATCATCCGGGCGGTGCCGGCCAGCGCCAGCTGGTACACCAGCGTGGCCGACAGCACGTCGAGTTCGTGCGCGTCGTCGACCACGAGCAGCAGGTCACCCCGCCCGTCGAGCGACGCGCGGGCCGCTCGCAGCAGCGCCGCCGGCTTGCCGATCTCGGAGATCGCGACCAGGTGGCCGAACGCCCCGAACGGGACCGCGCGCTCGGTCGGGGTGCCGGTGACCCAGCGGGTGAGCGTGCCCGGGTGCGTGGCGGCGTAGCCCTCGGCGGCCAAGCGGGCCAGGGTCGACTTGCCGCAGCCGTCGGGCCCGAGCGCGACGGCCCCCCGGCCGGCCGCCAGGGCCTCGCTCAGCCGCCCCAACGCCTCCTCGTGCTGGGGGACGTTCCATCGCATCGGCACCAGCCGGATTTTATTGCTCGCGGTGTGCGTGCCGCATCGGGCTTGGTCTACGTTTCGTTGTATGCGTCCGGAACGCGATCCGTCAGCCGCCTGGGCGGTGTGCGTCTACTGCGCGTCGGGCCCCGAGCACGCCGAATTGCTCGAGCTCGCTTCGGAACTCGGCGAGGCGATCGCCGAACGCGGCTGGACCCTGGTGTGGGGCGGCGGCCGGGTGTCGGCGATGGGTGCGGTGGCGAGCGCGGCGCGCGCCCGCGGCGGGCGGACCGTCGGTGTCATCCCGCAGCACCTGATGCGCCTCGAGGTCGCCGACGTCGACGCCGACGAGCTGGTCGTCAGCGACACCATGCACCAGCGCAAGCAGATCATGGAGGACCACGCCGACGCGTTCATCGTGCTGCCCGGCGGCGTGGGCACCCTGGACGAGCTGTTCGACGCGTGGACCACCGGCTTTCTCGGGGTGCACGACAAGCCCGTCGTGCTGCTGGACCCCTTCGGGCACTACGAGGGCCTGTGGCTGTGGCTGTGCGGCCTGGCCGACCGCGGCTACATCACCCAAGCGGCGATGGACCGGTTGGTGCTGGTCGATAAGGTGGGTGCCGCAGTGGAGGCGTGCGCACCCGCGTGAGGGCGCCGCAGGGGACTTACAGGAATAGAGGAAAACGTGTCCGACCACGACGGGGGAGCGCGCACAGCGGTCAGGCTGACCGACATCGCGGCGCGGGTGCCGGGAGTGCTGGCCGACATCCCGGTGATCATGCGGGGGGCGCTGACCGGGCTGCTGGCGCAGCCGGGGTCCAAGAAATCGATCGGCACGGTGTTCGCCGACCGGGCCGCCCGCTACGGCGACCGGGTCTTTCTGCGGTTCGGTGACCAGCAGCTGACCTACCGCGACGCCAACGCGGCCGCCAACCGCTACGCCGCCGTGCTGGCATCGCGCGGCGTCGGCAGCGGCGACGTCGTCGCGATCATGCTGCGCAACTCGCCCCAGGCGGTGCTGGCGATGCTGGCCGCGGTCAAGTGCGGCGCCGTCGCCGGGATGATCAACTACCACCAGCGCGGCGAGGTGCTGGCGCACAGCCTGGGCCTGCTGGACGCCAAGGTGCTGATCGCCGAGACCGACCTGGTGAGCGCGGTGGCCGAGTGCGGCGGCGCGGGCGCCACCGAGACGATGACCGTCGAGGACCTGGAGCGATTCGCCGTCAGCGCCCCGGCCACCAACCCGGCGTCGGCATCGACCGTGCAGGCCCGCGACACCGCGTTCTACATCTTCACCTCGGGCACAACGGGTTTCCCCAAGGCCAGCGTGATGACGCACCTGCGGTGGCTGAAGGCGCTGGCCGCGTTCGGCGGCATCGGGTTGCGGCTGAAGAGCTCCGACACGCTGTACAGCTGCCTGCCGCTGTACCACAACAACGCGCTGACCGTGGCGCTGTCGTCGGTGATCAACTCCGGCGCGACGCTGGCCCTGGGAAAGTCGTTCTCGGCGTCGAAGTTCTGGGACGAGGTGATCGCCAGCGAGGCCACCGCGTTCATCTACATCGGCGAGATCTGCCGGTACCTGCTCAACCAGCCGGCCAAGCCGACCGACCGGCGGCACAAGGTGCGGATGATCGCCGGCAACGGGCTGCGCCCGGAGATCTGGGACGAGTTCACCGGCCGGTTCGGGATCCCGCGGGTCTGCGAGTTCTACGCGTCCAGCGAGGGCAACGCCGCGTTCATCAACGTCTTCAACGTGCCCCGCAGCACCGGCGTCTTTCCGATGCCGCTGGCCTACGTGGAGTACGACCCCGACACCGGCGAGCCGCTGCGCGACGAGAACGGCCGGGTGCGCCGGGTCCCGCCCGGGGAGCCCGGGCTGCTGCTGAGCCCGGTCAACCGGCTGCAGCCCTTCGACGGCTACACCGACAAGGAGTCGAGCGAAAAGAAGTTGGTGCGCAACGCTTTTCGTGAGGGCGACTGCTGGTTCAACTCGGGCGACGTGATGAGCCCGCAGGGCATGGGCCACGCCGCGTTCGTCGACCGGCTCGGCGACACGTTCCGGTGGAAGGGCGAGAACGTCGCGACCACCCAGGTCGAGGCGGCGCTGGCTTCCGACAAGTCCGTCGAGGAATGCACCGTGTTCGGCGTCGAGATTCCGCGCACCGGCGGCCGCGCCGGGATGGCCGCGGTCCAGCTGCGCGACGGCGCCGAGTTCGACGGCAAGTCCTTGGCCCGCGCCGTGTACGGCGAGCTTCCGCCCTACGCGCTGCCGCTGTTCGTGCGGGTGGTCAAGTCGCTGGAGCACACCACGACGTTCAAGAGCCGCAAGGTGGAGCTGCGCGAGCAGGCCTACGGCCCCGACGTCGAGGACCCGCTGTACGTGCTGGCCGGCCGCGACGAGGGCTACGTGCCCTACTACGACGAGTACCCCGAGGAAGTCGCCGAGGGTAAGCGCCCGAAGGGCTGACTCGCCTCGGCCCCGGCGTTGATTGTGAAGCCTGGGCGTTGATTGTGAAGCGTGGGCGCAAATCCGGCCGGGATCTCGCCCTGAGCGCACACCCAAAGCCGTGAGTTCACAGTCAACGGTCGACCTGCGGGCTGCACACTCGGTCCCGGGGCCACTCCCGGCGCGGTGAACGGGCACCATGTATGCGTGCGTTCGACACCGCCGGCGTCAGCCGGCCATTCGACTCTGTGCGGCCGGCCGGTCGCCGGGGATCGCCCGCTGATCATGGCGATCGTCAACCGCACCCCGGATTCGTTCTACGACCGGGGTGCGACGTTCAGCGACGAGGCCGCCCGCGACGCCGCCCATAAAGCCATCGCCGACGGTGCCGACGTCATCGACGTCGGCGGGGTGAAGGCCGGCCCGGGCCAGAGCGTCGACGAGGACACCGAGATCGCGCGACTGGTGCCGTTCATCGAATGGCTGCGCGGGGCCTATCCCGACCAACTGATCAGCGTCGACACCTGGCGCTCGGGGGTGGCCAGGGTGGCCTGCGCCGCCGGCGCCGACCTGATCAACGACACCTGGGGCGGCATCGACCCCGGTTTGCCCGAGGTGGCCGCCGAGTTCGGGGCGGGGCTGGTCTGCTCGCACACCGGCGGCGCGCTGCCGCGCACCCGGCCGTTCCGGGTGAGCTACGGCACCACCACGCGCGGGGTGGTGGACGACGTCCTCCGCCAGGTGACCGCGGCGGCGGACCGGGCGGTCGCCGCCGGGGTGGCCCGCGACCGGGTGCTCATCGATCCGGCCCACGATTTCGGCAAGAACACCTTCCACGGGCTGGTTTTGTTGCGCCACGTGGGCGATCTGGTTAAGACGGGGTGGCCCGTCCTGCTCGCTTTGAGCAACAAGGACTTCGTCGGGGAGACTTTGGGTGTGGAACTGACCGAACGCCTCGAGGGAACGCTGGCGGCCACCGCGCTGGCGGCGGCGGCCGGCGTCCGGATGTTTCGGGTGCACCAGGTCGCGGCCACCCGGCGGGTGCTGGAGATGGTGTCCTCGATCCAGGGGACTCGCCCGCCGGCGCGAACGGTGCGGGGGCTCGCATGACGGAGCTGGTAGACCTCGCCAGCGAGGGGGTGCTGGCCGCGCGGCCCGGCGACGTCTGGTTGGCCGACCGCAATTGGGACCGGCCCGGCTGGACCGTCGGCGAACTGCAATCCGCGAAGGCCGGGCGGTCCATCTCCGTGGTGCTGCCCGCCCTCAACGAGGAGGCCACCGTCTCCGCGGTGATCGACAGCATCTCGCCGCTGGTGGACGGCCTGGTCGACGAGCTGATCGTGCTGGACTCCGGCTCCACCGACGACACCGAGATCCGCGCGATCGCGGCGGGCGCCCGCGTCGTCAGCCGCGAGCAGGCGTTACCCGAGGTGCCCGTCCGGCCCGGCAAGGGCGAGGTGCTGTGGCGATCGCTCGCGGCCACCAGCGGCGACATCGTGGTGTTCGTCGACTCCGACCTGATCAATCCGCATCCGATGTTCGTGCCCTGGCTGGTGGCCCCGCTGCTCACCGGCGACGGGATTCACCTGGTGAAGAGCTTCTATCGCCGGCCGGGCGCCGGCGCCGACGCGGGTGGCGGGCGGGTCACCGAGCTGGTGGCCAGGCCGTTGCTGGCGGCGCTGCGCCCGGAGCTGGGGTGCATCCTGCAGCCGCTCGGCGGCGAGTACGCGGCCAGCCGGGAGCTGCTGACATCGCTGCCGTTCGCGCCGGGCTACGGCGTGGAGATCGGCGTGCTGGTGGACACCTTCGACCGGCTGGGGCTGGACGCGATCGCCCAGGTGAACCTCGGGGTGCGGGCGCACCGCAACCGGCCGCTGCCCGAGCTGGGGGTGATGAGCCGCCAGGTCATCGCGACCCTGCTGTCGCGCTGCGGGATCCCCGACTCCGGGGTGGGCCTGACCCAGTTCTTCGCCGACGGCGGCGACGGTTACGGCTACACCGCCCACACCGCGCCGGTGTCGCTTCAGGACCGGCCGCCGATCCAGGTATTGCGGCCACGCTGATCGCCGGGATGTCGGCGCTATAGGGCAATATCGAACGCGTGGCGTTGGTGTTGCTGTACCTGGTGGTGCTGGTTCTGGTGGCGATCGTGCTGTTCGGCGCCGCCAGCCTGCTGTTCGGCCGCGGTGAGCAGCTGCCACCCCTGCCGCGCGGGACGACGGCGACCGTCCTGCCCGCCTACGGGGTCACCGGAACCGACGTCGACGCCGTCAAGTTCACCCAGGTGCTGCGCGGCTACAAGACCAGCGAGGTGGACTGGGTGCTGGACCGGCTCGCCCGCGAGCTCGAGGCGCTGCGCGGCCAGCTGGCCGCGGTGCATGCCCCGCAGGCGGCCGACGCCGAGCCCGAGGGCGAGCCCGATTCCGTGGAACCCGGGGACGGCGAGGATCGTCAGGACTCAATGTGAGCGATGACGGGAAGGTGCGGTGCGGCTGGGCGGCCATTCGGCCCGGGCCGGACTTCGAGATGTACCGCGACTACCACGACCAGGAATGGGGCCGCGCGCTGCACGACGGAGTGGCGCTGTTCGAGCGGATGAGCCTGGAGGCCTTCCAGAGCGGCCTGTCGTGGCTGATCATCCTGCGCAAACGGGAAAACTTCCGGCGCGCCTTCGACGGGTTCGACATCGAGACCGTCGCCGGCTACACCGACGCCGACGTGCAGCGGCTGATGGCCGACACGGGGATCGTCCGCAACCGCGCCAAGATCGACGCGACCGTCGCCAACGCGCGCGCCGCCGCCGAGCTGGGTTCCGCCGAGGACCTGTCCAAGCTGCTGTGGTCGTTCGCCCCGGCACCGCGTCCGCGGCCCGCCGACGGCTCCGAGATCCCCTCGGCTAGCCCCGAATCGAAGGCGATGGCCGCCGAGCTGAAACGGCGCGGATTCCGGTTCGTCGGCCCCACCACCGCCTACGCGCTGATGCAGGCGACCGGCATGGTTGACGACCACATTCGCGGTTGCTGGGTGCCGGCGAACGCGCGCTGACGGCCCCGATGAGGTGTCAGAAGCGGGTCTTGGTGTAACTGCCGCCCCGGATAGGGAACAATGGGGGGGTGATTTGGCAGTTCAATGTCGAGTATGGCTGGAATTCCACTGGCGGGGCATGCTCGGCGCCGACCAGGTCCGCGACGCCGGGCCAGCTCGAATCTGGAGGGAGCACTCGATGGCGGCGATGAAGCCCCGTACCGGAGACGGTCCTTTGGAAGCGACCAAGGAGGGGCGCGGCATCGTTATGCGAGTACCGCTCGAGGGAGGCGGCCGGCTGGTCGTTGAGCTGACGCCCGACGAAGCCGCCGCCCTCGGTGACGAACTCAAGGGCGTTACCAGCTAAGCCGGCTTAGGCCGACACCTTCCGGTAGATCTCCAGCGTCTGTTCGGCCGCGTGGGCCCAGGAGAAGTCCTCGATGCAGCGCTGGCGTCCCGCCTCGCCGTAGCGCTTAGCCTTGTCGGGATCGGCGATCAGCTCGTTGACCGCTTCGGCCAGTCCGGCCTCGAAGCCGGCCGCATCGTCGGCGTCGTAATGCACCAGTGACCCGGTGCTGCCGTCCCTGACCACCTCGGGTATTCCGCCGACGTCGGAGGCCACCACCGCCGTCGCGCAGGCCATCGCCTCGAGGTTGACGATCCCCAACGGCTCATACACCGACGGGCAGACGAAAACCGTTGCCGCCGAGAGTATTTCCCGCAGCTCCCCGATGGGCAGCATCTCCCTGATCCAGAACACCCCGTCGCGGTCGCGGGCCAACCCGGCCACCGCGGCCCCAATCTCCTCGGCCAGCTCCGGGGTGTCGGGGGCGCCGGCGCACAGCAGCACCTGCACCCCGGGGGTGAACCGGTGTGCGGCCGCGACCAGGTGGGCGACGCCCTTCTGCCGGGTGATGCGCCCGACGAACGCGACCAGGGGCCGGCCCGGGTCCACGCCGAGTTCGGCCAGCAGGGAATCGGTTTGCACCGGGCCGGCGGGGTGCCACACGGCGGTGTCGACGCCGTTGCGGATGACGTGCACCAGGCTCGGGTCCAGCGTGGGGTAGACGCGCAGGATGTCTTCGCGCATCGCCGCGCTGACGGCGATGACGGCGTCGGCGGCCAGCACCGCGGTGCGCTCCACCCACGTCGACACCTGGTAGCCGCCGCCGAGCTGTTCGGCCTTCCACGGCCGCAGCGGTTCCAGCGAATGCGCGGTCAGCACGTGCGGGATGTCGTAGAGCAAAGCGGTCAGGTGTCCGGCCAGGCCGGTGTACCAGGTGTGTGAATGCACGACCGTAGCCGCCGACGCGGCGTTGGCCATCATCAGGTCCGCGGACAGGGTGGACAGTGCGGGGTTGGCGTCGTGGATGCGCGGGTCGGGTTGCTGCGCGAAGGCATCCGGGCGGGGCGCGCCGATGCAGTGCACGTCGACCGAACACAGCCGGCGCAGCTGAGCGACGAGTTCGGTGACGTGTACCCCGGCCCCGCCGTAGACCTCCGGTGGGTACTCCCGAGTCATCATCGCCACCCGCATACTGAGGACGCTAGTTCGGCGGGGTCGGCGCCCGCGAGTCGGGCGGCGCAGAAGTTCGGAAAAAAATTGCGACGATGGGGCCCGTGAGGGGGACTGCGCAATAATGGACGGTATCGGGTTGTGAAACGTGGCGAGAACTACGCCAAATACCTTGACAGGCAGTCCGTCAGAACGGCGGCCATCGGGATTCCCCCTGGCAGCGGTTGGCGGCGGCCGATAGTTTGGGAGCCATGAGGGAAGCGCCACACGTGCTGGGCATTGTCCTGGCCGGGGGTGAGGGCAAGCGGTTGTATCCGCTGACCGCGGACCGGGCCAAGCCCGCGGTTCCCTTCGGTGGCGCCTACCGGCTGATCGACTTCGTGCTCTCCAACCTCGTCAACGCACGCTATCTGAGGATCTGCGTTCTCACCCAATACAAGTCGCACTCGCTCGACCGTCACATTTCGCAGAACTGGCGCCTGTCCGGGCTGGCCGGCGAGTACATCACGCCGGTGCCCGCGCAGCAGCGCCTCGGCCCGCGCTGGTACACCGGTTCCGCCGACGCGATCTACCAGTCGCTGAACCTGATCTACGACGAAGACCCCGACTACATAGTCGTTTTCGGCGCCGACCACGTGTACCGGATGGACCCCGAGCAGATGGTCAACTTCCACATCGACAGCGGGGCCGGCGCGACCGTGGCCGGCATCAGGGTGCCCCGCAGCGACGCGTCCGCCTTCGGCTGCATCGACGCCGACGACTCCGGCCGCATCCGCGCCTTCGTGGAGAAGCCGCTGGATCCGCCGGGCACCCCCGACGACCCCTCGTCGACGTACGTGTCGATGGGCAACTACATCTTCACCACCAAGGTGCTCATCGACGCGATCCGCGCCGACGCCGACGACGACCACTCCGATCACGACATGGGCGGCGACATCATCCCGCGGTTGGTGGAGGACGGGATGGCCGCGGTCTACGACTTCTCCGACAACGAGGTCCCCGGCGCCACCGACCGCGACCGCGGCTACTGGCGCGACGTCGGAACGCTGGACGCCTTCTACGACGCGCACATGGACCTGGTCTCGGTGCACCCGGTGTTCAACCTGTACAACAAGCGCTGGCCGATCCGCGGCGAGTCGGAGAACCTGGCGCCGGCCAAGTTCGTCAACGGCGGCTCGGCGCAGGAGTCGGTCGTGGGCGCCGGCAGCATCATCTCGGCGGCCTCGGTGCGCAACTCGGTGCTGTCGTCGAACGTCGTGGTCGACGACGGCGCGATCGTGGAGGGCAGCGTGATCATGCCGGGCGCGCGGGTCGGCCGCGGCGCGGTGGTGCGCCACGCGATCCTGGACAAGAACGTCGTCGTCGGGCCCGGGGAGATGGTCGGGGTCGATCTGGAAAAGGACCGCGAGCGCTTCGCGATCAGCGCCGGCGGTGTGGTCGCGGTCGGTAAGGGTGTCTGGATCTAAAGGGCTCGCGCCTGCTAGGGGACCGCGGGGATCAGCAGGTGGGCGTCGTGGCGCGGGCCCCAGTGCAGGGTGACGCGGCCGCGGGGTGAGTTCGCATAGGCCGCGGGCATCTGGCCGGTCAGCGGATTCCTCGGGCACAGCCACCGCCCGGCGACCACCAGCCGCAGCTGCTCGCCGGCGCGGAACAGCGTCGCCGACGGGCCCAGCGCGACGTCGACCGCCACCACCTCGCCGGCGGAAACGGGACGCGGCTCGGTGCAGGCCGCGACGGGCTCCCACGGCCGTGACAGCCCGGGGTCCAGCGCCCGCAGCGAGACCCGCTGCCACCCGGTGGTAACCCGGTCGCGGCCGTAGCCGTAGGACCCCTCGAACGCGACGAACCGGCCGGCCCGCCACTTCTCCACGCCGACGAACAGGTTCGCGTCGTCGCAGCCGTCCAGCGAGACCCACAGCCGGGCGGCCATCGGGCCCGTCAGCTCGAGGTCGGTCGGCACCGTCCACCTGAATGCCGCTGCGCGGGAACGCGTTTGAAATGTGATGCGGCCATCCTGGGCCGGCCGGTCCGGCGCCAGCGCCCCGGTGCCGCCCAGATACAAAGGGCGCCAACGGGTTCGGGGCAGCGGCCAGTCCGCCTCCTCGCGCACTGCGGCGACGGTGTCGCGATCCTCGCGCACCTCGAGCCGGACGCTGCGGGAGCCGGCGGCGCCGTCGAGCACGCCCCGGAAGAAGGCGAGCTGTTCGGCCAGCGCCGCTTCGGAGTAGAAGGTCGCCCATTTGCCGTCGCGGTGAGTGTAGAGGCGGGCGTGGGCCGAGCCGGCGCCCGTGAACGCCCGGATCGAGCCGCGGCTGTGCAGGTTGTTGTCCGAGAAGCTCCCGCAGACCAGCATGGGGACCTCGATCGCCGACAGGTCGGGCACCACGGAGCACCAGAAGTCGTCGCGCAGCGGGTGGCCGTCCTGCATGCCCTCCAGGTCGTACGCCTGTCGCGTGTCGCGGCGCACGTTGCGCGACCACATCCGGGTGAAGCCCAACTCGCGCACACCGCCGGGAAACGTCAGGTCGCGGTACGCGTCGGTGAAGCCTTCCCAGGGACAGATCGCTCGCAGCGCCGGCGGCCGCAGGGCCGCCACCGCGTACTGGCTGATCGCCAGGTACGAGACCCCGAGCATGACGACGCGCCCGTCGCACCACGGCTGGCCGGCGATCCACTGCACGAGGTCGTAGGTGTCCTCGGCCTCCTTGCGCGACAGCAGGTTTCCGGTGCCGTCGGAGTGGCCGCAGCCGCGCGAGTCGGCGTTGACCACGGTGAAGCCCCGCGCGGCCCACCACGCCGGGTCGGGCGCCTCCCAACCGGTCAGCGCCGAGAACGTCACCGGTCGCGGTTGGCGCAACACCCGGTATTGCACCGAGAAGGTCCACCGGTGGCCCCGCCGCCTCGGCAGGTTGTCCTTCCCGTACGGGTGGATGCTGAGGATGACCGGTCGGGCTGCGTCCGTCTTTCTGCACACGTTGATCCGCAACACCGTCCCGTCGCGGGTCGGGACGGCGACGTCACGCTCGAAGAGGAGGTCGGGTGGGGCAGCGGTGACGGTGACGGGGGGTTTGGCGATGCCGCGCAGCCGGGCCAGCGCGTACCGGCGGGCACCCGGACGCCGCCACGGCCGGTCGAACGCGGGTGCCGGATTTCGCGCCACGCCAATACCTTAGGGCGTCTACCACACGTTGGGCACCAGTCGATAGCGCACGTGCTGCGCGTACTCCCGGTACCCGGGCAAGTCCTGGGTGAGCAGCTTCTCCTCGTCGATGATGCGGAACACGAGCACCGCGACGCCCGGGATCACCAAGAGCAGACCCCAGTAGGAGCCGAGCGCGAGGGGCATGCCGACCATCATGATCACGTTTCCGACGTACATCGGATGCCTGACGAACCCGTAGACGCCGCCGGACGCCACCGTCTGGCCCGTCTCGACCGTGACGGTGGCCGCCGCATAGCTGTTCTGGATGATGACCAGCATCGCCAGGCCCAGTCCGGTCGCCACCAGGATGTCGCCGAGCACCGATACCCACGGCGGCACCGTCGACCAGCCCAGCCGATGGTCGAGGGCGCTGAACGCCATCATCGCGAAGAGAATTACGAACGAGCTTGTGATGATGACCTTTTGGGCGGCCCGCGTTTCGGCGCGTGGCCCGGCGTGCATGCGGCGCTGCAGGGCCGCCGGGTTGTTCCGCGCCAGATAGATGGTGGGGCCGAGCGACGCCGCGGTGAACACCCCGATGAAAGCCCAGCCCTGCCAATAGCGCAGCGTGCCGGCCGGTCCGAAAATGATCAACATGGTTGCGGCGGTTCCGATTATCGAGGACGCCGTTAGCCGAACAGCCGTTTTCATGATCGATACCCTCCTTAGCAACGTAGATCGCGACGCCGAAAAGCCATGGCGCCCAAGAGGATCAGCACCGCGTCGATGGCCAGCAGCCACAGCAGCGGCGCAGCGGTGAAATCGGCGCCGACCCGCGGGGTGTGCGCGAACGGTTCCAGGTCGAGCACCCACTGCGGGAACCGGGCCAGCTCGCCGATCAAATACACGGCGACGAACCCGACCAGCACCCCCCACGCCACCGGCGTGAACCGGGGCGCCAGACCGAACAGCGCGACGGTGACCGCGGCGAGCAGCCAGACGGCGGGCAGCTGCACGGCGGCGGTGCCGAGGACGCTGAGCATCTTGCCGGCGACGTCGCCGGCCGCGATGCCGTAGACGAGTCCGCCGGCCGCGCCGCTGACCAGCATCGCGACCGCGGACCCGGCCAGGGCGGCGGTCAAATGGCTTGCCAGCCAACGCGTCCGGGAGACCGCGCCGGCCAGCGCCGTCTCGGCGCGCAGGCCGGACTCCTCCTGATGCAGGCGCAGGGTGAGCGAGATGGCGAACGCCGCCGCAACCATGCCCATCATGGCGTACGCCACGGCGATGAAGGCCTCCTCCAGGGCGGAGGTGCCGCCCATCCGCGCGACGATGTCGCGCACGACGGTGCTGCCGCCCAGCTCGTCGCCGATGCCGTGCACCACGCTGCCCATCAGCAGCCCGTACAGGCACAGGCCCACCGTCCACAGCAGCAGCGCGCCGCGGTCGAGGCGCCAGGTCAGGCCGTCGACCCCGCGCAGCCGCATTCCGGCGGTGCCGGGGCCCGCGCGCTCGGCGATGAGCCCGGCGCCCACGTCGCGGCCCGCGAGCAGCCGATAGGCCACCAGGGTGAGCACTGCCGTCGTCGCCAGATGCAGGAGCAGCACCCACCAGCGGTCCCCGGCGTACGGCCGGACCTGCAGCGACCACCCCAACGGCGAGAGCCACGACAGCCCGCCGCCGCCCGCGTCACCGACGGCGCGCAGCGTGAACGCGGCCCCCAGGACGGCGAACGCGGCGCCGCGGGCGAACCGGGCGCTCGGGGACAGTTGGGCGGTCACCGCGGCCACCGCGGTGAAGACCAGCCCGGAGCAGGCCAGCGCCGCCCCGAACGCCAGCGACCCGCCCGCCGGCACGTCGGTGGTCAGCAATCCCGCCGCCCCGATCGCGCCGGTGGCGAGGGACGCCCCGAACGACAACAGCAGCGCCGCGCTCAGGCTGGCGTAGCGGCCGATCGCGGTCGAGTCGACGAGCTCGGTGCGGCCGGTCTCCTCGTCGGCGCGGGTGTGCCGGATCACCGTGAGGATGACGGCCACCGCGATCAGCAGGTGGAACATGCCCGCCTTCCAAATGCCCACGGCCCCAAGGCTGTCGTTGTAGACCTGGCCGTAGAGCGCGCGCTGGGCCGGGCTGGCCATGATGGAGGCCGCGAAGCCGGCGCGGTCGGCCTGGGTGGGGTAGACCTTCAGAATGCTGCCGACATACACGGTGGCCAGCGGCACCGACAGCAGCAACACCCACAGCGGCAACGAAACCCGGTCGCGACGCAGGTAGAGCCGCAGCATGCCAAGCGTCCCGGAGAAGTTCGAGGCGGCCCGCGGTGCCGGCTGTGCCGGGCGCGGCCGATCCAGCGTCGCGGTGCTCATGCCGAGACCTTGTCCGTGGTGTCGTAGTGGCGCAGGAAGAGCTCCTCGAGCGTCGGGGGCTGGCTGACCAGGCTCCGCACGCCGGCGTCGCCGAGCGCCCGGATGAGTTCGCCGAGACTTTCGCTGTCCACCTGGGCGCGCAGCGTGTTGCCGTCGATGCTGACGTCCTCGACGCCCCTGATGCGGGTGAGATCGCCCGGGTCGCCGATCATTTCGGCCTTGATCGAGGTGCGGCTGAGGTGGCGCATCGACTCCAGCGAGCCGCTCTCGACGGTCCTGCCGGCGCGGATGATGGTCACCCGTTCGCACAGCGCTTCCGTCTCGGCCAGGATGTGGCTGGACAGCAAGACGGTCGTGCCGCGGTCGCGCGCCTCGGCGACACACTGCTGAAACACGTTCTCCATCAAGGGGTCCAGGCCGCTGCTCGGCTCGTCCAGCAGGAGCAGCCGGGCGTGCGAGCTGAACGCGGAGATCAGGGACACCTTTTGCCGGTTGCCCTTCGAGTAGGTGCGCGCCTTCTTGTGCGGATCGAGGTCGAAGCGCTCGATCAGCTCGGCGCGGCGCCGCTCGTCAATGCCGCCGCGCATGCGGGCCAGCAGGTCGATGGTCTCGCCGCCGGTGAGCGACGGCCACAGGGTGACATCGCCGGGCACGTAGGCGATGTGGCGGTGCAGGGCGACCGCGTCGGTCCACGGATCACCGCCCAGCAACCGGGCGGTTCCGCCGTCGGCCTTCACCAGGCCCAGCAGGATGCGGATGGTCGTCGACTTCCCCGCCCCGTTGGGCCCGAGGAAACCGTGCACCTCGCCCGCACGCACCGTGAGGTCGAGACCGTCCAGCGCGCGCACCGCGCCGAAGTTCTTGGTCAGGCCCCGGATTTCGATGGGTGCGACAGTGTCAGCCGGCATGGGATTCTCCTTGATCTTCTGCTGCCAGGAATGCGTCGAACATCGTGCGATCCGTCATCAGTCCTTCGGTGTAGACCTCGAGGGCCGGGAGGATCATGTCGCGGGAATAGTCACGCAGTACCGCCTTGAGATCCGTTGGTGTTTCATGCATTTGGACGTAGAGCAGAAACGCTCCGCCCCCGGTGAGAGCCAAGAACCTGGCCCGGGCGCGCGGATCGTGGCTGGGCTTGATCGTGCCGGCCCGCACACCGTCGTCCATGTATTGCTCGACGTTGTCGATCATCCGACGCCACATCATCGTCGCGAGCTCTCCGCCGGACTGCATGCTGCGCAGCAGATAGGCCATCATCGGCGCGAACGACTCCATCTCGGCCAGCGCCGCGAACCAGGTGGCCGGATCGTTGGACTGAATCGTCTCCGACTTGGCGGTGAGGATCTCGTCGGCGATGTGGTCGTCGCACGCCTTGCGCAGGCCGTCCTTGGAACCGAAGTGGTGGATGACGAGCGCGGCGCTCACCCCCGCCGCCTCGGCGATGGCGCGCAGCCCGACGTCGAACCCGCGCTCGCCGAACTGCTCGATGGCCGCGTCCCGGATCCGGGCGGCGGCGGTCAGGTCGGCTGAACGCACGTTCAGTACGCTAAACGCGCGTTCAGCCCGCCG
This sequence comes from Mycobacterium sp. E3198, assembly GCF_001667015.1. Classification (GTDB taxonomy): domain Bacteria; phylum Actinomycetota; class Actinomycetes; order Mycobacteriales; family Mycobacteriaceae; genus Mycobacterium. Next base: position 5,680 of record NZ_LZIS01000041.1, on the reverse strand, counting down.
TCAAGGGGGCGCGCCGTCAGGGATCCGTAAAAACCTGCGGCGGTAACGTCGGCTTCCACCCGGCATAAGCGCGCTTGATCCTCACCGAACGTGCATTCATGGCGAGATTTTGGCCGAAAATTCGCCGCCAGGGCACGCTCGGCGCGGCCGGCGACCCGGAGCTAGTCGCGGACCGCGGCCAGCAGCCCGTCGCCGAGCGGGACCAGCGCGGGGGTGAGCCGCTCGTCCTCGGCGATGAGCCGGGCCGCCTCGCGCACCGCGGTCACCTCGGCGTCGCGTGCCGCGGGATCGCCCGCCCGGCCGCCCAGCGCCGCGCGGTGCACCACGATGACGCCCCCGGATCGCAGCAGCCGCACGCCCTCGACGACGTAGTCGGGCTGGTCGATCGGGTCGGCGTCGATGAACACCAGGTCATAGGACTCGTCGGCGAGCCGGGTGAGGACCTCCTGCGCGCGCCCGCTGATCAACCGGGTGCGCGAGGGTCCGATGCCGGCGTCGGAGAAGGACTGCTTGGCGAGCCGCAGGTATTCCGGCTCGATGTCGATCGTGGTCAAGACGCCGTCGTCGCTCATCCCCGACAGCAGCCAGAGCCCGCTGACCCCGGCGCCGGTGCCCACCTCGGCGACGGCCTTGCCGCCGCTGAGCTTGGCCAGCAGGCTCAACAGCGCCCCCACGCCCGGCGTCACCGCCCCGGCGCCGATCTCCACGGCGCGCTCGCGGGCCGCCGCCAGCAGCGCGTCCTCCGAGATCGACGCCTCGGCGTGCGCGCAAAGTGACTCGGCTCGACTGGTGGCCGTCTGGCCGGGGGCTGCTGCGTCGGTGCCGTCCATGCCCCGCAGCGTATTCCAATTCGCGGCGCGGCCGGGCAGGCGCGCCTGATTCGATCCGCGCCGACACGCCCGGCCGCCGCGGGGCGACGCAACTCACTCGCGCTGCGGTTCACGCTGTTCAGCGCAGGTAACGATATGGTTTCTCAGCCAAACCTCAGATTGCTCCTATGTCGCGCATACGCCGGTGGGCGACGGTATCGGTATGGAACGGGGTGTGCGGGGGACCGGGGACAGTTCGCGCCGGATTGGGCCTGCCCGAAATGGGAATAGACACTGGCAGCTTCGCGTTGACGCGGGCGACGAGCTGTCAGGCTTCTCTGGCAGGGAAAATCCGGAGGATTCGATCATCACAGCGCTTTTGAGCCCGACGACCATGTCTCACGCCCAGGACTGCCGGGACGACGAATGGGCGGAGACGACGGACGCTCTGCAGGGCACCGCGGTGTTCGACGCGACTGGGGACAAGGCCACGATGCCGTCGTGGGACGAGTTGGTGCGCCAGCACGCCGACCGCGTGTACCGGCTGGCCTACCGCCTGTCCGGTAACCAGCAGGACGCCGAGGACCTGACCCAGGAGACCTTCATCCGGGTCTTCCGCTCGGTCCAGAACTACCAGCCCGGGACCTTCGAAGGCTGGCTGCACCGCATCACCACCAACCTGTTCCTCGACATGGTGCGCCGGCGCGCCCGCATTCGCATGGAGGCGCTGCCCGAGGATTACGACCGGGTGCCCGCGGACGAACCCAACCCCGAGCAGATCTACCACGATTCGCGGCTGGGGCCCGACCTGCAGGCCGCGCTGGACTCGCTGCCGCCGGAGTTTCGCGCCGCGGTCGTGCTGTGTGACATCGAGGGCCTGTCCTACGAGGAGATCGGCGCCACGCTCGGCGTCAAGCTCGGGACCGTGCGCAGCCGCATCCACCGCGGCCGCCAGGCGCTGCGCGACTACCTGGCCGCGCATCCCGAGCACGGGCTGCACGCCGAGTCCGCCTAACGGCGTCACCACAGCCGAACGAACACCGCCGGACGGAAGAATTCCGGCGGTTTCGCGCCCTGTAGGCGCGGTATGGAGCGCGACCTCGCGCTACATTCGTGAGAGGGCGGTAAGAAAGGAACTGGTGATGGCGGACCGAGGAGAGGTGTTTCGCCGCGCGTTCTCCTGGTTGCCCGCACAGTTCGCCTCCCAGAGCGACGAGCCCGTCGGCGCGCCGCGCCGGTTCCGTTCCACCGAGCACCTGTCCATCGAGGCGATCGCGGCGTTCGTCGACGGTGAGTTGCGGATGAACGCCCACCTGCGCGCCGCGCACCACCTCTCGCTGTGCCCGGAATGCGCGGCCGAGGTCGAGGACCAGGGCCGGGCGCGTGCCGCGCTGCGCGACTCGCATCCCATCCGCATCCCCAGCAACCTGCTGGGCCTGTTGTCCGAGATCCCGCACCACCCGTCGGACGACGACGCGTCCGAGCGCGATACGCGCGACCAGCGTAAGCGCCGATAATCCCCGCGCCCGTGGATACTAGGGTGGACAACCACAATGCCGCCGCGGCGCAAGGCGCCCGGTAAGCGGCTGTCTCGAACGCTCAAGAAGAGGATCCAAAGGCAACGTGACCTCCGACGGCAACAACAGGGGCAACGACAGCGGCAACGCCGGCGACAACGGCGGAGACCGCTTGGCGCCGCGCCCCATCTCCCGCCCACCGGTCGACCCCGCAGCCCGCCAGGTGTTCGCACGCCCAACCGGCCTTCGCGGCTCCTTCGTGGCCGAGCGGGTCCGCCCATCGAAGTACCGCGAGCAGTCCGAGTTCAGGCCGCACGATCCGCCCGCGGATCCGGTCCTCGAGGAGGCGTTCAGCCGGCCCGCCGGGACCGTGGACACGCTGCAGCGCCACCCGATCGACGCGGGCGCGCTGGCCGCCGAGCAGGATGGCGCCGAGCCCGAGGGGGCGGAGGACCCCTGGCGCGACCCCGGCGCCGCCGCGGCGCTGGGGACCCCGGCCGTCGCGCCGGCCGGACCGCAGGCGGTGCCGGGCTACGGCGGCAAGCTCGGGGTGCGCGACGTGCTGTTCGGCGGCAAGGTGTCCTACCTGGCGCTGGCCGTCCTGCTGCTGATCGCCCTGGTGATCGGCCTGATCGGCGGCGTGATCGGCCGCAAGACCGCCGAGGTCGTCGAGGCGTTCACCACCTCGAAGGTCACCCTGTCGACGCCCGGCAACGGCGAGATGCCGGCGGGCCGGTTCGCCAAGGTCGCGGCCGCGACCGCGGGCGCCGTGGTCACCATCGAGTCGAAGAGCGACCAGGAGGGCATGCAGGGCTCGGGGGTGGTCATCGACGGCCGCGGCTACATCGTCACCAACAACCACGTCATCTCCGAGGCGGCCAACAACCCCAGCCAGTTCAAGACCACCGTCGTCTTCAACGACGGCAAGGAGGTGCCGGCCAACCTGGTGGGGCGCGACCCCAAGACCGACCTGGCCGTGCTCAAGGTCGACAACGTCGACAACCTGAGCGTGGCACAGCTGGGTGACTCGGACAAGGTGCGGGTGGGCGACGAGGTGCTGGCCGCGGGTGCGCCGCTGGGCCTGCGCAGCACCGTGACCCACGGCATCATCAGCGCGCTGCACCGCCCCGTCCCGTTGTCCGGCGAGGGCTCCGACACCGACACCGTCATCGACGCCCTGCAGACCGACGCGTCGATCAACCACGGCAACTCCGGTGGCCCGTTGATCAGCATGGATTCCCAGGTGATCGGCATCGACACGGCGGGTAAGTCGTTGTCCGACAGCGCAAGTGGGCTCGGCTTCGCGATCCCGATCAACGAGGTCAAGTCGGTCGCGCAGGCGCTGATCAAGGACGGGAAGATCGTGCACCCGACGCTGGGCGTCAGCACCCGCTCGGTCAGCAACGCGATCGCGTCCGGCGCCCAGGTGGCCAACGTCAAAGCGGGCAGCCCGGCCCAGAAGGGCGGAATCCTGGAGAACGACGTGATCGTCAAGGTCGGTAACCGCAAGGTCGCCGACGCCGACGAATTCGTCGTCGCCGTGCGACTGCTGACCATCGGCCAGGACGCCCCGGTGGAGGTGGTCCGCGATGGCCGGCACGTCACGCTGACGGTGAAACCCGACGCGGACAACAGCTAAGTGTTCGGCAACCTGAGCTGGGAGCACATCCTCGTCCTCGTCGTGGTCGGGCTGGTGATCCTCGGGCCCGAGCGGCTCCCGGGCGCGATCCGCTGGACGTCTAACGCGCTGCGCCAGGCGCGTGACTACCTCAGCGGGATGACGACCCAGCTGCGCCAGGACCTGGGGCCCGAGTTCGACGACCTGCGCGAGCCGCTCAGCGAGCTGCAACGGCTGCGCGGCATGAGCCCCCGCGCCGCGCTGACCAAGCACCTGCTGGACGGCGACGACTCATTTTTGACGGGAAACTTCGACAGGCCGGCCAACGGGTCCCCGCCCAAGCCGGCGGACCCGGTGGAGCCGTCACTGCCGTCGCAGCCCCACACCGGCGGCCCCGCGCCGTTCGACGCCGACGCCACCTGACCCTGCCGGACCTCCGGCCGAGCGTGCGCAGTTGTACGCCTTCGACGGCGTGTCGGCGTACAAACACGCACACTCGCCAGGTGGGCTTAGCGTCCCTTGGGGTCCAGCCCCAGCGACACGCCCGCCAATCCGCGCTTGCGCGACGAGAGGCTGTCGGCCACGCCGCGCAGCTCCTTGCCGACGGGGGAGTCCGGCGCGCTCAGCACGATCGGCACGCCCGCATCGCCGGCCGCGACCAGCGCCGGGTCCAGCGGGATCTGGCCCAGCAGCGGCACGTCGGCGCCGACCGCGCGCGACAACCGCTCCGCGACCTGCTGGCCGCCGCCCTCGCCGAACACCTGCATCGTGGTCCCGTCGGGCAGCACCAGCCCGGACATGTTCTCGACGACGCCGACGACGCGCTGGCGGGTTTGCAGCGCGATGCTGCCGGCCCGCTCGGCGACCTCGGCCGCGGCGAGCTGCGGCGTGGTCACCACCAGGATCTCGGCGTTGGGGATGAGCTGGGCCACCGAGATGGCGACGTCGCCGGTTCCCGGCGGCAGGTCGAGCAACAGCACGTCCAGGTCGCCCCAGTAGACGTCGGCCAGGAACTGCTGCAACGCGCGGTGCAGCATCGGCCCGCGCCACACCACCGGGGTGTTGCCCTGGGTGAACTGGGCGATCGAGATGACCTTCACCTCGTGGGCGATGGGCGGCAAAATCATCGACTCGACCTGGGTGGGCCGGTCGGTGGTGCCCATCATCCGGGGGATGGAGTGGCCGTGAATGTCGGCGTCGAGCACGCCGACGGACAACCCGCGCGCGGCCATTGCCGCGGCCAGGTTGACCGTGACCGTCGACTTTCCGACGCCGCCCTTTCCGGACGCGACCGCGTACACCCGGGTCAGCGAGCTGGGCTGGGCGAACGGGATGACGGGCTCGCGGGCGTCGCCGCGCAGCTGCTTGCGCAGCTCGGTGCGCTGCTCGTCGTTCATCACGTCCAGGCTGACCTTGACGGCCCCGGTGCCGGGGACGTCGGCGACGGCGCTGGTGACCCGCTCGCTGATCTCGGTCTTCTTCGGGCAGGCGGCGGTGGTCAGGTAGATGCCGACGTGGACGCCGCCGTCGGGCTCGACGTCGACGCTCTTGACCATCCCGAGTTCGGTGATGGGACGGCGCAATTCGGGGTCGATCACCTTCCCCAGCGCGGTGCGGATCGCCGCGGCGAGGTCGGCGGTATCAGGACTGGACATCACCGCCGAGTGTAGGCGTGCTGAGTGGTTGGCCGATTAACCGGCCGGGCCGGGCGCCCGGGGCGAGCCGGCGGCGGGACC
>NZ_LZIS01000040.1 GCF_001667015.1 Mycobacterium sp. E3198 | reverse complement strand
GGTGTGGTGGCGGCGGACGGCCAGCGCGTCCAGGAAGGCATTGGCCGCAGCGTAATTGGCCTGCCCGGGGCTGCCCAAGATGCCCGCGGCCGAGGAGAACACCACGAACGCGGCCAGGTCGCGGTCGGCGGTGAGGCGATCCAGATGCCAGGCGGCGTCGGCCTTGGCGGCCAACACCGCATCGAGTTGGTCGGCGGTCATGTCGCTCACGACGACGTCGTCCAAGACCCCGGCGGCGTGGATGACCGCGGTCAACGGGTGGCCGTCAGCGATGGTGTCGAGCGCCGCGGCCAGCTCGGCGGAATTCGCGGTGTCGCAGGCGATGATCGAAATGTGGGCGCCCAGCCCGGTCAGGCGCTCGTGCAGCTCGCCCGCGCCCGGAGCGTCGGGGCCGCGGCGCGACAGCAGCAGCAGGTGCTTGATGCCGTACCGGGTCACCAGGTGTTCGGCGAACAGCGCGCCCAGCATGCCGGTGCCGCCGGTGATCAGCGCGGTGCCCTCGGGCTCCAGCACCGGTTGCGG
>NZ_LZIS01000039.1 GCF_001667015.1 Mycobacterium sp. E3198 | reverse complement strand
AAACGGATATCCACTCGGCACGGCAACCTCCCAAATCACGGATGTTGCACTGACCGTATGAATCCACGCGGCGTGTCGCCGCAGGGGTTTATGCGTCGCGATCGCCGTCGAGCACGATGTACGTCATGACCGAGTCCCGCCCCCCGCTACCCCCGTTCACCTACGAAACGGCGATTCAGAAGGTCCAGGCGGCCGAGGACGCCTGGAACACCCGCGATCCCGAACGGGTCAGCCTCGCCTACACGCCCGACTCGCAATGGCGCAACCGCGGCGAACACGTCGTGGGCCGCGCCGAGATCGTCGCGTTCCTGACCCGCAAGTGGCAGCGCGAACTCGACTATTCGCTGCGCAAGAGCCTGTGGGATTTCCACGACAACCGCATCGCCGTGCGGTTCCAGTACGAGTGCCACGATCACAGCGGCCAGTGGTACCGCAGCTACGGCAACGAGTTGTGGGAATTCAGCCCGTCGGGGTTGATGGCGCGCCGCGAGGCCAGCATCAACGACGTCCCGATCGACGAGTCCGAGCGCCGCTACTTCGGCCCGCGCCCGGCGTCGGAGCACGGCCAGGAGATCCCGCTCTGGTGACCGGATAGGGTGTCTGCGGCAAGCCAAAGACATAAGGAAGTGGATGTAGGCGCCATGACAGATGCGCAGACGACGGTGGGGGTGGTCGCCGAGTCCGGGACCGACGAGCGGCGCGTCGCGTTGGTCCCCAAGGCGGTCGCGGCGCTGGTCGACAGCGGTGTGGCGGTGGTGGTCGAGGCGGGCGCGGGCGAGGGCGCGCTGCTTCCCGACGAGCTCTACACCCAAGCGGGGGCCAGCATCGGCGACGCCTGGGCCGCCGGCGTCGTCGTCAAGGTGGCACCGCCGACGGCGGACGAGGTCGGGAGGCTGCACAGCGGGCAGACGCTGATCGGCTTCCTGGCGCCGCGCGATGCCGACAATTCGATCGGCGCGCTCAAGCAAGCCGGTGTGCAGGCGTTCGCGCTGGAGGCCATCCCGCGGATCTCGCGCGCGCAGGTGATGGACGCGCTGTCGTCGCAGGCCAACGTGGCCGGCTACAAGGCCGTGCTGCTGGCGGCCTCCGAATCGACCCGGTTCTTCCCCATGCTGACGACGGCGGCGGGCACCGTGAAGCCGGCCTCCGTGCTGGTGCTCGGCGTCGGGGTCGCCGGGCTGCAGGCGCTCGCCACGGCCAAGCGGCTGGGTGCCCGCACCACCGGCTACGACGTGCGTCCCGAGGTGGCCGACCAGGTGCGTTCGGTGGGCGCGCAGTGGCTGGACGTGGGAATCGAGGCGGCCGGCGAGGGTGGGTACGCCCGCGAGCTGACCGAAGACGAACGGGCCCAGCAACAGAAGCACCTGGAAGACGCGATCAGCGGATTCGACGTGGTGATCACCACCGCGCTCGTCCCGGGCCGGCCCGCGCCACGCCTGGTGACCGCCGCGGCCGTGGAGGCGATGAAGCCGGGCAGCGTCGTGGTCGACCTGGCCGGGGAGACCGGCGGCAACTGCGAGCTCACCGAACCCGGCAAGACGGTGGTCAAGCACGACGTCACCATCGCGTCGCCGCTGAACCTCCCGGCCACCATGCCCGAGCACGCCAGCGAGCTCTACAGCAAGAACATCACCGCGCTGCTGGACCTGTTGATCACCGACGGCAAGCTGGCGCCCGACTTTGACGACGAAGTGATCGCGGAGTCGTGCGTGACCCGCGATCGGAAGGACGCGTAGATGTACGACGAACTGCTGGCGAACCTGGCGATCCTGGTGCTGTCCGGGTTCGTGGGGTTCGCGGTCATCTCCAAGGTGCCCAACACCCTGCACACGCCGCTGATGTCGGGCACCAACGCCATTCACGGCATCGTGGTGCTGGGTGCGCTGGTGGTCTTCGGGGAAGTCGAGCACCCGTCGCTCGCCGTGCAGATCATCCTGTTCGTCGCGGTCGTGTTCGGCACGCTGAACGTCATCGGCGGCTTCATCGTCACCGACCGGATGCTGGGCATGTTCAAGGGCAAAAAACGCGCCCCGGCAAAGGTTGAGGAGCCGGCGGCGAAATGAACTACCTCGTCACCGTTCTCTACATCATCTCGTTCGCGCTCTTCATCTACGGCCTGATGGGCCTCACCGGCCCGAAGACGGCGGTGCGGGGCAACCTGATCGCCGCGGTGGGCATGGCCATCGCGGTCGGTGCGACCCTGATCAAGATCCGGCACACCGAGTCATGGGTGCTCATCATCGCCGGCCTCGTCGTGGGCGTCGCGCTCGGCGTGCCGCCGGCCCGGCTGACGAAGATGACCGCCATGCCGCAGCTGGTGGCGTTCTTCAACGGCGTCGGCGGCGGCACGGTCGCGCTGATCGCGCTGTCGGAATTCATTGAGACGAGCGGCTTTTCGGCGTTCCAGCACGGCGAGTCGCCGACCGTGCACATCGTGGTGGCGTCGCTGTTCGCCGCGATCATCGGGTCGATCTCGTTCTGGGGTTCGATCATCGCGTTCGGCAAGCTGCAGGAGATCATCTCCGGATCACCGATCGGCTTCGGCAAGGCGCAGCAACCGATCAACCTGCTGCTGCTGGCCGGCGCGGTGGCCGCCGCGGTGGTCATCGGCTTGGATGCGCATCCCGGCACCGGCGGGGTGTCGCTGTGGTGGATGGTCGGCCTGCTGGCCGCCGCGGGTGTGCTCGGCCTGATGGTGGTGCTGCCCATCGGCGGCGCCGACATGCCGGTGGTCATCTCGCTGCTGAACGCGATGACCGGGCTGTCGGCCGCCGCGGCCGGTCTGGCGCTGAACAACACCGCGATGATCGTGGCGGGCATGATCGTCGGCGCTTCCGGTTCGATC
>NZ_LZIS01000038.1 GCF_001667015.1 Mycobacterium sp. E3198 | reverse complement strand
GCGCGGCGAAGGCGTCGAGCGCGGCCTGCTGGCCCTTGACCTGTTGCTCGGCGGCCGCCTCGGCGTTGACGCCCAGGGCGATCGGGGAGTCCAGGATCAGCCGGGCGACCCGGTCGGGCCGCGACGCGGCGTAGGCCAGCGCCACCTGGGCGCCGTTACCGACTCCGATCAGCGCGAGCGCGGGCACGTCCCACAGCGTGCGCAGCCGCTCGAGGTCGGAGGCGGCGTGCGAATTGTCGTAGGAGGACGCGCCCGGCGCGATGGCGTCGGTGCAGTTCGTGGTGGCGGTGTTGGAGACGTCGGAAAGGTTGGCGACCGGATCGTCGCCGGCCTGGAATTGCGTCTGGTCGCGCATCGACTGGCGGTCAAGCTGGTCGCGGCAGTCGATGGGGCTGGACATGCCCATGCCGCGCCGGTCCACGGCGACGACGGGGTGGGTGTGCAGCACGTCGGCGCCCGAGCGGGCCAGCCACACCGGCAACTGTGTGGACGACGGCAGGTCGGATCCGGTGGTGAAGACGAGCGGTCCCGCGTCGCGCGGCGTCTGGTCCGAGCGGGCGCGCACCACGCCGATGGTCAGGTTTCCGCCCTGGCCGTTGACGGGGTCGAGGTCGCTGTCGTAGGTCGCGCAGTCCAGTTGCACGCCCGGCGCCGCGGGGACGGCGGCGTCGGAAAAGACTTTCGATGTGCAGTCATGCCACGCCAGGTCGTTCTTGGGCGCCGCGATCGGCGGCGGACCGGCCGGCGGCGGCTTGCTCGGGGCCACGCCCTGCGGATGGGCGCCGGAGTCGGTCGCGAAGCGCGGGTCCGCGCCCAGGCCGGGAACGCATCCGGCCACCAGCGCGGTCACCGCGAGCAGCACCGTGGCCGATGCGATCTGCCGACTCATGCCGACCACAGTAGCTTCGACTTTTCAGGCCCTGACGTAGCGGCCGTAAAGGTAGCCGGCCTCGTCGGTGAGCAGATGAGCGCGCCGCATCCGGGTCAGCGCCTGGTCCGGGCCCGTCGCGATGCGCCGCGCCAGGCCGCCGACGAGATACGGCGCGATCGTCAGGCACAGCTCGTCGAGCAGGTCGCGGTCGATGAACGCCCCGAGCAGCGTCGGCCCGCCCTCGGTCAGGATGTGGCGCATTCCGCGCGCCGCGAGCGCGCCCAGCAGGGCGACCTCGTCGACCGTGCCCGGATCGCCGCCCGAGCAGTCCACGACCTCGCACACGTCGCCGATCAGGCTCCGCGTCTTGTCCGCCGCCGCCGTGCAGGTGAGCACCAGGGGCGGCACCTCGGTCCGGGTGAACACCGCCAGGTCCGGCTCGAGGCGACCCGACTGGGTGACGATCGCCAGCTGCGGGACCTCGCTTTGCCCGCGGGCCTGCCGCTCCTGGCGCTGCGCGACGGCCACGTGCGCGCCGGAGTACCCCTCGATGCGCACCGTGCCGGCGCCGACGACGATCACGTCGGCCAGTTCGCGGAGCAGGTTGAAGATGCGCCGGTCGCCGGGCCCGCCCATCGCGCCGCTGCTGCCGTCGGCGGTGGCGCCGCCGTCGAGGCTGGTGATGAAATTCGCCCGCAGCCAGGTCCCCTCGCGGTCCGGATAGCCGTACAGCCGGGAGAGTTCGCCGTCGTCGAGGTCGCGGCCGGACCCGAGCAGCGTCAGCATGGCTCGATTGCAGCACGCCGCTACAGTTCGGTGCATGCCCGGGTTGGTGGATCGGCACCCGACCGTGTCGCCGGAGCGACTCATCGCCCAATTGCGGCCGCCGCCAACGTTCGCCGACGTGAGCTTTGCGACGTATCGCCCGGATCCGGCGGAACCGACCCAGGCGGCCGCCGTCGAGGCCTGTCGGGACTTCTGCCGGCGGGCGGTGCAGCGCCGGGCCGGCCGCCGAAAACTGTTCGGAAAGCGGGCCATCCTGCCCGGCGTGGGGCTCTACCTCGACGGCGGCTTCGGCGTGGGCAAGACCCATCTGCTCGCCTCGGCCTACTACGAGTTGCCCGGCACGGGCCCGGAATCACCAACCCCCAAGGCGTTCGCCACTTTTGGTGAGCTGACCCAGCTGGCCGGGGTGTTCGGGTTCGCCGAATGCATCGAGCTGCTGGCCGATTACACCGCGGTGTGCATAGACGAGTTCGAGCTCGACGACCCCGGCAACACCACCCTCGTCTCGCGGCTGCTGTCGTCGCTGGTCGAGCGGGGCGTGTCGGTGGCCGCGACCTCCAACACCCTGCCCGAGCAGCTCGGCGAGGGCCGCTTCGCCGCCCAGGACTTTCTGCGCGAGATTCACACGCTGGCAAGCATTTTCACCACCGTGCGGATCGAGGGTCCCGACTACCGGCACCGTGGCCTGCCGCCGGCGCCGCAGCCGCTGTCCGACGAGGAGGTCGCCGCGCGGGCCGCAGGAGTCGACGGGGCGACGCTGGACGACTTCGACGCGCTGTGCGCGCACCTGGCCACCATGCACCCGTCGCGGTATCTGACGCTGATCGAGGGCGTGACG
>NZ_LZIS01000037.1 GCF_001667015.1 Mycobacterium sp. E3198 | reverse complement strand
TTGGTGCCGCGGGTGCCGTGCCGGGTGCCGCCGCCGGCGCGCTACCGGCCGCCGCGGGCGCGCTGCCCGCCGCCGCGGGTGCCGTGCCGGGTGCTACCGGCGCCCTGACCGGTGCCGCCGCGCCGGTCCTGCCCCACTAAAGCCCCACTACAACCGGGAGGAACCTGTCCCCCGACGGCACCGCAGAGCCCCCTCTGCGGTGCCGTCGAACAGGTTTTGGCGGCTTTTCGGCCCCAGCATCGTGTCGCCTCATCAATAACATCAGAAACACACGTAACATCGGCTGGTGTCGTCCCGCAGTCGCGCGCCCACGATGTTGCTCACCGCCATCGCGGCGACCGTCGTCATCGTCTCGTGGGTGGGCCACGCGACACACGACCGGAGCGCGCCGCAGCCGCCGCGGGCCCAGGACACCCAACTCGCCGAGCAGCCGCTGGTCGGACTCGGCGGCGGGGTGACGGTTCGCGAACTCACCCAGCGCACGCCGTTTTCGTTGGTCGCGCTCACCGGCGACCTCGCGGGCACGTCCACCCGGGTGCGCGCGAAGCACCCCGACGGTTCCTGGGGGCCGTGGTATCAGACCGAGTACGAAACCGCGGCTCCCGACGCCGCGCCGGTAGGCGACGACGCGGCGGTCGGGCCGGCCCGACCGTCCGGGCCCACCGAGGGGCCGCGCAGCACCGACCCGGTGTTCGTGGGGACCACCACGACGGTCCAGATCGCGGTCACCCGGCCCATCGATGCGCCGGTGACCGTGGGCGGCGTCGCGGCGGCCCCAGATGGCCTGGGGTACCAGCCGGTCAGCAGGGAACAGCCGTTCGGCCAAAACATCTCCGCGATCCTCATCTCCCCGCCGCAAACGCCGGCCAGGACGCACTGGACGCCACCGACCGGGGTCATGATGCCGGGGCAGCCGCCCGCGATCATCAGCCGCGCCGAGTGGGGCGCCGATGAGTCGCTGCGATGCGGTAGTCCGCAATACGACAACGGGATTCGCGCCGCGGTCATTCACCACACCGCCGGCAGCAACGACTACTCCCCGCTGGAATCGGCGGGCATCGTCAAGGCGATCTACACGTACCACAGCAAGACCCTGGGCTGGTGCGACATCGCCTACAACGCACTGGTCGACAAGTACGGCCAAGTGTTCGAGGGCAGCGCCGGGGGCCTCACCAAGGCCGTCGAGGCATTTCACACCGGCGGATTCAACCGCAACACCTGGGGCGTGGCGATGATCGGGAACTTCGACGACGTGCCGCCGACGCCCATCCAGCTGCGGACCGTGGGCCGGCTGCTGGGATGGCGGTTGGGCATGGACGGCGTCGACCCCAAGGGCACGGTGGCGCTGGAATCGGCCGGTAGCCACTACACCACGTTCGCGGCCGGCACCATCGCCAAGCTGCCCACCATCTTCTCCCACCGCGATGTCGGCAACACCGACTGCCCAGGCAACGCCGCATACGCCCTGATGGACGAAATCCGCGACATCGCCTCGCATTTCAACGATCCGCCCGAGGAGCTGATCAACGCGTTGAAGGGCGGCGCGATCTACGACCATTGGCTGGCGATGGGCGGGATGAACAGCGTCCTGGGCGCGCCCGTCTCTCCGGAAGACAATGCCGAGGGTAACGCCCGCTTCGCCGAATTCGCCAAGGGCGCGATGTACTGGTCGCCCGAGATCGGCCCGCAGCCGGTGACGGGTGCCATCTATGACGCCTGGGCCTCGCTGAGCTACGAGCGCGGGCCGCTCGGGCTGCCGACCAGCGCGGAAATACAAGAGCCCCTGCAGATTACGCAGAACTTCCAGCACGGAACCCTGAACTACGAGCGGCTCACCGGGAACGTCACGTCGGTTGTCGACGGCATCACGACGCCGCTGTCGACGCAATCCCCCAGCGGCCCCGACGTGCCGCCCGAACACTTCTCGCTGCCCAGCCACCCCACCGCCACCTAGGACCTATCAGGCCGTTTCCGGCCCGGTGTGGGCTCCGTCACAGTACGCTCGGGTTGCCCGGCAAACACGGGGTTGGACCGAGGCGAGGGGAGACGGCCATGTCGTTCGTGGTCACAGAACCGGAGATAGTGACGGCCGCGGCCGAGCGCCTCTCGGGGATCGGCTCCACCCTCGGTGAGGCAACCGCCGCCGCCGCGGCGCCCACGACCGGCGTCGCCGCGGCGGCGTCCGACGAGGTGTCGATCGCGGTCTCGGAGGTGTTCGGCAGGTTCGGCCGCGAATTCCAGGCCCTCGGGGCCCGAGCGGTCGCGTTTCAGGACGAGTTCGTCAGCCTGCTCAACGGCGGCGCGGCGGCCTACCTCAGCACCGAACTCGCCAATGCCGAGCAGAGCCTGCTGTCAAGCGGCCTGCCCACGGGTGCCGCCGCGTCCGGCCTGGCCGCCGCCGCCACCCCGGGCGGCGCGTATGGGCAACTGATCGTCAATACGTCCGCGAACCTGCAAAACCTCTTCAACACCTGGTCCGCCGACCCGTTCCCGTTCCTGCGTCAGGTCCTGGTCAATCAGATCGGTTATTGGCAGCAGATCGCGGCGTCGCTCACCAACACCATCGAGAACTTCCCCGCCTTCCTGGCCGGCCTGCCGGCGGCCATCCAGGCCGGCATCCAGCAACTCCTGACCTTCCCGGCCGCAACCTACGTGCAGCAATTCATCAGCACGCAGATCGGCTTCGCCCAGGAATTCGCCACCAACCTCTACGCCGCGGCCACCGGCATCTGGGCCGGCCTGCCGGCTTTCGGCGCGCAGCTCCAGGTGGCCCTGCAGGCCGTCCTGGCGGGCAACTACTTCGGAGCGGTGCAGGACGTCGCGCAGGCCTTCGCGAATCTCTTTGTCACGGGCGCCAATCCGGGCACGCCATCGATCAGCGTCCTGACTCCTTTTACGAATCCCACGCTCGTCGCCACCGTGAACCCCACGCTTCTCGGCCCGCTGGGGAACCTGTTCGCCCTCGCCAACATCCCCGGCCAAGAGGCGCAGTACTTCACCAACCTGATGCCCCCATCCATCCCCCGGCAGATGTCGCAGAACCTCACCAACGTGCTCAATACCCTTACGATTCCCAGCATTTCGGCGACCGCCTCCGTGCCGATCCTCAATCCCACGGCGGGATCGCTCAGCGCCTTCTTCGGGCTGCCATTGGTGATCACCTACGCCGTGGCGGGCGCGCCGCTGGCGACGCTGGGTGGCATGGCGGACGCTGCGACGGCGGTGCAGCAGGCGCTGTTGGCCGGCGACGGCGTGGGGGCGCTCGGCGCGCTGTTCAACAGCCCGGCGATCGTGGCCAACGGCTTCCTCAATGGCGAAACGATCGTGGACATGACAATTCCGGTGCCGACGGGCCTTTCAGCGCCGTTCCCGACCAACATCCCTATCGTGCTGCACCTGCCCTTCGATGGGATTCTTGTTGCGCCGCACCCGGTTACGGCGACGATAGACGGCGGCATCCTCGGGCCGATCCCCGTGACCATCTTCGGCACGCCGTTCATGGGCCTGGCACCGTTGATGCTCAACTACCTGCCCCAACAGCTCGCCGGGGTCATTGCGCCCGCGGGCTAAAGCCACCAGCGCTCGAGCACCCGCCCCACCCCGTCGTCGGTGTTGGGCGCAGTGACCTCGTCGGCGACGGCCACGACGTCGGGATGCGCGTTGCCCATGGCCACGCCCAGGCCGGCCCACCGCAGCATCGGGATGTCGTTGGGCATGTCGCCGAACGCCACCACCTCGTCGCTGGAGATCTCCAGCGGTTTGGCGATCTCCTCGACGCCGCTGGCCTTGCTGATCCCCAGCGGAACGATCTCCACTAATCCATTGTCGGTGGAATAGGTGATATCTCCTTCGATGCCAACGTGTTTGGCCAACGCGGCGGCCATGTCCGCGCTGCGCGCCCCGGCCTTGCGGATCAACAGCTTGATCGCGGGGGCGCTCAGCAGGTCGTCGATCGACACCTCGGTGTTGTCCGGATTGAGCCATGCGTGCTCGTAGCCGGGCGAGCTGATGAACTGCGGGGTCGCGGTGTCATGGGCGCGTTCGCCGATCCGCTCGACGGCCAGGCCCGCACCGGGGATCACGCGCGCCGCAAGCTCGGCCAGTTCGGCCAGGGCGTCGACGCCCAGCGTTCGCGACGACAGCACCCGGTCGTTCGCGGGGTCGTAGAGGACGGCGCCGTTGGCGCACACCGCGATCGGCGCGAACCCGAGCGCCTCCACCACGGGGCGTATCCAGCGCGGCGGCCGCCCGGTCGCCACGACGAACCGCGCACCGGCGGCGACCGCGGCGTTCACCGCGTCGCGGGTGCGCGGGGATATGGTTTCGTTTTCGTCGAACAGGGTGCCGTCGACGTCGCAGGCGATCAGCGCCGGCAAGGTCATTGAGAGGGTCCGCCTTCGCCTCTCAGTGGATTCCGCTTTGGCTCTGTCCCGGCCGCGTCACACCGTCGCTACCGGACCGCGCAATCCGCTCCTGCAATTCGGCCAGCCGGATCGCCCGGGAATCGTCCTGGGTCGGTGCCGCGCCACCCAGGCGCCGCGGCACCCAGAACTCACCCTGCGGGTGGGGATACTCCTCCTGCACGCGGTAGAGCATCGCGTTCATCGCCTGGCGCACGCCGGCGATAAGCTGCTCGGCGTTGCCCTCCGGCGGCAGCGGACGCCCGGCCGCCACGGTGATCGGAATCTTGTTGCGCAGCAACTTCTTTGGATGGTCCTTGGGCCAAATCCGATGCGCACCCCAGACGATCATCGGAATGATCGGCACCCGGGCCTCCAGCGCCATGCGGGCCGCTCCGGACTTGAAATCGCGGAGTTCGAAGCTGCGGCTGATGGTGGCCTCGGGATGGAGCCCGACGAGTTCCCCTTCCCGCAGCTTCTGCACGGCCACCGCGTAGGCGTCCTGACCCATCCGACGGTCCACCGGAATGAGCTGGCAGTGCTTGATCACGAAGCTGACGGCCTTCACGTCCGCCATCTCGGCCTTGATCATGAACCGCAGCCGCCGCTTGCGCTCGTGGGCGGCAATACACGCGGGCATCCAGTCCAGGTAGCTGGTGTGGTTGAGCGCGATCAACGCGCCGCCCCGCGCCGGAATGTTCTCGAGGCCTTCGAACGTGAGCTTTGTTCCGTTCATCGCGACGACCGCCGGAACAACCATCTCCGCGAAGCGGAAGAACGGCTCGGCCATGTTCCTCTCCTTCCCCCTACCGCGATCGATGCGGACTACGGCGGCCGGCCCTGTTGGCCGACCTCGCCGCCGCCTCGTCGGCCTCTATCTGCGCCGCCTCCGCCATGGTCGGCGCACCGCCGCCCAGCCGGCGCGGCACCCAGTGGGCGCCGGCCGGGTGCGGATACCGCTGCTGCGCCTGGTGCAACAGCGCGGTCATCGATTCTCGCAGAGCGGCGGTGGTGGTTGTGACGTCGCCGGCCGCGCGCACCGGCCCACCCACCTGCACGGTGACCGGCAGCTTCTTGCGGCCGATCTGCCGGGGATGGTCCTTGGTCCAGATGCGGTGGGCCCCCCAGACGATCACCGGGACGATCGGCACGTCCGCCTCGACGGCCATCCGGGCCGCGCCGGTCTTGAACTCCTTGAGCTCGAAACTCCGGCTGATCGTGGCCTCCGGATAGACACCGACCAGCTCGCCCTCGCGCAGCCGCCGAACGGCGACCGCGTAGGCGTCCGCCCCGGCACCCCGGTCCACCGGAATGGTGCGAGTGTGCTTGATCAAAAAATTGACCACCTTCACCTGCTGCATCTCGGCTTTGATCATGAATCTAAGCCGACGGCGCCGCCGATGCACAGCTAATGCGGCAGGCAAAAAATCGACGTAGCTGGTGTGGTTGATCGCGATCACCGCCCCGCCCCTGTCCGGGATGTTCTCTTCGCCGCGATAGGTGATGGGTGTGCCGGTGACCAGCACCACGAGCCGGGCCACGATCTCGAGGGCGCGGAAGGTCGGCTCCGCCATCGGCTACTGCTCCGGCGGCCCGGCGGCTCGGGCGCGGCGGGCCGCCCGCGCGGCGGCCTCCTCGGCATCCATGCGCGCCGCCTCCGCGAGGGACGGAGCGCTGCCGCCGAGCCGGCGCGGGACCCAGAACTCCCCGGCCGGATGGGGCCCATACAGTTCCTGCGCCCGTTCCAGCAAATGCTGCATCCGCGAATGCAGAAGGCCCTTCAACTCCTCGACCCCCAGCGTCGGTTCGATCGCCTCGCCGACCAGGACGACGATCGGCACCTTGGGACGCCAGAGCTTCTTGGGGTGACCCTTGGTCCATATTCGCTGCGCGCCCCAGACGATGTGCGGCACGATCGGCACCCCCGCCTCGACCGCCATCCGGGCGGCGCCGGACTTGAACTCCTTGATTTCGAAGCTGCGGCTGATCGTGGCTTCGGGGTAGACGCCGACCAGCTCGCCGTCCTTGAGGTTCCTGACGGCGGCCTCGTAGGACGCGGCCCCGTCCTGCCGGTCCACCGGAATGTGCCGCAGGCTGCGCATGATCGGCCCGGTGATCCTGTCGTCGAACACCTCTTGTTTGGCCATGAACCGCACCTTGCGGCCAAGGCCCTGCTCGTATGCGGGCAGACCCGCGAAAGTGAAGTCCAGGTAGCCGGTGTGGTTGATCGCGATGACGGCGCCACCGCTTTTGGGTAAGTTCTCGGCGCCCGAGACGGTGATCTTCAGGCCCTGAATGCGCCAGACCAAGCGGGCAAGCTGAATGATCGTCCCGTATACCGGTTCCACAGCACTTCAGCCTAGTGCTCCCGACTGTGAGCCGCCCGTAGTGCCTGAAGCGACGAGAGGGGTAGCCCTGTCCGTCCCCTGTCCCCCGCCGGCGGTGCCGGCGGTCGTCCGCCGCTTCGCCGCCGGCAGGCCCGTGCGGGCGGTCTGGGTCAACCAGCTGGGCGGTGTCACGTTCCGCGTGGATGCCGGGCGTTCCGGTGCGGAATTCGTCAAGGTGGCCGACGCGGACGTGGCCGACTTCGCCGCTGAAGCGGAGCGGCTGCGCTGGGCGGCGCGCTACATCACCGTGCCGCAGATGCTGGGTTGGGGCGTCGACGGCGGCTGCGCCTGGCTGCGTACCGGCGCGCTGTCCGGCCGGTCGGCGGTGGACCCGCGATGGCTAGCGGCACCCGAGATCGCGGTGCGCGCGATCGGTGCCGGCCTGCGCGTGCTGCATGACCGGATGCCGGTGAACTCCTGCCCCTTCGACTGGTCGGTCGGCGGCCGGCTGGCCAAGCTGACGCCGCCCGCCCGCGCGTCCCTGGGCCAGGCGCCGCCGGTTGATCGGCCGGTGGTCTGCCATGGCGACGCGTGCGCGCCCAACACGCTGATCGACGACGACGGCCGCTGCTGCGGACACGTCGACCTCGGCGGGCTCGGCGTGGCGGATCGGTGGGCCGACCTCGCGGTGGCGACGCTGTCCTTGGGCTGGAATTACCCCGGCCGCTGGGAGGAGGTGTTCTTCGCCGCCTACGGCGCCGAGCCGGACCCGCAGCGCATCGACTACTACCGGCCGGCTGTGGACGGCCGAAGATGCGGCCTCGCGCTAAGCTCGGGGGCTGACAAGCCGTCAACCGTCGGCACGCCCCCCATGTCCCCCGAAAGGTATCAGTGCAGGTCACGAGCATCGGCCACGCCGGATTCCTGATCGAGACCCACGCGGGCACCATCCTTTGTGACCCCTGGGTCAATCCCGCCTACTTCGCGTCGTGGTTTCCGTTCCCCGACAACAGCGCGCTGGACTGGGACCGGTTGGGCGACTGCGACTACCTGTACGTCTCCCACCTGCACAAGGATCACTTCGACGCGAAGAATCTGCGCGACCACGTCAACAAGGACGCCGTGGTGCTGCTGCCCGACTTCCCGGTGCCCGACCTGCGAAACGAGTTGCAAACGCTGGGGTTTCATCGCTTCTACGAGACCACCGACTCCACCAAGCACCGGATCGGCGGCCCCAAGGGCGACCTCGACATCATGATCATCGCCCTGCGCGCCCCGGCCGACGGCCCGATCGGCGACTCGGCGCTGGTGGTTTCCGACGGCAACACAACGGTTTTCAACATGAACGACGCCCGGCCGCTGGACCTGGACGTGCTGGAAACCGAATTCGGCGGCGTGGACGTGCACCTGCTGCAGTACTCCGGGGCGATCTGGTACCCCATGGTCTACGACATGCCGGCCCGCGCCAAGGAGTCGTTCGGCACCCAGAAGCGTCAGCGCGGGATGGACCGCGCCCGCCAGTACGTCGCCCAGGTGGGGGCCAGGTGGGTGGTGCCGTCGGCCGGTCCGCCGTGCTTTCTGGACCCCGAGTTGCGCCACCTCAACGACGACCACGGCGACCCGGCCAACATCTTCCCCGACCAGATCGTCTTCCTGGAGCAGCTGCGCACGCACGGCCACGACGGCGGCCTGCTGATGATCCCCGGGTCGACGGCGGAGTTCACCGGCGCGACGCTGAACTCGCTGCGCCATCCCCTGCCGGACGACCAAGTCGAGGCCATCTTCACCACCGGCAAGGCGGCCTACATCGCCGACTACGCCGACCGCATGGCGCCCGTGCTTGCCGCGGAGCGCGCCGGCTGGGCGCCGGCCACCGGCGAGCCGCTGCTGGACCCGCTGCGCGCGCTGTTCGAACCGATCATGCTGCAGAGCGACGAGATCTGCGACGGCATCGGCTACCCCGTCGAGCTCGTCATCGGCCCCGAGACGGTGATCCTCGACTTCCCGAAAAGGACCGTGCGCGAACGGATTCCGGACGAGAAGGTCCGGTACGGCTTCGCTATAGCGCCGGAGCTGGTGCGCACAGTGCTGCGCGACCACGAACCCGACTGGGTCAACACCATCTTCCTGTCCACCCGGTTCTCGGCATGGCGCGTCGGCGGCTACAACGAATACCTCTACACGTTCTTCAAGTGCCTGACCGACGAGCGGATCGCCTACGCCGACGGGTGGTTCGCCGAGACCCACGACGACTCCGCTTCGGTCACCCTGGAGGGCTGGGAAATTCAACGTCGTTGCCCGCACCTCAAGGCCGACCTGTCGAGATTCGGTGTGGTGGAGGGCAACACCTTGACCTGTAACCTGCACGGCTGGCAGTGGCGCTTGGACGACGGCCACTGCCTGACCGCTCGGGGCCACCAACTGCGGAGCGCCAAGAAATGAACGCCAGTTACGACGACGGGCTGGTCCAGCTGGATCGCGCGGCGATCACGTTGCGCCGCTACCACTTTCCTTCCGGCACGTCCAAGGTCATCGCGCTGGGCAGCATCCGCGGGTACAAGACCGAGGCGTTGGGCATGTTCATGCAGCGGTTCCGTATCTGGGGCAGCTCCGATCTCCGCCGCTGGCTGCCCCTGGACATCCAACGACCGTTCAAGTCGACGCTGATCACCCTCGACGTACCGGGAACCTGGCCCAGCCCCGCGCTGACGCCGCAGTGTCCGGAGGAGTTCACCGCGTTGCTGGACGAGCTGCTGAGCGAGCGCGGCTAGCGCCCCAGATCCTCCAGCGCCGCGCGGGCGGCGTTGTACCCGGGAATGAAGGTGATCCCCGGCCCGCCGTGGCACCCGGCGCCGCCGAGGTACAACCCCTTGATCGGGATCGGCTGGCCGAGAAAGCCTTTCGGGCCGGGCCGATTCGGCCCGACCTGGTCCGAGCTCAGCAGCCCGTGGCAGTAGTCGCCCCCGGGGGCGCCGAACATGACCCCCATGTGCCGGGGCGTGAAGGTCGTGTGGCGGATGATGCTGCCCTCGAAGTTCGGCGCCAGCCGGGTGACCTTGTCGATCACCCGCTGGCCCATCTCGACCTTCGCTTGGCCGTAGTCCGCGCCGCCCTCGATGGGGAACCACAGCGCGAAGGCCGACGCGGCGTGCTTGCCCTCGGGCGCCAGGGCCGGGTCGTTCTGCGACGGGATCTGCAGGACCACCGTCGGGTCGGCCGGCACGATCCCGCGCCGGGCGTCCTCCCACTGCTGCTGGACCTCCTCCGGCGTGCAGAACAGGCCGATGGAGGCCTGCATGGCCGGCTCGTTGAGCACCTCGTAGGGCGCGGCGAACTTGGGGGCCTCTTCCAGCGCGAAGTGCATCTGCAGGTAGCTGCCGCGGTGGTCGATCCCCGCGTACCGCTCGCGGATGTCGGCGGGCAGCGCGGCGGGATCGATCATCTCGTTGAGCGTGAGGTCGGGCGCCAGGTTGGAGACCACGATCGGCGCGGCCAGCTCCTCCCCCGCCTCGGTGCGCACGCCGGTTACCTTGCCGCCGGCGACCAGGATGTCGGTGACCTTGGTGCGCAGCCGCACCTCCCCGCCCAGGCTTTCCAACAGCGTGGCCAGGTGGGCGGTCAGGGCGCCGATGCCGCCGCGCAGCTTCTTCATCTGCATGGTGTCCCCGTCGGGCACGCCCAGCCCGAACGCGAGCGCCGCGGCGCTGCCCGGCGTGGCCGGCCCGCGGTACAGGGTGTTGACGGCCAGCACGGTCATCGAGCCGCGCAGCGCCCCGTGCTTTTCGCGGTCCGGCAGGTAGCGGTCCAGCACGTCGGTGACCGAACCGAACAGCATGTCGTCGATCGCCGAGCGTTCGAATTCGTTGGTGGCGCAGGCGTACATCTCGTCGAAGGATTTGGGCGGGGTCCCCGCCTCGAAGCGGCCCAGCGCCCGGGTCGGCGCCTGGCTCCAGGCCATCAGCCCCGCCATCCCGTTGACGGCGTCCGCCCCGTGCACCTCGTTGAGGTGGGTGAACAGCTTGATCGGGTCGCTGTACTGGATCAGCGGGTCGTCGCCGACGCCGCGCACCGCGACCGACATCACCTCCAGGTCGAGGGTCTCGAGGGTGTCCAGGCCCAATTCCTGCACCACCACCGACGCGGTCGGGAACTGCACCGAGCCGGCGATCTCGAAGTGATACCCGTCGAAAAGCTCGACCGTGGAAGCCATCCCGCCGGCATAGAGCTTGGCGTCCAGGCACAGCGTCCGCAGCCCGGCCTTTTGCAGCAGCACCGCCGCGGCCAACCCGTTGTGGCCCGCGCCGATGACGATCGCGTCGTGTTCAGTCATGTCCTGCCCTCCAGCAATGGAGGCTGGCATGGTCGCCAAGTTTTGTCAATTATGACGAAACGTCGATTCAGGCGCCGGGCGCCCAGGCGTCGGTGATGCCGGCCCGCAGCGACTCGAGCGCGGTGTGACACATCCGCGCCAGCTCGCCCAGCGACCGATCCTCGCCGAGCATCCAGAGTTCCATCGCGCCGAACACCGCCGCCGCGACGCAGCGCGCGGTCACCGCGGCGCGCAGCCGCGCGTCGGGCGTCAGCTCCGCCGCGCAGCTACGCCGTTGCAGTTGCTCCTGGATGGCGTCGGCGAAGTCGGCTTGGACGTCCTGGATGTGGCGCACGATCCGGCCGGGGTCGAGCTCGCCGCCCCGCAATGCCGCGATTTTCGTCACGGCCTCAACGTCATAGGGGAAGGAGAACACCGCGGACTGCACCGAATCGATGACCGGCTCGTCGGCGGGTCTGGCGTCCAGCGCGGCGCGAAACCAGTTCAGCCCGGTGTAGTCGGCAAACAGCAGGTCGTGCTTGGAGCGGAAGTGGCGATAGAACGTCCGCAGTGACACGCCGGCGTCCGAGGCGATCTGCTCGGCCGACGTTTCCTCGACGCCCTGGGCCAAGAAGCGCACCAGGGCGGCCTGGATCAGCGCCTCCCGGGTGCGCTCGCTGCGCGCGGTCTGCGCGGGTCGGACCATGGGAGTAAGGTACCTCAGGATTCGTTATGTCAATCTTGACAAAACTTCCGGCCAGGGGTGAGACTGCGCCCATGGTCTCGCTCCTCGTGCACGCGGTTCTCGGGCTCACGGTCATCGGCTGGATCGTCGCGTCCAATTCGAAGGTTTTCGCCAGGCCGGCCGACGGCCCGATGTTCTCACCGCTGGAAGCCGTGTATTACGTCGTCGGCATCGCCTCGGTCGCGCTGGGCTGGTGGTTCAACATCCACTTCGTGCAGGAATACGCGAAGGGTTCGACCAACCCGATCTGGGGCCACGGTAGTTGGGCGGAGTACATCCAGCTGATGTTCACCAACCCGGCGGCCAGCTCGGCCAGTCAGGACTACACGATCGCGAACGTGATCTTGCTGCCCCTGTTCACCATCGTCGACGGCCACCGGCGCGGGCTGCGCCACCCGTGGCTGTACTTCGTGTCCAGCCTCTTCACCAGTTTCGCGTTCGCGTTCGCCTTCTACTTCGCGACGATGGAGCGGCAGCGCCGGCACGAAAAGGCGCGCGAGACGGTGAACGCCTAGGGTTCAGGTCGGTTTGGTGGCCCGCCACCGCTGACGGCCGCCCGACACGTCGATTTTGACGTCGGCGAATCCGGCGTCGGTCAGCCGCCTGCGGAGGTCCTGCGGCGGCACCGGGTTGTAGGTGTCGGCGATGTGCAGCAGCCGGAAGGTCAGCGACGGCACCCCGTCGCTGCCCGCGAACATCCCCCCGGGGCGCAGCACCCGGAAGGCTTCGTCGAACAGCCGGTCCTGCAGCTGCGCGGTCGGGACGTGATGCAGCATCGTGAAGCACACCACCGAGCTGAAGTGATCGTCGGGCAGCCCGGTGGCGGCCCCGTCGCCGTGCAGGATGCGGGCCCGGTCGCCGTAGCGGCGGTTGAGCCGTTCGGCCATCGAGGCATCGACCTCGACGGCGGTGAGCGATTTGGCCCGATCCAGCAGGGCGCGCGTCGTCGCGCCGTACCCCGGGCCGATTTCCAGTGTCCGCGAACCCAATTCGACATCACCAAGCACCCAGGGCAGCAGCCGGTCGGCAACCGTCTCTTGCCAGCCCGTCGAGCTGCAACGCCACCGGTGCACAAGATTCATCGCCATATCGCCAACGCTAGGCGTTTCCCCGAATGCGGGCTTCCGATATTCTGCCGTGATATGTCGGAAATCGGCCAGCCAGGGCTCGTCACGTCATCGCAGTCGCTGCCGCCGGGCGCGCGGATCCGGCGGCACCGGCATCACCTGCACCAGATCGTCTACCCGTCCTCCGGCGCGGTCTCGGTGACGACCCCCGCGGGCACGTGGATCACCCCGGCGAACCGCGCAATCTGGATACCGGCGGGCGTGTGGCACGAACACAGGTTCCACGGCCACACCCGGTTTCACGGCGTCGCGCTCGATCCGCGGCGCCACGGTCGAGGCCCCGCGACGCCGGCCGTGCTCGCCGTCAATCCCCTGATGCGAGAACTGATCATCGCCTGCTCGCAATCCGACGCGGTCGACACCGACGAACACCACCGCATGCTGGGGGTGCTCCACGACCAGTTGCAGGCGACGAGTATCCGTGAGCCGCTGTGGATTCCGACGCCCAACGACGGCCGGCTGCGGCGGGCGTGCGCGCTGGTCACCGACGACCTGGCGAACCCGTTGACCTTGCGGCAACTGGCCGGCCGGGTCGGCGTCAGCCAGCGCACCCTGAGCCGCCTGTTCGCCGACGAGCTGGGCATGACCTACCCGCAGTGGCGCGCCCAGGTCCGCCTGCAGCACGCGCTGATGCTGCTCGCCGAGAACCACGGCGTCACCGCGGTGGCGCTGGCGTGTGGCTGGGCCACGCCCAGCGCCTTCATCGACACCTACCGGCGCGCCTTCGGCCGCACCCCGGGCGCCCGTCGTTCTTAACCGGCCGGCTCCAACAGTTCGGTACCCACGAACGGCACCAGCGCGGCGGGCACCCGCACGTTGCCGTCGGGCTGCTGGTGGTTCTCCAGGATCGCCACCAGCCACCGGGTGGTGGCCAGCGTGCCGTTGAGCGTGGCCGCCACCTGCGGCTTGCCGTTCGCGTCCCGGTAGCGGGTGGCCAGCCGGCGCGCCTGAAAAGTGGTGCAGTTCGACGTCGACGTCAGCTCGCGGTACGCACCCTGCGTGGGAACCCATGCCTCGCAATCGAATTTGCGCGCGGCCGACGAGCCGAGATCGCCCGCGGCGACGTCGATCACCCGATACGGCACCTCGATGCGGGCCAGCATCTCGCGCTGCCAGCCCAGCAGCCGCTGGTGTTCGGCCTCGGCGTCGGCGGGCGCGCAGTAGACGAAGCCCTCCACCTTGTCGAATTGGTGCACCCGGATGATGCCGCGGGTGTCCTTGCCGTAGCTGCCGGCCTCCCGCCGGAAGCACGACGACCAGCCCGCGTAGCGCAGCGGCCCACCGGACAGGTCGAGGATCTCGCCGGAGTGGTAGCCGGCCAGCGGCACCTCCGACGTGCCCACCAGGTACAGGTCGTCGGCCTCGACCCGGTACACCTCGTCGGCGTGGGCACCCAGAAACCCGGTGCCGGCCATCACCTCCGGGCGCACCAGCACCGGCGGGATCATCGGGACGAAGCCGTTGTCGACGGCCAGCCGCAGGGCCAGCTGCAGCAGGCCCAGCTGCAACAGCGCGCCCCGGCCGGTCAAAAAGTAAAACCGCGATCCGGACACCTTGGCGCCGCGCTGCATGTCGATCAGCCCCAACGACTCACCCAAATCCAGGTGATCCCTGGGGTTTTCGATCGCCGCGGGCTCGCCGACCGTGTCGAGGACGGCGAAGTCGTCCTCGCCGCCGGCGGGCACCCCGTCGATGATGACGTTCGAGATCGCCATGTGCGCCGCGGTGAACGCCGCCTCGGCCTCGGCCTGGGCGGCTTCGGCCGCCTTCACCTGCTCGGCCAGTTCCCTGGCGCGCGCCAGCCTGGCCGGGCGTTCGTCGGGCAACGCCGCGCCGACGCCCTTGCTGGCGGCCTTCTGTTCGGCGCGCAGATCGTCGGCGGCCGAAATCGCCGCGCGGCGGTTGGCGTCGGCGGTCACCAACGCGTCCACCAGGGCAGGGTCCTCGCCCCGGCTGGCTTGGGAGCGGCGCACGGCGTCGGGGTCTTCCCGGAGCAGCTTCAGGTCGATCACGCGCCTGAGACTACTTTCGCCGCGCCGCCCCGACGGCAGAGCACCCCAACGGCCCAATCCCAGGAGTTGACATACGCAACTTTCGTCACGGCACTTCGCCGGTCCTGTCAGAATGGAGCCGATGTCGCAAGCCCCCGAGAAGGAAGCTTCGGAAGCCGGGCCCCCCGCCGGCTCCGCCGGCGACCCCGCGCAACGTCCGGCGGACGGCGGC
>NZ_LZIS01000036.1 GCF_001667015.1 Mycobacterium sp. E3198 | reverse complement strand
GAGCCGGCGGATGCGCAGCGCGTCGCCGCCGGCCCAGGCGGGATCGCTGTCGGCCAGCTGATGGGGATCGGTCAGCGCGTTGACGGGCCTGGGCCGTCTCCCCGACCCGGCCAGCGCCAGGGCGACGGCGTCCTCGACGCCGAGCAGCCCCCCGGGCGGGTCGGGCACGCGGTCGCGCAGCCCGCTGACCGACGCCACCATCGGATGGTCCAGCGATTCGACCAGGTCCGCCGCCAGCCCCGGGGGCACCGGCAGCGCGACGCCGGTGACCAGCGACGCCAGCGCCGGGTCGATCCTGCCGACCGGTAGCGGGGCATGCCACCTGCCCGACACGCGCGCGTACGTCTTCAGCAGCCCCCGGTAGCTGGTGGTGGTCGGCCCGGAGATGTCGTAGGCGCCGGCGGGCACCCGGCCGGGGTCGGCCGCCGCGACGAGGTAGTGCAGCACGTCGCGGATGGAGATCGGGTCGATCGGGTTGTCCATCCAGCTCGGGATCGGAATGAGCGGGAACCGGTCCCCCACGTACCGCATCATCTCGAACGACGTCGAGCCGGCGCCGATGATGATCGCCGCGCCCAGCCACACCAGCTCGGGCCCGTCCTCGACGGTCAGGGCCTCGGCCACCTCGGCCCGGCTGGTCAAATGCTCGGACAGCGCCTCGTCGGCGGGCACGAAGCCGCCCAGGTAGACGATGCGCCCCACCCCGGCGTCCCGGGCCGCCACCGCGACGTTGTGGGCCGCCGCCCGGTCCGCGTCGCGAAAGCCGGGCTGGCCGATGGCGTGCACCAGGTAATACAGCACGTCGATAGGGCCCGCCGCGGCCAGGCCCGCCCGCACCGACTCCGAATCGGACGCGTCGAGGGCGACCGGGATGACGTCGTCGAACCAGCCTAAACGCTTGAGGCGCTCCGGGTTTCGGGTGGCCGTCACGACTTGATGCCCATCCCCCAGCAGCGCAGTGACCAGGCGCGATCCGACATATCCGGTGGCGCCGGTGACCAAAATCCGCATACCCCGACACTAGCCAGAGTTTTGAACCGATGCGGCGCCCGCACCGTGACCCCCACATGGAGGAGATCACCGGGGGCGCTTCTACGCGCGTGCGCATCAACAAACAGACAGCGGACCCGTCCGTCGCGGGCGTGGCCGTCACATTCCCACCGAACCGCTACACGCAGGACGAAACCATCGGGGCACTGACCGACTTCGCCGGTCCGGAGTTCCGGCGTTTTGCGCTCAGCAGTGGAGTGGAGTTCAGGAACATCGCGCTGCCGCTGTCGCGGTACGGCAAGCTGAGCGGCTTCACCGAGGCGAACGACGCCTACATCGAAATCGCCCTCGACCTGGCCGAGCAGGCGATGCTCGACGCGCTCGACCAGGCGAATGTCGAGCCGTCGGAGGTCGACGCCGTTTTCTCGACGACGGTTACCGGGTTGTCCGTGCCGTCGCTGGAGGCGCGGCTGGCGACGCGGATCGGGCTGCGCCAGGACGTCAAACGCATCCCGTTGTTCGGCCTGGGTTGCGTGGCCGGCGCGGCCGGCATGGCCCGGGTGCACGACTACCTGCGCGCGTTCCCCCACGACGTGGCGGCGCTGCTGGCGGTCGAGCTGTGCTCGCTGACCGTTCAGCGCCAGGACAATTCGATCCCAAACCTGGTCGCTTCCAGCCTGTTTGGCGACGGCGCCGGCGTCGTCATCGCGACCGGGGCCGACTGGGAAGCGGCGGGGCCGAGGGTGCTGGCCACCCGCAGCCGGACCTACCCGGACACCGAGGACGTGCTGGGCTGGAACATCGGGAGCAACGGGTTCGGGATCGTCCTGTCCGCCGAGATCTCGACGCTCGTCGAGAAGTTTGTCGGCGACGACATCCGCGCGTTTTTGGCCGACCACGGACTGACCACGGCGGACGTCTCCACCTGGCTGTTGCACGCCGCCGGCCCGAAGGTGATCGACGCGGTCGAAGACGCCTTGGGGCTGGGGCCCGATGCGCTCGAGGTCACCAGAAACTCGTTGCGCAACAACGGAAACCTTTCGTCTGTTTCGGTACTTGATATACTGCACGCCACCATGGCCGACCCACCGTCGCCGGGTTCGATCGGGCTGATGGTCGCGATGGGACCGGGCTTCTCCGCCGAATTCGTCCTGCTGAGCTGGTAGGGCCGGACAGAGCTATGTATTACCTGCTGATCCTTGCGGTCGCCATCGAACGCGTGGCGGAGCTGGTGGTGTCCAAGCGCAACGCGCAATGGTCTTTTGCCCAGGGCGCCAAGGAATTTGGCCAGTCCCACTACCCCGTGATGGTCGTCCTGCACACCGCGCTGCTGCTCGGCTGCCTCATCGAGCCGTGGGCGCTGCACCGGCCGTTCATCCCGTGGCTGGGCTGGCCGATGCTGGCCATCGCGGCGCTGAGCCAGGTGCTGCGCTGGTGGTGCATCACCACGCTGGGGCACCGGTGGAACACCCGGGTGATCGTGCTGCCGAGTGCGCCGTTGGTGCGGCAGGGCCCCTACCGGTGGCTGCACCACCCCAACTACGTTGCGGTGGTGGCCGAGGGGTTCGCGTTGCCGCTGGTGCACACGGCGTGGCTGACCGCGGTCGTCTTCACGCTGGCGAACGCGATGCTGCTCGGCGTGCGCCTGCACGTGGAGAACTCGGCCCTGGGCTACACGTCATGACGTACGACACCGATCTGCTGGTCGTCGGCGGCGGCCCGGGGGGCCTGGCGACGGCGTTACACGCTCGGCGGCTTGGGCTTTCGGTGATCGTGGCCGAACCGCGCGAGGGCCCCATCGACAAGGCGTGCGGCGAGGGGCTGATGCCCGGCGGTTTGGCCGAGCTGACGTCGCTCGGGGTGGACCCGGCCGGCATGCCCTTTCGCGGCATCGCCTATGTGAGCGAACGCCGCCGGGCCGAGGCGCTGTTTCGCGGTGGGCCGGGCCGGGGCGTGCGGCGCACCACGCTGCACGCGGCGCTGGAGGCCCGGGCCAAAGAGCAAGACACCGAATGGATTCGGGCGCGGGTGACCAGCGTCGAGCAGGACGCGCACGGCGTGACGGCCGCGGGCGTGCGCGCGAAGTGGTTGGTGGGCGCCGACGGGCTGCACTCGTCGGTGCGGCGCGCGGTCGGCATCAAGGCCACGGCCGGAACGCCGCGCCGCCACGGCGTGCGCTGGCACTTCAAGGTGCCGGTCTGGTCGGAGTTCGTCGAGGTGCACTGGTCCCGCTGGGGCGAGGCATACGTGACGCCGGTGGAACCCGATCTGGTCGGCGTGGCGATCCTGTCCGGCGGGCGCCCCGACCTGGCCTGGTTCCCGTGGCTGGCCGAGCATCTGAACGGCGCCGACCGCGGCCACGCCCGCGGCTGCGGCCCCCTGCGTCAGGTCGTCTCCCGACGCGTGGCGGGCCGAGTCCTGCTGGTCGGCGACGCGGCCGGCTACGAAGACGCGCTGACCGGCGAAGGCATCAGCCTCGCGGTCAAGCAGGCGGCCGCCGCGGTCGACGCCATCGCCAACGACGCGCCGTCGTCATACGAGGCCGCGTGGCACCGGGTCACCCGCAACTACCGGCTGCTCACCCGGGCGGTGGTGCTGGCCAGCGCGCCGGTGCCGGCGCGCCGCGCCATCGTGCCGGCGGCCGCGGCCCTGCCCGCCGTGTTCGGGCGGGCCGTGAACATCCTGGCGCACTAGCGCCGCGTGGGGGCCGCTCGGATTCTTTAGCGCGCCTGCCAGACCGGCTCCCGCTTCTCGGCGAACGCCAGGGGTCCCTCCCTGGCGTCCTCGGACCTGATCAGGGAGCGCATCTCGCGCACGGTGCGCTCCCAGCCCGGCTCGTCGCCCACGATGACGCCGTCGTCAACCCCGTAGGCGATGCGCTTGCTGGCCTGCACCGACAGCGGCGCGTTCACCGTCACCCGCGCGGCCAGGGCCAGCGCGGCGTCGAGCACGGAACCTTCCTTGACGACCTGGTTGATCAGGCCCCATTTCAGGGCGTCGGACGCGGTGATCGGCTCGCCGGTAAACAGCAGCTCCATCGCCACCTTGCGGGGCAGGTGGTCGACGATCCGGAAGACGCCGCCGGCCGCGGCGATCAGCCCGCGTTTGACCTCCGGCAACCCGAAGGTGGCCCGCTCGTCGGCGACCACCAGGTCGCTGGCCAGCGCCAGCTCGGTGCCACCGCCCAGGGCGGTGCCGTTGACCGCGGCGATCGTGGGCTTGTCGATGAAGTGGTGCACGTAGCCGGCAAAGCCCCACTCGCCGTGCTCGGGGTGATACAGGTTCTCCCGCCGCGCGATCGCCTTGAGGTCGGCCCCGGCGCAAAATGACTTGTCGCCCGCGCCGGTGATCACCACCGCCCGCACGCCCGGGTCGTGCTGCGCCTGCTCCAGCGCGTCCCCGACGCCGATGCTGACGGCGGCGTTGATCGCGTTGCGGGCCTCGGGCCGGTTGATGGTAATGACCATCACGTTGCCGCGAAGCTCGACGAGCGCTCCGGGCCGGTCGTCGTCGGTTTGGCTCACAGGAGCTCGACGATGGTGGCGTTGGCCTGGCCACCGCCCTCGCACATCGTCTGCAGGCCGTAGCGGATTCCCTTGTCGCGCATGTGGTAGAGCAGCGTGGTCATCAGCCGTGCACCCGAGCCGCCCAGCGGGTGGCCCAGCGCGATGGCGCCGCCGTTCGGGTTGAGCTTCTTCTCGTCGGCCCCGATGTCTTTCAGCCACGCCAACGGAACCGGCGCGAACGCCTCGTTGACCTCGTAGGCCCCGATGTCGCCGATCGAGAGGCCGGACTTTTTGAGCGCCTTCTGCGTCGCCGGGATGGGCGCGGTCAGCATGATCACCGGGTCGGCGCCGGCCAGTACCGCGGTGTGCACCTTGGCGATCGGCGTGAGGCCCAGTTCCTTGGCCTTCTCGGCCGACATGAACAGGAGTGCGGCCGAACCGTCGGTGATCTGCGAGGAGTTGCCGGCGTGGATCAGCCCGTCCTCCTTGAACGCCGGCTTCAGCGACGCCATCTTTTCCATCGGGGTGCCGCGGCGGATGCCCTCGTCCTTCAGGACGACGTTGCCGTCCTGGTCCTTGATGCCGACGATCTGGTCGTCGAACGCG
The DNA here is from genome assembly GCF_001667015.1 of Mycobacterium sp. E3198. Lineage (GTDB taxonomy): Bacteria > Actinomycetota > Actinomycetes > Mycobacteriales > Mycobacteriaceae > Mycobacterium. Next base: position 7,272 of record NZ_LZIS01000036.1, on the reverse strand, counting down.
CCCGAATCCTGTGCCGCGGCGGCCTTTTCGTGGGACCCCAGCGAGAATTCGTCGAGCGCGAGCCGGTCGAAGCCCCACTGCTCGGCGATCATCTCGGCACCGAGGCCCTGGTTCGGTGTCTTGTGGTAGCGGTCCTTGAAGGCCTGCGGGTAGGGATTTCCGCCGCCGGCCAGCGAGGAGCCCATGGGGGTGCGCGACATCGACTCGACACCGCCGGCGACGACGACATCGTAGTGGCCAGCGACCACACCCGCGGCGGCGAAGTGGATGGACTGCTGGCTCGACCCGCACTGCCGGTCGACGGTCACGCCCGGCACCGTCTCGGGCCAGCCGGCGGCCAGCAACGCGGTGCGGCCGATGTCGAGAGCCTGTTCACCGGCCTGCATGACACAGCCCCAGATGACGTCGTCGACGATGCCCGGGTCGATCCCGGCCTTGTCGACCAGCCCGTTGAGGACCTGCGCGGACAGGTCGGCCGGGTGGACGCCCGACAGGCCCCCGTTGCGCTTGCCGAGCGGTGAGCGGACGGCCTCGACGATGACGGCTTCAGCCATGGTGGTGTCTCCTTTGACGTGTGGGTCTTGCGTCGATTGTCAACCAAGGGGTTGGACGGGCGAAGGCCGGGTGGGCGAAGCCGCCGCCGAGCGTGCGCAAAATGACGCGCCGCACGGCGTGTCGATGTACGAACACGCACCCTCGCGGCGGTCGGCGGATCAGCCGGCGGGGTAGCCCACCGACTTGACCTCGGTGTACTGATCGAATCCGGCGACGCCGTTCTGGCGGCCGACCCCGCTGTACTTGTAACCGCCGAACGGGGTGTCGGCGCCGTACGGCGCGCCGCCGTTGACGCCGATGAACCCGGCCCGGATCCGGCGGGCCACCGCCAGCGAGTGCTCGAGGGAGCCCGACATCACGTTGCCGGCCAATCCGTAGCGGCTGTCGTTGGCGATCCGGATCGCGTCCTCCTCGTCGTCGAACGGGATGACGGACAGCACGGGCCCGAAGATCTCCTCCTGGGCGATCGTCATGGAGTTGTCGACGTCGGTGAAAAGCGTTGGCCGGACGAAGAATCCCTTGTCGAAGCCGGTGGGCGCGTCCGGTCCGCCGACCAGCGCGGTGGCGCCCTCCTCGACGCCCTTGCGGATGTAGCCCATCACGCGGTTGCGCTGCACCTCGGAGATCACCGGGCCGCACAGGGTCCCGGGGTCCTGCGGGTCACCGCACGTGACGTTCTCGTAGATGCTCTGCAGGATCGCCACGCCCTCGTCGTAGCGGGACCGCGGCAGCAGCATCCGGGTCGGGTTGGCGCAGCCCTGCCCGGCGTGCATGCACGGCGCGATGCCGATCGCGCAGGCCATCCCGAAGTCGGCGTCTTCCAGCACGATGGTCGCCGACTTGCCGCCGAGTTCGAGGAACAGCCGCTTCATTGTCGCCGCGCCCTTTTCCATGATCCGCTGGCCGACCGTGGTGGAACCGGTGAACGAGATCAGGTCGACCTTGGGCGACAGCGTGAGTTCCTCGCCCACAAAGTGATCCGATGCGGTGACGACGTTGACGACGCCCGCGGGGATGTCGGTCTTCTCGGCGATCAGGCGGCCCAGGCGGGTCGCGTTGAACGGCGTGTTGGGCGCCGGCTTGAGCACCACCGTGTTGCCGGTGCCCAGCGCCTGGCCGAGCTTGTTGAGGGTGACCTCGAACGGGAAGTTCCACGGCACGATCGCGCCGACGACGCCCACCGGCTCCCGCCAGACCTTGATGGAGGTGTTCGTGCCGGTGAGGCTGATCACCCGGTCGCCGAGGTCGGTTTCCCAGGCGTACTCGTCGATCAGCCGGGCCGGGTATTTCAGCCCGTCCTGCAGCGGCGCGTCCAGTTGCGGGCCGAACGTGATCGCCCGGGGGGAGCCGACCTCGAGGATGAGCTCCTCGCGCAGCTCCTCCTTCTCGGATTCGATGGCCTCGTGCAGCTGCAACAGGCAGCGCTTGCGCAACTCCTTGTTGGTCGACCAGTCGGACTCGTCGAAGGCGCGCCGGGCGGCGTCGATGGCCCGGTGCATGTCCTCCTTCGACGCGTCCGCGACCTCGCCGAGCGGCTCCTCCGTCGCGGGGTTGATGTTGGTGAAGGTGCCGGCCTGACCCTCGACGAGCTTGCCGTCGATCATCATCTTGGGCTCGAAGCGGACCTTTACAGCCTCGGTCATGTTTGTCACTCTCTTCTGAGTCGTTGAGGGGGCTACAGAGAGCCTTACCGGAACCTAGCCGATTGGCAAGGTGCAAACGCTGCGGGGCTGGTTACTGGGGGTCGAACAGCACCGGAACCGAGGTAGGCGAGCGGAAAACCTGTCCTCGGATGTGCGGGTCGTCGCCATCGGGGTCGAGCCGCAGGTTCGGCAGCCGGTCGAGCAGCAGGTTGACCGCGGTCCGCATCTCCAGGCGCGCCAGGTGCATGCCGAGGCAGACGTGCACCCCGTGCCCCCAGCCCAGGTGGGCCCTGGCTTGCCGGAAGATGTCGAAGGTGTCCGGGTCGGGGTAGCGGTCCTCCTGCCGGTTGGCGGATCCCAGCATCGGCATCACCGTCGCCCCGGCCGGGATCGCCACGCCGCCGAGCTCGGTGTCGCGGGTCGCGACCCGGGTGATGGTCAGCAGCGGTGGTTCCCACCGCACACCCTCCTCGATGGCCTGCGGCAGCAGCGACCGGTCGGCGCGGATCGCGTCCAACTGCGCGGGATCCGACAACAACGCCAAAAGCAGGCTGCCCAGCGATCGGTAGGTCGTCTCGACGCCCGCGGGCAGCAGCAGCCGAAGGAAGGAGAAGATCTCTTCGTCCGCGAGCTTTTGCCCGTCGATCTCGGCCGCACCGAGCGCGCTGATCAGGTCCTCCTTCGGCTCGGCCCGGCGGGCCTGCAGTATCGGGGCGAAGTAGTCGCACAGCGCGGCCGACGCCGCCAGCCCCCGCTCCGGGTTCATCAACCAACTCAGCAGCGAGATCGACCACCGCTGGAACTGGGGGTAGTCCTTCTCCGGCAGGCCCAACAGTCCCGCGATGATCTGGCTCGGATAGTCGAAGGTGAACTCCTTCACCAGATCCGCCTTGCCGTGGGGCGCGAAGTTGTCGATCAGGCCATTCGCCACCCGGCCGACCAGCTCGTCCTGCCAGCGCGCCAATGACTTCTGCGAGAACGCCTTTGACACCAACGAGCGCAGCCGCCCGTGCACCGGTTCGTCCATGCCGAGCATCACACCCTCGCCCAGCACGGGGCCGAACGCCGCGATGACGGCCGCCGAGGAAAACGTCTCGTTGTCGCGCAACATCTGCTGGACGTCCTCGTGGCGATACACGATGAACATCGGCAGCGATTCCTCGTGCGGCAGCGCTCCCGACGTCTCGAGTCGCTGCACCGGTTCCTCGCGTCGCAGCCGCGCCAACTCGGTGTAGGGGTCGCGCACGTCACCGGATATCGCGTCATCGAAGGCGCCGAAATCCTCCAGGTCGTCGAAAAGCTGTTCCATTACCGCTCCTTCGGTCCCAACCGCCGCAACACCGGTGCGGGAATGACTCGTGCCGCGAGCACCATCGCTTTTTGGGCCGTCGTCAACGGCCACGCCGCGCCCCGCATCGAGCCCCGCCGCGGAATGCCGAGCACGATCCGCGACACCTGGTGCATGCCCGACGCCGGAAGAATCCTATTGGCGGCCAACAACATCGAGGCGTCCGGGCCGACGCCGCGGCGACGGAACGCCTGCCGGTCGTCCAGCGCCTTCAGCAGGCCGTCGGTGAATCGCTCGGGCGGCCGGGCCAGCTTCATCGCGAAGCGCCCGCGGGTGTTCATGGTGGTGTGGATCCGGGCGTAGGGGCCGCCGAAATCGCGATTGTCGGTGGTGCCCGCGTCGGTGATGATCTCGGTGTCGTACATGCCGGCCACCAGGACGGTGACGCCGAGCCCGAAGGGCGCGATCTCGCACGCCATGGATTCGCCCCACCGCTCCAACGCTCCCTTGGCCGCCGAGTACGGCGCGGTGGCCGGCTGCCCGCGCACGCCGGCCGCGCTGGAAACCAGCACGATTCGGCCCTCGCCCGCCGCCCGCATCGCGGGCAGCAAGGCCTGGGTGAGCGCGACGGGGCCCAGGACGCTGGTGGCGAACATCCGCTGCCACAGCGCCATGTCGGTCTCCTCCACCACGCCGGCGGCGGAGATGCCCGCGTTGTGCACGAGCCCGTAGGGCGCGCCCACGGCCTCCTCGATCGCCTTGGCCGCCGCGGCGATCGACGCGGCGTCCGTCAGGTCGAGCTGCACCCCGATCAGCCGGTCGTCGTCTGCACCGGCGCCCTCCGATCGGATGGCCTGGCGCAGCGACGCCATCCCCCGGTCGGGCGTGCGCATCGCCGCAACGACCCGCCACCCTTCGCGGTAGAGCCGGACGGCCGACGCGAACCCCAGTCCGCGCGACGCACCGGTGACGACGACGGTGCGCGGCTCAGCCATGCGCGCCCGGGGTGGCGCATGCGCCTTCGCCTGGCGGCGGCGGCTCCACCTGAGGTCGGCCGTGGGGCTCCCCGCTTGCCCAGGTCGACCAGATGCCGACCGAGTAGGGGCCCCGCGCGCCGGCCTTCTCGTAATAGCCTTGTGGGTCATACACTTTCGCCTCGGGGTAAGGCCACGGGCACGCGACAGACGTCGCCGCGTGGCTGGCCTTGATCGCCCAGAACCACGCCCCGTAGGCGAAGTAGGACACGTTGATGATGGCGAACATCACCAGGAACGTGCCGAGCACCGGGCGGCTCGGGAAAACCTTGGCTTTCGCGGCAAGCTTTTCCGCCACCGACTTTCCGGTGTCGTCGCGGTAACACAGGATCGCCGCGGGCACCATCACGAACGTCACCGAGAACGACTCCCAGATCAGCGGGAACTGAAATGTGGTGCCGGTGAACACCGAACCCCACGGAATCACCTGAGAGTAGATGTACATGCCCATGTGGACCAGCTGGATCTCCAGCCACGCATCGAAGACGAAGCCGATGGCACAGGTCAGCACGCCCAGGCTGACCAACGGGTGCCGCGACACGAAAGCCCCGGGCCCCCGGCGCGCCTGCAGTTTGCGTAGGATCCAGATCGCCGGAAAGTACGGGCCGAAATAGAAAGTGACGTAACCGAACACGACGAACGGTTCGACGGTCGGCGACAGCGACACCAGCGGCCACGACTCCGGCCAGTGGATGAGGTCGGGGTTGTAGACGGCGAACGGCGACCAGTTCATGATCGGGTCCTGCCACACGATCAGCGTGGTGCACAGGAACATCAGCATCACCGGGCTGCCCGGATTGCGGCGCCAGCCCCTGATGAACACGACCAGCAGCACCAGCAGCATGATCACGGTCGAAATCTGCAGGAACGCGATGTAGTCCAGCCCGAAGATGAACCTCACCGGCCGCGGCCGGCCCTGCACGTTCGGGTTGGCGACGCGCGGGTCCAGCGCGACGCGGCAGTTCGCGATGAAGAAGAGCGCGAACGCGGCCAGGGCGGCGCCGGCGACCCAGCCGCCCCACCCACGCTTCTCGCCCCGCTGCGGAGATGCCGACTTCTCCTCTGCGACGGGCGGTGTGGACTGTTCGGTTGACACGAGTCAGCCTTCCTCGCCGAAGCGATCGACCAGATGCGAGTTGACGCCGTCGGCGTCGAGGCTGCGGGCCACCAGGTAGCCGGCGCCCATCCAGGCCCGGCGCGTCCACTTGCCGAAGGACACCCGGGTGCCCGGCGCGCCGGAGGCGGCGGGCATCATCTTGACCCGCTCCAGCGCTTCCTTGACGCCGCGCGGGCTGAGCGGGTGCGCGTCGGCAAATGCGCGCGCGAGCGTGGCGGCGACGTCGCGGTTGACCACCAGCACGCAGTATTCGGGACGGCTGCCGTCGTACTTCGCGGCATACCGGTCGAGGAAGTCCTGGCCGAGCCGGTTCGCCTCGTCGTACTGATCGACCCCGACCCAGCCCATGAAGGCATCCCACATGATCGGGTTCACCCAGGCGTTCTGGAAGGCCGTGGTGGTGAACCGCGGCGGGTCCCAGTCGACGGCCTGCAGCGCCGGGTTGATGAACACGATCCCGAAGCCGAAGCCCAGGTGCACGATCGCCTCGGCCTTCGCGTCGTGCAGGGTGCGCACGGCCTCGTTGATGTCCTGCGCGGTCTGCGCGATCGCCGCCTCCGCAACGATGCGAATCCCGTTGCGCCGGCACGCGCTTCGCAGGTTCTTCAGGTAGCTCTCGCCGATCAGGTTCTGCTCGACCAGGACCCCGATTTCGGTGAGCCCGCGTTTGGCGGCCAGGTCGGCGATGAAGATCGGCTCGTCGGTCATGGATCCCTGCGGGAACGCGAACGTCCATTCACCCAGCCAGTCGTCGGTGCCGGTGACGCTGATCGCCGGGACCTTGAACCGCTCCTCGATCGCCTCGCGGGTGGGCACGCAGTTGTCGGTGATGTGCGGGCCGAACACCACCAGGCAGCCCTCGTCGACGAGCTCGCCGAAGGCATCGATCACCGCCTTGACCGAGCCCTTGGGCAACCCCTCCACCTCGCGGTAGATCATTTGCACCGGGCGATCGATCAGACCCTGCTCGCGGGCTTCTTCGAAGATGAGGTCGAAGCACCGCGTGAAACTCGCCATCAATTCCTCGGGGAATCCCGGCGGCAGCGCGAAGTCCATCAGGTAGCCGACCTTGATCGGTTCCGCGCTGCTTTCGTAGGACATTCCGGCCTCCGGACGTAAACCTAATATTTGTTCAGACCCTAGCCGCGGCGGTATACAGCGTCAATCATTCGGCCGCCGCGCCCAGGTAGATCTCGATCATCTCGCCCAGCGCTTTGCCGACCGCCGCGTCGTCGGTGAGCGGCCCCGCGACCGCCGCGCGGGCCGCCTCTGGCAGGGTCAGGCCCTCCGCGACCAGCCTGCCGGCCGCGATCAGCACCCGGGTCGACGCGACCTCACGCAGCCCGCCGGTTTCCAGGCGGCGGATGGCCGCTCCGAGACGCACCAGTTCGGCCGCGGTGGACGCGTCCACGCCCGCCTCGTGCGCAATGATTCCCTCTTCGACATCGGCTGCGGGAAAACCGAATTCGATGGCGACCATCCGCTGGCGCGTCGAATCCTTCAGATCCTTGAGCACGCTTTGGTAGCCGGGGTTGTAGGACACCACCAGGCCGAACCCGGGCGCGGCGTCCAGCGTGATGCCGAGACGTTCGATGGGCAGCTGGCGCCGGTGGTCCGCGAGCGGGTGCAGCACCA
>NZ_LZIS01000035.1 GCF_001667015.1 Mycobacterium sp. E3198 | reverse complement strand
TGCGCACCCGGTTGACCGGGTTGTGCGGGTGCAGGCCCCGCAGTTCCGGCGGGATGTCGTCGAGGTCGGTGACGACCTGATAGCCGGCCAGCCGGACGTGCCGCGCCAGGTGGGCCGCCAGCGCGCGGTTGCGCCCCCCGGCGAGCAGTTGGGTGGCGCGACCGATGCGCCCGTAGCCGTGCAGCGAGACGGCGACGTCGACGTGATCCAGAAACTCGGCCAGCCGCGGCGACTCGTCGGGGTCGTACCGGGCCGACGGGAGGTGGTGCGGGTAGCGGTCGGGATGGCGCACCACATAGGACGACGCGTCGGCGCCCTCGGCGGCCCGTTCGGCGATGACGTCGGTCATCTCTTCCAGGCCGCCCCCGTGGATGGCGAGAAAGCCGAAGCGCGATCGCAGCCGGCTCTCCTCGACCACCCCCGGTTCGCTGAGCAGCGCAGAAAGCGATTGCGGCGCAGGGGTTTTCGCGGTAGCTGGGCGGGGCCAGCGGGCAGGATCCCACCGCCGCAGGAAGTCGACCCATCGCTGCGGCAGCCCGTGGTGGACGGCGCCGTCGATGACCCTGGGCAGATAGCCCGGTCGGGGCGGGCCCGGATTCACCCGGTGATCGATGTAGACCCAGGCCGGCGACGGCCCGTCGCCGGTGTGGACGGTCAGCCGGTCACGCCGGTAGCGCACCGGCACGCCCTCGGCGCTGTCCAACGCCGCGAGGTCGTCGTCGGAGATCAGCCACAGCACCCCGTGCACCTGCGCGCCGGCAAAAGGCTCGACGGTGGCGACGCCGCGCTGGTTGATCAGCCAGTCGTGGTCCGCCAGCACCGCCGGCCGCGGATCGGCCGCACCCGGACAGCGCAGCGCCATCTGCCTGACGCACAGATTCGACCCGTAGGCGAAATAGGGGTGCCGGCGGGCCGGCATCTAGGCGGCCACCGTCTGGACGCTGAGGTGTTGGACCAACGTAACTCCCGCGAGTCTCTCCCCGTCGACGACGTTTCCATCCTGCCGTACGGGGTGAGCGGCGCGCTACGCCCCGGTCATCGGAGGATCGGGGCGGGTGCGCTCG
>NZ_LZIS01000034.1 GCF_001667015.1 Mycobacterium sp. E3198 | reverse complement strand
GTCCCAGTCCGGGTGCTCACCGGCGATGTTGCGATACAAGGCAATCAACGCCTCGACGGTGTCATCGTCGGGGGCGGCCGCCGGGGGTGTCAGTTCCGCGGTGCCCTCGGCGACCGCATACGACCATCCGTCGTCGGCGTCGACCAGGATCGAGGCCCGCGGGTCGCGGCGCAGGTTGCGGGTCTTGGCCCGCGGCTCGGTGATGGACACGCGGACCACCATCTCCCGCGGGTCGAAGTGGTAGCTCACGTTCGACAGCTGGGGCCGCCCGTCGCGCTTGATGGTGGCCAGCACCCCGAGGGAGTTCCCGCTGATCACGGCCAACAGTTTGTCGTCGAAGACTTGGCGTCCCATGGCAGAAAGCCTACGTCGTGGTGAAATCGGGGCATGACCAAATACGCGGCGTTCCTGCGCGGCGTCAACGTCGGCGGCGTCAACCTCAAGATGGCCGAGGTCGCAAGCGCGCTGACCGACGCCGGATTCGCCCATGTCCGCACGGTCTTGGCCAGCGGCAACGTGCTGCTGGAAGCGTCGGCCACCGCAGCGTCGGTGCGCAAGAAAGCCGAAGCCACGCTGCGCGACAGGTTCGGCTACGACGCGTGGGTGCTGGTGTACGACCTCGAGGCGGTGCGTGCCGTCGTCGATGCCTACCCGTTCGAGCGCGAGGTCGACGGGTATCAGTCGTACGTCACCTTCGTCGCCGATCCCGCCGTGCTGGACGAGCTCGCGGCCCTGGGTGCCGGCCCCGACGAGCGGATCGCCCGGGGTGACGGCGTCGTCTATTGGCAGGTTCCCAAAGGCAGCACGCTGGACAGCACCATCGGCAAGACGATGGGCAAGGCGCGCTATAAATCCTCGACGACGACCCGCAACCTACGCACCCTGGCCAAGGTGTTGCGCTGACACCGGCGCGCTCAGTCGTCCGGCACGTTGGTCAAATACCGCATCGCGTCGGACTTGGTCAGGCCCAACGCCTTGGCCACCTCCACGTACTCCTTGGCGGCCGCGGCCATCGCGGCGTCGGTCGGATCGAAGCGGGAGATGAAAGTGCCGAAGCGCCCGCGCGTTTCGACGATCGCCGCCGACTCGAGCTCCCGATAGGCGCGGGCCACCGTGTTTGCCGCGACGCCCAGCTGACCCGCCAGGTCACGCACCGTCGGGAGGCGCGACCCGGGTGGCAGCGCGCCGGCCCGAACCCCGTCGATGACCTGGGTTCTGAGCTGGTCGAACAGCGGTTTGCCCGCCTTCACATCGACCTTCAGCCAATCCCGCAGCTCCACGTCTTCAGTATGTCCCAACCACGACTATGTTTGTGGGATGCGAGTAACTGTGCTCAGCGGCGCGGGGATCTCCGCGGAAAGCGGAGTGCCGACCTTCCGGGACGACAAGAACGGACTGTGGGCCCGCTTCGATCCCTACGAGCTGTCCAGCACGCAAGGGTGGCACAAGAACCCCGAACGGGTCTGGGGCTGGTACCTGTGGCGCCACTACCTGGTCGCCGACGTCGAACCCAACGCAGGGCACCGCGCGATCGCCGCCTGGCAAGACCACGCCGAGGTCACCGTCGTCACCCAAAACGTCGACGATCTGCACGAGCGCGCGGGTAGCACCGTGGTGCACCACCTGCACGGGAGTCTCTTCGAATTCCGTTGCGACCGTTGCGATATGGACTACACCGGGCCGCTTCCCCGGATGGCCGAGCCGGCGCTGGAGGTCGAACCCCCGGTGTGCCACTGCGGTGGCCTCATCCGGCCCGACATCGTGTGGTTCGGTGAGGCGCTGCCCGATGAGCCTTGGCAGCGCGCCGTCGAGGCGACGCAGTCCGCCGACGTGATGGTCGTGGTGGGGACCTCGGCGATCGTCTACCCGGCGGCCGGCCTGCCGGACCTGGCGCTGTCGCGCGGCAGCGTCGTCGTCGAGGTCAATCCCGAGCCGACACCGCTGACCCGGAGCGCCACGATCAGCATCCGCGAGGGTGCCAGCCAGGCGCTGCCCGAGCTGTTGCAGCGGTTGCCGGCGCTGCTGAAGTAGCTCGCCTTCACCGAGCCTGCGCACAGATCGCGATTCGTCCACATTTTTGCGCGCTGAGCGCAGTTTCGGCGCGCCTGCCGTCGGCGGGGACGGCGAGTGTGCGGCCATGACAACTGACGAACCGTTTATCGGCAGCGAGGCGGTGAAAGCCGGGATCCTGCGAAAACATCAGCTGCGGTCACAATTCCGCGCGGTGTTCCCCGATGTCTACGTGCGGCGCGATCAATGGCTGACATTGCGCGACCGCGCGATTGCGGCGTGGCTGTGGTCGCGCCGGGAAGGCGTGCTCGCGGGATGACCGCGGCCGCGTGGCACGGCTCGAAGTGGGTGGACGAGGACCTGCCCGTCGAGTTGGTGTGGTCGAACGCGCGCCCGCCGCAGGGCATGAAGACCTATGACTACAGCCTTGTTCCGGAGGACGTCCGGGTGGTAGCGGGCATTCCCGTCACGACGCCGGAACGCACCGCTTTCGATATCGGCCGACGCCGCCCGATCGGCATGGCGATCGCACGCTTGGACGCCCTGACGCGGGCGACGGGCACGAAGGTAGACGAGGTCCTCGCAATTGCGGACCGGCATCGCGGGGCGCGGGGACTCAGACAGCTGGAAGTGGCGCTGGATCTCGTCGACCCGGGCTCAGCGTCGCCGAAAGAGACGTGGCTGCGCCTGCTGTTGATCCGCGCAGGCCTGCCGCGGCCGACGACCCAGATCCCGGTGATGGCGGGGGCGCAGCGGTATTACCTCGATATGGGATGGGAGCACCTCATGGTGGCCGTCGAGTATGACGGGGAGCAACATCGCCTCGACCCCGCGCAGTACGCATGGGACATTCGTCGCAGGGAGGCATTGGACCGGCTCGGCTGGATCGTCATCCGGGTGATCGCGTCCGATCGCCGCGCCGACGTCGTCGAGCGAGTTCGCGACGCATGGGAGTTCAGGGCGACCGAGACTGCGCACAGATCGGGATTTGCCCGCCAAGGCACGCGCTGAGCGCAGTCTCGGCGAGAACGGGTTACGGCCGCCGCGCCCGGCCCAGCGCCAGTTCCGACACCGGCAACGGCGCCCACACCGGCAACGTCCACTCCCGCCGCGACGTGTCGATCTGGAACCCCGCGTCGATGATGGCGCGTTCGGTGTCGCGGTGCGTGTGGCAGTTACCGAACAGCCTGGGCCACAACGTCGCATCGGCGAACCGCTGCACGCGCCCGCGCCCGCCGGCGCTGGCGACATGCTCGAGAAAACGCAGCTCCCCGCCCGGCCGCAGCAACGAATGAATCCGCCGCAGCACGCCTGCGGGGTCGCGCACCGAGCACAGGACCAGCGAGCACACCACGACGTCAAACGGCTCGGAGTCGCTGAACGCCTCCGCGGTCTGCCCGACGACCTCGACCGGCACGGGCGCCACGGCGGCCGCGGCGCGGGCGTGGACGGCCAGCCGGGGCTCCGGCTCGACCGCGATCACCTTCTCGACCGAAGACGGATAGTTCGCGAAGTTCGTCCCGGCGCCCGCCCCGATCTCCAGCACGCGGCCCGACAGGCCGGCCACGTTCTCGCGGCGCAGGGCCCGCACCGCCGGCGCCTCGTGGGCGGCGACGACGGGCCAAACGCGCGCGAAGAACGGATGGTCGATCGTGGACTCCGCTACCTGCGTCATATCCGAGTGCCTTCCTGGGGGCGATGCGTGGCGACCCATGCCGCCAACCTTTGAGGTGTGGCGTCCCGACCGCAGTACCCCATCACCAGTTGCCCGCAGAATACAGACGACAGCACGCGGTCGGCGAATGCCTCGGCATCGCCGAACGGCAAGTGGGGCTTGGCGATCAGCATGGCCGCCACCCCGTGCAGCGCGCTCCACAGCTCCAGGGCGACGGTGGTCGGGTCGCCGGGGCGGTAGGTACCGTCGTCCATCAGCCTGCGCACGGTGGCGCGGATGTGCTTGAACGCCGAGCCGTTCAGCGTCGCATCGACGCTGCTTCCCGAGCGCCACTCGCCCATCGTGGCGATCCGGTACAACGCCGGGGTCGCGACCGCGAACCGGATGTAGGCCAGCCCCTGGGCGCGCAGCACCTCGACCTGCGAGGTGTGCTCGCCGGCCAGCCGCCGCATTTCGGGGTCCAGCTTTTCGAAGTAGCGCGCGCACACCGCGTCCAGCAGCGCGTCCTTGTCGGCGAAATGCAGATAGATCGAGGGCGGCGTGATGCCGACGCGCTGGGCCACCGAACGAATCGACACCGACCGGGCGTGCCCCGTTTCCAACAGCAAATCAGTGGCCGCCGACAAGATCTCGTCGCGAAGCCGCTCGCCGGAACCGCGCGGAGCCCTGGCCCGACGCAGGCCCTCGACCGACACGTCAACCAATGTTGGTCACCGATTCCCGGACCGGACGCCCGTTGTGCTGCACCGCCCCCGGGGCCGGCTCGGTGTGCACGCGTATCTCGGACGGCGCCTCGCTGATCCCGAACCGCTCGTGCAGCCACACCAAAGGCTTTGGCGCCCACCAGTTCCAGCGGCCCATCACATGCATGAACGCCGGCACCAGAACCATCCGCACCAGGGTGGCGTCCGCGAACACGGCCAGGGTCAGCCCCAGGCCGAACATCCGCATGAACGACACGTGCGCGGCGATCAGCGCGGCGAACGACATGGACATCACCAACGCCGCCGCGGTGATCACCCGACCGGTGCGGGCGACGCCGTGCGCCACCGCCTCGTCGTTGGCGGCGTGCGCCTCTTTCGCGGTCGGGTTGTCGGGTCGGTACTCCAGCCAGTACTCCCGGATGCGGGAGATCAGGAACACCTCGTAGTCCATCGACAGCCCGAAGGCGATGCAGAACAGCAGGACCGGCATGTTGGCCACCAGCGTCCCGCTCGGGGTCGTCCCCAGCGCGCCGAGATGGCCGTCCTGGAAAATCCACACCAGCGCGCCGAAGGCCGCGCTCAGCGACAGCACGTTGCACATCAGCGCCTTCAGCGGCAGCACCACGCTGCCGGTGAGCAGGAACAGCAGGACGAACGTCACCGCGGCCATGAGCCCCAGCACCAGCGGCAGCCGATCGGTGACCGCGTCGACGCTGTCCCGGTTGACCTGCGCAACCCCGCCCATTTCCACCGAGCGACCGTCCGGGCCGCGCACTTGGTGCAACCGCGTGAGCTGGATGTCATTGGCCTGCGTGAAGAGGGGCGCCGTGCTGCTCACGGTCAAAAACGCGCTGCCGTCGGCCAGTCCGGTGGCCGCGGCCGGCGGCCCCACCTTGTTTCCGCCCACGAAGGTCCCGCCGGGCGCCGACACGCCCGATACGTCGGGGACCCGCGACAGGTCGGCGGCGTAGGTGTCCAATGCTGCCGGGCTCAATCCGCGGACGTCGTTGACGACGACGGGAACGGCGGTCGCGGAGTCGTGCGCGAAATCGTTGCGCAGTTCGTCGCCGACCTGATGCGAAGACGCCGAACGCGGCAGCACCCGGTCGTCAGGGAAACCCCACTTGACCGAGAAGAACGGCAGCCCGAGCAGCAGCAGCAGCGCCATGACGGCCAGGCCGATCGGCGCCCAGCGGCGCATCACGAACTTGCTGGACCGGTACCAGAACCACTCCTCGACCGGCCGGTGCAGCGGATCGGGCCGGCGCAGCGCGTGGCGGATCAGGCGGCGCACGTCGAACGAGTTCAGCCGGGGACCCAACAGCACGATGGCGGCCGGGGTCACCACGATCGACGCGACGGCGACGAACGCGACCGTGGCCACGCCCGCGTAGGCGAACGACTTCAGGAAGTACATCGGGAACGCGACCGTCGCCAACATCGACAACGCGACGGTGACCGCGGAGAACAGCACCGTGCGCCCCGAGGTGGCCATGGTCCGGATCAGCGCCTCGTGGGGGTCGCTGCCCTCGGCCAACTCGTCCCGGTAGCGGCTGACGATGAGCAGCGTGTAGTCGATGGCCAGCGCCAGGCCCAGGGCGGTGCTCAGGTTCAGCGCGAAGATCGACACCTCGGTGGTGAAGGTGATGAGCCGCAACACCGTCATCGAGCCGACGACGGCCAGCGCCCCGAGGGCCATCGGCAGCGCCGCCGCCAGTAGCCCGCCGAACACCCAGATCAGCACGAGGAAGCTCAGCGGGAGCGCGATCATCTCCATGACCACCAGGTCGTCCTGGTTCTGCTTGTTGATCTGGGCGTACTGCATCGCCGGGCCGCCGGCGCGGACGGTGACGCCGTCGCGGTCGTGGACGAATTGGTCCGCCAGGGTTTGCGCGTTGCTCTGCGCGAAGTTTTCGCCGCCCTTGAGGTTGATCACGATCAGCCCCGACTTACCGTCCTTGCTGACCAGGTCTGCGGCGGCCTGCGGGGGCGCGGTCCAGGCCGAGGTCACGTTGTACACCAGCGGCGACCCCTGGACGTCGCGGGCGAGGTCGGTGCCCACCCTGCGCGCCTGCTCGCTGTTGGCGCCGGCGGGAGACGTCACCATGATCAGCATCTGCTGACCGCTCTGGCCGAACTTGTTGGTCAGGACGTCGATGGCGTGGGCCGATTCGGAGTTCGGGTCTTGAAAACCCCCGGGGGACAGGCTCTTGGCCACGGGTATGCCGAAGACGGCAGCGCCGATGAAGACCAGGACCGCGATCGCAATGATTCTTCGTGGGGCCGCTATGGCCAGTCGAGCGATCGCTTGCAGCATGTTCCCCGGTCCTCCCGCCCCCGTGCCGGCCACGCTGGACCGCCCCTATCGGCGGTAACTTATCAGCGATAACTGACAGGTGTAAAACAACCTTACCCATTAGTACGGTTCTGCGCGGCGGGTTGGTTCAAACCCGGACCGTCCTGAGGGCCGGGCCAGAAAGTAGGGCCGCATCTCAGCCGCTCAGGGGGCGCAGAGGCGCCCTTACCCGCCGGAAACCTACCCGCCGGTAAATTGCCATCATTTTCCGAATCGTGACTCAAAGAATCCTTAGAGGCGGCCCATACGCTCAGTGTCATGTGGATCGACGACTCAAGCGCAGACGTCATCAAGGCTGACTTCGACGCCCTCTACCACGGCGACATGCTGGTGGAAGGCGAGACCTCGGAGCAGCTCGAAGACTGGCACCCGCTGCAGACGGCGAGCTGACCGTCATGAGCGTATTAGCGCGGCTCCTCATGGCCGAACCCGCCGTCAGTCGATGGTTCCGTCGATAGCCACTGGTCTTGCTTACGAACGAAAGCCCCCCGCTCACCGCGGGGGGCTTTCGTTTGCCTGTCTGGCTTAGCGGGGGGCCATGCGGATGGCGCCGTCGAGCCGGATGACCTCGCCGTTGAGCATCGGGTTCTCGACGATGTGCACGGCGAGCGCGCCGTACTCGTCGGGATCGCCGAGCCGGGCCGGGTGCGGCACCTGCTTGCCCAGCGACTTCTGCGCCTCCTCGGGCAGCGAACCGAGCAGCGGCGTCTTGAAGAGCCCGGGGGCGATGGTCACCACGCGAATCAGTTCGCGCGACAGGTCGCGCGCGATCGGTAGCGTCATGCCGACCACCCCGCCCTTGGACGCCGAGTAGGCGGCCTGGCCGATCTGGCCGTCGAACGCGGCCACCGAGGCGGTGTTGATGATGACGCCGCGCTCCTCGCCGAGGGGTTCGGTCTTGGCGATGCGCTCGGCGGCCAGCCGCAGCACGTTGAACGTGCCGATCAGGTTGACGCTGACCACCTTTTTGAAGCCGTCCAGCGGGAACGGGCCGTCCTTGGACAGAGTCTTGATCGCGTTGCCGATGCCCGCGCAGTTGACGTTGATGCGCAGCGGACCCATCGACTCCGCGGTGTCGAGGGCCTTGGCGACAGCGGCCTCGTCCGTGACGTCGGCCTGCGCGAAACGCGCCCGGTCGCCGAGCTCGCGGACCGCCTCCTCACCGCGGAGGTCGATCACCACCACCTGGGCACCCCGGTCGAGCAGGCGCTTGGTGGTGGCCAGGCCCAGGCCCGAGGCTCCCCCGGTGACGACGGCGACGGCGTCCTTGATCTCCATGCGTGTCCTTCCCTCTCGTCCAGCCAACCAGTTGGTTGGGGACTATACCCATCCCTTGAGCACGGCTTCGACGTCGGTCGCCGGCGCCGCGGGGCGCGGCGTGTCCGGCGCGGTGCGGGAGAACCGGGGCGCAGGCAACGGCTGCAGCGCGCCGTTGACCTCGTAGAAGGTGTTGCGCTCGGTGATGTGCGGCTCGGTCTGCACCTCGCCGAAGGCCAGCACCGGCGTCACGCAGGCGTCGGAGTCGGCGAACACCTTGGCCCAGTGGTCGCGGTCGTGGCCGGCGAACTTCTCGGTCAGGATCGCCCGCAGCTCGGGCCAGCGGGTGACGTCGTTCTGCGGCGGCAGGTCGGCGCCGTCGAGGCCCAGCCCGGCCAGCATGGCCGCATAGAACTGGGGCTCGATGGCGCCGACGGCGACGTAGCGGCCGTCGGCGCACTCGTAGGTGTCGTAGTAGGGCGCGCCGCCGTCGAGCATGTTGGTGCCGCGCACGTCGGTCCACATCCCCGACGCGCGCATCTGCCACATCATCTGGATCAGCACGCTGGAGCCGTCGACCATCGCGGCGTCGACGACCTGGCCCTTGCCGGAGCTCTGCCGCTCCCACAGCGCGGACAGGATGCCGACGAGCAGGAACATCGAGCCGCCCCCGAAGTCGCCGACCAGGTTCAGCGGCGGCACCGGCCGCTCGTTCACCCGGCCGATGGCGTGCAGGATCCCGTTCAGCGAGATGTAGTTGATGTCGTGGCCCGCCTGCTGGCTGCGCGGGCCCGTCTGGCCCCAGCCGGTCATCCGGGCGTAGACCAGCCGGTCGTTGACCTTCGCGCAGTCGTCGGGGCCCAGGCCGAGCCGCTCGGTGACGCCGGGGCGGTAGCCCTCGATCAAGACGTCGGCCTTCGCGACGAGCTGGAGCACGCGTTCGCGGCCCTCGTCGGACTTGAGGTCGGCGGTCACGATGCGGCGGTTGCGGCTCATGGCGTCCTTGACGACACCGCTCGAACTGCCGGACGGCCGGTCGATGCGCACCACGTCGGCGCCCAGATCGCCCAGGATCATGGCGGCATGTGGGCCCGGCCCGATGCCGGCCAGCTCGACTACGCGCAGTCCTTGCAGCGGTCCCGCCATGATGTTGCCCCTTCGTCCGCTTTGACGTCGTTGGCATCTTCTCAGCCGCGCTCGACGGGCGCGCAGCCCGGTCACCGGTGGTGATCGCGAACGCGGCGAAGCCGGGTGAAGCGGGTCGCCACGAGGGGGCCGTAGTCTGAGGCGCATGCCGGATTCTGGAATCGCCACGCTTGCACCGGTCGCTGGTCTCGACGTCACGCTGACGAACGGCGCGCTGTCGGTGACCATCGACCGCCCCGACAGCTTGAACTCCCTGACGGTCCCGGTGATCACCGGCATCGCCGACGCGCTGGAACGCGCGGCCACCGACCCCGCGGTCCGCGTGGTCCGGATTAGCGGCGCGGGCCGCGGCTTCTGCTCGGGGGCGGGCATCAGCGCCGACGACATGGCCGGCAGCGGCGGCGTCCCGCCCGACGAGATCGTGCTCGAGATCAACCGGCTGATACGGGCCATCGCCGCGGTGCCGCACCCGGTGGTCGCGGTGGTTCAGGGCCCGGCGGCCGGCGTGGGCGTTTCGCTCGCCCTGGCCTGTGATGTCGTATTGGCTTCGGACAAAGCGTTTTTCATGCTCGCCTTCACCAAGATCGGGTTGATGCCCGACGGCGGCGCGTCGGCGTTGATCGCGGCCGCGGTCGGCCGGATCCGGGCGATGCAGATGGCGCTGCTGCCCGAGCGGTTGCCCGCCGCCGAGGCCCTGTCCTGGGGGCTGGTCAGCGCAGTCTATCCGGCCGACGAGTTCGAGGCCGAGGTGGACAAGGTGATCGCACGGCTGCTGGCGGGTCCGGCGGTGGCCTTCGCCAAGACCAAACAGGCGATCAACGCGGCCACGCTCACCGAGTTGAACGCCGCCCTGGACCGCGAATACGAGGGGCAGTCGCGGCTGCTGGTGTCACACGACTTCAAGGAGGGCACAACGGCTTTCCAGGAGCGCCGCGCCCCCAACTTCACCGACGACTGACAGGCTTACTCCTCCCCAGAACCGGCAATCCTTCCCCGCGTTGGGTCCGAATAACCTGCGAGGAACGGAGGGTCGATGGTGCGCTGCCTGGTCACCGGGGCGACCGGCTACATCGGTGCCCGGTTGGTGCCCCGACTGCTCGACGAGGGCCACGATGTTCGCGCCCTGGCGCGCAACCCGGACAAGCTGGCCGACGTGCCGTGGCGGGAACGGGCGCAGGTGGCGCGCGGCGACCTCGGCGACGTCGAGTCGCTGACCGCGGCGTTCGACGGGATCGACGTCGTCTACTACCTGGTCCACTCGATGGGCGGCGCCAAGGACTTCGCCGCCGAGGAAGACCGCGCGGTGCGCAACGTGGTGACCGCCGCCCGCCGCACCGGGGTGCGGCGGATTGTGTACCTGAGCGGGCTGCATCCCGAGGGCCGCAAGCTGTCCGCGCACCTGGAGTCGCGCGCGGCCGTCGGCGAGGCCCTCATCGACTCCGGCATCGAGACGCTGGTGTTGCAGGCCGGGGTGGTCGTCGGGTCGGGTTCCGCGTCGTTCGAGCTGATCCGCCACCTCACCGACCGGTTGCCCCTGATGACGACGCCGAAGTGGGTGCACAACAAGATCCAGCCGATCGCGGTGCGCGACGTGCTGCACTACCTCGTCGCCGCGGCGACGGCACCGGTGCCGCAGTCCCGGACGTGGGACATCGGCGGGCCCGACGTCCTCGAGTACGGCGACATGATGCGCGTCTACGCGGAGGTCGCGGGGCTGGGGAGGCGCTATCTGGTGGTGCTGCCGTTCCTGACCCCGACGATCGCCAGCCTCTGGATCGGTGCCGTCACCCCGATCCCGCCCGGGCTGGCGCGCCCGCTGATCGAATCGCTGGAATGCGATGCGGTGATGCGCAATTCGGACATCGACGGCATCATCGAGCCGCCGGCCGGCGGCCTGACGGGCTACCGCCGCGCCGTCGAGCTCGCGCTCGACCGCGCGACGCGCGGCCTGACCGACGCCACCTGGGCCTCGCTGGGTTCGGATCCCGCCGAGCCGCTGCCCAGCGACCCGCGCTGGGCCGGCGAGATCATCCACTCCGACGTGCGCACCGCCGAGACCGCCGCCGAACCCGGCGCGGTGTGGCGGGCGGCCGAGGCCGCGGTCGCCCGAAGCCGCCTGTTCAAGGGATGGGCCGTCGAGGAGCGCGAACCCGGCGGCGCGCTACGGCTGACCTCGGGGCCGAGCTCGGTGGGCCAGGCGTGGCTGGAGATCGGCGTCGCGCCGCGGGACGGCGGCGGCGCCCGCTACACGCAGCGGGCGACCTTTGTGCCGTGCGGCCTGCCGGGGCGGCTGTCCTGGATTGCGTTGCGGCCCTTGCGCACCGCCGCGCTGAGCGCCCTGGCGCGCGACGCCACGCGAGGCGTCAGACGCCGAACAGCGGGGGCAGTGCGAGCACCATGATCAGGCCCCACACGAAGTGGGTCAGCACCGGCGCCAGCACCCCGCCGCTGGCCCGGCGTTCCAGCGCGCACACCGTCCCGAGGATCACCGCGGCGAACCCCAGCATCGGGTTGCCGCTGGCCAGCGTGGCGCAGGTATATAGGACGGTCGAGATGAGCACCGGGTGGTACCGCCCGAGCGCCGTGTAGAGCGCGCCGCGGAAGAAGACCTCCTCCGCGATGCCGTTGATGAGCGTGATCGCCACGATCACCGGATACCAACCATGGTGGGCGTACAGCAGCACCCGGGTGATCAGCTCCGCCACCGGCGTTATCTCCCGGGCGATCAGTCCACCCACGAGGAAGACACCGCCGAGCAGCAGCCCGACGGTCGTGCCGGTGATGACGGGTCGCTGGTTGCGGCCGCGCCAGCAGATGCCCCCCAGGTGCAGCGGGCCCGAGAGGAACCCGCCGGCGATCCACACCGCCGCCAGCAGCAGCGTCAGCCAGTAGAAGCTGGACTCGCCCGGGTGGCGGCGCAGCGAGAACCCGAGGACCGCGGCGCCGATCGCCAGCGTGACGGCGACGACGACCCGCCGGCGGCGCACCACGCCGGGCGGTTCGTTGTGCGGCACAGCGACATTGGTGATCGCGCGGCGCAACTCGGAGGCGACGCCGGTGCGGTACGGGGCGGTCGACTGGCTCACGCCGGACGAACCTTCGCGTTCACGACGGACAGGATGTCCAGCCAGGTGCGCAGCGCCCCGGCCAGCGGGCCGGGGACGCTGTTGACCAGCCGCAGCGTGGGCCGGGCGACGCGCGGGGTGATCGCGCGGGCGAGCCGGCGGATGCGCAGCGCGTCGCCGCCGGCCCAGGCGGGATCGCTGTCGGCCAGCTGATGGGGATCGGTCAGCGGGCTGCGCGACCGCGTGCCCGACCCGCCCGGGGGGCTGTCGGCGACGAGGACGCCGTCGCCCTGGC
>NZ_LZIS01000033.1 GCF_001667015.1 Mycobacterium sp. E3198 | reverse complement strand
TGGCCCGCTCGCGGTGGGAGAGGGCGAGAAGGGTCAGCCGCGGCTGATCAGCCCTGCTGCACCTCGTTGGAACCGCCGGAGTTGCTGATCTTCGGATTGCCCGAGTGGTAGGTGATCTTGTTGCTGAAGCCGGACGCGTCGATGCTGTCGACGGAGTCGACGGTGATGGCGTTCTGAACGCCCGACACCGTGAGGCTCGTGCAGTGGCCGGTGATCACGACCGTGTTGGAAACGCCGCTGACGCTGACGACGTTGTTGTTGCAGGCGATCGTTCGATTCTCGTTGATGCCCGAGACGCTGATCCGCGCGCCGGGCGCCGGTGTGGGTGACGTCGACGGCGCCGTGGTCCTGGTCCGGGTGCTCGATGGGCCGGGGCTGCGCGGGCTGGTGGTGGCGCTCGACGGGGGACCGAACGTCGCGGAGATGCTCGGTGGGGAGCTGATGATCGACCGGACACCGGAGAGCTGGTGTGCGGCGAAGGCGGCGATGCCCCCCGCGAGCGCGAGAAAGCCGATGACGATGAACGTGCCGACGATCCACCAGGTTCGGCCGCCCGACGAGGACCTCGGCGGCGGACCGTACGACGGTCCGCCGTAGGTCCAGGGGCTCGCCGGCGGCGGTGGGGGCGGCGGGTTGATCGGAATCGGCACGGTGACGAAGGGCAGGTGCAGGTACATCGTCAACGGCGGGCGCTGGTATTGCGGCGGCGGTCCGGGTGGCCGGACGGGCTGGTCGGCGTTTTTCGACGACCTGTCGCGGCGGCCGCGGCCGGCGCCGGAGACCGCCGGCGAGGCCGGCGACGGCGTGTGGGCCATCTACACCGTGGACGCCGACGGCGGCGCCCACGTCGAACAGGTCTACGCGACCGAACTCGACGCGCTGCGGGCCAACAAGAACAACGTGGATCCCAAGCGCAAGGTGCGCTTCCTGCCCTACGGCATCGCGGTCAGCGTCCTCGATCACGACGCGGAGGAATCCGACGAAGCCGGCGAATCCGACGCGGCGGGCTAGCCGCGAGCGTGCGCAGAATGTCGCGCTAGAGCGGCGTGTCGCGTACCAACGCGCACGCTCGCGGTGGGAGAGGGCGAGAAGGGTCAGCCGCGGCTGATCAGCCCTGCTGCACCTCGTTGGAACCGCC
>NZ_LZIS01000032.1 GCF_001667015.1 Mycobacterium sp. E3198 | reverse complement strand
TGCTGCGGCCCGGAGACCGGCTCGTGCGCAACGCGTCCCGCCTCGGCCTGAACGGAAACCACAACAAGTGTCTGGAGCTCGCGCGGGGCACGTGCATCCAGTTCGTCCATGGCGATGACTGGTTACTCCCGGGGGCGCTCGAGGCGCTCCTCCCGTGCTTCGACGACCCCGCGGTGGGAATGGCGTTCGCCCCCCGGCGGGTGGTGCAGGACGAGAATCTTCCGTGGCGGCGCCGAGTGGGCCCTGCGCACAAACACTTTTGGCGGCTTCGCGAGCGCAACCGCGGGCCTTGGCTCGCCGCGCAGCAGCTGCTCCGCGGCGGCGCCGGCAATTGGATTGGCGAGCCGACCTGCGTGATGTTCCGCCGCCGGCTCGCCCTGGATGCCGGGGGGTTTCGGACCGACATCTACCAGCTCGTCGACCTGGATTTCTGGTGGCGTCTGATGCTGCGATCGACGGTCTGCTTCGTGCCCCGGGAGTTGTCGGTGCGCAGCCACATGAAGGGCACCGAAACGACGCACGTGATGGCGTCCCGGCGCTACGTC
>NZ_LZIS01000031.1 GCF_001667015.1 Mycobacterium sp. E3198 | reverse complement strand
GCAAAGAACGCGGCTGCACCAAACCCGGCTGCGACGCCCCCGCCTACCACAGCCAGGTCCACCACATCAAAGGCTGGGCGGCCACCCACCGCACCGACATCGACGACCTCACCCTGGCCTGCGGCCCCGACAACCGCCTCGCCGAACAAGGCTGGACCACCCGCACCAACACCACAGGCGAAACCGAATGGATCCCCCCACCGCATCTGGACCGCGGCCAACCCCGAACCAACACCTACCACCACCCCGAAAAACTCCTCCACCCCGACAACGACGACGACGAACCCGATTGAGCCGGGCCGGTTTTCGCCGTCAGCTGAAGGCGCTGGTGATTGCTTCCATGTCGAAGTAGTCACGCCACGCGACGATGCGGTCGTCGCGCACCTCGAAAACGCCCATCACCGGCAGGGGGATCGTTTGGCCATCCTTGCGGCGCATCACGTCGGTGCGCTCGTTCATCACCAGCGTGCCGTCGCTGATCTGCCGGTGCACGTTGAAGTCGATCCCGTCGAATGCGGCGATGAACCCCGCGATGAAGTCTCTAATCGCCTCCCGGCCCTGCAGTGGCTGCATCGGAATGTTGTGGTAGACAGCGTCTTCGGTGAAATAATCGGCCAGCTGGTCGGGGTCGGGGGACGCCCAACGCGCGCAGAATTCGGTTACCAGATCGTCGGCCGAACGTGTCATATTTTCATGCAACACATCGAGACGCGGTAAATCAAGGCCGCTGTCAGTCGAAGGTGACGACGACCTTGTCGGCGGCACCGGGCGTCGCGGCCATCCGCAGCGCTTCCGATACGTTGTCGAACGGGACCGTGTGGCTGACGATGACGGCGTACTTCTCCCAGTTGGCGATGATGTCCTTGGTGACGTCGAAGATCTCCGTCGGGTAGCCCATCGAACCGACGATCGTGACCTCGTTGCTCATCACGTTGAGGAAATCGACGGGCACCGGCTCCTTATGCACGGCAACCACGACGACCCTGGCTCCCGGCTTCGCCGCCGTCAGGGCGGCGGTGATCACGGCCGGCGCGCCCGCGGCATCCAGGTAGATGTCGGTGCCCGCCTTGCCCGGAAACATCGACTCGCCGGCGCCGTGGAGCTCGACCAGCCGTCGCGCGACGTCCTCGCCGGCGGAGTTGATCACCGCGTCGGCGCCCACCTTGAGGGCCTTCTCCAGCCGGGACGGGATCAGGTCGACGACGATGACATGCCGTACACCAACGGATTTGAACCCGATCGTCGCGCCAAGTCCAATTGGGCCGGCGCCGAACACGACGGCCTTGTCGGAGGGCTTCGGCGCGGCCTGGTTCACCCCGTGCCGCGCCACGGCCATCGGCTCGTTCAACGCGGCCACCTCGAACGGTATGTGATTGGGCACCACCTCGAGGCTTTCGCCGCGAACGGCCTGCTCGATGAGCAGATACTCCCCCAGCGCGCCGCTCGCACCGCCGTTGCCGATGATCCCGCTGGGCGCGACCATCGGATTGATGACCACGTGGTCGCCGATGGCGATGCCCGCCACGCCGTCGCCGACCTCGACGACTTCGCCGGCCGGTTCGTGCCCGAGCGGCATTTGCCCTTGCCGCGGCGGTAGTCCGCCCAACGCGATGTACAAAGCGTCCGAGCCGCAGATGCCGCAGGCCCGCATCTTCACCAATACGTCCTTGGGACCGACGGTTGGCTTGGGCGCCTCGATGAGCTGTGTCTGCCCGGGTCCGGTAACCATTGCGACTCTCATCGATGCGCTCTCATTTCCCCTTCGGGGACAACAGCTTTTCGGCCGCGGTATAGGCGTCGTCGTGGCCGTCGACCACCGCCTCGGCGAGGCGGTCGAGATCCGGCCGCGTCCGCAGCAGCGTTTGCGCCAGCGAAAGCATCTGCGCCCGCGCCCTCGCCACCCGGCGCTCCCGGCTGTCGGTGCGGTGGTGGTCGTCGATGGCGGCCACCAGATCCGCGACGCCGTCTCCCCTGGCGGCGACGAGGCTCACGATCGGGGCGCTGGTTTCGGCGCGCAGATCCCGCACCGTCTGTTCGGCGCCCTCGCGGTCGGCCTTGTTGACGGCGACGATGTCGGCGACCTCCAGCACGCCGGCCTTGGCGGCCTGCACCGCGTCTCCCGCCCCCGGATTGAGGATGACGATGGTCGGGTCGGCGACGGCGGCGATCTCGATCTCCGACTGCCCCACTCCGACCGTTTCCAGCAACACCACGTCGTATCCGATCGCGCCCAGCAGCCGGATGGCCGCGGGAACCGCGGCGGCCAGACCCCCGACGTGACCGCGGGTGGCCACCGAGCGGATCAGGACGTCGGAGTCGTTGATGTGGGCGGTCATTCGGATTCGGTCCCCCAGCAGCGCGCCGGCGCTGAACGGCGACGACGGGTCCACGGCCAGCACGGCGACGCGGCTGCCGCGCTCGCGGTAGGCGCCGACCAGGGCCCCGATCGTCGTCGACTTACCCGCGCCGGGCGGCCCCGTGATGCCGATGACGCGGACCGCCGACGGTTCGAGATTCGCCAGCACCTCGTCGCGACGGTCGCCTTCGACCAGGCTGAGCAGCCGACCCGCCGCGCGCGGAGATCCGTTGCGCGCACCCGCGATCAGGTCGGCGATCGTCATTTGCGCATTATGGCGCAGCGACCTCGATGACGGTCGCAGAACCCATCCCGCCGCCGGCGCACATGGCCGCAACGCCTATTCCGCCGCCGCGGCGGCGCAACTCGTGCACCAGGGTGACCAGCATCCTGGCCCCGGTCGCCGCAACGGGGTGCCCCAGCGAGCAGCCGCTGCCGCTGACGTTGACCCTGTCGGGGTCCAAGTCGAGCAGCTTGATGGTGGCCACACACATGGCCGCGAAGGCCTCGTTGATCTCGAACACGTCCACGTCCGATACCGAAATACCCGCGCGGGCAAGCGCTTTCGGTATGGCTTCGACCGGCGCCAGGCCGGTGATGGCGGGGTCGACGCCGACCGACGCCCAGGACCGCACGGTGGCCAGCGCGGGCATTCCGAGTGCGTCGCTCGCGATGATCAGCGCCGCCGCACCGTCGTTGGCGCCGCAGGCGTTGCCTGCGGTGATGGAGAAGCCGTCGATCTCGGGATGCAGTGGCTTGAGCGCGGCGAGCTTTTCCATGGTGGTGTCGCGCCGCGGATGCTCGTCGACGGAGAACAGCCCGTGCGGAGTCTCGATGGGAACGATTTCCTCCTTGAAGCGGCCCTCGTCGATCGCGGCGATCGCGTTGCGGTGCGACCGCAGCGCCCAGGCGTCCATCTCCTCGCGGCTCACGCCCGCCTTGACCGCGGCGTTCCAGCCCACGGTGATCGACATGTCCATGTTCGGGGCGTCGGGGCGGTCCGGGTGCGTCGGCGGGAACCAGTCGACCCACTCGCCGTCCACCTGCACGCGCGATCGCGGCGACGTCGAGGCCGAGTTCACCCCGCCGGCGATGATCAGCTGATCCATCCCCGCGCGCACACTGGCGGCGGCGCTCTGCACCGCCGCCTGACCGGCCGCGCAATGCCGGTTGTTGGCCAGACCCGGCACGTGGTGCAGACCCGCCGTGATCGCCGCGTGGCGGGCGACGACACCGCCGCCGTACAAACCTTCGCCGAGGATCACGTCGTCGACCTGCGCCGGATCCAGCTCCTTCGCCACCTCGCTGACCACATGGTGCGCCAGGTCGAATGCGCTGGTGTCGCGCAGCGTGCCCTTGCGGGCGGTGCCAATGGGCGTGCGCAGGGCGGACACGATGACGGCTTCGGGCACGGGCTTCTCCACTTCGGCGATCGCACTAGTGAGAACACTATTCTCTCATTTCGAGAGTGCGAGTTGCAACCAAAGGCCGCCTCGCCAGCAGACGCAGAATCGCACACCGTGGCGCCGAAACGTGCGATTCTGCGTCTGCTCGCCAATCAACCAGGAGGCAGGGATCGGCAATGGAGGGGACAACGGCGGTCCCGGGCGGCAGCGTGTGGTTCAAGCGGGTGGGCGGCGGTGCCGGCCTCCCGCTTCTCGTGGTTCACGGCGGACCGGGCTTACCGCACGACTACTTGCGTTCGCTCGAACGGCTGGCCGATGAGCGAGAGGTCGTTTTCTGGGACCAGCTCGGCTGCGGACGGTCCAGGCGGCCGTCCAACACCCAGCTTTGGACGATGGAACGCTCGGTCGCCGAAATGGACGCGGTGGTCAACGCGCTCGGCCTGAACCGCTTTCATGTCTTCGGCAATTCCTGGGGCGGAATGCTGGCGCAGCAGTACGCGCTCGATGTGGAGTCGGATGCCGCCAGCCTGACCATCTCGAACAGCATCGCGTCGATACCCGAATTCTCGAACATGGTGGCGCGCTTGAAATCCGAGTTGGACCCCGCGACTCAGTCGGCCATCGACCGCCACGAAGCGGCCGGCACGACCTACTCGGCCGAATACCAGGCCGCCATCCGCACCTGGAACGAAACCTACCTGTGCCGCGTGCGTCCCTGGCCCAGGGAACTCGAGGAGGCGTTCAGGAACATGGGAACAGATGTCTTCGAGACCATGTTCGGCCCGAGCGACTTTCATATCGTCGGAACCATCCGCGACTGGGATGTATTCGGCCGATTGGGCGAGATCACCTTGCCGACAATGGTTCTCGCGGGCCGCTTCGACGAGTGCGTGCCGGAGCACGCATGGGAGATGCACCAGCGGATTCCCGGGTCACGATTCGAGTTGTTCGAGGCGAGCGCTCACATGCCCTTCATCGAGGAGCCGGACAGGTTCGACCTCGTGATGCGTGAATTCCTGCGCCAGCACGACATTTGACACGCGCGAGATCAGTTCTTGCCCTCGTTCAGTTTGGTCACAATCGTCCGGAAGTCCTCCGTGGTGAACGACTGGTGCTCGGCGGAAAGCGCATAGTCCAGGCTGGCGAGCACCGCGCGCTCCAAATGGATGTTGAGCACCCGCTTGGTGCTCTCGACCGCTTGTTGGGGCAGCTCCAAAATCTTTTTGGCGCAGGCGATCGCCTCCGCAACGGGGTCCGCCGCCACATGGTTGGCCAGCCCGAGCTCGACGGCGCGCTGCGCCTTGATTCGCGTGCCGGTCAGCGCGTACTCCTTGGCCAGCAGCAGGCTGATGTGCAGCGGCCAGGTTAGCGGCCCACCGTCGGCGGCCACCAAACCCACCTGCACGTGCGGGTCGGCCAGGAAGGCGTCCTCGGCGATGTAGACGATGTCGCTCAGCGCGACCAGGCTGCAGCCGAGCCCGACGGCCGGCCCATTGACCGCCGCCACCACGGGAATTCGGCACCGCGCCATGCCCAGCACGATCTCGCGCCCGTCCCGGATGGTCTTGGCGCGCAGGTCCGCATCGGTCGACAGCTCCTTGAGGTAGGCGAAGTCGCCGCCGGCCGAAAACGCCTTGCCGGCCCCGGTGATCACCGCGGCGCGGGCCGTGGCGTCGTCGGTCAAACGCTGCCACAACCGCGCGAGCCCCACGTGGAGGTTGTCGTTGACCGCGTTCAGGTCGTCCGGGCGGTTCAGCGTGATGATCCGAAGCGCCCCATCGGCACGGACGTCGATTTCGGCTGGCATGTCGTACATTTAGACTCCCAATCCCAGGATTCGCGAGGCGATGATGTTCTTTTGGATCTGCGATGTCCCACCCATGACGCTCTGCGCGCGACTGTACAAGTAGGCGCTGAGCAGGTCCGGATCGCGGGTCCCTGCCACCGCCAGCGCGGCGTGTCCGACGGATTGCTCGACCCAGGTCATCAGCAGCTTGTCGAGCGACCCTTCCGGGCCGTGCGATACCCCGTCCAGCTGCTCGGACAATCGGCGCCGGACGTGATGCGTCAGCATCTCCGATTCGACCGCCGCCCAGGCGAGCTCTTCAGGAACCGGACCATCGTTGCGCGCGAACAGGTTTCGGACCAGCTTGCCGTATCGGGCCGCGTAGCCGAGCGTGGAGGGTTCGCGCTCGTGGCCGATGACGGTCATGGCTACCGCCCAGCCTTCACCCGGCGCACCGACCATCCGGTCCGCGGGCACGGTGGCGCCGTCGAAGAACACCTGGCCGAATTCGTTGGTTACCCCGTTCATCATGCGCAACGGCCGCTGTTGCACGCCAGGCTGTTTCATGTTGAGCACGAACGCCGACAGGCCACGGTGGCGCTTGGCCTCGGGATCGGTGCGCGCCAACAACAGACACCAGTCGGCGACGTCGGAGTAGCTCGTCCAGATCTTGTGCCCCTGCACCACATAGGTGTCGCCCTCGAGCGTGGCGGTGGTGGTCAGCGACGCCAGGTCGGAGCCGGCGCCGGGCTCGCTGAAGCCCTGGCACCACCGCTCGGTGCCGTTGATGATGCCGGGCAGGAAGCCTTTGCGCAGTTCGTCGCTCCCATGCCGACCGATGCCGTACACCAGGTAGCCCACGCTCGGGCGTGGGGGGGCGCCGGCGCGGACCAGCTCCTCGTCGACGATGACGTCGTACACCGGCGCCAGCTCCCGGCCGCCGTAATCGCGCGGCCAGGACAGTCCGAAGAAGCCGTTGTCGTAGAGGGCCCGATGCCAGTCGGCCATGCGCTCCCAGTACTCGTCCCCGGAGCCGGAATATTGCTTGGCGTGCAACGCAAGCCAGGCGCGCAGCCGCTCGCGGAAGGCGGCCTCGTCCGGCGAGTCACGAAAGTCCAAAGTCGATCTCCTTCAGCGTCACGGGCCAGAGTTCGGTCGATGTCAGCGCGCGGCGCAGGTAGACGTGGATCAGGCACTCCCAGGTGTTCCCGATGCCACCGTGCACCTGCACGGCGGTCTCGCAGACCGTGCGGGTGGCCCGGGCGCAATACACCTTCGCGACCTGGGCGGCCCAGATCGCTTCGGGTGGCGCGAGTTCGTCGACCCCCCACGCGGCATGGCGCAACACGCTGACCGAACCTTCTATCAGCGCAAGGCTTTCGGCGAGCAGATGCGCGACGGCCTGATACGACCCGATCGTCTTGCCGTACTGCTCGCGCATCTTCGCGTAATCGCACGCGACCGCGTGCGCGCCCCGGGCGATGCCCACCAGGTCCGCCGACGTGGCGACCAGCGCGAGGGCCAGCCATCGTGCCGCGGCGTCGGACGTCACCTCGCCGACAGCAGCGGGGGCTGCCACCAGGTCCGCCTCGATGCGCGTCAGGTCGGCGCCGGTGCGGGCCGCTTCCACGTCGGCCGCCCGAACGCCAGTGCCGGAGAGCAACAGGGCGCGACGGGCGTCGCGGGCGTCGATCGCCCGGTCGCCGATCGCCACCGTCGTTCCCGCGCTGTCGGCGCCGATGCGCCGGGCCAGGTCGTCGGCCAGCACCGGACCCAGGAACGGTGCGTCGACCAGTCGGCGCCCGAATTCCTCGGCGACGATGGCCACCTCGACGCCGGACGCGCCGTCGGAACGCAGCGATCTCCAGCCGGTGGCCTCAATTTGCTTGTCCAGCCGCGTGATTCGGCCCTCGTCGTCGAGGTCCTGCACCGCGCCGAGCCCGAGATCGTCGGCCAACTTGGCGGCGGCGTCGCGAAGTTGCCGCTGTTCAGACGTCAGACGTACATCCATAAGTCTCCTTCAGTACGCGCCGCAGCACCTTGCCCGAGGGCAGGCGCGGGATATCGTCCACGAACACGACGCGGCTCAGGCGCTTGTACGAAGCTAGCCGCTCGCCCACCCTGGCGGTCAGCTCGGCCGCGCCGACCTGTCCGCGGAGTGCGACCGCCGCAACGATCGCCTCGCCGTTGATCCCGTCGGGAACGCCAAAAACGGCACAGTCCCTGACGGCCGGATGACCGTGCAGCACCCTCTCGATCTCCGCCGGTGCCACCTGGAAACCGCGCACCTTGATCATCTCTTTGAGTCGGTCGGTGATCCGCAGCCAGCCGTCACCGTCCAGCCAGCCGACGTCGCCGGTGCGATACCAGCCGTCGCACATGGCGTCGGCGGTCGCCTCGGCCGGCAGGTAGCCGGCCATCAGCGACATCGACCGGGCCTGGATCTCACCCACCTCCCCCGGCCCGACGGGCCGGCCGGTCTCCAGCGAGGCCACCCGCACGTCCACCCCGGACACGGGACGCCCGACCGAGTCAAGCCTGGCTTGCTGCAACGGATTACACGCGATGACGGGCAGTTCCGTCGTTCCGTAGGCGGGGACCCAACCGACTCCGGTGCGGCGGGTCACGGTCTGCGCGACGCTCGGACTGACCGGCGTCGCTCCCCACATGATGAAGCGCAGCGACGACAAGTCGTAGGACTCGAGATCGGGATGCGACGCCATCGCGAGCGCGATCGGCGCGACCGCCATCTCGACCGTGACGCGGTCCTTCTCGATGTGGCGCAGCATCCGGTCGACATCGAACCGCGGGTGCAGCCGCATCCAGGCGCCCGTCCGCAGGGCGGTGAGGATGTTGAGCAGCCCGAGGATGTGTGACGGCGGCGTGGCGACTTGGATCCGGTCCCGGCGGCTGAGCTGCAGGGCCGCGCGCCAGTGGCCCACGGCCTCGTCCAGCGCGGCGTGGGTGTGTCGCACCGCCTTCGGCAGGCCGGTGGTGCCGGAGCTGAACACCAGGACGGCGTCGGCCCGAGGCGGGAGCGACCCGGCCACCGGCTCCCCGGGCGGGATCGGCTCGTCGAGGTGCAGCATCGGCATCAGGCCGGCCAGCACCGGATGGTCGCCGACGGCGTGCGCCGGCTCGGTGAGCCCCAGCGCGTGATCGACCTCGTCGCGCTTCCACGCGGGGCTGATGAGGACGGCCGTGGCACCGAGCCGCCAGATCGCCAGCAGGACGGCGACGAACTCCGGCCGATTCGACGCCATAACCGCGACCCGCTGACCGGCGGTGACACCGCCTTTGGTCAGCGTCGCGGCCAGGCCGGCGGCCAACGCGTCGAGCTGAGGCAGGCTGAATCGCCGTTCCTCGAACACGAGCGCCGGCGGCTCGCTCACGTCCCGTTCCTTCCCGCAGTCCGACCGTCTTGAGAAGAGGCTATCGTTCTGTGAGAATAGTATTCTCTATACTGAAGAATGCAAGTACGGGAGGGGGCGGTCTGGTGACGGTCACCACGATCATCGAGGAGACTCCACGGGTGACAGATCCCGCAGCCAACAACGGCGCCGAGGTCGGTACGGTGACGATCCACCTCGACCGCAAGAAGGTCACGGTGCCGCGGGTCCCCGGCGAGACGCTGTTGGAGAGCGCGCGGCGGGCCGGCCTCGAGCCGCCTTTCAGCTGCGAGGCCGGCAACTGTGGCACGTGCATGGCCCGACTCGAGGAAGGCCATGCCACCATGCGGGTCAACGACGCTCTCGACGAGGACGAGGTGGCCGAGGGCTACATTTTGACGTGCCAGGGCGTGCCCGACGGCGATTCCGTCACGGTGCGCTACGAATAGTCGTCACAGAGAGGCGGCGGCGATGGCCAAGGGAATCATGCTCGTGGAGAGCGTGCCCAGTTCGCCCGATCGCGAGGACGAGTACAACACCTGGTACGACGAAGTGCACATACCGGAACTGCTGGCGCTCGACGGTATCGTCGCGGCGCGGCGGCTTCGCCCGGTCGATGGGAACGGGCCGTACGTCGCCATCTACGAACTCGAGGGCGACGACCTGCAGGCGATCCTGGACAACATGATTGCCAACGCCGGGCAATTGCACATGTCCGATGCGCTCCAGCTGGATCCTGCCCCCGTTCCGCGGCTGCTGGAGACGACCATCGAGTGCGGCGGCTAGCCCAATCCGGCCAGCGCTGGAGCCAGCCGTTCGAGTTGGCTTATGCCAGAGGCGAAGTCAACGCCGATCGGCAACAGGAGTGTGACATGATCGGCACCGGCGGTCAGGTGGTCGCGCACGTCTGCGGCGATGCCCGGCGGCTCAATCCCGTCAGGGGCAAGGGACAGCCCGACGACCAAGAGCTTGTCCGGACCGAGTGACTGCCGAGCCCGCTCGGTGAACTGAGGAGGCAGCATCGCCGGCAGCGCACCGTCGGCAATATCACCAGCCAGCGCAAGCATTTTCGGGCCGTTGGCGGCGATGATCCGCGGGTACGGTGCGTCGGGCGCCGGCGGCCAGGTGGGGCTGTCCATTCGGTTCACGTAGTCACGC
Organism: Mycobacterium sp. E3198; assembly: GCF_001667015.1. Classification (GTDB taxonomy): domain Bacteria; phylum Actinomycetota; class Actinomycetes; order Mycobacteriales; family Mycobacteriaceae; genus Mycobacterium. The sequence continues at coordinate 14,102 of NZ_LZIS01000031.1, read as the reverse complement.
ATCGTGGCCAGCGGACTCCCGAACTCCTGGCCGACGCTGGCCGCCTGCTCCGGGTAACCGACCCCGAGGCCGAGGACGAAACGGGCCGGGTAGGCCTGAGCCAGTTGAGCGGCAGCGGCGTGCATGGTCTGGGCCGGCCGGGCCCAGATGTTCGCGATGCAGGTGCCGAAAACCATGTGCTCGCTGGCGGACAGCAGCACGGCCAGTTGCACCATGGCGTCCTTGCCGATCACCTCATTCGTCCAGACGGCGCGGTATCCGGCGCCGTCCAGCCGGCCGACGGCGGCGCGCAACGAATCGGCGGGTGGATTGCTGGTGAAGGAGACCGGCAGGCATACGCCCACCGACCCCCATGCCCGCCGGATCGTGTCGGCACCGTTATCCCGCTCACTCACCGAAGTAGTGGCCTTCGTCGAGATCTTCGACAAGCCCGGGCCTTTCGGGCTTCCAGTCCAGCACCTTCTGCGTGAGGGCGCTCGACGTCGGGTTGTCCAGAGACGCGAACAGCGCCAGAAAGCCGAAATGGCCCGCTTCTTCAGCCGGGATGCTTACCGCCGGCACCTTGAGATGGCGGGCGATGACCTCGGCGATGTCGCGGAACCGCACCCCGTCATCCGCAACCCCATGCAAACGCGTTCCGGCAGGCGCCTTTTCGAGGGCCAGGCGGTACAGGTGCGCGGCATCGAGGGTGTGCAGACCGGGCCAGCGATTGGAGCCGTCGCCGATGTAGGCCGACGCGCCCGTATCGCGGGCGGTGTTGATCAGGTGGCGCGCGAAGCCGTGGTGATCCAGGTTGCTGTGCACCAGCGGCGACAGCCGAATGACCGACGACCGAACTCCGCGCTCGGCCAGGGCGATTACCGCGTTTTCCGAGTCGATCCGAGGTCCGCCGGGCAGGGTGTCGTTTTCGGTGGCGACACGTCCGGGTGCAGCAAATGCGAGCAACAGGGTTCCCGAGGTGCTCACGAAGGGCTTGTCGCTGCCGGCGAGCGCCTCACCCATGGCCTCGACGGCGCGCAGATCGGCCTGGGCGGCGCCCGCGAAGTCGTCCCAGGCGTGCTTGAACGCGAGGTGGATGACGCCGTCGGCCGCGGCGGCGGCGTCTCGCAGGCCGTCCAGGTCATCAAGATCGCCGCGGTGCGCCACCGCGCCGGCCGCCGCCAACGCGGCCGCTCCCTCGTCCGAGCGCGCCAGGCCAGTGACGTGGTGCCCGGCGTCGAGGAGTTCGGTGACGACCGCGGAGCCGATGTGCCCCGTGGCGCCGGTAACGAAGACGTGCATGGAAGTTCCCTCCGGTCCCCTGGTGTCCGTGCCATCAAGTCAAGGGCGGGTTGGCGGGGCCTGTCCAAGTCCTCATTCATATGACGCGATGCAATTCCGGTATCACCGCAGCTAGAGCCTCAATAGACACGGAATGCGGCGGAAGCGGTGGCTACACTTGGCGCATGACCGCCTCGGAACCGCTGGTCGTGGACCTCGACCTTCGGCTGGTCGGGTACTTCGTCGTCGTCGCCGAGCATCGGCATTTCGGCCGCGCGGCCGCCGCTCTGCGCGTCGCGCAACCGTCGCTGAGCCGGCAGATTCGCCGTCTGGAACAGCAATTGGGCGCTCGGCTGTTGGACCGCGCGCCGCAGGGCACCCAGCTCACCGACGCGGGCGAGGTGTTCCTGCCCCGGGCCAAGGCGCTGCTGCGCGCCGCCGCGCAAGCCGCCGCGCAGGCCCGGGCCGCCGCCCAGCCGAGCCGCCTGGTCATCGGTTATACGACGGGCATGATCGTCACGCCGGCGGTGCGCGAGATGCGCCGCGAACACCCCGACGCCGAAGTGCAGGTGACGCACCTGGATTGGGGCCAGGCTCTTGATGCTTTGCTCGGTCATCGGGTGGACGCGGTGGTGACCCGGCTGCCGTTCCCGACCGACGGGCTGCATGTAACGGTCCTGTATGACGAGCCGCGGGTGTTGGCGATCCCCATTGACCATCGCCTGGCGGGTCGGGATTTCGTCACCCTCGACGACATCGCCGACGAGCCGATGCCCCGCGTGCGGAATTCCGACCCGGCGTGGAGCGCCTATTGGCGCATCGATCCGCGACCCGACGGACGACGGGCGCCCGACGGCCCGTTCATCGACGCGCTCGAGGACAAATTCGAACTGATCGCCTCCGGTCAGGCAGTGGCGATCACGCCCCACTTCCACGGTGGTAGCCTGCGGCCCGACATCACGACGGTTCCGCTGAAGGGCGTCGACCCGTGCCACGTCGTCCTTGCTACTCGCGCCGGGGATCGGAGCCGCCTGGTGGCGGCCTTCCGCAAGCTCGCCGAAGCACACCTGAAGCCTTGATACCGACCGGAATTCAGCCCTCGCCGAGCTCCGGCGGCGGCCGGTAGTCGGGCTCATAGCCGGAAACATGGATCGGGCTTCCGACGAGGCGGAAATCCCCAGCCCTCACAACCACTTCCGGGGTGGCTTTGAGCGCCTCGGGCAGCGTCCGGACGGCCGCGGCCGGAACGCCGAGGGGACGCAGCCGCCGCTCCCAGCCGGCGGCGGTGTCGGTCGCCAGCATCGCCGTGACGACCGCCAGCACCTCGTCGCGGCGGGCGACCCGCTCGGCCATGGTGTCGAAGCCGCCGATACCCGCCTCGGCGGCAAACGACTTCCAGAAACCGTCGTGCGTGATGAACAGCGCCAGGTACCCCTCGGCGGTCGGGAACAGCTGCGCCGGAACGTAATACGAGTGCGCCCCGTTGGGCCGGCGCTGCGGCTCGACGCCGTTGTTGAGGTACGCGGAGGCGTGGTAGTTGAGCTGCGACAGCATCACGTCGCGCAGCGACACGTCCACCTGCCCGCCCGTGCCCGAGATGACCTTGGCCAACAGGCCCAGCGCCGCGCACATTCCGGTGGAGTTGTCGGCCGAGGAATAACCGGGCAGTGTCGGCGGCCCGTCCGGGTCGCCGGTCAGGGCGGCGGTGCCAACCCCCGCTTGCACCACGTAATCGAAGGCCGGATCGTCGCCGCCGTACAGGCCGAAGCCGGTGATGGCCACGCAGACGATCCGCTCGTTGTGCCTCCGCAGCGCCTCGTAGGTCAGACCCAGCCGGCGGATGGCGGACGGCTTCAGGTTGACGAGTAGCGCGTGGGATTCCGCGACCAGTTCGCCGAGACGCCGCTGTCCCGCATCGGAGTTCAGGTCCAAAGTGAGGCTGGACTTGTTGCGGTTGAGGCTGGCGAAGTAGGAGGCGCCGACGCTGCGCGAGATCTCGCCGCCGGCGGGTTCGATCTTGGTGACCTCGGCGCCGAGATCGGCGAGCAGCATGGTGGCATACGGGCCCGCGAGCATGGTGCCGACCTCGAGGATGCGTATCCCCGCGAGCGGAGCCGGGTTGGCCGTCAACGCAACTCCGTTGCGAGGGCGGCGATCATCTCGCGCGTCCGCCGCTTGGAGGCGACCAGCTCGTCCCGGTTGTCGCCGATGGGCAGCAGCCGCACCGACACGTCCGTCACCCCGGCGTCGGCGAAGCGGCGCATCCGGGCAAGGATGGCATCCTCGTCGCCGGCCGCGCACAGATCGCCGACATCGCGCGCGTCGCCGCGTTCCAGCAGGCGCTGATAGTTGGGCGACACCTCGGCCTCGCCCAGGATGCGGTTGGCCCGCTCCTTGGCCTCGTCGACTTGCGCAGGCGCGCACAGGCATACGGGGATGCCAGCGACGATCCGCGGCGCGGGACGGCCGGCGTCCGCGGCGGCCTTGGTGATCTTCGGCGCGATGTGGTCACCGATCGCGCGCTCGTCGGCCATCCACAACACCGTGCCGTCGGCGAGTTCGCCGGCGAGCTGCAACATCACCGGCCCGAGCGCGGCGACCAGCACCGGCATCGGGGTATCGGCCCCGATCACCAACGGATTGTGCACGGCGAACGAATCATTCTCGACGTCAACCGGTCCCGGCCCGGCAATCGCGGCGCCCAGCACCTGCAGGTAGTCGCGGGTGTAGGACGCCGGCTTCTCATACGGCAGGCCGAGCATGTCGCGGATGATCCAATGGTGCGACGGCCCGACGCCCAGCGCCAGCCGTCCGCCGGCCACCGCATGCGTCGAGAGCGCTTGCCGGGCAAGGGCGATCGGATGCTGGGCCTGCAGCGGCACCACCGCGGTGCCGAGCTCGATGCGCGAGCTGTGCGCGGCCATCAGCGACACCATGGTCAGGCAGTCGAAGTCGTTGGGCACCTGCGGCATCCACGCGGTGTCCAGACCGGCCGACTCGGCCCATTCGATATCGGAGGCCAGCTTGCTCACCTTGCGGGCCATGTCGCCACGCTCGGCGCCGATCATCACTCCGACGCGCACGATTCCTCCGGGGCTGGTTCGGGACTGCCTGTCAATGAGCGGATTTCGCGCACCAGGTCCTCCAACGGTGTCCCCGTGGGAAACACGGCGGCGGCCCCGGCCGACAACAGCTTGGGTACGTCGGCGTGCGGAATGGTTCCGCCGACGACGACGGCGATGTCGGCGGCATCGGCCGCCCGCAACGCCTCGATCGTTCGCGCCGTCAGCGTCAGGTGCGCCCCGGACAGGATGCTCAGCCCGACGACCGCGACGTCCTCCTGCACGGCTATCGATGCGATGTCCTCGATGCGCTGCCGGATGCCGGTGTAGATCACCTCGAAGCCGGCATCGCGCAGGGTGCGCGCGACGATCTTGGCGCCGCGGTCGTGTCCGTCGAGGCCGGGCTTGGCCACCAGAATCCGCACGGCCATCTAGAAGACCACCGGTTGCTGGAATTCGCCCCACACCCCTTTGAGCGCGGAAACCATCTCCCCGACCGTGCAATACGCGTTGGCGCAGTCGATCAGCTTGTGCATCAGGTTGTCGGTTCCTTCGGCGGCCCGCGACAGTTCCGCGAGCGTGGATTGCACTGCGCCCGAATCCCTTTCGGCCTTCACCTTGGAGAGCCGCTTCAGCTGCAAATCGCGGCCCTCGGCGTCGAGCTCGTAGGTGACCACATCGGGCTCGGGTTCTTCCGAGACGAATCGGTTGACCCCGACGACCGGGCGGGCTCCCGCCTCGACGTCCTGATGCACCCGGAAGGCTTCGTCGGCGATCAGGCCCTGCAAGTACCCGTCCTCGATGGCGCTGACCATGCCGCCGTGGCGCTCCAGGTCGTCCATGATCTCGACGATGCGGGCCTCGGTGGCGTCGGTGAGCGCCTCGACGAAGTAGGAGCCCCCCAGCGGGTCGGCGACGCTGGCGACACCGGTTTCGTAGGCCAGGATCTGCTGGGTGCGCAGCGCCAGCGTGGTGGACTCCTCGGTGGGCAGCGCGAACGGTTCGTCCCAGGCCGCGGTGAACATCGACTGGACCCCGCCGAGCACCGCCGCCATCGCCTCGTAGGCCACCCGTACCAGGTTGTTCTGCGCCTGCGGGGCGTACAGGGAGGCGCCGCCGCACACGCAGCCGAAGCGGAACATCGACGCCTTGTCCGTCGTCGCGCCGTAGCGTTCCCGCACGATCGTCGCCCAACGCCGCCGTCCCGCACGGTATTTGGCGACCTCCTCGAAGAAGTCGCCGTGCGTGTAGAAGAAGAACGAGATCTGCGGCGCGAACTGGTCGATGGTCATCCGGCCGCGCTCGACGACGGTGTCGCAATAGGTGACGCCGTCGGCCAGGGTGAACGCCATCTCTTGCACCGCGTTGGCGCCGGCGTCGCGGAAGTGCGCCCCCGCCACCGAGATCGCGTTGAACCTTGGCACCTCGGCCGCGCAGAACTCGATGGTGTCGGCGATCAGCCGCAGCGACGGTTCCGGGGGCCAGATCCAGGTCCCGCGCGAGGCGTACTCCTTGAGGATGTCGTTCTGGATGGTGCCGGTGAGCTTGGCCCGCGGGATGCCCTTTTTCTCGGCGGCGGCGACGTAGAAGGCCAGTAGGATCGCCGCCGTCCCGTTGATCGTCATGCTCGTGCTGAGCTTGTCCAGGGGGATCCCGTCGAACAGGATCTCGAAGTCGGCCAGCGTGTCCACCGCGACGCCAACCCGTCCGACCTCCTCGCCGAACTCGGGGTCGTCGGAGTCATACCCGCACTGGGTGGGCAGGTCGAGCGCCACCGACAGCCCCGTCCCGCCCTGGTCCAACAGGTAGCGGTAGCGCCGATTGGATTCCTCGGCGGTGCCGAAACCGGAGTACTGCCGGAAGGTCCACAGCTTGCCCCGATAGCCGGACGCGAAGTTGCCCCGGGTGAAGGGAAACTCCCCGGGCGGCGGCGGTTCCGCGGGCCTGTCCGTCGGCCCGTAGACGGGCCGCAGCGGGATGCCCGATGGTGTCTGAGCAGCGTTATCCATCGATGAATAACGTACTTGCAAAAAAAGAGAATGCCAATACCGTAGCGCTGAGCTGGGACGTTACGTTTCTCACCTACGCCCGGCAGAGGATTTCGCCGTGCGGGATCGACAGCCAACCGTCGGGGGCCGCTGCCCACTCCCGCCATGCCGCCGCGATCTGTTCGAGCTGGTCGGAAGTGGCCAGGCCCGAGGCCAGCAGGTCGCGACCCACGCTCGAGTGCAGGATCCGGTCGGCCCACATGCCGCCCCACCAGTCGCGGGTTTCGGGGGTCGCGTAGCACCAGACGCTGCCCGTCGGGGCGACGTCGTCGAAGCCGGCCGCCAGCGCCCAGGACAGCAGCCGCCGGCCCGCATCCGGTTCGCCGCCGTTGGCTCGGTGCGCCTTGCCGTAGAGGTCGAGCCACAGGTCCAGCCCGGGGATAAGCGGAAACCAGATGAAGCCCGCGTAGTCGGCGTCGCGTGCCGCGACGATCCCGCCCGGCCGGCACACGCGGCGCATCTCCCGCAGCGCCTGCACCGGATCCGCGACGTGCTGCAGCACCTGGTGCGCGTGGACGACGTCGAACGTGTCGTCGGGGAACTCCAGGCGATGCACGTCGGCGGTCGTGAAGGCGACGTTGGTCAGGTTGCGCCGCTCGATCTCGGCGCGGGCCACGTCGAGGACGCCGGCGGATTGGTCGACGGCCAGCACCGTTCCGGGCGCCACCCGCTCGGCCAGGGCAGCGGTGATGGTCCCGGGGCCGCAGCCGATGTCGAGCATCGACGAACCCGGCTGCAGGTGGGGCAGCAGATAGGCCGCGGAGTCCTCCGCGGTGCGCCGCTGATGGCTGCGCAGCACCGACTCGTGGTGCCCGTGCGTGTACTTGGCCGGTTGTGCGCTCATGGCGTGAAGCCTACCGCCGGATTCATAATATGAAATTATTATCTCGAAATATGAGACGTCGTCAGTCCACGGGGACGTTGAGTATCGGGCGGTCGACGCCGGCGCCCGGGCCGTCGAAGTGCCACCACTCCCCGGAGTACGGCGCCAGCCCGCCGTACTTCATGGCGTCCCGCAGCCGCGCGCGATTCGCCTGCGCGTCGGCGCTGACACCCTGCGTGGCGTATGCCGTTGCGCGCGAAGAGAAATCGTCGAAGTCGGTACCCATGTCGGCCAGACACAGCCCGTCGACCTGCCGCTCCGCCGGGCACTGCTCGGCCACACTCGTGAAGGTCACGTCCACCGAACGCCCGGACTCATGGCTGTGCGCGTACTGGCCGGGGCGGGCCACCCACGCGGGGTTCGGGACCGCGTTGAACAAGTTGACCTGGACGTCGTGCGGCCGGTAGCAGTCCCAGAACACCAGCACGTGGCCCTGTGGGCGCAGCGACGCCGCGGCCGCCGCCAGCCCCGGACCCATGGATTGATGGACCAGGCATCGCGCGTCGGACGGATATTGCTGCCTGTGGGTGAAATTGTTCGTCGTCGCGTAGCGCAGGTCGATGATCGCGTCGGGTACCACCGTGCGCACGTCGATGAATCCGGCCGCGCGCGCCGCGTCGCTGACCGGCGGCACGTTCGGGTCGGCCCGCCCTGGCGGGGCACCGAGGACCAAGGCGGCTGCCACGACGAGCGGAAGCGTCACACGCATCTGGTCATTCTCGCCGTTCGCCGACCCGAACCACGTTCAATTCGGGGCGATGTCGCCGTCGACGTAGCGCTGCAGGTTGGGCCCGACGGCCGCGACCACCTCGTCGTCGGACATCGAGGCGATCGGCTCGATCTTCCAGACGTAGCGCAATAAGGCGAACCCGATCAACTGGCTGGAGATCAGGCCGCTGCGACGCAGCCGTTCGTCCTCGTCATCGCCCAGCGTGGATTCGCCGATCAGCCCGCGCTCCACGATCAGGCGCAGCTTTTCGCGGGTCTTTGGCTCGTGGGCCGCGGTCAGCACCACCGCCCGCAGCACGGGCCCCACCTCCTCGTCCGCCCAAATCTCCAGCACGTTGCGGATCAGGCGCTCGCCCAACTCCGCCCGGGGCGTGGCCCACGTCCTGGTGACCGAATCGAGGAACTTCTGCGGCGGCGCGGTGGCGGCGTCGAGCAGGCCCTCCTTGGAGCCGAAGTAGTGGTAGATCAACGCCGGGTCGACGTCGGCGGCGCGGGCGACGGCGCGAATCGCGGTGCCGGCCCAGCCGTGTTCGGCGAATTCGTCGCGCGCCGCCGACAGGATGCGCGCCGCCAGAACGCCTCGCTCGTCGCGCGGACCCGGGCTGGTGGAACGCTTCGCCACCGGCTCACCATAGCGTGAAATTTCATCTTGCGTTGAGACTAGTTTCAACGTAGCGTGAAACTATGGCAACGATCCTTCCGGCGCTCAACGGCCCGCAGACCACCGGCCGGCAGTACCGCAACCTCAGCGAGCCGCGGTACGCGAAACGCAGCGACATCAACACCGCCATCGCGATGCGCGACGGCACAAGGCTTTTGGCCGACGTCCATCGGCCCGACGCCGACGGACGCTTCCCGGCGCTGCTCGCCGTCTCCCCCTACCCGCGGCAAGTGCAGGACCTGGGCGCCCCGGCCGGATTCGTCGAGGCCGGCGTGACGGACTTCTGGGTGCCGCGCGGCTACACGCACGTCATCGCCAACCTCCGCGGCACCAACGGCTCGGATGGCACCTTCACGTTTTTCGACGCCCAGGAACGCCGCGACGTGCACGACCTCGTCGAGTGGGTTGCCGCCCAACCGTGGTGCGACGGCAACGTCGGCATGATCGGCATCAGCTACTTCGCGATGGCCCAGCTCGAGGCGGCCGTCGAACGCCCGCCCCACCTCAAGGCGATCTTCCCGCTGGCCGTGACCGCCGACCTGTACGACGGCGCGAACCACCACGGCCTGCTGAGCTCGTCCTTTGTGACGCCGTTCCTGGCCATGATGGGGCTGACCGCCGAGCGCAGCGACCGGCTGTGGCGCAGCAAGCCAGTCGGATTGGCCCGGCGGGTGCTGAAAAGCCCACGCGTGCATAAGAAGTTCGAGACCGCCAACGGCGAGGCGGCGGTGACCATGCTGCGCCAAGTGCTCAGGCTGCCCCACAACCCGCACCCGTGGGACGAACTCTGGCAGGAGGCCGTCGTCAGGCATCCGACCCGCGACGAATGGTGGGAGGAGCGAAACCTGTTGCCGCTGCTCAAGGAGATCGACATCCCCGTCTACCTCGGCTGCGACTGGGAGAACGTGCCGCTGCACCTGCCCTCCACGTTCGCCACCTGGAAAGGGTTGTCCGACAACGCCTGCGTGCGGATGGGCATGCTGGGCAAGTTCGGACTGACGTGGCCGTGGGAAAGCATGCACACCGAGGCACTGGCCTGGTACGACCATTGGCTCAAGGGCCGCGACACCGGCATCATCGAGGGGCCCCCGATCCGGTACTTCCTGCCCGGCGCCGACGAGTGGCGCACCGCCGATTCGTGGCCGCCGTCGCGCGCCCCGCATCGCGAACTCGCGCTGCGCGCCGACGGCGCCCTGAGCGAGGACGAGGGCGAGCCCGGCGGCCGCGAGTTCATGGTCCTGGGCTCGGGCCTGGGTCGGGTCAAACCCAGCAAGATCGACCCGCCGTCGGCGCTGACCTGGACCGGCGCGCCGCTGTCCGAGGACCTCGACGTCGTCGGCGACATCGAACTGCGGCTCGTCGCCTCGGCGACCGCGATCGACACCGGGTGGATGGCCATGCTGCAGGACGTGGCGCCCGACGGAACGACCACCGACGTCACCGCCGGCTGGTTGCGCGCCAGCCTGCGCGAGGTCGACGAGGCGGCCAGCCGACCCGGCGCGCCGGTGCTCCCGTGCCGCAACCCGGAGGCCGTGCCCCTGGGCGAGAACGTAATATATCGAATCCCCTTGGTGCCCAACGCTCGACGGTTCGGCGCCGGCCACCGCATCCGCCTGATCCTCACCAGCGACGACCAGGACCCGTCGGCGCCGGCGATCATGAACTTCCGGCACGCCGCCGTCGGGACCACCAGTTTGAACACGGTTCGCTCGTCGTCGCGGCTGCTGATCCCAGTGCTGACCTAGCCGTACTGGCCTGGCGGTGCGCCACGCGGAATGATCGTGGGATGCCCATGATCGACCTGACGTACGTGCGCGGCTCGCTGGACGACGAGGCGTTGGACCGGCTGACCGACGAGTTGGTGACCGCGCTCCTGCGCGCCGAACGCGCCCCGGACACACCGTTTCTGCGGGAGAACACCTGGGTGTACCTGCATCCGATGGGAGAGGGCGAGCTGTTGGTGGGCGGCCGGGCTCCGGGTGCGCCGCGGTTCAGGGTCGAACTGACGGTCTTCCATGGAGCGCTGGACCAGCATCGCAAGGAACGGCTCGCCGCCGACGTGCACGGCGCGGTGTGCGCCGCGGCCGGGATTGCGCCGCAGGGTCCCCGGGCGTTTCATGTGTGGACGCTGATCCATGAGATTCCGGAGGGCAACTGGGCCGGCGGCGGACAGGTCATCTACTACCGGCAGGTGAAAGGTCTTGTGGCCGAGGACATGCCCGACGAACGTCTCGCCTGAACGCCCGCCCGGCCCGCCGCACCGCCCTATGCTGGCGCACGAGGGAGGAACCGATGGCGTACGTGCAGGCGCAACCGCAGGCGATAGTGACGACGGCGGCGGATGTGGCGGCACTCGGCTCGATGCTCGACGAGGCCGGGGCGACCACGGCGGCCAGGACAACCGGTGTGGCGGCGGCCGCCGCCGACGAGGTGTCCGCCGCGGTGGCGGGCCTGTTCAACGCGTACGGCCAACAGTGGCGGGCACTGATCGGCCGGGTGGCAACGCTGCACGGTGATTTCGCCCAAGCGCTGGCGGCGGCCGGCAACGCCTATGCCACCACCGAGGCCGCCGGCCGGGCCGCGTTCGCCGCGACCGGCGGCCTCACGACCGGCGCCGCGGACCCGCCCGTCACTTTTGTCCTGGGCGGCAGCGGCATGCCTTTCCCTCCGCCGGACTTCGTGACCAACGTCGTCAGCAAGTACGTCGCCCCCCATTTCCCCGTCGGCATCGTTCAAGCCCTGTTCATGCCGGCCGGGGAATATCCGGACAGCGGCATCAAGGACTTGATGCAAAACATCTCGATAGCGCGGGGCGTCACCGCCCTCGACAACGCGGTACAGCAGCAACTCGCCGCCGGAAACACCATCAACGTGCTGGGCTACTCGCAGGGCGCCAACATCGCCGCGCTGGAAATGAAGTTGCTGGACCCGAGCGGCACGCCCAGCGATCTGCCGATAAACTTTGTGCTGCTTGGCAATTCGATGAATCCCAACGGGGGCTGGGATGCGCGCTTCCCGGGTCTGAGCCTGCCGACGCTGGGCTTTTCGACCCTGGGACCGATGCCCACCAACGACTTCGTGACCAAGGTCTACACCATCGAATACGACGGCTGGGCCGACTTCCCGCGATACCCGATCGACGTCTTCTCCGACCTCAATGCCCTGGCCGGCATGGTGACCGTGCACACGGGCTACGACACCCTGACGCCCACGCAGATCAATTCGGCGATCGCGCTGCCGACCCAGGGCCCCACCCAGACCACCTTCTACATGATTCCCAACCCGAACCTGCCGTTGTTGGATCCGGTGCGGCTCATCCCCTACGTGGGCAATCCGATCGCCGATCTGGTCCAACCGGTTTTGACGCCGCTCGTCAACTGGGGCTACGGAGATCCCAATTTCGGCTGGTCCACGGGCCCGGCCAATGTGGCGACCCCTTTCGGGCTCCTGCCGCCACTGAGCGACACCACCGCCCTGGGGCCCGCCCTGGTCAGCGGGATCCACCAGGGAATCGGCGCCGCGATCGGCGACTTTTCCGCCGAGGGTCCCCCGGAACTGCCGTCGCTGCAGGGCATCCCGCAGGCGCTGGCGTCACTGTCGTCGGGTCCGGGCACGCCGGCGCTGCCGGCGGGGGCGCCCACGATCACCGACCTGATTTCGGGCCTGGAGGCGGCGAACACCGGGATCGTCGGCGGCGCGACGACGGCGTTCTCGACGGCCTATTCGGCGCTGCTTCCCACGGCGGACATCACGACGGCGATGCTCGTCTCCCTGCCGTCGTATGACGTCAACCTGTTCCTGAACGGGGTGACCCAAATGGTCAACGGCCAGCCCCTGGCCGGGCTCGTCAACGCGTTCGGCTACCCGGTGGCCGCCGATGTCGGATTGCTCCCGCTGCTAGGCGGATTGGAAGTCGCGGTCCTCGGCGAGGCGGGCTATTCGATCCTGACGGGCACGCCGTACGGGAGCTTCTGACCGTTCCCGCAGCCCCGCGGACACCGCCGGACGAACTAGGCAAGCACCGCGGCGATCTCGGTGGCCGCGTCGGCGCCGTACGCACCCGCCAACCGGGTCTTGGCGACGCCGACGTCCCATTGCCACTCCTGGGTTCCGGTTGACTCCAGCACCAGCACCGCCACCAGCGAGCCCAGCTGGGCCGAACGCTCCACGCTCAGGCCCGCGCCGCGGCCGGTGAAGAAACCGGCCCGGAACGCATCGCCGACGCCGGTCGGGTCGGTCCGGCTGGTCTCGGGCACCGCGTCGACATGCACCGTGCTGCCGCCGCGGTCGACGATGTCGACCCCCTTCGCGCCCAGCGTGGTCACCCGCAGCTCGACCATGTTCATCACCTCGGCCTCCGACCAGCCGGTCTTGTTGAGCAACAACTCCCATTCGTAATCGTTGGTGAACAGGTAAGTGGCGCCGTCGATCAGCTTGCTGATTTCGTCTCCGGACAGCCTGGGTAGCTGCTGCGACGGGTCCGCCGCGAACGCCAAACCCAGGTTGCGGCACTCCTCGGTGTGCACGACCATCGCCGCCGGATCGTTGGCCCCGATGATGACCAGCTCGGGCTTGCCGGCGCGGGACATCACGTCGGCGAGCTCGATGTTGCGTGCCTCCGACATCGCGCCCGGATAGAACGACGCGATCTGCGCCATGTCCTCGTCGGTGGTGCAGGTGAACCGCGCGGTGTGCGCGGTCTGCGAGATCAGCACGTTGTCGCAGTCGACACCGTGACCCTGGAGCCATTGGCGGTATTCGCCGAAGTCGTTGCCGGCCGCACCGACCAGCGCGACGTCGCCGCCCAGCACACCGATGGCGAAGGCGATGTTTCCGGCGACGCCGCCGCGGTGGATCACGAGGTCTTCCACCAGGAAGCTGAGCGACACCTTTTCCAGGTGATCCGCCAGCAGCTGCTCGGAGAAGCGGCCGGGGAACCGCATCAGGTTGTCGGTCGCAATCGAACCGGTTACCGCGATCGTCACGAATTCTCCATCCCTCGTTACTAAGCCCAGCTAACTGCTCACGCACTTGTGCGCTCCGCCGTCACAGCTCTTGAACAGCTTTCGTGGCGGCGTTTAACAGTTGCATAGGTGTATGGTCGGAATCGAGGCTACCCAATGACGCGTCCCTCAACCATTCCGTTCAGCGCAGTAGATTGCGGATCTGGTTGCGATTGCGCCGTGATTGCAGATGAAATTCAGCAGGTGCTGACGTCGTGGTCGCACCTCAAACTCGAAGAACAAATAACCGGTGAGCAAGTAAGACAGCATCGGTTTAGCCAGGCGACGTTTTTGCACACCATAGCCCGTACGGCCTAAATCGTAGAAGGATGTATAACACGTTATGACGACGACCGAAATCTCGTTAACCGCCGACGTCCGTAACGGTATTGATTTCAAGGTGGCCGATTTGTCGTTGGCGGATTACGGGCGCCGCGATATTGAGCTGTCGGAGCA
>NZ_LZIS01000030.1 GCF_001667015.1 Mycobacterium sp. E3198 | reverse complement strand
GGTGGTGCCCCAGCGACCAGAGCGCGTACGTCAGGGTGGTCGAGGTGGTGTCGTGGCCGGCGAGCATGAACAGCACCGACGCGCCGATGAGCGCCACCCAGGCCGGGGCGACCCCCACGGACTGGCCGACCACGAACCCGGTCAGCGTCAGCCCGACCACCACCAACACGAACACCGGCGGCCGCGGCGCCGGCCCCAGCTCCTCCGGGTCGGGCTGCACGCGCAGGTCAGCGGCGAAGAACCACCGGAAAATCGCGTACAGGGTGGCGACCGCGCCCAGCCACGGCAACGCCATCAGCAGCGTGAACCTGGTGAACGAGATGTTGGCGGTGTGAAACGCCAGCAGGTTGGTCAGGTTCGACACCGGCAGCAGCAGCGAGGCCCCGTTGGCCAAATGCGCCGTGGCGTAGGCGTAGGGCCGCACCGGCGTGCGCAGCCGCCGCACGGCGACCAGCACCACGGGGGTCAGCAACACCACCGCGGCGTCCAGGCTCAACACGGCGGTGATCAGGGAGGAGATGACGAACACCCGTCCCAGCAGGCCGGCCGAACCCACCCGCCCCCGCGCTGCTCGCGATCGCGGCGATCGCCGCGCTGCTGGCCAACGTCGTGAACAACCCGCCCGCCACGCTGGTGCT
>NZ_LZIS01000029.1 GCF_001667015.1 Mycobacterium sp. E3198 | reverse complement strand
CGACGCCGATACCGCGTTCGGCCGGCTGAGCAATCGGATCGACCCGCGGTCGAGCGGCTCGTTCTGGGAATTGACCTCCGACAAGAATCTGCGGTCCTTCGCCGACGTGGTCGGGCGCCTCGGCCGCAACCCCGCCGGCCTGCACGTGCTCGGCGGCGAGCCGGCGTCCGGCCCGCGGCGGGTCCTCGATCCCGCGATTTACCGGGAGGCCGCGCGCCAGTTGGACCGCCACTTCACGATCTCGGTCATCGACTGCGGCTCGACGATGGATTCGCCGGTGACCCAGGAGGTGTTGCGCGACCTCGACGCGCTGATCGTGGTGACCTCGCCCTGGGCGGACGGGGCCAACGCCGCCGCCCGGACCATGGAATGGCTTTCCGACAGGGGCCAGACCGGCCTGCTGCACCGCACGGTCGTGGTGCTCAACGATTCCGACGGCCACGCCGACAAGCGCACGCGCGAGCTGCTGGCCCGCGAGTTCGTTGAGCACGGGCAGCCGGTGATCGAGGTGCCCTACGACCCCCATCTGCGGCCCGGCGGCGTGATCGACGTGAACGGCGAGATGGCCCCGGCGACGCGGCGCAAATTCCTTCAGATCACCGCGACGATCGCGGGATATTTCGCGGCCCGGCCGGAGCGCCCGGCGAGCCCGCCGCCGCCCGGGCCATAGGGTCGGCGACGGCCTCGATCTTGGTCACCAGGTGGCCGCGCACCGTCAACACGATCGCGGCGAAAAGCCGGCGCTCGGCGAACGCCAGCACCGCCGGTCCCCCGGCGGGTCCGCTGACCAGAGTCACTTCCGGCCCCAGGTAGCGCATCAGGTTGGTGGCCACCGCGTGGGGGCCATGGTTGACCTGGGGCGGCGGGGCCGGGTCGGCAAGGACCGTGCCCACGCCCCAGACCGTGGGGTCCAGCACCGCGGTCAATCCCGCGATGTCTCCGTTGGCACACGCGGTGATGAACTTCTCCGTGACCAGCTGGTGCTCGGCTGGTGCAACCTCGATCAATTTCGGTTGCGCCGCAGTGAATTTGGTCCGGGCGCGCCGCGCCAGCTGCCGGCAGGTGCCGACCGGGCGTCCCACGGTCTCGGCGATCGTGTCGAACGGGACCCCGAACACGTCGTGCAGCACGAAGGCGACCCGTTCACCGGGGCTGAGCCGGCGTAGCACCTCCAGCAGTGCGGTGCGAACCTCGTCGTCGAGGGTGACCCGCTCCGCGGGGTCCGAGCGGGGCGTCCCCGGCCGCTCGTCGACGTCACCGGGCCGCTCGTGACGGGCGCGCGCCGAGCGCACCTGATCGAGGCAGAGGCGGCTCGCCACCACCGTCAGCCAGCCGCGGACGTCATCGATCTCGTCCGGATCGGTCCGCGACAGTCGCAGAAACGCTTCTTGCGCAACGTCTTCGGCGTCACCGACGTCACCGAGCATCTGATACGCGAGATTGATCAGGTACGGGCGGTGCCGGCGCCAGGCCAGGGCGACCCGGTCGCCGGGTGCGGGCGATTGGCTCATGACCCTTCGACGAGGCGGGGCCGCAAAAAGTTACGCGTTTGCGCTGTAACTTTCCCGGCTCCGGCGCCGTCGTAGGCGCAGTCAGGAAAACTCACGGAAGGAACCACTCCCATGACAATCGTCGTAACCGGCGCGACCGGCAACGTCGGGCGCCCGCTCGTCGAAGAACTCGTCGCCGCGGGCGCCCGCGTGCGCGCGGTCTCCCGCACGCCCGACGCCGCGGGCTTGCCCGCCGAAGTCGAGGTGTTCGAATCCGCAGCGGGCGCGCTGCCCGGTGCCTCGGCCGTATTCCTCAACTCGCGGGCCCTCGACGGACAGCTCGCCGAGACGGTCGCCCGATGCCGTCGCGCGGGGGTGACCAAGCTGGTCGCCCTGTCGGCGATCAACGCCGACGACGACCTCTCGCGGCAGCCGTCGCGCTTCCGCGGGGACCGCAACAAGGAAGTCGAACAGCTCGCCGTGGATTCCGGCCTGGACTGGGTGAGCCTGCGGCCCTCCGTCTTCGCCACCAACTTCGCCGGCATGTGGGGCGCGCAGCTGCGCGCCGGAGACGTCATCGGCGGGCCGTATGCCGCGGCGTCGTCGGCGCCGATCGTGGAGAGCGACATCGCGGCCGTCGCGGCACGGGCGTTGCTCACCGACGACCTTGTGGGGCAACGGATCCCGATGACCGGTCCGCAGGCGTTCACCAACGCCGAGCTGGCCGGCGTCATCGGCCAGGTCCTCGGGCGGCCGCTGCAATATTTCGAAGCGCCGGCGGACATGGTGCGGCAACGGTTCATCGGGTTGGGGCTGGGTGCGGAGTTCGCCGACGCGTATATCGCCATGCAGGCCGAGACCCTCGACAAACCGGCGCTGGTCACCCACGACGTGGAGAAGATCCTCGGCCGCCCGGCGACCCCGTTCGCGCACTGGGTGTCCGAGCACCGCGACCTGTTCGCCCGATCCTGAAGCGAGGAGCCGACATGTCCGAACCACGTCCGCCGCGCTACCTCAAGCCGATGAACAAGGTGATGATGGCCGTCCAGCGGCTCGGGATACCGACCGGGCCCGCCATGGTGCTGACCGTGCCCGGCCGCAAGTCGGGCCGGTCGCGCAGCACCCCGATGACGCCGTTCGAATTCCGCGGCGGCCTCTACGTCGTCGCCGGCTACCCGGGCGCCGACTGGGCGGCGAACGCCCGCGCCGCGGGCCGCGGCACGCTGAGCCGGGGCCGACGGTCCCGCCAGGTCAAGATCGTCGAGCTGGACGCCGAGGAGGCGCGGCCGGTGTTGCGCGCCTTTCCCGCCGAAGTCCCGGTCGGGGTGGCGTTCGCGAAGCGTTCGGGGATGGTGCGCGACGGAACGCCCGACGAATTCGAGGCGCTGGCCGGCCGGGTCGCCGTTTTCCGATTCGAGCCGATCGGCCGCTGACGCCGCACCAACCCTCCGGCGGAGTGTGAACCAACTCGAAGGAACATCCGTGTTACCGGAGACCAATCTCTGGCCGCGGCTCGGTGTCGTGCGTTTTGGCGGCGGCGTCCCGCGGGCAATCACTGCACTTGTTCGTCCGCAGTGGGGAAGTCGAGCCGGGAGAAAGCTGATGCCGCGATCAAAGCCCGCCGGTCAAAGGCCGCACCTTGCGGCTACTCGGGGAGCGGTCAGCGGCACAGATGCGGCGGATCCGACCGGTTGGGTGTCGAGCGCCCTATGCCTCACCGTCGACCCCGAAACACTGTTCGTCCGGGGCGCCGCCCAGCGCGAGGCCGCGATATTCTGCCGCCGCTGCCCGGTGATGCGGGAGTGCGGAGCGGAAGCGTTGGACAACAGGGTGGAGTTCGGTATCTGGGGCGGCATGACCGAGCGCCAACGGCGGGCCCTGCTCCAGCGGCATCCCGAGATGGAGTCCTGGTCAAAATTCCTGAGCGAACAACGAAACCGCGGCGCCGGCTGACTTGCCGCCGGTCGCCTTGTTTGCGCCCCGTGCGGACGTAATCTAAGGGCCATGCGCACGGCCTTTCACGAGCAGCTGGATGCCCTCAATGAGCAGCTGGCCGACATGTGCGGAAGGGCTGGGTTGTCGATGCAGAACGCCACCCAGGCCCTCCTGGACGCCGACCTCGCGCTGGCCGAGCGGGTCATCGACGAGCAGGGCCGGCTCGCGGAGATGAGCGCCGCGGCCGAGGACGCCGCGTTCGTGCTGCTGGCGCTGCAGGCCCCGGTGGCCGGTGACCTGCGCGCCGTGGTCTCCGCGATCCGGGTGTGTGCCGACGTCGAACGCATGGGCGGCCTGGCCGTGCACGTCGCCAAGATCGTTCGCCGCCGCCACCCCGAACACGTGCTGCCCGAAGAGGCCAACGGCTATTTCGCCGAAATGGGTCGTGTCGCCGTCGAATTGGGCGCCGCCGCCGAAGAGGTCTTGCGCACCGGCGACCCCAACAAGGCGCGCCTGCTCAATGCGGAAGACGACACCATGGACGATCTGCACCGCAAGCTGTTCACCGAGCTGATGGATCGGCAATGGGAACACGGCGTGGCCGCCGCGGTCGACGTGACCCTGCTGGGCAGGTTCTACGAACGCTTCGCCGACCACGCCGTCGAGATCGCCCGGCGTGTCATCTTCCAGGCCACCGGCGCGTTCCCCGACGGCCCGGAACCGGTCGGCTAGCTACCAGACGATCGCGGCCATGTCGCGGTTGTCCGAACACACGCTGCGCACCGCGGACTCGATGTCGGCGGCTGTGATGATCTGCAGATCCTCGACGGTCACCGGTTGGCCCGAGCGCTTCTGGGCGACCACCCGGGTGTCGCGGAACCCCTCGGCGCGCTCGATGACGTTGCGCGCGAACCGGCCGTTTTGCATGGCGTCGATGCCGTGCTGCCCACCGGGGGTGGTGTAGTTGCGGATGGTGGTGGCCGCATCCAGAAACGCCTCCCGCGCGCCGGGGTCCAGCAGGCTCGCCCGCGGTGTGGCGTAGCGGTGCCCGATCTCGACGATCTCAGCCGGCGAATAGGACTCGAAACGCAGCTTGCGGTTGAACCGGCCCGCCAAACCCGGGTTCACCGTGAGGAATTCGTCCACTTGATCCTCGTAGCCCGCCCCGATGAAGCAAAAGTCGAACCGGTGGGTTTCCAGCGCCACCAGGAGCTGGGTGACGGCCTCCATGCCGATCATGTCCGGCGTGCCGTCCTGGTGGCGTTCGATCAGCGAGTAGAACTCGTCCATGAAAATGATTCGGCCGAGCGACTTTTCGATCAGCTCGTTGGTCTTGGGACCGGACTCGCCGATGTAGTGCCCGCAGAAATCCGAGCGGCGGACCTCACGGATCTCCGGATGCCGCACGATCCCCATGCCGGCATAGATCTTGCCCAGCGCCTCGGCGGTGGTCGTCTTGCCGGTGCCGGGGGGTCCTACCAACAGCATGTGGTTCGTCTGCCCCTCCACGGGCAGCCCGTGCTCGAGGCGCATCACGCGCACCTCGAGCTGATCCTCCAACGCCGACACCGCCTGCTTGACCGCAGCCAGCCCGACCTGTTTGGCCAGCAGCTGCCGGCCCTCCGCCAGGAGCTCGGCGCGCCGACCGGCCGCGTCGTCGTCCTCCAGCTGCTCGCGGCTCTTCGCGGTCGAGGCGTCCCACTTGTCGGTGCGGCTGGCAATGGTGTGTTCGTCGGTCACCACCAGCTGCAGATTCCGGTCGGCCAGGGCGGCTTTGGCGGCGCCGGTCAGGACCCCGTTGATGGTGGCCTTCGACAACCAGATCTGGGCCCGGTCCTCCTCGTGCAGCTGGCGATGCACCATTCCCCGCACGTACGCCAAGTCGGCGACGAGCAGCGGAATGTCGGCCGGGCCGATCGAGGCCGTCAACACCTCGGCGCCGAACCGGCTCGACGACGTGGTCTGGCCGATCACGTCGACCCGGTCGAGCCAGTCCAGCGCCACCCGGCCCTGCCCGAGATGCGCGGCCGCGTGGGCGGCCAGCGCGCAGATCGACGCCGTCACCGCGGACATGATGATCGCCTGCGGCGGCAGCTCCTCCGCGGCCGTCAGCAGCAGGTCCGGCCACCGCTGGGTGGCGAACATCAGAAACGCCCGGGACAGCTGATGCCACTGATAATTGCCCCACGAATCGAGCAGGTCGCGGCCGGCCAGCAGGCGGTCGGCCTCGGTGTATTCGCCCGCGATCGTGAGCGCCGACGACAACGCGAGCCCCACTTGTGATGCGTCGGTCACCGTGATGCCGATGTAGGGGCCCAACTGCATCTCCGCGGCCAGGGTCCGGCCGATCCGGGTGGTCTCGCGGTGCAGCCACTCGCGGTGATGATTGAGCCGCTTCAGGGAGGCCAGGTCGTTGTCGCCGCAGGCGATGCGGCCCAGCCAGGCGTCGGCCATCGACGGATCGGCCTCGGTGGCGGCCACGAACTCGGGTAAGGCCGCGGCGCGCCCCTGCCTGTCCATCGTTGCCATGGCGCGGTCGAAATGCCTACGCGCCGTGAGCAAGTCCCCCATCGTCTGCACCATCCTCGACGCTACGTGGCGAACGACATCGCGACAGACTCCAGGTTGACATAGCGGTTCTCGGCGCGGAACAAGTCCATATCGGCCAGCCAAGTGTGGCCTGCCGCAGTCACTTTCACCGTCGCACCACTGACCTGCTCGATGGCCACTTCGAAAGCGTGACCGTGTCCGTCGGGAAGCGGCGTGCCGGCCGGCGCAACCGTGATGACGGTGGCGGGCCGCGGCGCCGGCGAGATCGGGTTGTCGCCCCCTCTCGCTTGGGGAGCGTGTTCGACGACGCTTACGCTCGTGCGGGGCGCGGGCCGCGAGGCGTTGACGACGCTGACCAATGGCATCCGCACGCTGGCCCAGCGCTTCAGGTCCCGGGTGTGCACGCTGACCCGCTCGCCGGCGCCGGCGGTGCGGATCACGATCCGTTTGGCGATCGCGTCGTCGGCGGCCACGAACACCCGCGATAGCTCCCCGGCGTCGGTGACGGGGATCATCAGCCGGTCGCCGTTGCCGAGCTTGCCCACCAACACCCCCGACGGCCCGATCTCGACGATCAGGTTGTCCGGCAACGGGCTTGGGCGCAGCCCGCGCAGGAAGGGACGCGGACCGCACATGTTGGCCGCCGCCGCGGCGGCCTGCTCGCCGTTCAGGCGGCGCAAAACCACGCTCGGCGGGCTCGGCGCCTGCGTGGGTGTGCGGACGGTGACCGTCGCGGTGCACGTCTGGTCCGGGTAGATCGTGACATTCTGGATGACCTCATCGACCCGCAGGGTCCAGGCCTGGGCGAGCACATGGGAGTTGATCGCCTCCGCCGGGTAGGCGTACGTCGTCATCCACCCGGCCTCCCCGCGGATCGCCTTCCACTTTTGCATCGTGCCCGACACCGCGTCCCAGCCGAGCCGGCGATCCAGCTCCGTCAGGTCCGTGGCGGTGGCCACCTTCGCGCGCAGCCCCTGGCAGCGCAGCTGCCCGGCGATCCGTTGAGCCGCCGAAATCGCCGTCGCCCCCAGGGTGGTGCGCCAGCGCAGCGCGCGGGTGTTCTCGATGATCGGCAGCCGCAGGATCAACCAGGTCTCGCGGCGGCCGGCGTAGGGCGGCGTGCCGATCTCGGCGTCGTACACCCGCGGAAAGTCGCCAACGCTTCCGCATCTCGACCCGAACGACACGACGCTGATCGAGTCCAGTTCCAGGCCCAGCGGGTGCCGCAACATCGGCACGAGCTCCACGATGTCGATGACGTTCTCGGTATCGACGCTCACCGAGCCGGTCACCATGGTGGCCCGGTGTGCCCTGCCGAGCAGCTGCACCGCCACCACGGCCACACCGTCCTGGACGCGCACCCCACCACCGGAACGGTTGCTGGCCACGGTGATTGGCTCGCTCCAGCTGATCGGGCGCCGGCCGCGAATCGCCAGCATCGCCCACGACCACGCCGGCTGCCCTCGCCAGCGCACGAACACCACCACGACGCCCGCCACGACGGCCACCCCGACACCGATGTAGCCGCCGACTACCCAGCCCGCCAGCGCGAGGAGGAATACCAGCAGGATCCCGGCGACCCGCCGATTGCTGGCCGGGCTGAACCCGATCAGCCGCGACCTCATCGCGCCCTCCGCAGCCGCGCGGCTGTGGCCACCACCAGCACACCGGCGATGACGGCGCCCAGGAACCCGATGGCAATGTTGCGAGCCCGGTGATCCGGCGGGGGTGCGGGCGGCGGCGGCGTGATCACCCGGCTTTGCGCACCCGGCGGCATCTTGTCTCCAGGCGGGATGTTGAACGTCAGCGCGGCGACCGGGTCCACCAGGCCATAGCCCACCTTGTTATCGACGCCGGCCGGTGGATTGTGCGCCGACTGCACGATCCGGTTGATCACTTGATGTGCCGTCAGCTGAGGGTATTTCGCGCGCACCAGCGCCGCGACACCGCTCACGTAGGCCGCCGAGAAGCTGGTGCCCCAGAACGGCATGTTCTTCTCGCCCGGCCGCGAGGGCGGGTAGGCGTTGACCGGCCCACCGCCCTGCGGCGAGAGGCCCATGATGTGGGTTGCGGGCCCCGCCACGCCGACCCAGGGCCCCGACATGCTCTTGTCGATCGGCGCACCGCCGGCATCGACACCGCCCACCGACAAGACGTAGTCGGAAAACCACGAGGGCGAGGAGATGACCTTGACCTGATGCCAGTCGCGGGGATCCGACGGATCCAACGGGTCATACATCGGATTGTTGTCGCAGCCGCCTTCGCCGTCGTTGCCGGCCGCGGCGACGATTACGGCGTCCTTGGCGGTCGCCGCGTACCACAGCGCCGCGCCCAACGCCCGCTGATCGGTGGAGGATGCGGCAGGCAAGCAGGAGGTCACCGAGATGTTGATCACCTTCGCGCCCATGTTCGCCGCGTGAACGACGGCCCGCGCCAACGTATTCAGCGTGCCGGCTTTGACCTTCTCGTCCGAGTTCGGGTCGGCCGGCGGCGGGTTGACCGGCTCGAAGGCACGCGACGACTGCCGTATCGAAATTATCGTCGCGTGCGGGGCCACGCCCACCACCCCGTCCGGGGCCCCGGGCGGGGGCGGCGGCACCGCGGGCTCGTCTTCGGTCTGCGGATCCGGCGGCCCGTTCGAGGGAGCCATCGCGCCCGCCTCCGGCGGCGAGGGCGGCGGCGTCGGCGTTCGAGTCGGCGGTGTCGGCGACGGTGCATCCGGGTGTGGTGGCGGCCAACCGCA
>NZ_LZIS01000028.1 GCF_001667015.1 Mycobacterium sp. E3198 | reverse complement strand
GGTTCGGGGATGCCGAACCCGTCGACCAGCGTCTGGGCGTGGGGGCGCAGCTTGCGGCAGCGATCGTTGATGCCGCGGGTGACCGCCTTGGCCCGCCCCGTCGACAGGTAGCCGTGCTCGATGTACCAGGCCTTGTCCTCCTCGATCACCGACAGCGCATACAGGTCGCAGACCATCTCGAGCAGCTCGCGGGCCTGCTCGTCCTCGCACGAGTCGATCCCGGCGACGAACGCCTCCAACACGATTCGGTCGATGTGCGCGTTCGCCGCGTGCAGCACGTGGTCCTGCACGGAATTGAACGCGTCGAATTCCGACATCTCCTTGGACTTGCCCTGCAGCCGGCGCGCGACCGACGACAGCAGATAGTCCTCGCGCTCCTCGAACATGTTCACCTGGGTGCCGCGGTTGAAGAGGCTGCCCTCCTCCTCGCTGTCCTGGCGGGCGTCGACGAGCGTCTGCATGATGGCTTCCGCCGCAGTGCGTTTGCGCACCCGCTCGCCGACGGTGTTGGCGGCGAAGCGCACCCATTCGACCGGGCTCATGCTGCGGATGTCGTCGGCGTAGGCCGTCAGCAGCTCCTTGGCCACCAACTGGGTCAGCACGTGGTTGTCGCCCTCGAACGTGGTGAAGACGTCGGTGTCGCCGCGCAGCGCGATCAGCCGGTTCTCGGCCATGTAGCCGGCGCCGCCGCAGGCCTCGCGCGCCTCCTGAATGGCGCGCGACGCGTGCCAGGTGTTGGCCGCCTTCAGCCCGGCGGCGCGCGCTTCGAGCTCGCGCTGCTCGTCGGCGTCGGGCGCGTCGGCCGTCTGGATGTCATGGCAGCGGCCGACCAGCTCGTTCTGGGCGAACTGCAGCGCGTAGGACCTGGCGATCAGCGGGAACAGCCGGCGCTGATGCACCAGGTAGTCCATGATCAGCACCTCGTTGTCCTCGTCGGGGGCGCAGAATTGCCTGCGCTGCAACGCATACCGGGTGGCGATGTCCAGCGCGACGCGACCGGCGGCGCCCGCGCTGCCGCCCACCGTGATGCGGCCGCGCACCAGCGTGCCCAGCATGGTGAAGAAGCGGCGGTTGGGGTTGTCGATCGGCGAGCTGTACGTGCCGTCGGCGGCGACGTCGCCGTATTTGTTGAGCAGGTTCACCCGCGGGACGCGGACGTGGTCGAACACGATTCTGCCGTTGTCGACGCCGGGCAGTCCGCCCTTGTATTCGCAGTCGGACGTCGTCACCCCGGGCATGTCGTTGCCGTCGGCGTCGCGGATCGGGACCAACAGGCAGTGCACGCCGTGGTTGACCGGCTTGCCGTCCTCGGTGGTGATCAGCTGCGCGAAAACCGATGCCATGGTGGCGGTTTGGGCGGCACCACCGATGTAGTCCTTGCGGGCGGTCGGGGTGGGGGAGTTGATGACGAACTCCTCGGTCTCGGGGTCGTACGTCGCCGTGGTCTCCAGCGACTGGACGTCGCTGCCATGCCCCGTCTCGGTCATCGCGAAGCAGCCGCGCAACTCGAGGCTGATGATCTTCTTCACGTAGGCCTCGTGGTGGCGCTCGGTGCCCAGGTTCTCGACGGCGCCGCCGAACAGCCCCCACTGAACGCCGGCCTTCACCATCAGCGACAGGTCCGACATCGCCAGCATCTCGATCATCGTGATCGCCGCGCCCACGTCGCCGGTCCCGCCGTGCTCCTTGCGGAAGCTGTCGGCCGCGGCACCGAACGCGGCCATGATCCTCATCTGCTCGGCCACCTTGGTGCGGGCGATCACCGTGTTCGGGGTGTAGTGCGGCCGGAACAGGTCCTCGGTCATCGTGGCCCGCATCCGGTTCTTCACGTCGCGCCACCGCCCGTCGAGGGCGTTGCGCAGGTGCTCGGCAGTGCTTTTCGTGTCTGGCGCCATAAAGGCACGGTAACCCGCTGATGGGGCCCCGCAAACAAGCTTGGCGCGGCGATGTCGGTGCGATGATCGAGCCATGCCGCGATACCTGGCCGCCCTGGCCGTTGTGCTGCTGATCGGCACCGTCGCGGCCCGGGTCGCGTTGCTGCGCCGGGCCGGCACCCAGGCCATGCATTTCGGGAAGCTGGACAAGACGGACTATCTGATCCCGCCGGTGGCGCTGTTCTACTTCTATACGGTGTTCGCCGCCGCCTTCGGCTGGCCGCTGGCCAGCCATCAGGTCTTTTTCCGCTCCGCGGTCGTCGCGTGGCTGGGCGTGGCGCTCTGCCTGGCCGGGGTCGGGATCCTGGTGCTGAGCCTGGTGTCGTTCGGGACGAGCTTCCGCGTCGGCATCGACGTCGACGAGCCCGGCCGGTTGGTGACGACGGGGATATTCGCGGTCAGCCGCAACCCGATCTACGTCGGCTTCTTCGTGTTCCTGGTCGGCCAGCTGTTGGTGTTTCCGAATTGGGTGCCGCTGCTCTACCTGCTCGCCGCCACCGCGCTGTTCCACCGGCAAGTGTTGCGCGAGGAGGAATTCATGCGGCAGCACTACGGCCACGTCTACGCCGACTACTGCCGCCACGTCAGGCGCTATGTGTAGCGCCGCGCGGAGCCGGCTCGCGGTGGCCGGCCTCTGTCTGGCCTGGTGGCTGGCGGGGTGCGCCCCGGCGCCGGCGAGCCCGCCGGCGCTGACCTACCTCGGCCAGTGGCAGGTCGCCTTCGGCGCCACGTTCGACGGCACGGTCATCGGCGGCCTGTCGGGGATCAGCTACGACGCCGGCCGCCAGCAGTACTACGTGATCAGCGACGACCGTTCCGAGCACAACCCGGCCCGTTTCTACACCGTGCGACTGTCCTTGTCCGACAAGGGAATTGACGACATCGCCGTCACCGCCACCCACCCGCTGCTGGACGAGGCCGGTCGACCGTTTGCGCCGCTGGCCGTGGACACCACGCCGCCGGTGGTGCCGCCGGACCCGGAGGGCATCGCCTTCGATCCCGGGCGGCAGCGGCTGTATTGGTGCTCGGAGGGCGAACGGCGCACCGACGGGCCGGTGTTGCTGGACCCCTGGGTGCGCACCGCCGGGCTGGACGGCGCGTATCTGGGCCAGTTCACCCTGCCGCCGAACCTGGCCATGACGGCGCAGCGGACCGGGCCGCGGCGCAACAAGGCACTGGAGGGGGTGGCGCTGACGCCCGACGGCCAATGGCTGTTCGCCGCGATGGAAGACCCCGGCTACAACGACGGCCCGAAAAGCGACGACGGCCGCGGCGTGCTGACCCGGATCACCAAGTTCGAAGTCGCCACCGGCGCGCCGACGGCGCAGTATGCCTATCCGATGGAGCCACCCGCGCCGCCCGCCGACCTCAACGGCGTCCCGGACCTCGTGGCGCTGTCCGACACGACGTTCCTGGTGCTGGAACGGTCGTCGGCGGCGCCCCCGACCATCCGGATCTACCGCGCCGAGATCGGCGCCGCGACTGACGTGCTGCCGCTGCCGTCGATGCAGGGCGCGGCGCTGACCCCGATGACCAAGACGCTGGCGGTCGATCTGTCCGCGACGCCGGGCCTGGCGCCCCTGGACAACGTCGAGGGCATCACGCTGGGACCCAAACTGCCGGACGGTCGCCAATCGGTGGTGCTGGTCAGCGACAACAACTTTTCACCCAGCCAGGTCACCCAGTTCCTGCTGTTCGCGATGTAGCGGGGGGACTGCCCGCCGCGGCGCCCGCAGCCGATACAGGGTGAAACCGGCCGCGCCCGCGCCGAACGCCATCAGCATCACCATGTCGAACACCCACCAGCCCGAATAGTGGGTCCACATCTGGGCGTTGGCGGCCAGCGCGTCGACCCTGCGCAGGTCGGCCGTGGCCGCGGACGCCGCAAAGCCCCACTGGGCCGGGACGAACCAGGAGATCTGCTGAAAGCCCCACTTGCCCACCAGCTGCACCAGGCTCCCGTTGAACAGCGCCGAGGCCAGGATCACCGGCACGAGCAACGGCAGCACCTCGCGCATCCGGTTGCCCATCGCCGACAGCGCGAGCCCCACGACCGCGGAGACCACCGCGGTGACGGCCACGCTCACATAGAGCTCGACCGTGGCGTCACCCAGCAGCACGGCGCCGTGCACCGGGCCGCCCTTCGCGACGATCACGATCGCGAAGAAGACGGCCGTCAGGACCAGCGCGGCCACGCCGAAGACGACGAGCTTTGCGGCCACATACGCCGGCGTCGACAGCCCGACGGCCTGCTCGCGCCGGAAGACGCGGCGCTCCTCGACCAGGGTGCGGATGGTCAGCGCGCTGCCCACGATCACCGCGGCGATGTTGAGCGCGGCCAGGATCTCGATGGCTTCGTGCGCGTTGGGGCTGGACGGCGGCGGTCGTTCCAACCCCGCATCGCCGGGGATCAGCAGCGTCAGCGCCGCCAACACGAAGGGAAGCACCGCCAAGAACAATGAATAGACGGGGTCGGCGAAGATCAGGCGGAGCTGGCGCCGGGCCACCAGCCGGATCTGCCGCGTCGCGGGAAGCTCGGCGGGCAGCGGCCAGGGCGCGGCCACCTCCGGCGGCGGGGGCGGCGTCGGTTGGCGGGAACGAAACGCGTCGGGATCGGTCGCGACCCGTTCGAGGACCCTGGCCCAGTCGGTGGTTCCGAGCGCGGATTCGGCCTGCAGGGGTGCCCCGGCGAAAGCCATGGCGCCCCGGCCGGTGAGGACCAGCACCTGATCGCACAGGCTGAGGTTGCTCGGCGCGGACATCGCCACCACCACGACACAGCCGATGTCGGCCTGGCGGCGCAGGATCGCCATCACGTGGTCCTGTTGCGCCGCATCCAGCCCGGCGCCGGGCTCGTCGACCACGAGCAGCGTCGGCCGGGTGATCAGTTCGACCGCCAGGGAGACGCACCGGCGCACCTCGGGCGCGAGCTTGCTGATCCGGCTCGCCCGATGGGCCGTCAGCTCGAGTTCCTCCAGCACCTGGTCCACCACCCGGTCGCGGTGTTCGGGCGCGGTGTCCGGCGGCAGGCGCAGTTCGGCCTCGTACCGTGCGGCCTGGTCGACGCGCAGCCGCGGGTGCAGGCGCTCCTCGCGCGGCACGATGCCGATCCGGGCGCGCATCGACTCGGGTTCGGCGTGCACGTCGTGGCCGTCCACGGTGATTTCACCGGAGCCGAGGTCCCGCGTGCCGGCGAGCAGTTCGAGCAGCGCCGAGTTGCGCGCCGCCGACGGCCCCACCACCGCGGTCAGCGTGCCCACCCGCGCCGTGAACGAAATGTCGCTGAGCACCTCGCGCCCGTCGACCGCAAGCCCCAGCCGGTGCGCGACGACCCCGCTGGTGCGCGCCCCGGCCTGCAGCGGCAACCGGTACGTCGAATTGGGCTCCTGGGTGCGGAAGGAGGTGCCCGCGGCCGGCAACTTGCGCGTGCTCATCTGCTCGATGAGCCCCCCGCCCTTGGCGTTCTCGTCGTGCCCGACGGGCGGCGGCGCGGGTGGGGGTGGCGGCGCCGGCGGTGGCGGCGGCGGACCGGGCGCAGGCGGCTGCGGCGACGGGATCCGCATCCGCTGGGTGGGCCGTTCCGTCGGTGGCTGCCGGTTGGGATCGTCCGGGCGTGGCGGCGGGCCCGGGGGGCGGCCGGGCGGCGCGGCGGGCGGACCGATCTGGAACACCAGCCGCGGGCCCCGCTGCGGGTCGCCGATCGTGATCGCCTGACCGGATCGCAGGTCGACCGTCGCGACCCGCGAGCCGTTGACGTACATGCCCCGGGGGCCGTTGCCGATGGCCACCCAGTGGCTCCCGGTGTATCGCAACACCACGTCGGGCTGCGGTGTCGGCGGGGCGCCGCTGCCCGGGCGATCCAGCGGGATGTCGACGCCGCGGCCGCGGCCCACCAGCACGTCACGGCCGGGGGCGAACACGTACCTGGTCGGGCCGACCCATACGGTCAACGGGGCGGCCGGATCGGCGGACGCCTCCATGCGAATCACCGCCCCCTTTTGCCGCGGCCGGACCGAACAGACATCGATTCCAGTGTCTACCCGCCGTCAGAGGGTATGGCGGCGCGGGGCCGTCGCGGCGTGCTCGAGCAGCCGCCGCAGCACCCCGACCGCCTCGGTCAGCACCTCGCGGTCGGCCGGCTCGAGCAGGGCCAATTGCGGTTCGATGGCGGCGGCGCGGTCGGCCCGCACGGCGTCGAGGGTGCGGATCCCGTCAGCCGTGATCCGGATCCGCACCGCCCGGGCATCCCCGGGATCGACGGTTCGGGTGACCAGGCCGGCGTCCTCGAGCCGGCGCACCTGAGTGGTCATCGTCGGCTGCGAACAGTGGTCGACCGACGCCAGGTCGCCGATCCGGGCTTCCCCGTGGGCCTCGATGGTGGCCAGCAGCCTGGCCTGCGCCGCGGGCAGGGGCATCTGGATGCGCTGGGTGGCCAGCCGGTTGAGGCGGGCGACGACGGCGAGCAGGTCGGCCCCCAGGCCGGATTGGCTCTCGGTGTTTGCGGCGTCAACGACATCGCTGTGGTTGGCGGCGGATGCATTCATGCCTCCATGTTTGCATAGCTTTGCTAAGCGAGACGAGTCCCACACGCCCGGGCGCGAAAGCCCGGGTGCTTGGTGTGGCGCGGCGAGTTACTGCCGCGGCCTGGCAGAATCGATGAAGTGACCGCCCCTCGACCCACCCCTTCGCGCCGCCGGGGCGGACCGCTGCGGCCGGTCGAATTGGCGCAGGCCGCCGTCATGGGGGCGCTGTGCGCGGTCATCGCGATCCTTTCGGTGATCGTCCCGTTCGCGGCGGGGTTGGCCTTGCTGGGCACCGTGCCCACCGGGCTGCTGGCCTACCGTTACCGGCTCCGCGTCCTGGTGGCCGCGACGGTTGCCGCCGGGGTGATCGCCTTCCTGATCGCCGGCCTGGGCGGTTTCATGACCGTCGTCCACACCGTCTACATCGGCGGTCTGACCGGCGTCATCAAGCGCAAGCGCAGGGGCATGCCGACCGTGATCGCCTCGTCGCTGATCGCCGGGCTCGCCTTCGGGGCCGCGAACGTCGGCGCGCTGACGGTGATGACCCGGCTGCGGCACCTGATCTTCGAGGTGACGAGCGCGAACGTGAACGGCATCGCCGCGTTCCTGACCCGGGTGCACATGGCCGGCACCGCCGACGACCTGAAGCGGTATTTCGCTGTCGCCGTGCACTACTGGCAGTGGCTGCTGCTGATCTACTACTGCGTCGGGATCATGGTCGTGTCGGTGATCGGCTGGTGGGCGTTGTCGCGCCTGCTGGAGCGGATGCGCGGCGTCCCCGACGTGCACAAGCTGGACGCCGGGGACGGGAGCACCAGCGAGCAGGGCGCCGTCGGCCCGGTTCCGGTGCGCTTCGACAAGGTGCGTTTTCGTTACCCCGGTGCCCACCAGGATGCGCTGCGCGAGGTGAGCCTGGACCTGCACGCCGGCGAGCACGTCGCGGTGACCGGTCCCAACGGCTCCGGCAAGACCACGCTGATGCTGATCCTGGCCGGCCGGGAGCCGACGTCGGGCACCGTGCAGCGCCCCGGTGCGGTCGGACTGGGCAAGCTGGGCGGCACGGCCGTCGTCCTGCAGCATCCCGAAAGCCAGGTCCTGGGCACGCGGGTCGCCGACGACGTGGTCTGGGGTCTGCCGCCCGGCACCAGGATCGACGTGGACCGGTTGCTGAGCGAGGTCGGCCTCGACGGGCTCGCCGAACGCGAAACCGGCAGCCTGTCCGGCGGCGAACTGCAGCGCCTGGCGCTCGCCGCGGCGATGGCCCGGGAGCCGGCATTGCTCATCGCCGACGAGGTCACCACGATGGTCGACCAGCAGGGCAGGGAAGCCCTGCTCGGCGTGCTGTCCGGCCTGACCAAACGGCACCGGACCGCCCTGGTGCACATCACGCACTACAACAACGAGGCCGAATCCGCCGAGCGCACCATCGATCTCAGCGACTCGCCGGACAACGCCGGCATGGTCGAGACCGCGGTCGCGCCGGCGAAGAACGGGACGGCCCGGCGAGGTTCGCACGCGCCCGTGCTCGAACTCGTCGGCGTCGGCCACGAATACGGCATCGGCACCCCATGGGCCAAGACGGCGCTGCGCGACGTCAGCTTCGCCGTGGAGCAGGGGGATGGCGTACTGATCCACGGCGGCAACGGATCCGGTAAGTCGACGCTGGCGTGGATCATGGCCGGGTTGACCGTTCCGACGAGCGGCACCTGCCTCATGGACGGCCGGCCCACGCACGAGCAGGTCGGCGCGGTCGCGTTGTCGTTCCAGGCGGCCAGGCTGCAGCTGATGCGGCCCCGCGTCGACCTGGAAGTGGCCTCGGCGGCGGGCTTTTCGCCCCGCGAGCACGATCGCGTCGTCGCGGCGCTGGGCGTCGTGGGCCTGGATCCCACCCTGGCCAAGCGGCGGATCGACCAGCTCAGCGGCGGGCAGATGCGCCGCGTCGTGCTGGCCGGACTGCTGGCCCGGTCGCCGCGCGCCCTGATCCTCGACGAGCCGCTGGCCGGGTTGGACGCCGCGAGCCAGCGGGGTCTGCTGCGACTGCTGGAGGACCTGCGCCGGGAGCGGGACCTGACGGTGGTGGTCATTTCGCACGACTTCGTCGGGCTGGAAGACCTCTGCCCGCGCACCCTGCACCTGCGCAACGGCTCGCTGGAACCGGTGCCGGCCGCGGCGGGGGGCATGGCATGACGGCAACCTCCGCCCCGTCCCGCGGCTCGACCCGGCGCAACCCTCGCCCGGTGGTGCTGCTGGTCCCGGTGCCCGGGACCTCGACCATCCACGATCTGTGGGCGGGCACCAAACTGCTGGTCGTGTTCGGCGCGTCGGTGCTGCTGACGTTCTACCCCGGCTGGATCACGATCGGGTTGATGGCGGCGTTGGTGTTCGCGGCGGTCGGCATCGCGCGCATCCCGCGCGGCGCGCTGCCGTCGGTGCCGCGGTGGCTGTGGATCGTCCTCGCCCTGGGCGGCATCACGGCCGCACTGGCCGGCGGCAGCCCGAAGGTGTCGCTGGCCGGGCTGGAGATCGGGCTCGGGGGAGCGCTGAACTTCTTGCGCATCACCGCGCTGACGGTCGTGCTGCTCGCGCTGGGGGCGATGGTGTCGTGGACCACCAACGTCGCCGAAATAGGGCCCGCGCTGGCCACTTTGGGCCGGCCGCTGAAACTGCTGCGGATCCCGATCGATGAATGGGCCGTCGCGCTGGCGCTGGCCCTGCGCGCCTTCCCGATGCTGATCGACGAATTCCAGGTCCTCTATGCCGCCCGCCGGCTACGGCCCAAGCGCATACCGCGCAGCCGCAAGGCCCGCCGCCGCCGGCACGCGCTGGAGCTGATCGACCTGCTGGCGGCCGCCATCACCGTGACCCTGCGGCGCGCTGACGAGATGGGCGACGCGATCACCGCCCGCGGCGGCACCGGTCAGCTGTCGGCCAATCCGGCGCGGCCGAAGCTGGCGGACTGGGTGACGATCGCGCTCACCGTCGCGATCAGCGCGCTGGCGGTGGTGCTCGAGACGATCTTCCACTCGATGCCCTAGCGTGGCCGACATTCGCCGCAGCCGCAGCATCGCGGCCCGCCCCCAACAGATCTGGGACGTCCTCGCGGACTTCGGCTCCATCGGCTCGTGGGCGGACAACGTCGACCACTCGTGCATCCTGTTCTCCGGGCCCGGCGGGGGGGTCGTCGGCACGGCGCGGCGGGTTCAGGTCAAGCGCGATGCCCTCGTCGAACGCATCACCGAGTTCGACCCGCCACGCGCCCTCGCCTACGACATCGAGGGCTTGCCGCGCCGCGTGCGCAGGGTGACCAACCGCTGGACGCTGGCCGAGGGCCCGGGCGATTCGACCCTGGTGGCGCTCACCAGCACGGTGGAAATGGGGCCCCGCCTAGCGCTGGCCGAACGCGTGCTGTGCCGCTTTCTGGCGCGGCAGTCCGACGTGATGCTTGCCGGCCTCGCGACCCGATTGGAGGCTGCCCGTGTCTGATCGCCCCGATGTCGTCATCATCATGACCGACGAGGAACGCGCCGTTCCGCCCTACGAGGCCCCCGACGTCCTCGCGTGGCGCGACCGAGTGTTGGCCGGGCGCAAGTGGTTCGACGATCACGGCGTCAGCTTCGCCCGGCACTACACCGGCTCGCTGGCCTGCGTGCCCAGCCGCCCAACGATTTTCACCGGGCACTACCCCGACCTGCACGGGGTCACCCAGACCGACGGCATCGGGAAAACCGCCGACGACTCCCGCATGCGCTGGCTCCGCCAAGGCGAGGTGCCCACACTGGGCAACTGGTTCCGCGCGGCCGGATACGACACGCACTACGACGGCAAGTGGCACATCTCGCACGCCGACCTCGTCGATCCGGCGACCGGCCGCCCGCTGGCCACCAACGACGACGACGGGGTCGTCGACCCGGCCGCGGTGCGGCGTTACCTGGACGCCGATCCCCTTGGGCCGTTCGGCTTTTCGGGGTGGGTGGGTCCCGAGCCGCACGGAGCGCTGCTGGCGAACGCGGGCGTTCGCCGCGACCCGCTGATCGCCGACCGCGTCGTCGCGTGGCTCACCGACCGCTACGCCCGCCGTCGCGACGGCGACGCGGAAGCGCTGCGCCCGTTCCTGTTGGTGGCCAGCTTCGTGAACCCCCACGACATCGTGCTGTTCCCCACGTGGTCGCGGCGGGGCCCCGTGCAGCCGTCGCCGTCGGATCCGCCGCCGGTGCCCCCGGCGCCGACGGCCGGCGAGGACCTGTCGACGAAGCCGGCCGCCCAAATCGCCTTCCGCGAGGCCTACTACTCCGGCTACGGGCCGGCCCCCGCGGTCAACCGGATCTACGAGCGCAGCGCGCAGCGCTACCGCGACCTGTATTACCGGCTGCACGCCGAGGTGGACGGGCCGATCGACCGGGTCAGGCGGGCGGTCACCGACGGCGGCTCGGCCGACGCCGTGCTGGTGCGCACCGCCGACCACGGCGACCTGCTCGGCGCACACGGTGGGCTGCACCAGAAATGGTTCAACCTGTACGACGAGGCCACCCGCGTTCCGTTCGTGATCGCGCGCATCGGCCCGGCTGCCACGCGGCCCCGCGTCGTCACGGCGCCCACGTCGCACGTCGACCTGGTGCCGACGCTGCTTTCGGCCGCGGGAGTCGACGTGGCGGCCGTCGCCGGCGTGCTGGCCGAGTCGTTCTCCGAAGTGCACGACCTGCCGGGCCGCGATCTGATGCCCGTGGTGGACGGGGCGCCGGCCGACGACGCCCGCGCGGTTTACCTGATGACCCGCGACAACATGCTCGAGGGCGACACCGGCGCCTCGGGCCTGGCGCGCCGGCTGAAGCGGACCGTCAATCCGCCTGCGCCGCTGCGGATCCGGGTGCCCGCCTACGTCGGTTCCAACTTCGAGGGATTGGTCGTCCGCGTCGACGAGGCTGCCGGGGGCGGCGGGCACCTGTGGAAGCTGGTCCGCACCTTCGACGACCCGGGTACCTGGACCGAGCCCGGGGTGCGCCACCTCACCGCCAGCGGGCTCGGCGGCGAGGCCTACCGGGAGTCGCCGCTGGACGACCAATGGGAGCTGTACGACCTGACCGCCGACCCGATCGAGGCCGACAACCGGTGGACCGATCCGGCCCTGCACGACCTGCGCGGGCACCTGCGTACGCAGCTCAAGCAGGCTCGGGCCGGCTCCATTCCGGAGCGAAACCGCCCGTGGCCGTACGCTTCTCGCCGGTCGCCGGAGCCGCGGCCGTCGCGAGTCAGGCGACTTTTGGGCCGCTGACGCCGCGAGCGTAACCACACTGCGAAAAATCGACCGGAATCTCGCAGTGTGGTTACGCTCGCAGGCAATCGCTAGTGCCGGCGGTCCGGCGTAATCCGGGTGTTCCGCCCGATCGTCGATCGCGCCTGATGCAGGTGTTTGGCCGCCCACCTTCGATACGTCCGCCGCGCCCACGACATCCGCTCGTGCGGGCGCTCGGCGGTTCGCACCAGCTCGAGCTCGACGTGGTCGGGCTCCTCCGTCCCGAGTTCGATCCGCTCGCGTCCGTGGATGAATTGCAGCACCAGCGCGTCGGGGTCCAGCAACTCGCGCTCCCACGCCTCGTGGTCGTCGACGTCGGCGATGCCCATCGCGTTGGCCGCGTTGCGCAGCACCTCACCCAGTTCGCCGCTCAGCAATTGACGAAACGCGTCGGCGCCCTGGCGCGGATTGGCGATCATCCAGGAGTGGTACGCGTCGGGCACCTTGTACAGCGTGGCGTCGGACTCGTTGGCGATCTCGTGCGCGTAGGGGAACGGCACGATCATGTCTTTTTCGGCGTGCACGATCATCGTGGGCATCCCCTCGTCGCGCAGGGTGCGCAGCATCGGCGTGTAGTCGCCGGATTCGACGATCGCCCTGATCGTCCGGACGGCCGCCACCGGATCGCGCAGGTTCGGCACCGCCACCGCCGTCAGCACGCGGAAGTATCCGAGTTGCTCCGCGGGGGAAAGCTGCGTCGGGTCGCCCAGCGTGTCGCGGACCGCCGTGTACGCGGCGCCCAGCGCCTTCGTGGGGGACTTCACCAGGTTGGGAATCGAGGTGTCGAAGCGGGCCCCGGCCGCCGGGTCGAACAGCACCGCGGCAAGCACCCGCTCCGGTGCGCGGGCGGCCAGCTGGATGGTCATTCGGCCGCCCATCGAATGCCCGACGAACAACGCCTGCCCGATGCCCAGCGCGTCCAGCGTGCGCAACACCGAATCGGCGCGATCGCTGAAACTGCAGGCGTCACTGGGCAGCCGCCCGGTGTCGCCGTGGCCCGCGGCGTCGACGGCGACGACCAAAAAGCCCATCCCGGCGATCCGGCTCAGCATGCGGAGATAGGCCCGACGGCTCAGCAGCAGCCCGTGCATGAACAGCAACGGCACCCCGCGGCCGCCGACCGACATGCCGATCCGGCGCCCGTCATCGAGTTCCACGGTGTGATGGCTGAGGCGGATACGGCTTTGTGATGTCCCCGGCATCGCCACACCGGATTCCCGGCCCGTCGGCCGTCAAACGGGCGGCTACGCGTTCGACGGACGCATGCGGTCGATGAGGTTCGAGAGCACGACGATGCTTTCGCTGCGTTCGATGTCGGCGCTCGAGCGGATGCGTTCGAGGGCCGCCTCCAGGTGACGCATGTCGCGGGCCAGCACGTGCAGGATCGCATCCGAGGTGCCGGTGACCGTCGCCGCGCTGACCACCTCGGGCATGTCCACCCACGCCGCCCGCAGCCGATCGGGCGCGATCGTGCCGTGGCAGAACACCTGCACGTAGGCCTCCGTCTTCCAGCCGAGCGCGTTGGGGTCCACGACCGTCGTGAAGCCCTTGATCGCGCCGTCGTCGAGCATCCGGTCGACGCGACGCTTGACCGCGGGCGCCGAAAGGTTCACCGTCTGGCCGATTTCCGCGAAGGTGGCCCGCGCGTTCAGCGTCAGCTCGGCGAGGATGCGCTCGTCGGTCTCGTCCAGTCGGTCCATGCGGTGTCTCCTTTAACAAATCACCGTGACAGCGATCCTAGCGCAATAAATCGGCCATAGACACGCAAGAAACGTCGTTTGCCTGTTTCAGGCAGGGCAAATACCGTTGATTTATGACGGACTCGTTTGTCGCGGCACCCGCGCCGGCCCCGCCCATCCGCCGGGCCCGGGCGCGCCGCTACGCGATGACCCCGCCGACGCATTTCGCCGTCGAGTACGCGATCAACCCCTGGATGGACGTCGACACGCCCGTCGACGCTCGCGTCGCGCGGGCGCAGTGGGACGCCTTGCGCCGGACCTATTTAGGGCTGGGCCACCGCGTGGACGTGATCGATCCCGTGCCCGGGCTCCCCGACATGGTCTACGCCGCCAACGGCGGGTTCATCGCCCGCGACATCGCCCTCGTCGCCCGCTTCCGGTTCGCCGAGCGGGCCGGCGAGGCCGCCGCCTACGCCGCATGGATGGCATCGCTGGGCTACCGGCCCGCGTCGACCCGTCACGTCAACGAGGGGCAGGGCGACCTGCTGCTGGTCGGCGACACCGTGTTGGCGGGCTTTGGCTTTCGCACCGACCGGCGCGCGCACGCGGAAATCTCCGCGGCACTGGGCATGCCGGTCGTCTCGCTGGAGCTGGTCGATCCGCGCTTCTATCACCTCGACACCGCGCTGGCCGTCCTCGACGATCGCACGATCGCGTTCTATCCGCCGGCGTTCAGCGCGTCCGCGCGTCGCCAGCTGCGGGCGC
Organism: Mycobacterium sp. E3198; assembly: GCF_001667015.1. GTDB lineage: Bacteria > Actinomycetota > Actinomycetes > Mycobacteriales > Mycobacteriaceae > Mycobacterium. The sequence continues at coordinate 55,900 of NZ_LZIS01000028.1, read as the reverse complement.
TGTTTCCCGACGCGATCGTGGTCGGCAGCGCCGACGCGTACGTGCTGGGGCTCAACGTCGTCTCGGACGGCCGGCACGTCGTGCTGCCTTCGGCGGCAACGGGTTTCGCCGCGCAGCTGCGCGCGGCCGGGTTCGAGCCGGTGGGCGTGGATCTTTCCGAGTTGCTCAAGGGCGGCGGTTCGGTCAAGTGCTGCACATTGGAGGTGTTCTGATGACGATCCTCGACACCGAAGCCGACACGGCGATCGCCCTGGTCGAAAGGCATGCGGCGCACAACTATTCGCCGCTGCCCGTGGTCGCGGCCAGCGCCGAGGGTGCCTGGATCACCGACGTCGACGGCCGCCGCTACCTGGATTGCCTGGCCGCCTACTCGGCGGTCAACTTCGGCCACCGCAATCCCGAGATCACCGCGACGGCCCACGCGCAACTCGACACCCTCACGCTGGTCAGCCGCGCCTTTTATTCCGACAACCTGGGGCCGTTCTGCGCGGCGCTCGCCCGGTTGTGCGGCAAAGACATGGTGCTGCCGATGAACTCGGGCGCCGAGGCCGTGGAGAGCGCCCTGAAGGTGGCCCGGAAGTGGGGCGCCGACGTCAAGGGCGTCCCGTCGGGGCAGGCGAACATCATCGTGGCGGACAACAACTTTCACGGCCGCACGATCAGCATCGTCAGCTTCTCGTCGGACGCGACGGCGCGCGAGGGGTTCGGTCCGTTCACCCCCGGCTTCCGCTCGGTGCCGTTCGGCCACGCCGCGGCGCTGGCCCGGGCGATCGACGAGAACACGGTGGCGGTGCTGCTGGAGCCGATCCAGGGCGAGGCCGGCATCGTCGTCCCGCCCGACAACTACCTGCCCACCGTCCGCGCGCTGTGCAGCGAGCACAACGTGCTGCTGATCGCCGACGAGATCCAGTCGGGGCTGGCGCGCACCGGCCACACCTTCGCCTGCGACCGCTGGGGCGTGGTGCCGGACGTCTACCTGCTCGGCAAGGCGCTGGGCGGCGGCGTGATCCCGCTGTCGGCGGTGGTCGCGGACCGCGAGATCCTGGGCGTCCTGCATCCCGGGGAGCACGGCTCAACGTTCGGCGGCAACCCGCTGGCGGCCGCGATCGGCACCACCGTCATCGCCATGCTGGAGCGCGGCGAATTCCAGGCCCGGTCGGCCGAATTGGGGGCGCACCTGCACCGCCGCCTGCGGGGGCTGATCGGGGAGGGCGTGGTGGCGGTGCGCGGCCTCGGCTTGTGGGCGGGGGTCGACGTCGATCCCGCGCTGGGCAGCGGTAAGGACCTCAGCCTGCGGCTGGCCCGCCGCGGGGTACTGGTCAAGGACACCCACGGGTCGACCCTGCGGTTCGCGCCGCCGCTGGTGGTCACCGAGCAGGAGATCGACTGGGCGATTGACCAGTTCGCTGCGGCGTTGCGGGAGGCATGCGCATAATCAGCTGATCCAAGCGACAGGGGGCGCACTTGCCAGCCAGCTCGATCAGCCTGACGGAGCAGATGCTGCGGCGTCGTCCCGTCGTCGGCGCGCACGCCGCACGCGGGGCCGCCGACCACCTCAAGCGCAGCATCGGCACGTTCCAGCTGACGATGTTCGGCGTCGGCTCGACCATCGGCACCGGGATCTTCTTCGTGATGTCCCAGGCGGTGCCCGAGGCCGGGCCCGCGGTCATCGTCTCGTTCCTCATCGCCGGCATCGCGGCCGGGCTGGCGGCGATCTGCTACGCCGAATTGGCCTCCGCGGTGCCGGTTTCGGGCTCGTCGTACTCCTACGCGTACACCACGCTGGGCGAGGCCGTCGGGATGGGCGTTGCGGCGTGCCTGCTGCTGGAGTACGGGGTGTCGACGGCCGCGGTGTCGGTCGCCTGGAGCGGCTACCTCAACAAGCTGGCGAGCAACGTTTTCGGAGTCCAACTGCCGCATGCCCTGTCGGCCGCGCCGTGGGACGCCGATCCGGGCTTGGTGAACCTGCCGGCGATCGTCCTGATCGTGCTGTGCGCGCTGCTGCTGATCCGCGGCGCCAGCGAGTCGGCGAAGGTCAACACTGTCCTGGTGCTGACCAAGCTCGGCGTGCTGATCATGTTCGTCGTCCTCGCGTTCACGGCCTTCGACGCAGGCCAGCTAAGGGACTTCGCCCCCTTCGGCGTCGCGGGCGTCGGGTCGGCGGCCGGCACCATCTTCTTCTCCTACATCGGCCTCGACGCGGTGTCGACGGCGGGCGACGAGGTCAAGGATCCGCAGAAGACCATGCCGCGCGCGATCATCGCGGCGCTGGCGACGGTCACCACCGTCTACGTCCTCGTCGCGCTGGCCGCGCTGGGCACCCAGCCGTGGCGCGACTTCGCCGCGCAGCAGGAGGCGGGGCTGGCCACCATCCTCGACAACGTCACCCACGGCAGGTGGGCCAGCACGATTTTGGCCGCCGGCGCGGTCATCTCGATCTTCTCCGTCACGCTGGTCACCATGTACGGCATGACGCGGATCCTGTTCGCCATGGGCCGCGACGGGCTGCTGCCGTCGCGATTCGCCACGGTGAACGCGCGCACCATGACCCCGGTGAGCAACACCGTGATCGTCGCGGTGGCCGCAGGAAGCCTGGCCGCCTTCGTGCCGCTCGACAAGCTGGCGGACATGGTGTCCATCGGCACCCTGACGGCGTTCATCGTCGTCTCCGTCGGGGTGATCATCCTGCGGGTGCGCGAACCCGACCTGCCGCGCGCGTTCAAGGTGCCGGGTTACCCTGTCACGCCGGCCCTTTCGGTGCTCGCGTGCGGCTACATCCTGATCAGCCTGCACTGGTACACGTGGATCGCGTTCGCCGCGTGGATCTGCGTCGCGCTGATCTTCTACTTCGCCTGGGGCCGCCACCACAGCGCGCTCAACGCCCCGCGGGAAACGCCGTGAGCGTGGTCGTCGGGTACCGGGCCGGCGAGGTCGGCCTGTCGGGGTTGCACCTGGCCGTGCGCGCCGCGCGGTCGCTGCGCGCGTCGCTCGTCGTGGCGACCATCGTGCCGCAGCCCTGGCTGACACCGTCGTTCGCGCGGGTGGACGCCGAGTACGAGCAGTGGGCGGACCACCTCGCCGCGGACTCGGCGACCGAGGCCGCGCGTCTTCTCGGCGACGTGGCCGACGGCATCGACGTCGCCTACCTGCATCGCGCGCACCGGTCGGTGTCGGGTGGACTGATCGAGGTCGTCGGGGAAGTCGGCGGCGAGATGGTGGTGCTGGGGTCGTTGCCCAGCGGCGGACCGGGCCCGGTGGTGATCGGCACCACCGCCGACTGGCTGTTGCACGCCTCGCCCGTGCCGGTCGCCATCAGCCCACCCGGATACCGCGCGCACGCAGGCGGATTGACGCGCCTCACCTGCGCCTACGCGGCCACGCCGGACTCGGTCGAGGTGGTGCGCCGATGCTGCGAGGCCGCGCAGCGGTTCGGGGTGCCGCTGCGGGTGCTCACCTTCGCCGTGCGGGGCAAGACGATGTACCCGCCCGAGGTCGGACTGGACGCCGAGGACCAGATTCTCGAGGCGTGGGCCGCGCAGGCGCGAGAGATCTTGGCGGGCTTGAAGACCGACGGGGTGGTCGGCGACGACGTCGCGCTGGACGTGGTCACCGGCCACGACTGGTCGGGCGCGCTGCGCAAGGTCAACTGGCAGGACGGCGAGATGCTGGCGATGGGCACCCGGCCGCACGACGAGATCCGCCGGGTGTTCCTCGGTTCACGCAGCGCCAAGATCATTCGCGAGAGCCCGGTGCCGGTGCTGGTGCTGCCCGGCTAACCTTGCCCCCTTCCCCGAGTGTCACGCCAGCGTGGCGCTGGTCGCCGAGTGTCACGCTAGCGTGACGTTCGCGGCGCGAGCTAACGGCGGGCGGCGGCGTTGGCCGCCGCCTGAGCCTGGCTCAGCATCGCGCCGACATCGCCGCGGCCCAGGAACATTTCGTCGAAATAGCTCTGCATGGCGGCGTAGCCCGCGGGGAAGCCGGCGCCGGTGGGCGCGGGGATGCGCGGGCCGTCCAGCACGGCGAAGAACGGCGTGACGTCGATGCCCTCGGCGGCCCAGTGGTCGAAGTAGACCCGCTGGGCCGACAGCACCGCGGGGATCGCCGCGCCGTTGCGGCCCAGGTATTCGTTGCCCTCGCGGCTGCCCATCCAGGCCAGCACCTGGCGCACCGCCTCCGGATGCCTGGTCGCCGAATTACCAGCCGCGGCAATGCCATTGGTGACGCTCACCCGGCCGACGGGCCCGGCGGGCATCATCGCGACGCCCCAGCGGAACCGCGCGTCGCGGGCCACCGGCTCCAGGTTGTAGGTGCCGGACTGGAACAGCGCCATCCGGCCGGCGAGAAACTGATTGCGGGAGAAGTCGCCGTTGTCGTTGGTGTCGGCGGCGGGCGGCGCGACGTGGTCGGCGTTGATCAGGCCCACCAGGTAGCGGAAGGCCGCCACCGCGGCGGGATTGTCGAAGGCGAACTCGTCGGCGCGCTGGAACACCCCGCCCGCCGACCCGATGTAGTTCAGGTAGATGCCCTGCGGGTCGTTGCCCGCGTTGTACCCCCACTGGCGGACCCGCCCGGGGTCGAAACGCGGTGTGCCCGCGGCGTTTCCGTCGGCATCGACGGTCAGCCGGGCCAGCAGCGGGCGCAGGGTGTCGCCGCCGTCGGGGCTCCACCGCAGGTCGCCCAGCCGCGCGGGGTCGATCCCGGCCGCCGCGAGCAGGTCGGCGTTGTAGAACAGCGCGATCCCCGCGTCGGTCAGCTGCGGCACCCCCCACAGCACGCCGCCGCGGGTGAACTGGTCCACCACCGCCGGATCCCAGTCGACGGCGGCGCCCGGGCCCAGCGTCTTGCCGATGTCCAGCAGCCGGCCGCTGTCGGCGTAGGCGGCGAGGTAGGCGTTGGACAGCCAGAAGATGTCGTCGACGCTGCCGCCGGCCATGTCGGTGCGCAGCGTGTCGAAGTAGGTCGAATACGCCACGATGTTGGGGCGCACCTCGATGTCGGGATGCGCGCGGTTGAACGCCTCGAATGACCGCTGGTAGGCCGCGGCGATCTGGTCGGCCCACAGCCGCACCTTGATGACGACCTTGCCGCCGTGCGGTTCGCCGGAGTAGTCCAGCAGAGCCGCCATGGCGGCCAACAGCAGCGCGACGAGCACCAGCGCCCCGGCGACCAGCGTGGACGAACGGGGCCGGGTCACTTCAGCCCCGAGACCACGATCGAGGCGACGATGTGGCGCTGAAAGCCGACGAACAGCGTGATCAGCGGAACGATCGCGAGCGTCGTCGCCGCCATCACCAGCGTCCACTGGGAATTGAACCGCGACTGCAGGTCCGCGGTCGCCACGGTGAGCACCCGCCACTTATGGCCGCTGGTGATCACCAGCGGCCACATGAAGTTGTTCCACTGCGACACCACGGTGATCAGCGCCAGGGCGGCCAGGACCGGCCGGCTGGACGGGATCACCACGTGCACGATCACGTCCAGGGTGTTGGCGCCGTCGAGGCGCGCAGCGTTGATCAGGTCGTTGGGGATGAGGCGAAAGTGCTCGCGCAGCAAGAAGATGGCGTACGGCGAGCCGAACATGAACGGCAACACCAACGCCCAGAACGTGTTGCGCAGGCCCAGCTGGGCCATCATCAGATACATCGGCACCACCGTGACTGTCGCGGGCACCATCAGGGTCGCGATGTAGACCCAGAACAGCGCGTCGCGCCCCGGAAAGTGCAAGCGCGCGAACGCGAATGCGGCCAACACCGAGAAGGTGAGCTGACCCACCAGGATCACCGCGGTCATCAGCGCGGTCACCGCCGCCGCGCGGCCGAACCCGGCCCCGCCCAGGTCGGCGTAGTTGGCCAGCGTGGGCGGCCGCGGCCACTGCAGCGGCGTGCCCGTGACGAACTGGTGCGCGGACGTGAACGACGTGAGCAGGCCAAGGCCGAACGGCGCCAACGTGATCAGCGCGCCCAGCGCCAGCCCGGCGTAGACGATCGCGTTGGCGAGACGGCTAGACGAGGTCATAGCTGATCCGCCGCCGGAAGTACAGATGCTGCACGACGGTGACCCCGATCAGGATCACGAACAGCACCACCGCCATGACCGAGGCCCGCCCGATGGCCGCGGAGCCAAACGCCTCCGCGTAGATGCGGTGGGCCACCAGGTCGGTGCGGCCGGCCGGGCCGCCGCCGGTCAGCGCGTACACCATGTCGAAAACCTGTGCGGTGCTGACGATCCCGGTCACCAGGACGAAGAACATCGTCGGGCGCAGCAGCGGCAGGGTGATCCGCCAGAACCGTTGCCACGCGGTGGCCCCGTCGGTGCGCGCGGCCCGGTGGATGTCGTCGGGAATGGCGAGCAGGCCGGCCAAAAACGACAGCGAGACGTAGCCGACGTTGGTCCACACCACGACCGCCGACACCAGCGGCAGCGCGAAGCTGGGGTCCGACAGCCAGCCGATGCTGTGCCCGAGGACGGTGCTGACGGCACCGTCGGTCGGGGCCAGGATCCAGCGCCACAGCACAGCGATCGCCAGCGGGGCGCAGATCCACGGCAGCACGTACACCGTGCGGAACAGGCCGGTGCCGGGCAGGTTGCGGGCCAGCATCGACGCGGCCACCAGCCCCAGGACCGTCTGCGCGGGAACCACGATCGCCACGAAGACGGCCGTGACCATCAGCGAGTTGCCGAAGCCGCCGTCGGCCAGCACCGACCGCCAGTTGGCCAGGCCGACGTAGCGCAGCGGGCCCAACAAGTCCCAGCGGTACAGGCTGAGCCAGGTCACCACGAGGATCGGCAGCAGCAGAAAGGCGAGCACACCGAACAGGCTGGGCGCCAGCAGGGCGTAGCCCAGCGCGGTGGATCGCGGCTGCCTCATCGGCGCGGCGCTGGCCATGGAGCTAATTTAAGCGGGCGGCGCCGCGCGCGGTGGGAAGCGGCCATTACCGTGGAGCCGTGACACCGAACCGGGGGATCGATGCCGACTTCATCGACCTGCCCCGCCACCAGCTCGCCGAGGCCGCGCTGTCGGCGGCCACGGCGGCCGGGGCCAGCTACGCCGACCTGCGGCTTCACCGCCTGAGCACCGAGATCATCCAGCTGCGCGACGGCGAGCTGGAGACCTCCGTCGTCAGCCGCGAGGTCGGCCTGGCGGTGCGGGTGATCGTCAACGGCACCTGGGGATTCGCCTCGCACGCGGAGCTCGCGCCGGCCGTCGCGGCCGAGACCGCGCGCCGCGCCGTGCACGTGGCCACCACGCTGGCGATGCTCAACACCGAGCGCGTCGAGCTCGCCGACGAGCCCGTCTACACCGACGCCAGCTGGGTGTCGAACTACCGGATCGACCCGTTCGAGGTCCCCGCGCCCGAGAAGATCGCGGTGCTGGAGGAGTACTCCGGGCGGCTGCTGGGCGCCGACGGCATCGACCACGTGTCGGCGGGCCTGACCGCCGTCAAGGAGCAGACGTTCTACGCCGACACCTTCGGGTCGTCGATCACCCAGCAGCGGGTGCGGGTGTTGCCGACCATGGAGGCGGTGACCGTGGACGCCGCGGCGGGCAGCTTCGATTCGATGCGCACGCTGGCCCCGCCGATGGGGCGCGGCTGGGAGGCGCTGGCCGGCGACGAGGTGTTCAACTGGACTGACGAGCTCGCGCAGCTGCCGGCGCTGCTGGCCGAGAAGGTCAAGGCGCCCAGCGTGGTGGCCGGGCCCACGGACCTGGTGATCGACCCGACCAACCTGTGGCTGACCATCCACGAATCCATCGGGCACGCAACCGAATACGACCGCGCGATCGGCTACGAGGCCGCCTACGCCGGAACGTCGTTCGCCACCCCGGACAAGCTCGGCACCATGCGCTACGGCTCGCCGGTGATGAACGTGACCGCCGACCGCACCGTCGAACACGGTTTGGCCAGCGTCGGATACGACGACGAGGGGGTGGCCGCCCAGAGCTGGGATCTGGTGCGCGACGGGATCTTCGTCGGCTACCAGCTCGACCGGGTGTTCGCGCCGCGGCTGGGACAGGCGCGCTCCAACGGGTGCTCCTACGCCGACTCGCCGCACCACGTGCCGATCCAGCGGATGGCCAACGTGTCGCTGCGGCCCGCGGCCGAGGACGTCAGCACCGCCGAGTTGATCGGCCGCGTCGAGGATGGCATCTACATCGTCGGCGACAAATCCTGGTCAATCGACATGCAGCGCTACAACTTTCAGTTCACCGGCCAGCGGTTCTTCCGCATCCGCGACGGCCGCCTGGACGGTCAGCTGCGCGACGTCGCCTACCAGGCCACCACCACCGACTTCTGGAATTCGATGGAGGCCGTGGGTGGCCCGTCGACCTGGCGGCTGGGTGGGGCGTTCAACTGCGGCAAGGCCCAGCCCGGGCAGGTCGCCCCGGTCAGCCACGGCTGCCCGTCGGCGTTGTTCCGGGGTGTCAACGTGCTCAACACGGTCAGCGAGGGCGGCCGATGATCAGGCCACAGCACGTCGTCAACCTCGTCCTGGAAGAGGCGGCCAAGCTCGGCGGCGCCAGCGAGACCATGGTGCTGGTCACCGACAAGGTCGAGGCGACGCTGCGGTGGGCGGGCAATTCGATGACCACCAACGGGGTTTCGGTCAACCGCAGCATCACGGTGATTTCCGTGGTGCGGCAGGGGGATAGCGCCCACATCGGGACCATGGTGTCCGCCGAGGTGGATCCGCGGGTGATTCCCGGTCTGGTGGCCGCCTCCCAGCAGGCGGCTCGCTCGGCACCGGAGGCCGGTGATGCCGCGCCGCTGCTGTCCGATGCAGGCGAGCCCGCCGATTGGAGTGCACCGGTGCCCGGCACCGGGCCGTTGGTGTTCTCGGACGTCGCCGACTCGTTGAGCCGCGGCTTCCGCGGCGCCGACCGGCTGTACGGCTTTGCGCACCACAGCGTTTCGACGACGTTCCTCGCGTCGTCGACCGGGCTGCGGCGGCGCTTCACCCAGCCCACCGGCGCGGTGGAGGTCAACGCCAAGCGCGGCGACGCCAGCGCCTGGGCGGGCATCGGCACCGCCGATTTCGTTGATGTGCCGACCGATTCGCTGCTCGAGCAGCTGTCGATGCGGCTGGGCTGGGCCAAGCGCAGCGTCGCGCTGCCCGCGGGTCGCTACGAGACGATCATGCCGCCGTCGACGGTGGCCGACATGATGATCTACCTGGCCTGGTCGATGGCCGGCCGCGGCGCCGAGGAGGGCCGCACCGCGCTGTCGGCGCCCGGCGGCGGGACGCGGGTGGGGGAGCGGCTCACCGATCTGCCGCTGACGATGTTCTCCGACCCGATGGCGCCCGGGCTGGCGTCCACGCCGTTCGTCGCGGTCAGCAACTCCTCGGAGACGGTGTCGGTGTTCGACAACGGCATGGAGATTTCCCAGGTGGACTGGATCCGCAACGGGGTGATCAACGCGCTGGCCTACCCGCGGGCCACGGCCCACAAATTCGGCGCCGACGTCGCGGTGGCCGCCGACAACCTGGTGATGACGGGCGGGTCGGCCGAGCTGGCCGACATGATCGCCGGCACCGAGCGCGGCCTGCTGCTGACCACGCTGTGGTACATCCGCGAGGTCGACCCCACCACGCTCCTGCTCACCGGCCTGACCCGCGACGGGGTCTACCTCATCGAACATGGTGAGGTGACCGCGGCGGTCAACAACTTCCGGTTCAACGAGAGCCCGCTGGACCTGCTGCGGCGGGCCACCGAGGCCGGGGCCAGCGAGAAGACGCTGCCGCGCGAGTGGGGCGACTGGGCCACCCGGGCGGCCATGCCGTCGCTGCGGATCCCCGACTTCTACATGTCGTCGGTGAGCCAAGCGCAGTAGCGTGTGGGAATGCTGACCCAGTTGGTGGCCCTGTCCCCGGGCGACGGGCGCCTTGCCGGCCTGGTCCGGCGCGTGTGCGCGCAGACGTTGTCGCTGCCGCCGTTGCCGTCGTGCGTCGAGGTTGTTGGACCCGAGTCGGAGGCCGAGGCCGTCGTCGCCGAGTTCGCCGAGCAGTTCAGCGTCGATGTCTCCGCGATCACCGGCGAACAGCGGAAGCGGTTATGGAAGGCATTGGGCGACAGCACCTTTAGTGTCGTGACGCAGATGTACATCGCCGACTTCGTGCCGCGCGTGCGGGCCGGGCTGGAGGCGCTCGGCGTCGGCGCGGAGTATCTCGACTGGGTCGATGGACCGATCGCCTGGGACCACACCACCGAGCCCTCGGACGTGGTGTTCAACGACTTCCTGCCCGCGGTGGCCCGAATGCGGGCGCTGGACCCCGTCACCGCCGAGCTGGTCCGGCTGCGCGGCGCCGCGCAGCACAACTGCCGGCTGTGCAAATCGCTGCGCGAGACCACCGCGCTGGACGCCGGGGGATCCGAGTCGCTGTACGGCGACATCGAGCGCTACGAGGACTCAAGTCGGTTAACCCGCCGCGCTAAAGCAGCGCTGCGCTACACCGATGGGTTAATTTGGACGCCTGCGCACCTCGTCGCCGACGTTGCCGCCGAGGTGCGCTCCGGGTTTTCCGAGGCAGAGGCCGTCGAGCTCACCTTCGACGTCATGCGCAACGCCAGCAACAAGGTCGCCGTGTCGCTGGGCGCCGACGCCCCGCGGGTCGAGGAGGGCACCGAGCGGTACCTGCTCGACGCCGAGGGTCAGACGGTTTTCAGCTGACGGCGGCGTCGCCCACCAACTGACTACGCTCTAGCCATGTCGTTGCGACGGTTCAGCCCGTATCGCGGTCGGCGTCTGCGGTGGGACGAGGCCGTCTTCGAGCGGATGGCGATGACCCGCGTCGGCTCCGTCCTGGGGAAGTTTTTGGCGCCGCGCGTCGACAAGGTGTTGATACCTCGGACAAACGGCCACCTCAGCACCATGGGCGTCGACAAGGTCGGGATCGTCACGACCATCGGCGCCAAGTCGGGGCGGCCCCGTCCGCAGCCGCTGGCGCTGATCGACGACGGCGACGGGCTGCTCGCGATCGGCTCGAATTACGGCCGCGAAAAGCACCCGGGGTGGAGCGCCAACCTGCTTGCGCACCCCGAATGCACCATCGAGCTCAACGGTCCGCCCGCGCCGTACCGAGCCGAACTACTGGATGGCGACGAGCGTTCCGCAGCCTGGGCGACGGCCGTCGACGTCTACGCCGGATACGAGAGTTATCGCCGCAAGTGCGCGCCCCGGCAGATCCGGATCTTTCGATTTCGCCCGGTCGCCGGAGACCACGGCCACGCCGACGGTGGAAGCTGACGCTAAGGTCGAAGCCGTCAACCGCCGGGGGCGGTAGCTCAGTTGGTTAGAGCCGCGGACTCATAATCCGTTGGTCGCGGGTTCGAGCCCCGCCCGCCCCACTGCGCGCCCCACTGTGCGTTTTCGCAGCTAGACCGCCTTATAGGTGATTCCCCGTCAATCACCTGCGATGGCCCGAAAAGGCCCTACGTCCACATCACGTCCACACACCGGGGTCATAGGCCGTGGGTCGTCAATCACCCGACTCCGCTCCTACGCTGCCTGCTGGGCGCTACATGAGATTAGGTCCTGCTGAACACAGAACGGACGTCAGTACACCAGGACGTATGATCGCCGCAGGCAATCCGTCTCTTGAACAGGCTATTTACCGCTTTTCATTGACCGGCTTAGGACGCTGGTCATACACTAGAGATATATATGTCCATAACCGACGCCTGTCGGGTTCCAGCGGAAGTTGAGAAATCGATGAACGCGCACAGCACCGCCCCCAACGTCCTCGACGCTGGCCTCCCCGCGATTAATTACGGCCTGACCGCCACTCCGCACGACATCCTCGAAGATGTCCGAAGGGCGCAATCCTGCGCACCGATCGCCATCGGGCCCCTCGGCCCGGAAATCCTGTCCTACGAGTTGGCGCGAGATATTTTGCGCGACAACAGGTTCCGCATGCCGCCCGGCATCACGCTGGCAGCACAGGGCATCACCTCAGGTCCGTTGTACGACAAGATGATGAGCAGCCTCCTGGGACTCGAGGTCGCCCCTCATACTCGCTTACGCAAGCTGGTGTCGAGAGCGTTCACTCCCCGCGCCACAGCCGGTCTTCAAGACACGATCCACGATGTGGTGAATGGCCTGATCGATCGGGTAGTAGACGCCGGACGGTGCGACGTCGTGACCGATATCGCGCGGCCTTACCCCACCCCGATCATGTGCGCGCTCATCGGTGCGCCTCGGGAGGACTGGCACCTGTTCGCACAATGGACTGACCACATCTTCAGGGCCTTCAGTTTGCAGACCGACGTCACCTTCGATGAAGCCGAGATCATGCGCGCCTGGGGTGAACTCGACGCGTACGTCGATGACATGGTCGCCGCCCGCCGAAACAACCTGACCGATGACCTGCTCTCCGAGCTCATCCGCGCCGAGAGCGACGGGGACCGGCTGGATCTCGACGAATTGCGGATGTTGGTGGCCGGCTTCTTGATGGCGGGAACGGATACGACGCGAAACCAGCTGGCCGCGTCGGTGCAGGTGCTCTGCGAGCATCCGGATCAGTGGGCGAGGCTGGGCGATCAACCAGAGCTTGCGATGCAGGCGGTCGAGGAGAGCATGCGGCACTCACCGGCCGTCTGTATCGCGCCGCGCGCCGCCACCGAGGATGCCGAGTTCGGTGGCTACATGTTCCCGGCAGGGACTTTCGTGGTTGTCAATACCTTTGCAGCCAACCGTGATCCAGCGATCTACGACGATGCAGATCGCTTCGACATCGCGCGCAAGGACTTGCCCGCAATTCTGACCTTCGGCGGTGGTGCCCACTACTGCCTGGGGGCGAACCTCGCACGCCGGGAACTGGCAGAAGCACTGACAATCCTCACCCGACGTCTCCATGCGCCCCATCGGGTCGGTTCGGCCCCGTGGAAATCCCTGCTGGGAATGAGCGGCCCGACAACACTCGAGATCGAGTTCGAGGCCGAAATGCTTGTGGCAGCGGATGCGTAGTCGCGGCTGGGCGGGATCTACGCCCGCCTCGGACGATGAGGCAATCGACCGCATTCTGAATGCGGTAGGCGAAGTGGTCGCCGAACACGGCCCAGCGATACGCCTGGCCGATGTCGCCCGAAAACTCGGGGTCACTCGCCAGACGGTGTACCGCTACTTTCCCAATGCCGACGCGCTGCTCATCGCCAGCGCAATGCGTGCGGTCGACGGTTTCATCGACCAGGTCGCAGAACACGTCCGCGGGCTCAACGACCCGGTCACGGCGATCGTGGAAAGCGTGTCGTTTGGAATCGACAATCTCGCCGGCGATCCCCAGCTGGAAAATCTGCTGACCCGGCGGCATGAGGGCGAAGCCGCCACCTCGCTGACGTCCGACACGGCCATCACAATCTGTTTGTCGGTCTTTCACCGGTTCGATGTGGATTGGAGGCTTCACGGTTACGACGGCGCCGCGCTCCGTGAACTCGCCGAAATGACCCTGCGCACAGTGCAGTCCATCCTGACCGATCCCGTACAGCCACCCCGCGAGGGAATCGAACTACGCCGGTTCATTACTCGATGGCTCGGACCAACAATTCTCTATCCACGGATGGCGTCGCTATCGATCCACGAACGACACGCATCATCGGACCGGCACATCGAAGCAGAAGGATGCACCTCGCTGTCGCAGAATGGTCCTCAAGTTGGTTGATGCTTCGCGTACCCGCCAAAGTCATTGCGTGGAATTGACTTTGGTCAACACCAGCGCCGCTTCGTTGTACGGAAACAGCCGGAAGAACACACCAGATGGCCCTGTAACGAGCGTTGCGGTCTCAGCCTTACTCAGGAGGCGGGGATGGGCTAGCGTGATACTCTTGCCGCGCTTGTGCAGCACCGCCTGTCCGCCGGCGATGACATTCTTCAACCAGTCCGATTCCGGCCCGTACCCGATGAGAACGACGAAGCCGTCGCGGGTGGGAAAAACCAACAGCGGTGTTCGATAACGCTTGCCTGATTTGCGTCCGACATGTTCGAGTGTCCCTTGGCCCGGAAGCCACGGTGTGATCGACCGAGCCGCTGGATTGGTGACTCGACGATTGAAGTTTGCGACGGCTCTTGGCACCCGCATGGACCCCCCTCGTTCACCACCAAGCTCGAAATGACCAGTATCCGTTGGAAGGCTACGGCCCGTAGCGGATCGCCGTTACCAGGGTGCTAGCTGGCGCCATGTCGCGGACGTCCGGTGGGATTGGCCGCCGGGAACTCGTGGATCAGCGGATCGCCTTGTGTTGTTTCTGCCGCCCGTTGGGCAGCGACAGTAAGCGCCGTTGATCCCAGATCGGTGGTGATGTCCCAACTCATGCGGTCGCGGGCACCAGGGCGCTGATGTCCTCGCCTTGAAGGAGCTTGATCGTCAGATTCAGGTCGAAATAGTCGGTCCAGCGGGTGATTCTTCCATCGTCATCGACGACGAAGGTCCCCATTACCGGGATGGCCGGCCTGCTTCCGTTCGGCGCCTGGATGTAGTCCAGGCGTTCGGTGAGCACCACGGAACCCTCGCTGGCGAGGTTGATGATTTCGAAGGCGTAGGCGTCGGGGAACATCGCGAACTGGGCGGCCATGTTCTCCACGATGGCGTCCGGCCCAGTGAAGGCGGGCATTCCCACGTTCTGATAGACGGCCCCTTCGGCGAGCAGGGGACGCAACGCTTCGGCGTCCCGCTGTTCCATCAAGGCGCAGAAGTGGCGGACGATATCGGCTGGCGAGGACACGAGTGGAATCCCTTCGACGAGTGGGTGAAATCGACTGTGCGGGCTGGATACGACGCGGACCGCTTTTCCCAAAGACTCAGTGCTCGTGGACTATCACCCCGCGGATGTTGCGGCCGGCGAGCATGTCGTCGTACGCCTCGTTGATGTCGTTGAGCTTGTACTCGGTGGTGACGGTTTCGTCGAGCAGCAGCTTGCCGCTGCGATAGAGGCTGATGAGGCGAGGGATGTCGGCGCGTGGGTTGGCTTCGCCGTACAGGCTGCCCAGGAGGCGTTTTTGGAACAGCGTGAACAACGTCAGCGGCAGCGTCGGCGTCACGTCGGACATCGACGCCAGGGCGGTGGCCACCACGGCACCGCCCTTTCGCACCGCATTGAGCGCGTCGTTGATCATCGCGCCCTCGAGCACGCCTGGCGTGAGGATGGCCGAGTCGGCCATCACTCCTCGCGTAATCTCGCCCACTAACTGAGTTGCCTCCTCTATCGAGGTGACAAAGTGGGTGGCGCCGAACTGAAAAGCCTTGTCGCGCTTGCTCGGCTCAATATCGACCACCACGATTTGCTCCGCCCCTGCCAGGCGCGCGCCCTGAATGGCGCCGCTGCCGATCCCGCCGCAGCCGACGACAACGACCACGTCGCCGGGACTGACGTTGGCGGTATTGACGGCCGAACCCCAGCCGGTGGTGACGCCGCAGCCGAGAAGACATGCGCGCGACAACGGCACATCGTTGTCGATCTTGACCACCGAGGCTTCCGACAACACGCCCCATTGCGCGAAACTGCCGACGCCGGACAGGGCTCCGATGCCCTGTCCGCGGGCTCGCCGCCGGAAGGTGCCGTCGGCCTGGACTCCCGCGAGGATGATCGCCCCGTAATCACAGAGGTTCTGCCGACCCGTGGCGCACCATCGGCAGCGACCGCAGGCCGGCAGGAATGACGTCACTACGTGGTCTCCCACCGCCAGATCGCGCACTTCCGGACCGACCTCTCGAACGATGCCGGCGCCTTCGTGCCCACCGATCAACGGAAAGCTCACCCCGAACATGTCGCCGGTGCGGATGTGGTGATCGGAGTGGCACAATCCGGTGGCTTCGAATTCAACCAGGAGTTCCCCGGATTGCGGGGGATCGAGTTCGATCTCTTCCACCGACCACTTCTCGTTCAGCCCCCACAGAACTGCTCCCTTGGTCCTCACGGCGACTCCTTCACGATATGTATGGCGCGCTCGGGACAGTTCGCGATTGCGTGGTGCGCCCCGTCCTCCCATCCGGGAGGAATGCTTTCGATGGTGACGAAGGCGATCCCGTCGTCGTCGATATCGAACATCTCCGGATATGCTGCGTAGCAACGGCTGTGGCCCTGGCACATCTCTGCGTCGACACGAAGCTGCACCGGTCAGTCCAATCCGCCCAGTCCGGTCCCGATGACGCCCTGCTCTGTCAGCGCCGCGATCGACGAGGCGTCGAGGCCGAGGAGCTCCCCGAGGACGGTCTCGTTGTGCTGTCCCAAGGTCGGCGCCGCTGACCGATACCACTTTTCAACGCTGCGGTACTTGAAGGGAAGCGCCGGCACGTGATGTCTCCCGACGACGGGGTGGTCGAGGCCTTCGAAGAAGCCTCGGGCAGCCAGCTGGGGATGCATCGACCCGACCCTGGCGTCGGCCAAGTCCGCGGCGGGGACGCCGTGGTCGACGAGCAACTGCGCGGCAGAAGAGGAGTCGTGTTGTCGAGCCCATTGCTCCACGTGTTTATCGATCAGATCATGTGACCCCATACGCCCTTCGTGGGTGTCCAAGGCGGGGTCATCCGCCCAATCCGGTTGGCCCAGGGCCGACTTCAAATGTTGCCACTGCTCGTCGGTGGCGACCGAAATGGCCAGCCACCGCTCGGCCCCCGCGCATTGATAGAGCCCTTGGGGGGCGGCGTCGCGGCTGCGGTTTCCCAGTCGCGATATCAGGTTCCCGTGGGCGGTGAACTCGACGACCTGCTCGGCGGCCGCGTTGAGTGCGGCCTCAACCATCGAGACTTCGATGAACGACCCGCGGCCCGTTTGATCCCGTTGCCGGAGGCCGGCGAGCATGGCGAATGCGGAATGCATGCCCGCCAGCGGGTCACAGGGGCCGCGGGGGATCCGTGGCTGGTCGTATTCGTGGCCGGTCACCCACGCCATCCCGGTCATCTGTTCCATCGTCTGCGCGAAGCCCACGTTGTTGCGCCATGGCCCGTCGAGCCCGAACGCGGGCATTCGAACCATGACCAGTCGAGGGTTGAGCTCACGGACGGTGTCCCACGTGATGCCAAAGTTGTCGAAGACGCGGGGCGAGAAGTTCTCGACCAGAATGTCCGAGCATTTGACGAGGCCGTACAACAACTCCCGCCCTTGGGGGGAGGAGAGGTCGAGGGTGAGCCCGCGCTTGTTGGCGTTGGTCGCCAGGAACATCCCGGACCGCTCCCACCAGTCAGGCTGACCGACGAACGCCGCGGCCGCCATCCGCGCGCCGTCGGGGTGGCGAATCGATTCCAGGTGAATGACCTCGGCGCCCAGCGCGGCGAGAATATGCGTGGAGGATGGGCCGGCCCACCACGCTGTCGCGTCGAGAATGCGCACGCCGTCCAGCGGGAGTCCCGGTGCGCGGTCGGCGGCGGGCGCAATCCTGCTGTGGGCGGGCACTTTTGCCATCTCGCCGAGCGGGGGAGCGCCGGCGATCGGGGCGGGTCGCCGGCCGTTGATCCGGTAGGGCGCCAGCGGGTGGGTGAAGCCGCCGTCGGCGTACGTGCGCCACATGCCCCGCGCCGTGAACTGCGGGTGGTCCAGCACGGTGTGGCCATTGTTGACCGGTGACACCGGGATTCGCAGATCGGAGGCCAACGCGACGATCTCGTCCGTGCAATGTTGCGTCGTCCATTCCCGCACAATCTGATTCCACTCCTGCCGGCGTTCCCAGCGCGTCGTGGCGAGGGCCCACGCCGGGTCATCGTCGAGCAGGTCCAGTCGGCCGATCATCGCCAGGAACGACTCGAATTGTTGGCGGGTGTTGGTGTTGAAGCCCACCCATCCGTCCGCGGTCGGTTCGATGGACGGGATTTCGACCTGTCGGCCCGGCACGGTCAAAGGAGGACGACCGGCCAGCTCGTGGTAGAGGTCCGCGAATCCGCTGGCACTGAGGTGACAACTCTCCAACAACGAGCAGTCGACGATCTCACCCGCTCCGCCGACCTGAACCCGCCGCAATGCGGCGAGCGCCCCGACGGCGGCATAACTGGCCATGACCCATTCGAAGACCCGACCCCCCGCTTGAATGGGCGGTTGGTCCGGACGACCTCGCAACGCCAGCGTTCCGCTCTCGGCCTGGATCGTGAACTCCGTTGAGGGTCGCTCCCGGTACGGCCCGGTCAACCCGTACGGAGACAACGCCACGATCACCAGGTGCGGCGCGCGGCGTAACAGCGCGTCTCGGTCGAGTGCCCCCGGGCCGAGAGAATCGACGAACACATCGGCGGAAGCGATCAGCGGCTCCAGGTCGGGCAACGAAGTGCCAACGACTGAACGCTTGCCGGCGTTCAAGAATTTGAACAGCGCGCCGACGTCGCCTCGATCGCCAGATGTTCTGCGGCGGAACGGATCCCCTTCTGGCGGTTCGATCTTGATGACCTCTGCTCCGAGGTCGGCGAACAACTTCGTGCAATACGGGCCGGCGATTTCCGTCGCCCACTCGACGACACGAACCCCCCGCAGAGCGGTCATCGGACCGCGACTTTCCACGTCAGCGCCTGCGGAAGTGAATTACTCGCACCGATGAGTGCACACACGCCACTTCCTGTCCTCGCGCTCGTGCCGATCGCCTGGCTGGCAACGACGCTAGCGACGCAAAAGCTCGCGTGTCAAGTGCCACTCGATAACGATGGCCGCGGTTGCGTTCGGCAGATCTTTTAGTCGGCCGCGCGTACCCTCGGGGCCCGTCGGACCCGCCCGCCTCGCTTGGCGGGCGGCGCCCCAGCCGATGTGGTTACGCCCTTGGCGAGGATCTGCGAACCCAGTTCGATCTGCGCGCGGATATCTGACTCGCCCGTCCCAAACCAGCGTGGTCCCAGGCTCGTTGTGAAGATGATGAAGTTAGCCAGCAGCTCGGCGAACAGATCGGCGTCGACGTCGGCCCTGATCTGCCCCTCGGCTTGGTAGTGGCGAACGCCCTCGGCGATAACGGCCGTACGGCGTGCGTGATTGGGTTGCAGCACCCGCAGCGAGAAGTCCGGATCTGATAACGCCCGACCGGAAATGTCCCAGCCGGGGACACCGCTGTCCCGGTCGTCGATCCGTAGTCGCGCGAAGAAAAGCTGCTCGACATAGTCCTCGAAGCGTGCAGGCAGGTCCGCGACGACTTGCTCCTCGGCCTCGCTGACGAGGTCCGCGATCTGTCGAGAAACGACTTGCTCGAAGATGCCTCGCTTGTCCCCGAAGTAGTGGAACAGCATTGCCTCCGAGCAGTCGGCGCGACGGGCGATCTCCTTTGTCGCCGCGGCCGCGTATCCCGCTTCGGCAAAGACCTCAGCGGCCGCTTCAAGGAGGGCACGTTGTTTGCCGTCCTTGTCGCGAACTCGCCGCCGCGCGCCTGTCGTCATCACACATACTGTAGCGAGCACCCCTGGACTGGGGGGAAGCTCGCGCGCGTGCCGCCCCGACGCCACCCAGCCCTCGGATAGTTATCGAGTGCGACTTGACTCCGCGCGACGGGCGATTTACTGTGCTGCCAAAGCAATGTGGGCAGCCCCTCGTCGGGGCTGTCTTTTGGGGCTGACCGCTGGTGTTGTCCCGAGGTTGGCATGCCCGCGTCCGGGGCGGAAAGGACTGCCCATGGTGAGCAAATCGCCGGAGGAACACGCCCGGAACCTCGATCTTCGGCACGAAGACTTCAACGATCAAGAATTCCTCTACGAGGTCTACGCGGTGATGCGGGAGAACGGTCCGTTCAGCCACCAGGATGTCCCGTTCCTGGGCCCGACGCCGGGGGGCGCGTGGGTCGCCACCCGCTACGACGAGTGCTATGAGATCTTGCGTGATTGGCGCAGCTTCTCCAGCAAGCCCATGGGGCTCGAGGGCAACCCGATGTCTTTCGGCGACATCGTGATCACCTTGGATCCGCCACGGCAGCAACAGCTTCGCAAGGTTCTCAACCCGTATTTCTCTCCCGGTCGCATGAAGGACTTGGAGCCCCAGGTGCGTGCGGTTACCGATGGGTTGATCGACAACTTCATCGAATTGGGCCGCGGCGATCTCGCGGACGTCGCGTGGCAGCAACCCGGGATCGTGTTCTTCCGGTATCTGCTTGGCATGCCCGTTGAGGACGTGCCGCTCTACATCGAGACTGCCGACCTCGCGATCAATGGAGAGAGCGAAGAGATCCGGAACGGTTCGATGACGAACCTGTACCTGCGCGTGCGCGAGGAGATCGACAACCGTCGCGGCGAACCACCGCGTGACGACCTGATCGATGTCTTGCTCGCCGCCGAGATCGACGGCGAGAAATTGAGCTTCGACGACGTTGTCGCGAATGTGATGCTGCTGGTTCAGGCCGGGCTCGAAACAACCTCAAGTGCAATGTCGTTCGCCTTCTTCTATCTGGGCACCCATGCTTCGGAGCGCGACCGACTCGTACGCGACGCCGAGTTGATGCCCTCGGCGATAGAGGAGTTCATCCGGTTCGCCGGTTCGGTGCACGGACTGCACCGCTCGGTCGCGGAAGAGGTCGAACTAAGCGGCCAGCAGTTCTGTCCCGGTGAGACGGTCGTCGTGAACTATGCAGCCGCCAACCGTGACGCGCGCGAGTTCGACGAGCCGAACAAGTGCATCCTCGACCGACAGACCAACCGCCACCTCGGGTTTGGCGCCGGCGTCCATCGCTGTCTGGGCTCCAATCTCGCCCGCCTCGAGTTTCGGGTGGGCGTCGAGCAGACCCTGACGCGGATACCCGACTATGCCATCCCGCCGGGGGCGAAAGTGGATTTCCATGGGAATTCGGTCACCCGGGGCTATCGGGCCCTGCCGGTCGTCTTCACGCCGGGTGCCCGAATCGCGCAGTAAATGGGAGGAAGTCGTGGACAAGCAAGATCTGCAATGGATGATCTCCGTCGATGACCACATCATCGAGCCGCCCAACCTGTGGGTCGACCGCGCATCGGCCGCCGACCGCGATCGGGTGCCACACGTCGAGCGCATCGACGGTGTCGACACGTGGATCTACGACCAAGCGCGCGCGTCGGTGATGGGCATCCTGGTCGCGGCGCACCAAAGGCCGGCCGAGTATTCCCCGCTGCCAGTGAATTACGACGAGATGCCCCGCGCATACTTCGACCCGGTGGCCCGCATCCCCGACATGGACGAGGATCACGTGATCGCCGGATTGAACTTTCCGTTCTTCCCCCGGTTCTGCGGTCAGATGTTCGCCCACCTCGGTGACCGCGACCTGGCAATCAAGTGCGTGCGCGCCTACAACGACTTCGTCATCGACGAGTGGTGCGCGGCGGCGCCCGGTCGCTACATCCCGATGGTCATCGTTCCGCTGTGGGATACCCGACTGGCCGTCGAGGAGACGCTACGCTGCGCCGGCAAGGGCGCCAAAGCCATTGCCTTCTCCGAAAACATGCACCCGCTGGGATTTCCGTCGATCCATTCGGGAGCGTGGGACGATTTCTTCGCGGTCGCGAACGAGACGAAGATGCCGCTGTGCACACATATCGGTTCGTCGTCCGTCAGCCCGACCACATCACCCGACGCACCTTTCGGGGTTCAGGCGGTCAACATCAACCTCAATCTGGCGAATTCGACTACCGACTGGCTGTTCTCGGGCAAGCTGCAGAAGTATCCCGATCTGAAGATCGTGCTGGCCGAGGGCGGCATCGGCTGGATTCCCTACCTCATCGAGCGCGCCGAACATGTCGCCGCCGACTACCAATACCTGCGCGCCAATAACTGGGCGGTTGACCCGGCCACGATGCGCTTGACCCCCGTGCCCACCGACCCCGAGATCTTCCCGGAGTCTCCACGCCAGCTCTTCCGCGACCACATGTACGGCTGCTTCATCGAGGACGACTTCGGGGCGGCGAACCTCGACTTCATCGGCGTCGAAAATGTGATGATCGAAACGGATTATCCGCACACCGACAGCCTCTGGCCCAACTCGCTTCAGGCCGCTCACAAGGCACTCGACGGCCGGTCCGACCTCGACAAGTACAAAGTGCTGCAGGGCAACGCCCGCCGGGTCTTCGACTTCGAGCCCGCCCCGTATCCGACGCTGACGTAATCCACGGCCGACGGATACGTTTGATGCGGGAGTACCAGAGCTTCATCGACGGTCAGTGGTTGAGCGACAACGCCGTCGGCACCATCGATGTCATCGACCCGTCCAATGAGGAGTTGATCGGCCGAGTCGTCGACGGGGGACCGAAGCAGGCGGCCATGGCGATCGCCGCCGCTCGACGGGCTTTCGACGACGGGCCGTGGCCGTGGATGTCCGTCCGGGAACGGGCAAAGATCATCAAGCGGTTCGCCAAGATCCTCGACGAGCGCAAAGCGGAACTGCGTGAGCTCGTCGTCGCCGAGATCGGCTCGACCGGCTTCATCACCGACCTGATTCAGGTTGGCGGTGCCATCGAGGCCGCGCACTATTACGGCGAGTTCGTCGAACACGATGTGACGTGGGTGGAAACGCCGGGCGGGCCCATGGTTTCACCGACCGGCCTGGGCGGCGTCACCGTCGTCCGGGAACCGGTCGGGGTGGTCGGAATCATCACCCCGTTCAACTTTCCTTTCTCGATCAACATTCAGAAGTGCCTGGCCGCTTTGGCGGTCGGCTGCAGCGTGGTGCTCAAGCCCCACCCGTGGACCCCCATGAACGCCTTGGAGCTGGCCAAGGTCGGTGAGGAAGCGGGCCTCCCGCCGGGAGTGTTCAACGTGGTCGCGGGCGGTGCCGACGTGGGGGAGGAGCTGTCTACCCACCGGGGCGTCGACATGATCGGGTTCACCGGTTCGACGGCGACCGGTCGACGCATCCGCGAACTATCGGCGGCCACCATGAAACGCGCACAGCTGGAACTAGGCGGCAAGAGCGCGCACATCGTGCTGGACGATGTCACCGAAAGTGACGTCGCCGGAATAGGATTCGGGCAAGTGCTGATGCATGCCGGACAAGCATGCACCGTCACGTCGCGACTTCTGTTGCCCGAGCGTCTGCTCGACGCGTATGTCGAGGGCCTCAAAGCCATGGTTCCCATGATCACGGTCGGGGACCCGCGTGATCCCACCACGGTCGTCGGGCCGCTGATCAGGGATCAGCAGCGACAGCGAGTTGAGTCGTTCGTTCAGTCGGGTCTGCAAGAAGGCGCGCGGTTGGTGGCCGGCGGCAAACGCCCCGAACATCTCGCACGCGGCTTCTACTACGAACCGACGGCGTTTGTCGACTGCCGCAACGACATGCGCCTATGTCAGGAGGAGGTGTTCGGGCCCGTGCTGGCGGTGATCACCTATCGCTCCGAAGACGAAGCGATCCGCATCGCGAACGACTCCATCTACGGTCTGGCGGGTCTGGTGATGACCCGCAACCCCGCGAGGGGATTCAACGTCGCCAGGCAGATCCGAACCGGCACCGTCATGGTGCAGACTGTCGCACCCGGGGCCGACCTCGGAGCCAACCGAGGTGACGGGCAGGGTCCCGGCTGGTCTCTGCCTGCGCGCGGGATGTTCAACGGCGGGGGGCCGTTCGGCGGCTTCAAGCAAAGTGGACTTGGCCGTGAGCAGGGGCGCTGGGGCTTCGAGGAATACACCGAGCTCAAATCGATCACCATGATGTAGCGGCGAAAGGTCGCGTGATGGAACTTCTCAAGGACGTTCGAGTCCTCGAGGTGTCACTCTTCTCCACGGACGCACTGGGCGGGCACCTGGCCGACCTCGGCGCAGAGGTCATCAAGGTGGAGCCGCCTGGCGGCGGTGGGTTTCGCGGTTCGGCGGTTTCGGGCGGCGAGCTGCAGGACTGGCACTGGAACCGCGGCAAGAAGAGCGTGGCGATCAACTTGAAAACGGCTGAGGGGCAAGAAGCGTTTCGCCGCCTGGCCGCGACATCGGCAGTGGTGATCGACGGCCTGCGTTACGGAGCGGCGCACCGGCTCGGGTTCGGCTACGACGACATCGTCGCCGCCAACCCGACGGTTGTCTACTGCGTGCTCAATGGCATGGGCAGCTACGGGCCCTACACCCGATTACCCACACACGGGCTGTCCTTCGACTGTTTCGCCGGCTTGAGTCCGCCGATCATCGAAGCGGATGGAACGCCACGCCTTTCGGGTGCGGCGACAGGAACGACCGGGGTGCTGTCGGGACCGCTGTACGCAGCGGTGGGTGTACTCGCCGCGCTGCACGCCGCCGAGCGCGACCGCCAGCCGCAGTACATCGAAGTGGCGCAGGTCGATGCGGCGATCAACTGGAACTTTCAGCACCTCACGGCGTTGGCGAACGGTCAACCGTCCTACGGGGAGGGAATCCGCGCCTCGCTTCGCTACCAGTACTACGAAACGAGCGACGGCAACTACGTGGTGTTCAACGCCCTGGAGGACAAGTTCTGGCTCAGATTCTGCGAGTCACTCGACAGGATGGATCTCTACGAACCGGGGCGCCAGAAGCCGGGAGAGGATGTTGAGGCAGAGGCTCGGCTGCGCAACGAGTTGACGGCGATCTTCAAGGCCCGCACTCGCAGGGAATGGACCGACTTCTTTATCGCGACCGATATCGCGGGTGCGCCAGCGTTTTTGGGCGCCGATCTGTTCGACGACGACCACACGAAGGCTCGCCGACTTGTCTATGAGCAAGCACAGCCTGACGGGACCTCGAAGAGAATGGTCGGCACGTGCATCAAGACCAAACCCGACGACGGATTCGCACCGCCGGGAGCGCCGCACGTCGGGCAGCATACGGAAGAGGTGCTCACCCGCCTGGCGGGCTACGACGCGGCCGGAATTGAGCGGCTCCGTTCGACTGGCGCGATCTGAACATGTTCGCGCTCATCCGATGCTAGTTAACCGTGGCCGAGCGGCGATATCGGGTCGTGTTGCCGGTGATCAGCGGCGAATTATCGATTTCGCTCGCTGGGTTAAGCGACGGCGAATTAGATGCGCAGCACTGAACCCAGGGCCGACAGAGGGATATGAACTTGGACGGTCCCCCCGTCCATGTACCACTGCATCGTTCCTGGCGTGAAGTTGATCGGCTCGTCGTGACCGACGGGGTAGTCCGGCATGTAAAGAATCAGTTCGTCAGGAGTTAGCGCCCATGCCTTGTATGCGCCGGAGTAGACCTTGTCGGGAGTCCAGCGGTCGATGACGAACGGGTAGGTTCCCGGGTCGTGTGGTGGCGGCGCTTGATTGAGCGCAGTTTCGATGAAGGGCTGAGCCAACGGGGGAATGGCAGTCAACGGAGTTGATGTCGTCAGATCCGCCAGCTGCAGTCGCCTGCCGCTCGTCATGTCGAACGTGAAGGTGCGGTAGGCGTTGTTGGGCTTTGGTCCGTCGGCGTGGTAATCCTCGTGGAAGACCGCGCTGAGCAGGTTGCCGTGCGAGAAGATTTCGTAGTTCTCCTCGCCGTAGCTGTCGGCGGCCATGTGCGCGTTGGCGTTTCGCCAATTGCTGACTAGGGTGCGCAGGTAGTCGCGCACCACCCCACGTGTCGTCGGGTTGTCTACGAGGTCCCCGGGCACGGCGACTTTGATGTTGCGCACAGCGTTGCGCTCCGAGGTCACCGTAGTATGGCAGTATTGCCCGTCCCAGTCGCCGCCCAGCTCGCCGCAGAACGACGGCGCCGACGCTCGCGCGGTCGCCGTCCCCGGGATCCCCGTAGTCGCAACCAAGATCACCGTTGCCAAGAGCCGCCGCATCACAGCAACTGCACCTTGCTGGCACGCCAGCGACCGTCGACCTTTTCCATGGTGATCTTGATCCTGCTGCGGTCGATGCGCGGATCAGGTGCTGCAGTGTTGGTGACAGTCTGGTCGATAAACACCAGCACGACAACCTTGTTGGTGGACGCCGTTTGAATCGCGGAGTCCACTACCACCCCGTGTGCGGTGGCCTTGTTATCGATCAGCAGTTGTCGAAGCTGCACGCTGGACTGGGTGTACATGTCCTTGAACTCACCGGTCGCTCCGTCGAGTACCTGCCGGAAGTTCTGGTCGACGTTGTTGGAGTCGATACTGGTCAGCACCTGGGCGTAGGCGATGGCCGCTTGCTGGGCCTGCTGGCCCGCGAGCGTTACCTGATGCTCTTGCCACTGCCTCCAACCGAGAAAGCCCGAAACAGTAAGTGATGCAACAAGCAACAACGGCATGATGCCGCGGCGCAGAGACCGCCTCCACGGTCGGTGACGGAGCTTGACTCGGTCGGTCTTGCCGCCCTTCCCCGTCAACCGCAGGTCGTCGTCTTCTTCGTCTTCCTCACCCCCATCGACGGCCTCAGTCTCTGCGGAGGCTTCGTCTTCGGCGCCGGTTTCTACGCCGGCAACGTCGGGTTCTTCGACCTCCTCGACCTCAGTGGCGAGTTTTTTGTCAGTTGTTACGGCCATGATCATCTCCCTCGGGGTGGATGTGTTGAGGTCTTAATGCGGCGGTTCGATCGGCAGCGCCGGCCCACCGTACGGAGTGGGAATTGTGTAGCGACCCCGTGGTATTGGGTCGGTCCTGCGCCCCAGGTCCGCACCCGGGGGCGGGCCTGCCGTGTCGTCGCCTCCGGGCCGCGGCGCATTCTTGGCCCCCCGGATCGAGACGGCGGGGTCGTCGTCGCGGCAGTAGGTGTACATGAACGGCTCGTAGTAGTCGGCCGCCGATGACGCATGCGCCGGTGTCCCGTAGTCGCAGACGTAGCGGGGGTAAAGATCGGCTGTGGCCCAGACGCCGTGGTCGTGGAAGGCGCTGGCCACCGCATCCAACACCGAACCGCGGTAGTCGGGGAACAGCGCGTTGAGCGCCGGCACCCGCAGGTACATGAGCTGGGAAACGGTGGCCATGCTGCCTAGCAGCTGCACCATGGTGTCGGAGTTGTCGGCGAACAAGTTGTCGACGGCCGAAAGCGTGTGCGGCGTCTCGGCTGTCAAGCTGCGGTAGCCGCCCTCCATCCGGGCCACCCCGGCCAGCGTCCGATCGAGTTCTTTGGTGGTGGCGGCCAAACCGGTGTTCTTGTCGGCCGCGAGCGTGAGCACCACCCGGCTGGTCTTGATGATGCTGGTGGTTTGGGGCAGCACCGAGTCGAGCGTCGAGAGCAGGAACGTGCCGCCGTCGACGATGGCCGCCAGCTTCGCCGGGCCCTCTTTGCTCAGGCTCAGTTCCTTCTTGATCAACTCGATCTTGCGTGGGTCGACCTGCGCCAGCAGTCCGTCGGCGTCGCCGAGCAACTGCGCCAAACTGACCGGGACCGTGGTCCGGTCCAGGCCGATGAGACTGCCTTCGTGCAAGTAAGGTCCGGCGTTGGATTCGGCTTCGAAGTTGATGTATTGCTCGCCTGCCGGCGAGAGCGCCGACACATGTACGACCGCGCTCGCTGGGATTCTCACCTTCGACGAGATGCTGGCGACGGCATTCACACCCCGGTTGGTGATCTGCAGCGACTTGACCCGTCCGATCCGCACCCCGCGCAACGCGACGTCTTGGTTGGGCAGCAGGCCACCAGATTCCGGCAATTGAACGGTGACCTCGTACGAGGATGCGAACGGCGTCACCCGCAGCGCTCCGACCAACAGATAGGCGGTGGCCACAACCAGGGTGAGCACCAAACCCGCCACCGACAGCCACACCTGTTGTCTATGACCTGTCCGCACCGCACGGACGACGAAGTTCGCTATCGCGGCGATCACGGCGGAGTTCCCGGTGGTTGTGGGCCTGGCGGCGGCCCGGGCGCGACATCGATTTGGCCCGGGATGCTCGGGTCCGGGATGACGGGCACCTGCGGAGAGTTCGGGCCCCTGCCGACGACGCGTTCCTGCAGGCGCCACAAAGTGTACTTGAGGGTGCCGACGAGCAGGTTCACGTTGTAGTGGTGCGGTCCGTGCAGACCGATGTCACCGGGGAACCCGATGTCGGGGAGCGATCCGAGCATGATCTTATCGACGCTCACGTTCACCGAGATCGAGTTTCCCGCTGTGGATTTGACCAACGGGGGAATGAGCCGGTTCAAGGCCAGCCAGCTGGTATCCGGGCTCACCGCAACGTCATTGGCCGCCCCGGCGACCGCGTTGAGGTCGCGGATGATGCTTCTGCCACTGGTGTCGGTTCCCCCGAGCGACGGGAACCTCGCCAACAGCCGGGTGGTGTCGCCGACTTGTGTGACCAGCTCTGAAAGCTGTCGTGTGTTATCCGCCAGCGCCGAGGTGGCAGGGTTCGCGGCCGCCATCAGTTCGGTGATGCTGCGGTTCTTTTCGTCCAGTCGATCTGCGAGACGGGACAATTCGGTCAGCGCGCTCGAGATCTGGTCCGATCGCGAGTCGAGGGTACCGACGAGTTGGTTCGACTTGCGGATGAGGTCGCCGAATGCTTGGCCCTGATCGCCGGTCGCCTTGCCGAAACCGTTGATGAGGTGGGTGAGGTTGCGCACTGCGCCGCCGTTCACCAGGATCGCCGCCGAGCTGAGCACCGACTCGACCGTCGCGGCCGCAGCCGTCGAATCCAAGCCGATGGTGTCGCCGTCCTTCAACATCGCTATGGTCGCATCGGGATCGGCGGGCGGCTTGACCGAAACGAACACATCGCCCAGCGGTGTCGCGGTGCGCAACTCGGCGGTGCTACCCCGCGGCAGCAGGACGCCGTTCCTGATCCGCAGCGTGGTCACCGCGGTGTAGTTGCGCGCGACCATCGATTCGACCTGGCCGACGTCGGCTCCGGCCAGTTTCACCTTCGCGTTCATCGGAAGGTTAAGTGCGTTGGAGAACACCGCGTTCAAGGTGTATCCCCCCGACCCCAACCCGGGCGCCGGGAGCGGGAGGCTGGCGAGGCCGTTCGTGGCGCATCCGCCGCTGACGATCGCCGCGGCGACGATCGCGGCGGCTGCTTTCGAGCGTCCGGCGATCATTTCTGCCCCATCGCCGCCAGGCCGTCCAGCACATATGTCAATCCGAAATCCGGTCCGAAATCCTGGATGGTCCCGGTGCTGCAGCCGAGTTGTCGAAGGCCCATCAGGTTGCAGATCTCTTTGGTGTATTGGCTGTCGAAAAGCAATCGATCCGTCAGGAAGCGCGCGCGCACGCTGCCGTTTGCCCGGTCGATCATGTTGTAGGCGTTGTCGGCCACCAGCGGAGCTACGTCCAGAAGTTCAGCGAGGTCGCGCCGCTTGTCGGTGACCGTTTTCAGCGTGGTATTGCCTTTGAGCAAGGCATCTTTGATTGCTTCGCGGTTGGTGTCGAGCAGGTCGCCGGCCCGTTGGACCAGCTGGTCGAGTTTGCGGCCTGTGTTCCCGCTACCGATGTCCTCGTCGGCCATGATCTCACTGACTTGGTGGATGGTGGAGGCAAACTCGCGCAGTTTGGCGTCATTGGCGGCCGCGGCGTCGAACAGGGTGCTGATGTTCTTGACGATCGTGGTGATCTGCTCACGGGTCGCTGCGCCGCCGTCACTACTCAGGCGCAGCGCCTTCGACAGCTCGTTGAGCGCGCCCTTGATTCTTCCGCCGTTGCCGTCCACCACGTCGGTCCCGTTATTGAGGACGTCGGCGACGGGACCGCCGCCGTGACCGTCGCCTTCGAGCGACTTGGTCACCTTATCGAGAACGGCCAGCACGCGGCTGAATTCGACGGGCGTTTTGGTTCGGGTTAAGCCGATGGTGTCGTGGTCTTCCATGACCGGACCGCCGCGGTAGGGCGGGGTGAGTTCGATCTGGCGGTCGGTGAGGATGGATGTCGATATCGTGACGGCGTCGGCGTCCGCGGGAACTTTGACATCGCGTGCGATGGTGAACTGAACTTCGACATAGCCGCCCTTCGCAGTGATCTTGGTAATCTTGCCGACCGGCATTCCCAGAACTGCCACCACGTTGCCCTCGTACAGGCCTGAGGCGCTGTCGAATTGGGCTGTCACAGTGATCGCGTCTTCGTCAGAGCCCAGGTACCACCACCCAACCCCGACGGCCGCAACCACCAACGCCACGATGGCGACGATAACCACCATCCGAGCGCCGAACTTGCCGCCGACGGCTTTCACTTGCAGTCCTTGAAGTACTGGATCATGCCGAACTGCTTGGCGCGCCCGCTGATTGCGCACATCCACGAGTCGATGGCCGGGACGTTGGGGGCGTTGAAGTTGATCGCGTTGCCGTCACCCGTGAGGTTGGCTGCCTCGCGGAAGAAGATCGGTGAGATCTGCAGCATGCTGGCCAGTAGGTCGTCGTGTTCGGCCATCAGGCCCGTGAAGTCACGCATGTCGTTGATCAGCGTGTCCAGGCCGGAGCGGTCGTTGACCACGAGCTGGCTCATGGTGTCGACGAGACTCGTCAGGGATCGCATCATCGCGTGGAAAATGGCGCGCCGCGCGACAAATTGGCCCAGCAGATCCTGCGCCTGGTTGATCAGGTTGCCGACGTTCGCTTGCTGGCGGCGCAGGGTGTTGGTGACCTGCTGCGTGCTTTTCAGGAGGGAGCCCAATTGGTCGCGCCGTACAGCGATGATCGACGACAACGAATTGATGTTGTTCATCGCCTGCGGCACGATTGAGGGCAACCCCTGCAGTTGCTTGCCGAGCACGGCAAGAGATTGCGCAAATCTGTCAGAATCGACTTGCGCGAAAGTCGTTGTGGCGTCCTGTAATGCGGCCTGTAGGTCGTAGGGAACCTCGGTGTGCGACAGATCGAAGGTGTTGTTGGGCAGCGACGCCGGGCCGTCGGGCTGCAGCGCAAGGTAACGCGAGCCCAGGATGGTGGTGACCTTGATCGAAGCCTTGGAGTCTTTGCCCAGTACGACACTGTTGCGGATCTTCAGGCCCGCTTCGACGTGGTCGCCGACGAGTTTCATGCTGGTCACGTTGCCCACCGGGATACCCGCAACCGCGATCGGGTTTCCGGGGCGCAGCGAGGCCGCCTGCAGAAACTCGGCGGTGTAGTGCCGGTAGCCGACGCCGGCCGCGTGGACCGCGAGCATCGTCCCGATCACAACTGCCACGACCGCGGCGGCGATAAACCCGAGCCATGTCTTGTTGTAACTCTCCAGCGGACGCCTCTTCAGACGCGCGAGGCGCTGCGATGTCGCTGTGTCAGCCATCGGCGGTGCTCCTACATCTTGGGGAGTGCCATGCTGTGTTTCCGGGCGTGGCGGCGGCGATGATGATCGGCACGACGTCGTTCAGGCCGGGGAAGAACCCCATGAAGTTCACGTCGCAGACGTAGGCGTTGCCGTACGCGCCCTGGTTGCCGACCCGAGTGAGGCCCTTGAGCAGCAGCGGGATGTTGTCGCCGAAGAACGCCACCTGCGGTTCGACGTCCATCAGGTGCCTCGCGACACCCGGCCTGCGGTCTATGAATTCACGAAGTGCCGGGTACACGTCTTGGGCGGAGGCCGAAAGCCGGCCCAGCACCCGCGCCAGCTCACCCACCGAGGACTGCAACTGCGGGCGACGCTGATCGAGTGTGGCTACCACGTCACGGGCCTGGGTGATGACGGCGTCGAGGTTGTCGTTTTGTGCTGCGAGGTTGCCCACCACCTTGTTGAGATTGGTGATCACGTCGCCGAGCGCCTGGTCTCGTCCCGCGAATGTCTCTGTCAGC
The DNA here is from genome assembly GCF_001667015.1 of Mycobacterium sp. E3198. GTDB lineage: Bacteria > Actinomycetota > Actinomycetes > Mycobacteriales > Mycobacteriaceae > Mycobacterium. The sequence continues at coordinate 24,415 of NZ_LZIS01000028.1, read as the reverse complement.
GTGGATGTCTGGCTGACCAGCGTCGCAAGCGATGATGTATCGCCTTGCAGTGACTGGATGATGCCCTTGGTGAGGTTGTCGGCGTCGCGCGGGTTCAACAGGCTGAACAGCGGTTCATAGCCGTTGAGAAGCGCGGTGACATCGAACGACGGGTCGGTGCGTTCAAGCGGGATGACACTTCCGGCCGGAAGCTGATCCCGAGTGCCGTCGTTGCCCAAAGACAATCCGAGGTAACGCTGCCCAACGATATTTTGGTACGTCACGGAGGCGAGTGTGTTCCCGTATAAACGCTGCTCCTGCTGCACCACGAACGAGACTTTCGCCAGTTTTCCGTCGAGTTCGATCTTTTCGACCCGGCCGACCCGCACGCCGGCCATGCGCACGTCATCGCCCTCCCGAAGCCCGTACACATCGGTGAACAGCGCGGAATACGGCGCCGTCTTGCCGGCCACGTCACGCCGCAAGCTGACGTATACCAGCCACGTCAGGATCAACGCGACGACCATGAACAAAGTGAGGCCGACGAGCGGGCCGCGAAACCTCATTTGGGCCCCTCCTTCGAAGGTGAGTGCTTCACCGACACGGTTGTGCCTCGCGCGACCGGGCCCAGCAGCAGCTCGGTGGCGGGGGTGACGACCTGCCCGGTGATCACGGACAGCACGTTGCGTTCGTATTGGCTGCCGATGGGCCCGACGTTGCCGCCGAACGACGCTTGCGGAATCCACGGCGCCTTCGGCGCCACCGGTGCGACCCACGGTTCATGCGGTTGCGGTGTCGCGGGCGCCCCCGGGTTCGGATTATCGGGATTCGCGCTGCCCGGCACGGGCGGCGACGGCGGAAGCCACGCGGGTAGAGGCGGATTGGGGTCGGTCAAGTTGGGCGGCCCGTTGACCAGCGGGGGACCGACGGCTACGAGGTTTCCGTCCGGACCGATCACGGTGCCGGGCGGGGGCGCCAGATCCTTGGGCGGCTGATAGTTCTGCGGCAGAAGCACGTCGGGCAGATCCGGCCGCACCGGAACCAGTGGTGCGGTGAAGCAACTGGGCCCCTTCAGGTCACCGTAGTGGGGACAGTCCGCACGCGTATAGGTGGAACTCGGGGTGAACGTCAGCATCGCGCGCATGTTGCCGAGGTTTTGCCGCGGGTTCCAGACCTCTTCCATGAATTTGTCGGCCAGGTTGTCCAGTTTGGTAACTGCGGGCACAAAGTTGTTGGACTTTTGCGCCAGCACACCCAGGACGGGGGTGAAATCGGTCGTGATCTTGATGAGCTGGTCAATGTGGTTGTTGAGCGACTGGTCGGTGGTGCCCACGGTGTGATCGGCCCCGGACAGCAGTGTGGCCAGTTGTCCTCGGGTCTCGGCGAAGGTCTGCATCGGCGCGACGGCTCGATGCAGGGCGTCGAGAAGATCGGGGGCTGTGGACGCAAGCCCCTGGGTCGCCGCGACGAGCGCCGATACCGTTGAGGGACCGGCATCGGTGCTCACAATCGAATTAAGCTGATCGAGAAGGTGATTCAGCTGCGCCCCCGCGTTCAGCAGGGTGACGCGGCGATGGTCGGTGGCCGCCCCGAGCGCGGCCAGGATGCCCACCGTCCTGTCGTCTCTGCCGCGCCCGGCTGCGACGAGCAGGTCGCGCAGCTTGCTGACGGTGGTTTGAAACAACACGGTCGGCAGCCGGGTGTCTTCGGGAATGTGTGCGCCGGCATGGATAGCCGCTCCGGGACCCTCACCCACCAGTTGGACCGACGAGACCGCGAACACGTTACTGGGCACCACGCGCGCGGTCACCGCAGCCGGAATCGAGTTGGCGTATTCGGGTTTGAGGTCGATGTGAACGTAGTTGGGTTTTCCGTTGGCCGCGGGAACGACGCCGTTGACCATTCCGACGAGCACCCCGTGGTATTTGACGTCGGATTTCTCGGGAAGCCCGTCGCCCACGTTGACCAAGTCGGCGACCACGCGCACGTAGTGATTCAGCCGGCCCGTGGACTTGGCCAGCATCCCCGCGGTGAGCAGGGCCGCCACGACCAGAACGGCGACTCCGCAGCCGAGCATCTGTCGGACCGAAGGGCCACGTCCGTCCAGCTCAAAAGAATTCGGCATCAACCACCGAACCTTGCGCCGGCGTCGACTCCCCACAGCGCCATGGTGAGCAGCATGTTGACCATGATCACGACGGTGATGCTGGCGCGCATGCCGTGTCCCGCGGCCACTCCGACGCCCTCAGGGCCCCCGCTGGCGTAATAGCCGTAGTAACACTGGATGGTGGAGGCGATCCACACGAAGATGACGGCCTTGATCAACGAATAGACGATGTCCTTGCCGGCCAGCATGAGCGTGAAGTAGTGCAGATAGGACCCGGTGGAGCCACCGCTGCTGATCGCCACCACCACCTGGGTGGTCAGGTAGCCGATCGCCAGGCAGGCGGCGTAGAGCGGTACGGTCGCGACTACCGAGGCAATCAACCGGGTAGTCACCAGGTACGGAATCGGGCGAATCGCAATCGATTCCATTGCGTCGATCTCCTCGGCGATCCGCATCGAACCCAACTGTGCGGTAAACCGGCAGCCGCCCTGCATCGCAAACGCCAGCGAGGCCATCAGCGGTGCCAACTCGCGGGTGTTGACCAGCGACGAGATGAAGCCAGTTGCGGGACCCAGGCCCAGCAGGTCCAGGAAGTTGTATCCCTCGATGCCGACCAGAGCGCCGACGGTCATGCCCAGGACCACGGCCACCCCGGCGGTGCCGCCGCCCACCACGATCGAGCCGTTGCCCCAGGTGATGTTCGACAACAGTCGCAGAAATTCGCCGTTGTATTGGCGCAACGCGATCGGCACCCCGGCGAGCGCCCGGACGAAAAAGACAAGCATGTGGCCGAGTCGAATGATCGGCTTGGTTGTTCTGAGATAGAGCCGAGCCAACGGGGTGGTGATCGGAGCCAGTGGTAGATAACGAGAGGCGGTCATCGTCACAGCCCCGTCCTGGGCACCAACATGATGTAGAGCTGGCTGATGACGACGTTGACGATCATCAGAATCAGAATCGCTTCCACGACGGCCGCGTTCACGGAGTTCGCCACGCCCGTCGGTCCGCCCTTGGTGGACAACCCTTTTTGGGCTGATACGACCGCGACAATGGCGCCGAAGGTGATCGCCTTGCCCAGCGCCAGGATCATGTCGTCGGTTGTCGCGAACGATGCGAACGTCGCGACGAAGCTGCCCGGCGCGCCGTTTTGGAAGTAGACGTTGAACATGTAACTCGCAAAGAAACCGACGAAGCATACGACTCCGGTGAGCGCGACGCCGATCATGATCGCGGCGGCAAAACGCGGCACCACCAAGCGACGGATGACCGAGACGCCCATCACCTCCATCGCGTCGGTCTCTTCGCGCATGGTTCGCGAGCCCAGGTCGGCGGTGATCGCCGACCCGACGGCCGACGCCATCAGAACCGCAGCCACCAACGACGCGCCCTGACGAATGACCGCGAGTCCGCTGGCCGCGCCGGCCAATGAGGTGGCGCCGACTTGACCGGCCAGCAGCGCGAACTGAATCGACAATGTGACGCTGATCGGCAGGGACACCAGGATCGTCGGCAACACCGCTGTGCCCGCCATGAATGCGCCCTGCCGGACGAACTCCTGCCATTGGAACCGCCCGGTGACCAGGTCCAAGAAGAAGTACTGAACGGTGCGCACGCCGAGGACGAACTGTTCACCGACCGTCGTGAGCGAGGCGAGTGGATGACGCTTGACGTACCCGACGGACCAGTCTTGTATCGCGACGACGCCATCGTGTTGTGGCGTCATCGCAGCGTGATTTTCGAGCGTTGCCCCCCGGCTCGCCCCCCGGCTCATTATCGTTTCACCAGCTACACTTCTACACCCTGTGATCGTCCGTGAACAGGTATCTGTCCGCGATCGCATGCTCGTTCCGAATTGACATCTCCTGCGCGGTGTTGAGCCAGAGTCCGTCAAACCCGGCCGAGTGCATGCCGGCGTGAATCGCGCCGATGTTCTTCAGGTCCTGTGACGGCAATTCGCCCCAGCCGTCGTGGTCCTGCCACCGGTCAAAGACCTGCCACTGTGCCTCGGGTACCTCCCCGGGCGCGAAATGCTCCAACGAGAACATCTCGAAGGTGCATCGATTCGGGTCCTCGGCGTCGGGCAGCATGCGGTAGCCGAGTAGGCACGACTTCTCGACCAGGATGACCATGGTGGGGAACACGTGCCAGTCGCCGTTTCCCGCGAAGTACTGCTCCATCGACATGCGCGGAAAGTCAACGCCTTCGGAGCGCGCGAGGTCCTCGCACATCTGGTGATAGAGGACAAAGGGTGGAACCTCGCTGGGCTCCATCGTAGCCAGCTTTTGCGCGGCGCGGTAGTCGCGTTCTGTGACCAGCGAGCCGACCTCAAGGTACTGGTATTGCATCGAATTCGCGAACACCTCTGGTCGCGCCGCCAGTTCCTGACGACCGCTGTCGCGGGCGGCGTGTTCGGGACGCTGCGTGTAGACGAATCTCGAGTGGTTCTTGTACGTGATGGTCGGGGTGTACGGGGCGTAGGCGTACTCTTGCGGCGCTGCGGGTTCCGCAGACGGGCGTGGGCCTTCTGCGGACCGCATCGTCTGCGGATGAGTACCGGGGGTGTGGTAACCCTCGATGAATGCGTCGATCACGGTCTTCCAATTCGCCGGCAGGAAGGTTCGCTTGCGCCAGCGGTAGCGCATGTCCTGCAGCCGGAATGGCGCGAGCGCGGTCGGCAGCGGATCTAGCCAATCGATCAGATCCGGCGGGTCATCCGCCATGCTGACGAACACCCAGCCGCCCCACGTGCCGACGGCAACTGGACGAAGACCCCACTGATCGCGTGGGCGAGCGGCGAACTCGTCACGGCACGGAACGAACGAAGACCGCCCATCCAACCCGTAACGCCAGCCGTGGAACCCACAGCGAAATTCCTTGTTCGGCGAGCACCCGCTGCCGGAGACGATCTTCATCCCGCGGTGGGCACACGTATTGTGAAATGCCTTGATGCCGCCGTCCTTCTGGCGCACCACGACTATGGACTGCCGACCGATCGTGTACTCGTAATAGCAACCGGGGTCAGGGATTTCCTCTTCACGGCACGCCGGCTGCCAAACCTGAGTAAACAACCGGCTCAACTCGAGTTGCAGATATTCGGGGTCGATGTAGCGGCTCTTCGGCACGAACGTCTCACCGCAGGCGAACTTTTCGGGTACCCGTTTGGTCGCAAGCTCGGTCATGGCACCCCCTTCAGCCTGCGGGTGGTTTGTCGAAAATGTTGGGGTAGAGCACGGCTTCCTTGAACGACGTTTCGATCTCGGCGAATGCGGTCGGGATATCCCAAGTTCCCGACGCCGACACGATTTCGCGTTCGACGACTGGGTTGGACATCAGGCTGATCCGGCCGTTGCCGGCGAAGATGACGCGCCGATTGAGCCAATCGGATTGCACGCTGGCCAGATACACGACCGGCGGCACGCAATTCTTGGGCGACAGGCGAACGTTGGAGTCCGAGTAGTCCATGCTGCCGCCGCCCTTGATGCCCTGCGTCATGCGGGTGCCGGCGATCGGCGCGATGGCGTTCGAGCGCACCCCGTAGTTGCGTAATGCGTTGGCGCACGAGAACGTCAGGCCGACGATACCCATCTTGGCCGCGGCGTAATTGGGCTGACTCGGCGCGCCCTGCAGCCCCGACATCGAGGTGAAGGTGATCAGTCGGTACTGTCCGCCACGGTTTTCTCGCCACCAGGCGGCCGCGTGACGCGTGACGTTGAACGTGCCTTTGAGGTGGACCGAGATGACCGCGTCCCAGTCCTGCTCGCTCATCTTGAACACCATGGCGTCGCGCAGGATCCCCGCAGCGTTTACCACGACGTCGAGGCCGCCGAGCGTTTCGGCCGCGCGGTTGATGAGGTCCGCGCAAGCCGCGAAGTCGGTGATGTCGGTGGTATCGGCGAACGCCTTACCGCCCTGGCTCGTGATCGTCGCGACCACACTTTCGGCCGGGCCTGCGTCAGAGCCTGTTCCGTCGACACTGACACCGGCGTCTGACACCAGAACCGTCGCGCCCTCGGCTGCCAGGCCCTCGGCGACCGCCGCGCCGATACCCCGCCCGGCGCCGGTGACCAGCGCGGTACGTCCGTCAAGCACACCCATCGTCAGTCAGCTCCCATCCCGTCTGGCTAGCATACAGAACATCGATACAGAATCTGTATAGGTGTTTACCGTAGGTTATTCGAATCCCCACTCCGAATATCGCCGCTCTAGCTCGGCCATGGCCTCTCGGCCGCCGCGCGCGCTCCGCTCCTTCATGAAATTGAACTCATCGTCACGCCAAGACAGATTGCTGAACACCGTGTGGCCCATGGGAACCCAATCGCCGAACTGCGCCATCCCGACGGCATGCCAGAACGCGATCAGTGCGTGCTTTCCCACCATCAGGCCGTCGGCCGAGTGGTGAGCGATCGCGCGGGCGTACCGCAGGGCCTCGTCGCGGAGGGACTCGGGCGGCACCACCGACGAGGCCACCCCCCAATCGCGAAGTTCGTCCGCAGTCACCTTGCGGCCGGTGATCATCGCCTCATAGCCGCGGTTGGGGCCCATTTTGAGCAGCGCGAGCGGCATGGCCGTGGAGAACCCGGCGAACCCGATGCGGGCCTGCGGCCGGGCAAGGTACATGTCATCTGAGACGACCAGAATGTCGGCGGCCAGGGCGAGATTCATGCCGGCGCCCAGCGTCGCTCCCTGGCAGCCGGCGATCACCGTCTTCGGAAACTCCAACCAGTTCGTCAGGTGCCGGTGCAGGCGCCGGGCGTTGCCCAGGCGAGCGGTCTGCGGCAATCGCACGCCCTTGCGCAGCCCCGCCTGTTCGACGGGGAGCCGGCGCACGTCGTCGCCGCTGCTGAAGTCCTTCCCCTCCGCAAGCAACATGACGACTTTTACCTCGTCGTCGTCTTCCGCGCGGTCCAATCGCTCCTTGAACAGGTCATGCATCCCGGGCGAGAGGATGGCGTTGCGCCGGTCCGGCCGGTTGATGGTGATCTGCGCGATGTGCGGTTCGACGACCTCGTAGCGGACCCAGTCCCCATCGACCTCGAATTCGCCTTCAGCGGCGGCGTCGGCGCCCATACGCCCTCCTTCGCAAGTCGGCGGTACATAAGTACACTAGTCGATCAACTGTTACATCCGGTGATACGGTCAGCGAATGCCAACATTCACGGTCACCAAACGGCTTGCAGCGCCACCGGACGCGGTGTGGGCCGTTCTCGCCGACTTCGGCAACGTCGACTGGATCCCCGGACCCAGCGATGTCAGGGTTGAGGGCGCAGGGCCCGGCATGCGACGGTTCATCGCCGCGAGCACTGAGAAGCCGGTCATCGAGACCCTCATCTGGATCAAGCCCGACGAGCGCGCGCTGTCGTATGAGATCGCCAACAATCCGATGCCGGTCAGCCGCTTCGTGGCGGTGAACACCGTCACCGACAGCGCGGACGCCCCCGGAGAATCAACCGTCGTCTGGGACATCGACTATGAGCCGATCGGCGATGATGCCGCCGCACGCGATGCCATGGAGTCCGTCTACGGCTTGATGGCGGGCTGGGTGCAGGACTTCGCCCGGGCGCGCAGCCCGAAATAGAACACTTAGACAGAAAGTGTCTATTAGTCTAAGATGCTTCAAGTGATTGATCCTCTCGATCTGGTACTGATCAGCGTCGACGACCACACCGTGGAACCACCCGACATGTTCGTCGGCCGGGTGCCCAGCCGCTTCGCCGACGACGCCCCGCGCATCGTCGAAGACGCCGACGGCGTGTGTTTCTGGGTGTACGACGGTCTTCAGCTACCGAACATCGGGCTCAACGCGGTCGCGGGCCGGCCCAACGATGAATGGGGATTCGAGCCGTCCCGATTCACCGACATGCGGGCGGGATGCTACGACGTCGACGCACGCGTGAACGACCTGGATGCCTCCGGTGTGCTTGCGTCACTGTGCTTCCCGTCGTTCCCCACCATCTCGGGCGCGCTGTTCACCTACCGCGGAGACCGGGAGGTGTCCGAGGTGATGGTCCGCGCCTACAACGACTGGCACATCGAGGACTGGTGCGGTCGGCATCCCGACCGGTTCATCCCGATGGGGATCTTGCCGTTGTGGGACCCGGCGCTGGCCGCGGCCGAAGTGCGGCGCCTGGCCGGGCGGGGCTGTCGCGCGGTGACGGCCCCGCAGCACATCGGAAGCTACGGGCAGCCGCCTTGGCAGGATCCGCATTGGGATCCACTGTGGGAGGCGATCTGCGAAGAGAACACGGTGGTGAACATCCACATCGGCACGGGCGGCGGGTTGCCCGTGCCGTCCGACCTGACCACCTATCTGGCCTACAACTCGATGCTGCCGATCGACACCCAGCGCTTCGTGGCCGACCTGTTGTTCTCACCGATCGTCCGGAAATTCCCGTCCATCAAGTTTTCGTTGTCGGAGGGCGGCATCGGCTGGATCCCGTTCCTGCTGGAGCGCTTCGAGGACATCTACTCGCGCCAGCGGGCCTGGACGGGGGACGACCTCGGTGACGGACTGAGCCCCAGCGACGTGTATCGCCGCAACTTCATGTCGTGCTTCATCCGCGACCGGGTCGGCATCGAGATGCGGGACCGCATCGGGGTGGAGACCATCTGCTGGGAGATGGACTACCCACATTCGGACAGCAGCTGGCCCGACGCGCCCGAGCAGCTGGCCGCCCAGTTGGAGGGGTGTACACCCGACGAGGTCGAGGCCATCACCTGGCGTAATGCTGCCCGTGTCTTCGGCTACACCGGCGTCGAGCGACGGGGCAGAGAAAACTGCACCGTTGCCGCGCTGCGGGGGAGGATCTCCGGCCTGGATTTGTCGGCGCCGAAGGTCGACGCCGGCCGCGCGCCCAGGGCGGGCGCCACCGCGATCACCTACGGCGACATGAAGATACGGATGGCGTCGATCCTTCGCGGTGGGGCGTGACCGAACCGGATTACGGGGTCGTCCTCACAGAGGCCGATCAGCGGTTCCGCGACGAGGTTCGCGCCTTCCTGGCAACCGCACTGACGGACGACGTCCGTGGTTCCGGGCGCGACGATTCTGACCGACTTGATCGAATGCGGCTGTGGCAGGGCCGGCTTCACGACGCCGGTCTGGCCGCGATTTCCTGGCCAGTTCAATTCGGTGGTCGCGGCGCGACTCCCGTGCAGCAGCTCATCTTCAACGCCGAGATGGCGGTCGCGCACGCGCCGGAGCCGATCAATCGCAGCGCCGTCAATCAGCTTGGCCCGACCATCATTCAGTGGGGTTCCGACGAGCAACGCCAACGCTATCTGCCAAAAATCCTTTCCGGAGAAGAGGTGTGGTGCCAGGGCTTCAGCGAGCCCGGGGCCGGCAGTGATCTCGCCGCCCTGAAGACCACAGCCGAGATCCACGACGACGAGTTGGTGATCAACGGGCAGAAGGTCTGGACCTCCAAGGCTCAGTACGCCGACTGGATCTACATCCTGGCGCGCACCGATCCGGCAGCTGAGAAGCATCAAGGGATCAGTTACATCCTCGTGCCCCTGAGGACGAGCGGGATCGAGGTTCGCCCGATCCGGCAGATCACCGGTCAGGCCGAGTTCAACGAGGTGTTTTTCGATTCGGTTCGGGTGCCCCGTGGCAATGTGGTCGGGCCCCTGCACGACGGTTGGAAGGTCGCCAAATCCACGCTGGGCTACGAGCGGGTCGGACAGAGCCGCACCCACCGCATCGAACGGAGGCTGGCGATCCTCGTCAGGATGGCGCAGGAGCGGGGGGCAGTTGGCCGCGATGGCAGCGACGTTGACGGTTATGTCGCCGATCGGATCGTCGGGTTCGCCGCGCAGGTGGAGGCATTACGTCAGATTTCGGCGCAGGCAACCGCCGCCGGCGTCCGCGGTCTCAGCCCCGGCCCCGAAGCGTCGGTGGCCAAACTGCTGACCTCGGAGGTGGACCAGGCGATGGCGAACTTCGGCCTGGACTTGGCCGGACCGGCCGGGACGTTGGAGCGCGGGTCGCCGGGGGCGGCGAAGAACGGCAACGTCGCGAAGAGTTACCTGCTGATGCGGGCGGCAACGTTTGGGGCGGGCACGTCGGAGATCCAGCGCAACGTGATCGCCGAGAAGCTGTTGGGGTTGCCCCGTGACCCCTGACAGCCCGTTGCCGTCGAGCGAAACCGCCCCGAGCCCGGAAGAACTCGCCCGCCTGCGCGCAGCAGCCGAGGGCATCCTCCGAAAGGCGTGGTCGCCTCAGGCGTTTCGGGCTTTGCTCGACGGCCCGGGTGCCGTGTTCGACCCGAAGCTGTGGCAGACCGTCACCGAGGCCGGGTGGACCGACGTCTTGGTGAACGAGACCGCCGGCGGGGGAGGCGGCGGCGTCCGCGAACTGTGCGTGCTCGCCGAGGCCGCCGGCGCAGCCTCGGCGCCCGTCCCGCTCGCCGCGGCCGCGGCGGCAGCATGGTGCGAGGACCGCTGCGCCGACGGCGTCAGCCTGCTGCTGCCCGAACGCGGTCAACACACCGCGGCGGGCGTCTCGGGGGTCTGGCCGCTCGTGCCATTCGGTGCGGTCGCCACCGGGCTCCTGATTGTTGCGGGCGAGGGAGACGGCACCGTGCTGGGCGTGGTCGATCCGGCCGGAGCGGCCGTAGAGCGTGAGCCGTTGATCCCGCTGGACCATAATCCGGCGGCACGAATCACTATGGACGGTGCACCCATTCAGATCCTGGCGAGGGGTGAGTGCGCCGGACGTCGCCACCGTGCGGCCGCGCTGCGTGGACAGGTAGCGCAGGTGGCCGAACTGGTCGGCATCGCGTCGGCCGCCAACGAGGCCGCAATCGAGTACGCGAAGCTGCGCGTCGCATTCGGCCGCCCAATCGGCACCTTCCAGGCGATCAAACACCGCCTGGTCAACCAGCGGTGCGCAATCGAAGTCGGGCGTGCGCTCGTCAACCGTGCCGCCGACGCCTGCCAACAAGGGCATCCCGATGCATCGGCGCTGGTATCGCTCGCCGCCTTCTGGGGCATCGACGCGCTGCGGGCCGTGCCGGAGGGCGCCACACAGGTATTCGGCGGAATCGCCTACACGTGGGAGCACGACGCGCACGTACACCTCCGGCGCGCGGCGAGCGTCGCGGCCAACCTCGGCACGCGCGCACATCACCGCGGGATAGTCACGCGCTGGCTTACCGCCCGTTATCCGGCGACCGAGACCGGGGAGAGCGCGACGTGAACCCAAGGGGCGACATGTCTTTCCTGTCTGGCGTGCGCGTGCTCCAGCTTGGCGACGGGATCGCCGGTTCGGCGGCTGCGGCGTTGCTCGCCAGCCTCGGCGCGGAGGCCACAAAGGTGGCTGACGCCGGTGCATCCCGTCGGGTGGGACCGGTGATCACCACCCCGGCCGGACCGGTCGCTGCCGTGGACCTCACGCTTGATCGAGGTAAGCGGATCGTCCCACCGCCCACGGATCTGTCGACATTGATCGGCGAACACGACATCGTGATCGTCGATCACGGCCGTGTCCTGACGCCGCCCATGGTCGAGAACGCGGTTGTCGTTACAGTCAGCCCATTCGGCCTCGACGGGCCGCGGTCGTCGCAGCCCGGCGGGGAGCTGGTCGCCCAGGCGGCCGGTGGACTGCTCGCCACGATCGAGGGCTCCGACGGGGCGCCGGTACCGGCGCCGGGCTATGTCGCGCTGAAGGCGGCGGGTGCCGTCGCCGCACTGGCGGCACTGCATGGCCTCGATCGGCGCAACGACGGTAACGAGGCGGTGAGCGTCGACGTGTCGGTGCAGGAGGCGGTCGCGTTCACCGCTGCCCTCCCGGAATGCGCCCACGTGTTATACGCGTGTCCCGGACGGGCGGGCAGCGGGCGGTACCTCGCGCCGTCGGGACTGTTTCCGTGTCGCGACGGTATGGTCCGCATCACCGCGGTCGAGAACCACCAATGGCGGGGTCTGCTTGCGGCGCTTGATCATCCGGCCTGGGCCACCGGTCTCGACGAACGTCAGGCCCGCATCGACCACGCCGATCTGATCAACCGGCATGTCACGGCATGGGCGGCGACGCACGACAAGGAAGGCTGCGCGGCACTGCTTCAAGCCAACGGCGTGCCGTCGACACCGGTGAATACGGCCGAAGAGATTCTGACGTCACCGCAGTTTGCCTTCCGTGGCGCTGTGTCGACGCCGCAGCTCGGCGGTGTGGACTTGTCCGTACTCGACTCGCCGTGGATCACCCACGTCGGGCGAGGGGCGGATCGTCGGCGCACGGGCCGCCTGAGCGACCTGCGGGTCGCGGAACTGACCCACGTCCTGGCCGGGCCGATCATCGGGGCGCTGCTCGGCGCGATCGGCGCGCGGGTGTTTCGGCTCGAAGACCCTGAGCGCCTCGACATCTATCGACGTACGGGGCCCTTCGCGGAGGGTAGGCCCGGCGTCGAACGCGGCGCATATTTCGCAGTGGCCAATCATTCCAAGCAGAGCCTGTTGATCGACCCGGCCCGCGCGGTGGACGACATCGCCGCGGCGTTATCCGACGTTGACGTACTCATCGAAAACGTTGGCGGCGCACGACTCGCAAGGCTCAACGTGGACCCGGCCGCCGTTGCCGAGTCGGGCAGGCTCGCCGTCCGGGTCTCCGGGTTCGGATCAGAAGGGCCCATGGCCGGATATCGCGTCTACGCCAACAATGTTCAGGCATATGCCGGACTGGCCGGACTGACGGTCGGGCCGGATGGAACACCGGCGCGGCTCGGCACCGTGATAGCCGACCCGCTGTCCTCGGTGGTGGCCGCCGTGGTGATCGCCGCGTGGGCCGTCGGGCCCGCCCGCGATACCGGCGCCGTCATCGATCTCTCGATGGCCGAGGTCGTCGCGTCGACCGTGGCGGAGTTCGTCACCGCGGCCGCCGCTCCGGGTAGTTCCGACGTCGGCGATTCCGCGCATCGCGGCGTCTATCGCGCCGCCGACGGCCGCTGGATCGCCGTTGAAATCGCAGAGCCCGATGAGTGGACATGCCTGGCAGAAATCACTGCGGTATCCGATGATTCGCGGCATCCCACGGTGCTCGAGAAGCTGGCGGGCCTGGTTGCCGCCGCGTCGGCCGACGATGTCTCCGCCCGTCTGAGGGCGTCGGGTTTGCGCGCCGCACCGGTGCAACGGGCCGAGGACCTGATTTCGGATCCGCATCTGGCGATCCGCGGATTCTTCCCCGAGATCGCTCACCCAGACCCGGATATCTGTACCGCCCGCCTCGTTGGATTGCCATGGCGGTTCGTCGGCCAAGGCCCCGTTCCGCTCATGCCGCCGCCGGCCCTGGGCAACGCGAACGCGCACGAAGGAGGCATGACTAATGTCCGCTGATCGCCCCGCGACCGTGTGGGCGTCGACCTTCGTTCCCGGGAAGTCGCCGATCCCCGGGTACGGTCAGGACGGCTACAGCGTCGCCTGGGTCGACACCTCCGACGGGCGGCTGCAAGTGTTGGTTTCCGGGCCTCGTCCGGCACCCGGCACCGTCGGCCGAGTCGTCGAGAAGATGTTGGAGGACAACATCATCGTTTTGTTCGAGGCGCAATCGTAATGACGGGCACGCACGTCACCGGTATCGGCGTCACACCATTCGGTAGGCATGCTGACACCGCGCTGGCCGCGCTCGGCGTCGCGGCCGCCGAGGCGGCGCTGGCCGATGCAGGTGTCGGCTATGAGGCTGTGGGCGAGGTGTTCACGTCTTCCTCTATGGCGCCGCCCCAGACCGGCCTCAAGGTGGCACTTCGCTTGGGCCGCACCGGGGTTCCGGTGACCGCCATCGAGAGCGCCTCAGCGGGCGGCATGGTCGCCTTGCGGCACGCCGTGTGGGCGGTGGCCTCCGGTCGGTGCGACACCGCGTTGGCGATCGGCTACGAGAAGACGACGGCGCTGGAGCCCGGGGGCGTGGTGCCGGCGGCGGTCAACTTCTGGGACCGGTTCCCGCCGCAGATCCACTATGCGATCGAGGCCAATCGGTGGCTGTACGACGCGCAATGCGGGCCGGAGGTGTTCGGTGCGGTCGCGGCGAAGTCGTACAACCAGGCGCGGCTCAATCCGCTGGCGGCGCGGCGCAACGACGACGAGGTCACCGTCGAGCAGGTGATGGCGGCGCGGATGGTGGCCGAGCCGCTCACAAAAATGATGTGTCACGCGTCCGTCGATGGCGGCGCGGCGGTCGTCGTGACGTCCGAACGCCTCCCTCGGTCCGTTGCGATCAACGCCATCGAGCAGACCAGCTGGCCCGAAGACGCGGGCTGGCCGTTGGCCGGTCCCTGTGTCGGCCCACCGTCACAGATCACGCTGACCGCTCGGCGTGCCTTCGAAGCGGCACAGGTGGCGCCGAAGGAAGTGGGTGTGGTCTCCCTGCACGACATGTGCGCCAGCGAGGAGATCACCGCGCTGATCGCGCTCGGACTCGTCGACGTCAAGGACGTCGCCGAACTCGTCCAGTCGGGCGGGTTGGGATCCAAAGGCAGGCTGCCGACCAACACCGACGGCGGCTGCCTGGCCCGCGGGCACGCGTTCGGTGCGACGGGGCTGGCCCAGGTCGCCGAGGTGGTGAGTCAGCTTCGCGGAGAGGCGGATTCGCGGCAGGTCGCCGATCCCCGCGTCGGGCTGGCGCAGGCAATGGGCGGCGGCGGGTCCTGTGTGGTGGCCGTACTGGGTCGGTGATTCGGCCCTCAGCCGGGGTCTTCGTAAGACCGGCCGAGAAAGCGTTCGACGAGGGCGCGTTCGTCGGAGGGTTCCCTCACCGGCCACCACCACAACGCCAGGAACACCCGGATAAGCCATTGGGCGGCAAGTGGATCCGCATTGTCGGATCCGAGCATGTCATAGGCGAGTGCGGTGACAGCGGGGGAGTTCGTGAGCCACTCGCTGCGCGGCACCGTCGGTGCGGTCTGCATGAGCTGGGCCAACGGATCGGAGCGCAGGCGCTGCAAAGCCAGGATGGTGGCCGTCACCACTCGTTCGCGGCCGGTCAGGTCTTTGATGGCCTCGCGCACGGTATCGACGATGCGGCTTGCCTGGAGGGCAACCACCGCGTCCCTGATGGCCGCCTTTCCGCCGGCGTGCCGGTAGATCGTCGCCGGCGAGCAGTGGACCGTTTCGGCGAGGCTCTCGATGGTGAACTCGTCGTATCCGACGTGCGAGATGAGGTCGGCGGCGGCCGCATATATCCGTTCGGCGGCTGCGCTGCGGCGATCCCGGCCCACCAGCCAGTCGTTCTGTGCCATGCACCCTCCCCGAACAGCCGAGAGAAACTTCCCTCAGGCTGAGAATTATCGGTAACAATTCTCAGGCTAACGCGCTGGTCCTCCCGCGCAAGGGGTTTGGGGTGCACGGACGGCGCGGCGGGAGGCTTATCAACCTTTCCTCGCCCTATTGACCGCGCCGACGGTCACCTTCAGCCTGGGTCTATGGCGGTCTTGAGCGACCCGGTCGATTTCCTCGGTGCCGAGGCTTTGCAGGATCCGTATCCGATGTATGACCGGATGCGCGCGACGGCTCCGGTGCATCGCATCGCCGATTCCGACTTCTATGCCGTGTGTGGCTGGGAGGCGTTGATCGAGGCCGTCACTCGGGTCGATGACTTTTCGTCCAATCTCACGGCAACCATGATTTTCCGCGAGGACGGCAGCATCGGGGCGTTGCCGATGATGGGGGCGGGAAGCCCCACCCACGCCCTGGCCACGGCCGATGACCCGGCGCACGCGCTGCACCGCAAGATCTTGCTCCCACACCTGTCCGCGCGCAGGGTGCGGATCATCGAGGAATTCGCTGCGGAGACCGCCGAGCGCCTGTGGGAGGAGAACCTGCAACAGGGACGTATCGAATGGATGGGCGCGGTGGCGAACCGGCTCCCGATGATGGTGGTCGCAAAATTGCTCGGCCTGCCCCATGCCGATGTCGACAAGCTGATCCGGCTGGGTTACGCCACCACCACCCTGCTCGACGGCGTTGTCACCGAGGCGCAGCTCGCGGAGGCCGGGGTTGCGGCGTTCGAACTGTCCGCGTATGTCATGGAACATTTCGATAGGGCTGATACCGCAGACAAATCCGGACTGATACCGGACATGGCCGCCCGCTACGCCTCCGGCGAGGTGGACCAGGCCGTGGCGATGGGCATCATGCTCACGCTGTTCAGTGCCGCCGGCGAGTCGACCGCCTCGTTGTTGGGCAGTGCGGCATGGATTCTCGCTGACCGTCCCGAGGTTCAAGAGCGGATTCGCCAAAGCCCGGAATTACTGGGCAATTTCATCGAAGAGACACTGCGCTACGAGCCGCCGTTTCGTGGCCACTACCGCCATGTGTGGCGCGACACCACGCTCGGCGGGGTGGAGGTGCCGGGGAACGCGCATCTGATTCTTTTATGGGGAGCCGCCAACCGCGACCCCGGGCACTTCGAGTCGCCCAACGAATTCCTTCTCGACCGCAGCAACGGGAAGGGGCATGTGACGTTCGGCAAGGGCGTGCATTTCTGCGTCGGGGCGGCCCTGGCCCGGTTGGAGGCTCAGATCGTGTTCAAGATGCTACTGGAGCGCACCACCTGGATCGACGCGTGTGACGTCGGAGACTGGCTGCCCAGCATCCTGGTCCGGCGACGGAAGCGTCTGGAGCTGGCCGCCCGGTAGCGGCCTTCCACGCGGGCGTCAGCGGCCGAGTAACCGGGCCAGGGGTGTCAGCGGGTACACGCCGCCGGCGCGGTTGAGAACCGGCTCCAGCAAACGCATTTGCCGCATGATGCGGCGGTGGAACAGCCGAATGAGCTCGGCGTCCATGTTCTCGGGGGCGCGCAAGACGAATGCCTCCAGCGCCTCATCCCCTGCACGCCAGTCGGGGTATCGGGAGCCGAGCAGGCCCTTGAGATCGTCGAGGTCTTCGGATTCGATTGCGGGACCTTGCCGGCAGAGGTCGGCGACGTAGCGCGCGGTTTGCGCGGTTTGGCGCCGCCGAAAGCGCTCAATCTCGGTCTCGGCGGGTAATTCCTCGATGATGGGTGCCAACGCGTCGACAAGGCCGCTCTGGCGGACATCTGCCGCCTGCGGGAGTCGGTACTCGTCGAGGGCGACGCCCTCGACCGCGGCCATGGCTTCGACGGCGTTGAGCGAGCATTGCTGAAACCACTCTTCATATTGCAGCAAGTCACTCATCGGAAAAGGGTTGTGCACGACCATCACCAACGAGAGAGGCGTGGTGAGCGAGAACTGCGCGGTGTGGAACTCGACCACCGGCAGGTCCAGTTCCACGCCGGAGACCTCCTCATAACGCCGAAACGCGCGCTCGAGGTCGCCGAAGGGCTCGGAGATGTCGCGCAGACGCAGTCCTGCGAGGTCATGCGCGGTGTCGCCGAGGTAGGCCAGTTCGACGTCGAGCAGTCCGGTCACGCGCCCATCGGCGAACATGAACTGCCCGGGATCCCCCAGGACGAAGCGCGGGTCGAACCGATGCGCGGGAACGTGGCGGCGGATCCAGCCGATGCCGAATTCCAGAAACGGCTCCGGGCGCATTTTGGTAGACCGATACCGCGCGACGGACTCTTCGAAGCTCGACAACGCGTGCTGCTGAGGGTCTTTGGGTAACTTGAGTCCGGCGGCGGAGAATTCACCTGGATCCAACCGATGGATCCGCGCAAGGATTTCCATGTATTCGTCGATGACCGAGTTGCGCTCTGTTGCGCTCGGCGAGGTTGACAGATTGGTGGCGCCGGGCAGGCGATCCATCACGATGGCGGGTGGTGCGTCAATCCGACCGTGAATGTGCGGAACTGGAATTCCTTGCTTCTCCAGGGCTTCAAGGACTTCCGCTTCCCGATAGGTGGACAACGAGAACTCCATGCCCACGCGGTCGCCACGCACATACAGCGGCATGATTGTGCCGTCACGTTCGACGTCGGCGAACCAGGCCGGACGCCAACGTGGTTGGCGCTCGAAGGCACGCACGGGCCCGAGGTGACTCTCGAGCCAGCTTCGTACCGCCTCATCGGGTGTCATGTCAGCGGGGAGGTCACAAACCCATTTTCAGCGCGGCACCGGCGTCGATGAACATCTGCAGTCCGGTGACGTATCGCGATTCGTCCGAGGCAAGGTAGACCACGGCGTGCGAGATGTCCTCGGGCTGCACCCATGGCACCGGCATCGCCTGGAGCATCGGGTAGATCACAAAGGCGTCGTCGTGTGTCGGAGCCTCCAGGTCGGGCCGAAACGTCTTGTACATCATCGGGTTGTTCATCATCGCGGTGTTGACGTTCGTCGGGTGCACGGCGTTGACGCGTATCTGGCGCGCCGCCATCGTCATCGCCATCGATTTGACCCAGTCGCGGACGAACTTCTTGGCCAGACCGTAGCCGAGCCCGCCCGGGCCCGCGTTGCCGCCGCCGTTGAACATATCGTGTTGGGAGACCAGTCCGGCGATCGAGCCGGTGGCGATGATCGACGCACCGGTGTCCAGATGGTCAAACGCGGCGTTGACGGTGTTGACAACGCCGAGAAAGTTCACGTCGAGCACGTCGCGGAACGCCGGATACCCTTTGTGTTCTCCATGCGGGCAGATGCCGGCGTTCGCGACGACGACATGCAGCCCGCCCAATTGGGCGACGCCGTCATCGATCGCCTTCTTCAGGGCCGCCCGGTCCCGCACATCGGCCATAGCTGTGACGACACGTCGGCCTGCCTTCTCCACCAACTTCGCCGTCTCGTCGAGGTCGCTCTTGCGTGCCATCGGGTAGTCGTTGGTCGCGATGTCGTCGCAGATGTCAACGGCGATGATGTCGGCGCCCTCGTCGGCGAGATGGACTGCGTGACTGCGTCCTTGTCCGCGCGCGGCGCCCGTGACGACCGCTACTTTGCCGCTGACTCGATTCATGTGCTTCCTCCGTTGTTGGCTCTTTCGCCGTCAGGCCATGAAGGTCGTCTTGGTCACGCGATGGTTCCGCTGTCCTTGAGGACAATGATGTCGTCCCAGTCCTTGCCCAGGTCGAGTAACAGCGCTTCGGTATGTTCCGCGAACTCCGGCGTCGGGCCGAGAGCAAACGGTGTCTGATCGAATAGCACGGGGCTCGAGACTAATTCGAGGGCACCGCCGCTGCCTTGGATGGGCACGATGACGCCGTTCGCCCTGACCTGCTCGTCGGCCGCGACATCCATCGTGTTCTGTACGGGCGCCCACTGCCCTTCGAAACCGGCCAGCGCATTGCGCCAGTGCTCGAGTGATTGGCTCCCGAGCACCTCGCGCAGGATCTCAGTTGCCTGCGCCGCATTGCGGGTTAGCAGCTGGTGACTTGCGAAGCGTTCGTCGGTGGCGAGCTCGGGGAGCCCGACCCGCGCACAGAAGTCCGCCCAGTAGCGGAAACCTTGCATCATCGACAATCCCATATAGCGACCGTCGCCCGTGCGGTAGAAGCCCACCAGCGGATTGTGCGCTGTGACGTTGGCGCCTGCGGGGTTTGCCTGCCACGGCTGCCCGGAGATCAGCGCGGCGTTGACGGCCACCCCCATCGCCCACACTCCCACTCCGAGCAGCGACACGTCCACGACCTTGGTCTCACCGGTCCGTTCACGCGCAAACAGCGCCGCGGCAATTCCGCCGGCAATCGTCATGCCGCCCATCGAATCTCCGTACGCCGGTCCGGGTTGTGCGACGACGCCGGCCATATCGGGCGGGGTGACGCTTGCCGCGCTACCGCCGCGGCTCCAGAAGCCCGTCATGTCGTATCCACCGATGCCGGCCTCGTCGCCGAGGGTTCCGTATGCGCTGCCTCGCACATAGATGATGTCGGGATTCGCCGTTCGCAAGTCGTCGACGTCGATCCGCAGTTTGGCGCGAGCATCGGGCAAGAAGTTCGTCAGGAACACGTCGCTCGTGCTCGCGATGTCCATCAGCAATTCATGGCCGGCCGGTGTCGAGATATCCAGGGCGATGGATCGTTTGCCGCGGTTCGCGTGCTCCATGACGGGGTTGCGCTCGCCGGTGATCTGCACGTTGCCGAGCTGACGTAGGCCCCGCTGGGCATCGCCGGTGCGCGGATGTTCGATCTTCAGTACGTCAGCGCCCCAGTCCGCCAGCACCGCGCCGGCGGCCGGCACGAAGGTCCACTGGGCAACCTCGAGGACGCGTACGCCCGCCATGGGTCCGCTCATGGGCACGCCCCTCAGCGGTAGTCCAGCGCGACAGGCAGGTGGTCGTGCGTGTGCACCAGCGTCGACACGCGGGGCACACGGTCGCCGACCACGTGAATCCCCTTGGCGCGCCGCGCCACCTCCTCCAACAGCAGGCGAGCTTCGCGTCGAGCCAGGGCGGCGCCCATGCAGAAGTGCTCGCCGACCCCGAAGCCGAGGTGATTGGCGGCGTCCTCGCGGTGGATATCGAACTGTTCGGCGGTCGGGCCCCAGTGCTCCTGGTCGCGGTTCGCGGAGGCGTAGGCGAGCAGCACCCCGTCGCCTTCCTTGATGTCCGCGCCGCGCAGGCAAACGTCGCGGGCCGCCTGCCGGGCCATGCTCATCACGGGCGTCCAGTGGCGCAGGACCTCCTCGACCGCGTTTCCGCTGAGGCCCGGATCGGCGAACAACACCGCGGATTCGTCGGGATGGGTGTCGAGACAGTCGGCGATCCCCGCGATCAGGCTTTGCGTCGTCTCGCTACCGGCGGCGAGCAGGGTCAGCGCGTAGATCATCACCTGCATCTCGTCGAAGGGCTCCCCGTCGACCGTCACCTCGGTGAGCAACGTGAGCAGGTCGTCCTGCGGACGCTCCTTGCGTTCGGCGACGAGGCCCATCAAATACGGACCGATGTGTTCGAAGATGAACGCGTAGTCTTCGTCGCTCGCGGCCCCGCCACCGACGTTGGCGATAGTGGTCGCCCAGCCCGCGACCTTGGGCCAATCCTCTTCGGGCACACCCAGCAGGTAGGCGAACACATACACCGGGATGGGCTCGGCGACGCGCTGAATCCAGTCGAATTCACCGTCCGGCAGGTCGTCGAGTACGTCGTTGACGACCTGGCGTACCCGGGTCTCCATCTTGGCGACCGCGGCCGGTGTGAACCGCACGCCGACGGCCTTGCGGTGCATTCGGTGCACCGGCGGATCCATGAACATGATGCCGCGGTTGCCATATCCCTGAGGGTCGCGGCCCTCCCGGTGCGCGATCAGATCCATCATGATCCCGATTCGCTCCGACTTGAACTTCTCGGGCCGAGCCGAGATGCTCTTGATGTCTTCATATTTGGTGATGACCCAGAACTTGCCCTCGTCGTACCAGTGCACGGGGTCGTGGTCGCGCAGCTGCGCGAACGTGGCGTTCGGGTCGCCCAGATAGAACGCCGGCTCGTCGAACCGGGCCGCTGTGATCGTCACCATAAGACTGAACAATAGAACATCGACTGTCAATCTGCGAGTAGCCGTGGGCCGCGACAGAGTCCCGGCGCGGCGTTGGCAGCAGAACAAATTATGTTCTATTGTTGCATAGTGACCGTCGGCTTGTCCCATCTTCGGGTGTGCGACCTGGGCGGTCAACTCGCTGGCGCCGGCGCGACGAAAATCCTGGCGGCCTTCGGCGCCGAGGTCATCCGAGTCGAAGACCCCGTCAGCCGCGGTATGTGGGACGCGCTGCGCGGCGTGGGACCCTTCGTCGACGAACGCCGGGGCGTCAATATGGGCGCGGGCTTCAACAACCACAACGTGGGCAAGCTCGGGGTGACCATCAACCTGCGGGTCGAGGCGGGCAGGCAGCTGCTGCGTGAGCTGATCGCCGTCTCCGACATCGTCTGCGAGAATTTCGCGGCCGGCGTGCTCGCCAGGATGGGCTTTGGCTACGACGAGCTGCGCCGGATCAAGCCGGACATCATCTACGTCTCCAACTGCGGCTTCGGACACACCGGCCCCTACCGCGATTTCAAGACATGGGGTCCGATCGTTCAGGCGCTCAGCGGCCTGACCTTCACCGCCGGGCTGCCCGACCACGAGCCCGCGGGGTGGGGCTACTCGTACATGGATCACATCGCCGCCTACTACATGACGGTCGCGATCCTGGCGGCGCTGCATCAGCGCGAACGCACCGGCGAGGGCCAGCACATCGATTTGGCCACGGTGCCGGCGGGCATCGCGATGCTGCCCACCGAGGTGTTGGATTGGACGGTCAACGAGCGGCCCGCGCGCCGGCCGGGGGTCCCGGACGGTAACCGCGCCGACTTCGGTGAGATGGCCCCGCACGGGATCTACCCGTGCCTGGGCAAGGACCGGTGGATTGCCATCGCCTGCCGCGATGACCGGGACGTCGCGCTGCTGTCCAAAGTCATCGACGAACCACGACTGACAGACGACCGGTTCGCCACCCTGGAGCAGCGGTTGCTCGGCGCCGACGAACTCGACGAACTCGTCAGCGCCTGCACCCGGACCCGCGAAGCTTCCTCGCTGGCAGCCGAGCTCAGTGCGGCCGGCATTCCGGCGAGCGTCGTCAAGTCGCCCCGGGAGCGGATCGACGAGGACTCGGACCTTGCCGAGTGGGGACTCTTCCCGACGGTGACGCACCCCGAAATCGGGGCGGTGCGCGTCGAAGGGCTTCCCATGCGAATGTCGGCCTCGCCGTGGAACATTTCGCGGGCTGCGCCGTGTCTGGGCGAGCACAACCGGGACGTGCTGGGCGGCCTGCTCGGCCGCAATGATCAGGAGCTGTACGAATTGACGAAGCGGGGTGTGATCTGAACGCGCTGAGCGGGATCCGCGTCGTCGAGATCAGCGGCCAGTTCACCCCCGTCGGGGGACGGCTACTCGCCGAACTCGGCGCGGAGGTCGTCGTCGTCGAACCCCCCGCCGGATCCTCACATCGGAAGCGACCGCCTTTCGCGCACGACAACATTGGGCCGGACACCAGCCTGCGCTGGTGGAGCGGCAACGTGGGCAAGCGGTCGGTGATCGTCGATCCCGGCACCGCGCAGGGCTCCAGCGCACTGGGGCGCTTGATCGCCGGCGCCGACATCGTCATCTCCGGGGCCGGCCCGGTCGGCGATGCCCGGCATCCCTCGCTGATCTGGGTGGCTGTCACCCCCTACGGGCTCGACAGCGTGCGTGCCGACCAACCGGTCACCGACCTCACCATGCTCGCGGGCGGCGGGCCGGTCTGGAACTGCGGCTACGACGACCACTCCGTGCCGCCGATCCGCGGCGCCGGCGAGCAGTCGGCCAACATCGCCGGCCTGTATTGCGCCATCGGGGCGCTGGTCGCCCTGGCGCACCGCGACCAGACCGGCCAGGGGCAGCTCGTCGACGTCAGCGTCAACGCGGCCTGCAACGTCAGCTGTGAGCAGACGACCTACCACTGGCTGGTCAACAACGAGACGTGCGTCCGGCAGACGGGCCGCCACGCGTACTTCACGCCGAGCCAGCCGACCCAGGTCCGATGCGCCGACGGCGCCTACGCCACCACCGGCGTGTTGCCGCGCAAGCCGCCGGAATTCGCGAACCTGCTGAATTGGCTCGCGGACCTCGGCCTCACCGACGAACTCCCCGAGGCGGTGTTCTTGGAGATGGCCGCCTCTCGCGACGATCCGGTCGACATCGCGATGATCGGTGCCGACGACGAGACCACCGCGATACTGACGGCGGCCCGCGACGCGATCACGTTGATCGCTTCGGGCATGCCGGCCAACGAGTACTTCCTGGAAAGCCAGCGACGCGGATTCCCGGCCGGGGCGGTGCTGTCCCCCGACGAGGCCTTCGAGGACGAACACATCGCCGCCCTCGAATGTCACCGTCCGTTCCGGCCGAGCCCGACCACCCAGGCGCTCGATACCTGCGACGAAAGCGTCCGGGTCATCGACACGGAACGACAGGTGGGTGAATCCCACCGCATTCATCCGCCGGGGCGAGCGCTTCTCGCTAACCCCCGGCGCCGGATAACTGAGCAACTCGAGGCGGAACCCGTCGCGCTGCAGGTAGACGAGGTCGAGCACCAGCCCGGGCACACCGAGCAGCCGCGCCGTCTCGGGCCCGTCGACCCGCAGACGACCACATTCGTCGAATCCCAAAGCCGCGCAATAGAATCGGACCGACCTTGCGAGATCCCTGACGCACAGCCCGATGTGGGTGAGGCGGCCACCGGAGGTCATGCGGTGTCGTCGACGAGTTCGTCGAGCAGCGCGTTGTGTTCCCCGAGCAGGGGTGGTCGTGCGGGGCCGCTTGCTGCGTTGGCGCCGAACACGTATGGCGTGCCCGGATAGCGGAAGGTCTCCCCCAGTTCGGGGTGGTGGACCGGCACATGGAAGCCTCGGGCGGCGATGTGTTCGTCCTCGAAGGCCTCGTCGGGGGACAGCACCGCCCCGGCCGGGAATCCGCGTCGCTGGCTT
>NZ_LZIS01000027.1 GCF_001667015.1 Mycobacterium sp. E3198 | reverse complement strand
CCTCGGCGGCCGGGCGGGCGCGCTGCTGATCGACGTGGCCATCGACACCGTGCCGCGCGGCTACCGCATCGCCGCCCGGCCCGGCGCGGTGACGCGGCGCGCGGTCAGCCTGCTCGACGAGGACATGGACGCGCTCGAGGAGGCCTGGGAGGTGGCCGGGCTGCGCGGCGCCGGGCGCGTCGTCAAGGTGCAGGCCCCCGGGCCCGTCACGCTGGCCGCCGGGCTCGAGCTGGCCAACGGCCATCGGGCCATCACCGATACGGGCGCCGTGCGCGACTTGGCGGCGTCGCTGGCCGAGGGCGTCGCGGCGCACCGGGCGGCGCTGACCCGCCGTCTCGACACGCCGGTGGTGGTGCAGTTCGACGAGCCGTCGCTGGCCCCGGCCCTGGGCGGTCGGCTGACCGGGGTGACGGCGCTCAGTCCGGTCGCCGCGCTCGACGAAGCGGTCGCCGAGGCGCTGCTGGGCACCTGCGTCGCGGGTGTCGGCGCCGAGGTCCTGCTGCACAGCTGCGCCGCCGGACTGCCGTGGGATCTGTTGCGGCGCAGCGGTATTCATGCGCTGTCCATCGACGCGGGCACGCTGCGCGCGGCGGATCTGGACGGCATGGCCGCGTTCGTCGAAGCGGGCCGCGCGGTCATGCTCGGCGTCGTCAAGACCAGCGCCCCGCAGCGTCGGCCGTCGGCCGAAGAGGTGGCCGCGGCGGTGGTCGCGGTGACCGATCGGCTGCCGTTCGAGCGTTCGGCGCTGCGCGAGCGCGTCGGCGTCACCCCGGCGTGCGGGCTGGCGGCGGCCACGCCCGAGTGGGCCCGCACCGCGATCGGGCTGGCCCGCAAGGCCGCCGAGGCGTTCGCGGAGGACCCGGACGCCATCTAGTCATGCAACCAAAAGGTTGCGCTTTATCGCCGGGACGTGATGTACTCATCCGCAACCAGGAGGTTGCATATGAGTACTGATCGCATTCGGAAACAAGTCGTATTGCGCGCGCCGCTGGATCGGGTGTGGCGGGCCATCACCGAGGCCGAGGAGTTCGGGCGCTGGTTCGGCGTCCGCTTCGACGGGCCCTTCGTGGCGGGCGAACCCGTCGGCGCGACGATTACCCCGACCACGGTCGACGACGAGGTCGCCAAGCGTCAGGAGCCACACGCCGGGGTGAGGAGCACATGGCACATCGTCGCGATCGAACCGCAGCGGCGGTTCGCCTACCGCTGGCACCCGTGCGCGGGCGACCCCGACGTCGATGACGAGCCCACCACGCTGGTCGAGTTCACGTTGGCCGAGACGCCCGACGGCGTACTGCTCACCATCACCGAATCCGGCTTCGACGCCATCCCCGCGGCGCGTCGCTCGTCGGCGTTCGAGTCCAACTCCGAGGGTTGGGCCATCCAGACCGATCTGGTGCGCCGCTACCTGGAGGACGCCCGGGTATGAGCGCGGTCGCCGCGCCGATCTTCGACGCGCTCGGGGATCCCAATCGGTTGCGCATCATCGTGCGGCTCTGCGAGGTCGGGCCGAGCTCGACTTCGCAAGTCAGCGAGGTCATTCCGGTCACGCGGCAGGCGGCCAGCAAGCACCTGCAACTGCTCGAGTCGGCCGGACTGGTCGCCAGCAGCCGTCGGGGCCGGGAGCGCGTCTGGACCGTGCGGACCGAGCCGCTGGCGCAGGCGAGCGACTACCTCACCGCGTTGTCGCGCCGCTGGGACGCCGCGGTCGACCGGCTGCGGGCGTACGTCGAGGAGTGAGCCGGCCCGTCGGTGCCCTTCGATAGCCTGCGAAGGTGACTTCAGCTGAAGCCGACCCCGTTGCGCCCGAGGTCCGGCGGCAATGGCGGGAACTGGCCGACGAGGTGCGCGAACACCAGTTCCGCTACTACGTGCGCGACGCGCCGATCATCTCCGACGCGGAGTTCGACCAGCTGCTGCGCCGGCTCGAGGCGCTCGAGGAGCAGCATCCCGAGCTGCGCACGCCCGATTCGCCCACGCAGCTCGTCGGCGGGGCCGGCTTCGCCACCGACTTCACCGAGGCCGAGCACCTCGAGCGAATGCTGTCCCTGGACAACGTGTTCAGCGCCGAGGAATTCGAGCTGTGGGCCACGCGCGTGCGCGCCGAGGTCGGCGAGGAGGTGCCCTACCTGTGCGAGCTCAAGATCGACGGGGTCGCGCTGTCGCTGGTGTATCGCGACGGCCGGCTGGTGCGGGCGGCGACCCGGGGCGACGGCCGCACCGGCGAGGACGTCACGCTCAACGCCCGCACCATCGACGACGTGCCCGAGCGGCTGACCGCCGCTAAGGGCTACCCCGTGCCAAAGGTCCTCGAGGTGCGCGGCGAGGTGTTCTTCCGCCTCGCCGACTTCGAGGCGCTCAACGCCGCGCTGGTCGAGGACGGCAAGACGCCGTTCGCCAACCCGCGCAACAGCGCCGCCGGATCGCTGCGGCAGAAGGACCCCGCGGTCACCGCGCGCCGCAAGCTGCGGATGATCTGCCACGGGGTGGGACACACCGAGGGCTTCCGGCCCGCCACCCTGCACGACGCCTACCTGGCGCTGGGCGCGTGGGGCCTGCCCGTCTCCGCGCACACCACCCAAGTGGAAAACAACGCCGGCGCGCTCGAACGCATCACCTACTGGGGCGAGCACCGCCACGACGTCGATCACGAAATCGACGGCGTGGTGGTCAAAGTCGACGACGTGTCCCTGCAGCGCAGGCTGGGCTCCACGTCGCGGGCGCCGCGCTGGGCAATCGCCTACAAGTACCCGCCCCAGGAGGTGCAGACCGAGCTCCTCGACATCCGCGTCAACGTCGGGCGGACCGGGCGCGTCACGCCGTTCGCGTTCATGACGCCGGTCAAGGTCGCCGGGTCCACGGTGGGGCTGGCCACCCTGCACAACGCCGCGGAGGTCAAACGCAAGGGCGTGTTGATCGGCGACACCGTGGTGATCCGCAAGGCCGGCGACGTGATCCCCGAGGTGCTGGGCCCGATCGTCGACCTGCGCGACGGCTCCGAACGCGAATTCGTCATGCCCACACACTGTCCCGAGTGCGGCACCGAATTGGCCCCGGCCAAGGAGGGGGACGCGGACATCCGCTGCCCCAACGCCCGGTCGTGCCCGGCGCAGCTGCGGGAGCGGGTGTTTCACGTCGCCGGGCGCGGCGCGCTGGACATCGAGGGGCTGGGTTACGAGGCCGCCGTCGCGCTGCTGCAGGCGGGGGTGATCGCCGACGAGGGCGACCTGTTCACCCTCACCGAAGAGGACCTGCTGCGCACCGAGCTGTTCCGGACGAAGGCCGGCGGGCTGTCGGCCAACGGCGCGCGACTACTCGCCAATCTCGGTGCGGCCAAGGCGAAGCCGCTGTGGCGGGTGCTGGTGGCGTTGTCGATCCGGCACGTCGGGCCGACGGCCGCCCGCGCGCTGGCTACCGAATTCGGCGACCTGCAGGCGATCGAGGACGCGTCCACCGAGCAGTTGGCCGCGGTCGAGGGCGTCGGCCCGACGATCGCCGCGGCCGTCACCGAATGGTTTACCGTCGACTGGCACCGCGCGATCGTCGACAAGTGGCGGGCGGCCGGGGTGCGGATGGCCGACGAACGCGACGCGAGCGTGCCGCGCACCCTGGAGGGCCTCACCATCGTGGTCACCGGTTCGCTGGCGGCGTTCTCCCGCGACGACGCCAAGGAGGCGATCGTGTCGCGCGGCGGCAAGGCCGCGGGTTCGGTGTCGAAGAAGACCGACTACGTCGTCGCCGGCGACGCGCCGGGATCCAAATACGACAAGGCGGTGGAGCTCGGCGTGCCGGTCCTCGACGAGGACGGCTTCCGAACGTTGTTGGCCGAGGGCCCCGCCCCGGAGCCGTCCGCCGAGTGACGCGTCAGCGCAGCATGGTCGCGACGATCCCGGCCAGGTAGCCCAGCCGGGCCACCTCCGACGGCCGGAATTCCGGGCCGGGGCGGCCCAGCACCACCGCGGTGTGCGGATCGCCCAGCGGAGCCGCGACCATCGTCATGTTCATGTCGCGCCACGCCTGCGGCACCCACTCGGCGCTCCCGTCGAGCGCCGACGCGCGCTCGATCGGCAGCCAGGGCGCCGAATCCGCCTTGGTTTCGGGAGCGCCCGGGCTGCCGGCGAGGCGCTCGAGCTCGCCACCCGAGCCGCGCAGCACGGTGCACCAGCTGACCCGCAGCACCCTGGGCGCCTCGTTCGCGAGGACCTGCAGCCGGGCGGCGTTGTCGCCCGCGGCGGCGACATGGTCGAGCAGCTCCAGCTCGCGGTGGGCCTCCAGCAGGCCGGTGTGCGGCCGGACGCTGTCCACCCGGACGTTGGGCAGCGACTCGGCCGCGGTGATCAGCCGGTCGGGCATCGCCCCCGGCGGCAGCTCGATGACCAGGTCGTCGATCGCGTACCCCGAGCTGCGCTCCACCACGTCGAGCGACAGGATGTCGGCGCCCGCCGAGCCGAGCGCCACCGCCAGCGACCCCAGGCTGCCCGGGCGGTCGGCCAGCTCGATGCGCAAGAGATACGACGGCACGGCCAACACTGTCGCACAGCTATGTATCCGCGACATTTCGGCGAACCCTGCGTGCCCGGCCGTCGCGGCGGCCCCGGTAGCAGCGATCGCAAGCGCGGCGACGCCGGGCGCAGCGGGTCGCGACCATCTGGATAGGCTGTCCTGTCGTGTCTCAGATCTCCCGCGACGACGTGGCGCACCTCGCCCGGCTGGCCCGGCTGGCGCTGACCGACGGCGAGCTGGACAGCTTCGCCGGCCAGCTCGACGCCATCCTGACCCACGTCAGCCAGATCCAGGCCGTCGACGTCACGGGCGTCGAACCGACCGACAACCCCCTCAAGGACGTCAACGTCACCCGCCCCGACGAGACGACGCCGTGCCTGACGCAGGCCGAGGCGCTGGCCGCGGCGCCCGAAGCCGTCGACGGCCGCTTCGCCGTGCCGCAGATCCTGGGGGACGCCGAGTGAGCGAGATCGTGCGCTCCGACGCCGCGACGCTGGCCGCCCGCATCGCCGCGAAGGAGCTCTCCTCGACGGAGATCACCCGGGCGTGCCTGGACCGCATCGCCGCGACCGACGACCGCTACCACGCGTTTCTGCACGTCGCGGCCGACGAGGCGCTGGCCGCCGCGGCGGCCGTCGATAAGGCGGTGGCCGCCGGCGAGCGGCTGCCCTCGGCGCTGGCCGGGGTCCCGCTGGCGCTCAAGGACGTGTTCACCACCGTCGACATGCCCACCACCTGCGGCTCCAAGATCCTCGAAGGCTGGCGTTCGCCCTACGACGCCACCGTCACCGCGCGGGTGCGTGCCGCCGGTATCCCGATCCTGGGCAAGACGAACATGGACGAGTTCGCGATGGGCTCCTCGACGGAGAACTCCGCCTACGGCCCCACCCGCAATCCGTGGAACCTCGACCGGGTGCCCGGCGGCTCGGGCGGCGGCAGCGCGGCGGCGCTGGCCGCGTTCCAGGCGCCGCTGGCCATCGGCACCGACACCGGCGGCTCTATCCGCCAGCCGGCCGCGCTGACCGCGACGGTCGGGGTCAAGCCCACCTACGGCACGGTGTCCCGCTACGGGCTGGTCGCCTGCGCGTCGTCGCTGGATCAGGGCGGGCCGTGCGCGCGCACGGTGCTGGACACCGCGTTGCTGCACCAGGTGATCGCCGGGCACGACGGCCGCGACTCGACCTCCGTCGACGCCCAGGTGCCCGACGTGGTGGCCGCCGCCAGGGCCGGCGCGGACGGTGACCTCAAGGGGGTGCACATCGGCGTCGTCAAGCAGCTGCGCGGCGAGGGCTACCAGCCGGGGGTCCTCGCGTCGTTCGAGGCCGCGGTCGAGCAGCTGACCGCGTTGGGCGCCGACGTCAGCGAGGTCGACTGCCCCAACTTCGATCACGCGCTGGCCGCCTACTACCTGATCCTGCCCTCGGAGGTGTCCAGCAACCTGGCCCGCTTCGACGCGATGCGCTACGGGCTGCGGGTCGGTGACGACGGCAGCCACAGCGCCGAGGAGGTCATGGCGCTGACCCGCGCCGCCGGCTTCGGGCCGGAGGTCAAGCGGCGCATCATGATCGGCACCTACGCGCTGTCGGCCGGCTACTACGACGCCTACTACAACCAGGCGCAGAAGGTCCGCACGCTGATCGCCCGCGACCTCGACCGGGCCTACGAATCCGTCGACGTGCTGGTGTCGCCCGCGACGCCGACCACCGCGTTCCCGCTGGGTGAGAAGGTCGACGACCCCCTGGCCATGTACCTGTTCGACCTGTGCACGCTGCCGCTCAACCTGGCCGGCCACTGCGGCATGTCGGTGCCGTCGGGGCTGTCGCCGGACGACGACCTGCCGGTCGGCCTGCAGATCATGGCCCCCGCGCTGGCCGACGACCGCCTGTACCGGGTGGGCGTCGCGTACGAGGCGGCCCGCGGCCCGCTGCCCGCGCCCCCGACGGCTTAGTCGCGCGTTAGTCGCGCCATCGCCGGGCCGCCCAGGCAAGATAAAAAGATGCGGATCGGAATTCTCACCGGGGGCGGCGACTGCCCCGGGCTCAACGCCGTTATCCGGGCGGTGGTGCGCACCTGCGACTCCAGGTACGGCTCGTCGGTGGTCGGGTTCCAGGACGGCTGGCGCGGGTTGCTGGAGAACCGGCGCATCCAGCTGCAGAACGACGACCGCAACGACCGCCTGCTGGCCAAGGGCGGGACGATGCTGGGCACCGCCCGGGTGCATCCCGACAAGCTGCGCGCCGGTCTGAACCAGATCAAGCAAACCCTGGACGACAACGGCATCGACGTGCTGATCCCGATCGGCGGCGAGGGCACGCTGACCGCCGCGCACTGGCTGTCGGAGGAAAACGTTCCGGTCGTCGGCGTGCCCAAGACCATCGACAACGACATCGATTGCACCGATGTGACTTTCGGCCACGACACCGCGTTGACCGTGGCCACCGACGCGATCGATCGGTTGCACAGCACGGCCGAATCCCACCAGCGGGTGATGCTGGTGGAGGTGATGGGCAGGCATGCGGGATGGATCGCGTTGAACGCCGGGCTGGCGTCCGGCGCGCACATGACGTTGATCCCCGAGCAGCCCTTCGACGTCGAGGAGGTCTGCCGGCTCGTCAAACGCCGCTTCCAGCGCGGGGATTCGCATTTCATCTGCGTCGTCGCCGAGGGCGCCAAGCCGGTCGCCGGCTCAATCAGCTTGCGGGAAGGCGGAATTGACGAGTTCGGCCATGAGCGCTTCACCGGTGTCGCCGCGCAGCTGGGCGCCGAGGTCGAGACGCGGATCAACAAGGAGGTCCGGGTGACCGTGCTGGGGCACGTCCAGCGGGGCGGCACCCCGACGGCGTATGACCGGGTGCTGGCGACCCGGTTCGGCGTCAACGCGGCCGACGCCGCCCATGCCGGCGAGTACGGCCAGATGGTCTCGCTGCGCGGCCAGGACATCGGCCGGGTGTCGCTGGCGGACGCGACGCGCCAGCTCAAGCTGGTGCCCGACAGCCGCTACGACGACGCGGCGGCCTTCTTCGGTTGATCGGCCGGGTGGCGACCCGATTGCAAACGCCCGGCGGCTTCCAGTTGACGGCCGGCTGAATTTGCCGGCAAATCGGGCAGCTCACGGTGGGTCGGCGCGATATTCGTGGTTTTCCCCCAGCTCGAAGCGGTTATACCGGGACGTATGAGCAACCGCGGTTCACTTCGCGGAGTCATTCAACAGCCGCCAGCATCGGCGGGGCCCCCGGGCCCGCCGGGCCGCGGGCGGCCGCCGCCGGGCTGGCGCGTGGACGCCGATCCGGCGTCCCCCACGGTGCCGCAGCCCCCGCCCACCACGCCCGCTCCGGCGCGGCGCGCACAACGCCGCCGCCCGGAGCTGACGGTCGGCGGGACCGCGCTCGACAGCCTCGACGAGCAGCACACCGAGGATTCGGCTCCGTTCGACTGGCGGGCACTGATCCGCCGGCTCACCGGAATCAATCTCGGCCCGGGCAAGGACTCGGCGTACGAACAGGAGCTGCGGGACCGCATCCGCAGGCCCGTCGGCGGGGCGTTTCCCATCGCCGTGCTCAACCTCAAAGGCGGTGTCGGCAAGACCGTGGTGGTCGAGGCGCTGGGCTCGACCTTCGCCGCCGTGCGCGACGACCGGGTGATCGCCATGGACATCGATGCCGGCGACTTGGCGGAGCGCCACGGGCGCCGGAACCCGCTGAGCCTGGCCGACCTGCTCCGAGACGACGCCGCCACGCAATATTCGGACGTGCGGGCCCACACGTACAAGAACAGCTTCGGGCTCGAGGTGCTGGGGCTGCCCGACTATGCGCGCACCGACTGGCGGCTGGAGCGCCACGACGTCGTCAAGGCATTCTCGATTCTGCGCAAACACTATTCGGTGGCGTTGGTGGACTGCGTCAAGGCGGTCAACTCGGCCGTGATGGACGCCGTCCTGCCGGAGGCGCGGGCCCTGGTGGTGGTCACCAGCACGTCCATCGACGCGATACGAAAGACCAAGACGACGCTGGACCTGTTGCGCAACAACGGCTATGAGCGATTGATGGCCTCGACGGTGCTGGCGATCAACCACGTCGAGGCCGGCAGGGTCGGCGTGGTGGCCGCCAAGGAGCTCGAGCAGTTGTCCGCCCGCGTCGCGGCCACCGTCGTGCTGCCGTTCGATCGGCACGTGCACGACGGCAAGGAGATCGGCCTGGATCGGCTGAGCAAGGACAGCAGGCGCAGCTACCTGGAGATGGCGGCCGCGATCGCCGACATGTTTGGCGACCACGGCGCGCAGCGAAACCTGCGGCTGGGGGCCCGGCGCACGCCGCACGGGCGCTGAGCGGCGAGCCGTCGATCGTCGTTACGATCGACGGCATGAGTATTGCCGCCGCGGCCGACCTGATGGACTACGACGAGGTCATCGCGCGCTTCGACCCGGTCCTCGGCCTCGAGGTGCATGTCGAGCTGTCCACCGTGACCAAGATGTTCTGCGGCTGCGCCACCACGTTCGGCGCCGAACCCAACACCCAGGTCTGCCCGGTATGCCTCGGGCTGCCGGGCTCGCTGCCGGTGCTCAACCAGGCGGCGGTCCAGTCGGCGATCCGGATCGGGCTGGCGCTGAATTGCGAGATCGTGCCCTGGTGCCGCTTCGCGCGGAAGAACTACTTCTACCCGGACATGCCGAAGAACTACCAGATCTCGCAGTACGACGAGCCGATCGCGATCAACGGCTATCTGGAGGCGCCGCTGGAAGACGGCAGCACCTGGCGGGTGGAGATCGAGCGGGCGCACATGGAAGAGGACACCGGCAAGCTCACCCATCTGGGCAGCGAAACCGGGCGGATTCACGGCGCGACGACGTCGCTGATCGACTACAACCGGGCCGGCGTGCCGCTGATCGAGATCGTCACCAAGCCGATCGTCGGCGCCGGCGCCCGGGCCCCGCAGATCGCCCGGGCCTACGTCACCGCGCTGCGAGACCTGTTGCGCGCCTTGGGCGTATCCGACGTCCGGATGGACCAGGGCTCCATGCGTTGTGACGCCAACGTGTCGCTGATGCCGACGGGAACCACCGAGTTCGGCACCCGTACCGAGACCAAGAACGTCAACTCGCTGAAAAGCGTCGAGGTCGCCGTGCGCTACGAGATGCAGCGCCAGGGCGCCGTCCTGTCCTCCGGCGGCCGAATCACCCAGGAAACCAGGCACTTCCACGAATCCGGCTACACCAGCCCGGGCCGCACCAAGGAGACCGCCGAGGACTACCGCTATTTCCCCGAGCCGGACCTGGAGCCCGTCGCACCCAGCCGCGAGCTGGTCGAGCAATTGCGGCAGACCATCCCGGAGCTGCCCTGGTTGAGCCGCAAGCGGATTCAGCAGGAGTGGGGTGTCTCCGACGAGGTGATGCGGGATCTGGTCAACGCCGGCGCCGTCGATCTGGTCATCGAGACCGTCAAACACGGCGCGTCGAGCGAGCAGGCCCGCGCCTGGTGGGGAAACTTCCTGGTGCAGAAGGCCAATGAGGCGAACGTCGAGTTGGACGGGCTGGCCATCACGCCGGCCCAGGTCGCCGCGGTGATCGCGCTGGTCGACGAGGGCAAGCTGTCGAACAAGCTGGCCCGCCAGGTGGTGGAGGGCGTGCTGGCCGGGGAGGGCGAACCCGAGCAGGTGATGACCGCGCGGGGTCTGGCCCTGGTGCGCGACGACTCGGTCACGCAGGCCGCCGTCGATGAGGCCCTGGCCGCCAATCCCGATGTCGCGGAAAAGATCCGCGGCGGCAAGGTGGCCGCGGCCGGCGCGATCGTCGGCGCGGTGATGAAGGCCACCCGCGGACAGGCCGACGCGGCGCGGGTGCGAGAACTGGTGTTGGCCGCCTGCGGTCAGGGCTGAGCGCCGGCGCGGCCGCCCGATCGCGCGCAAACAGTTGGGAAAACCCTCGCCCGGACCGATGATGGTCGGTGTGTTCGACGACTTGATGGCGATGCTGGACGGCCCGGTGTTCGTCGTGACCTCCCGGGCCGACGACCAGCCGGCGGGCTGCCTGATCAGTTTCGCCAGCCAGACCAGCGTGGCGCCCCCGAGTTTCCTGGTCGCGATCCCCCGCAGCAGCGGCACCAGCGACGCGGTGCGCCGATCCGAGCACCTCGCGGTGCACGTGTTGGCGCAGCACCAAGTCGCCCTGGCCGAGCTGTTCGACGGCGAAACGGATGACGAGGCGGAGAGATTCGGACACTGCTCCTGGCGCGCCGGCCCCCACGGGATGCCGATTCTCGACGAGGCGATCGGCTGGTTCGTCGGGAAGACCGCGTATTGGCTCGACATCGGCGATCACCTGGGCTACGTCGTGGAACCGGTCGTGGGATGGGCCCCCGAGTCCTACGAAGACGTGCTGTACCTGTCCGATCTCGACGACCTCGACCCCGGCCACGCCGCGCCGGAGCGGTTCGTGCTGCACAAGCCGGCCGCCGAGCCGCGCAAATACGGCATCAGGTTCACCCTCGACGGGCCCGTCTAGGTCTTGTCGTCGTTGTTCCGCGGGAAGCCACCGCCCTGCGGGAACAGCGGGAACACCACGTCGTCGAGTTTCTCGGCGTCCCCGGCGGTCTTGTTGACCGTTGCGCCCCAGACGTTTCCGTCCGGCGACATCCGCAGCGCCCAGGCGTGGGCGTGGGTGTCCTTGCGGACGACGTCGGGTTCGCCGGTAACCGCGCCCGTCTTTTGGTCGAGCCGCACCGCGACCGTCAGCTTGGTGTTGATCAGGTTGACCAGGACGGTCCCGTCCATCGCGGCGCAGCCGGCCACGCCGGGCTTGTCCGGCCACGTCCACACGGTGGAGACCTCCGAGGTCTTGGTGATGCGCTGCAGGCGATCCGCGGTGGGGGTGCGGTCGGCGACGTACAGCGAGCCGTCGACGGGGTCGATGCACATGCCGCCGCCGGAGCCGACGCCGGACAGCGCGGTCGTCGGCGGCGCCTGGCCGAGGGTGGTCGGCTGCTCGATGCGCAGCACCTTGCCGGCGAGCGACCTGGGGTCGGCGGCCATCGCCGGGTTGCCGGCGTCGCCGGTCATCACGACCAGCGTGGTGGGGCTGGTGAAGATCAGGGCCCCGGTGTTTCCGGTGGCGCCCTTGGGGATCCCGGTCAGGATGTCCTTGGGGATGTCCCCGTCAGCCACGCGGATCACCCGATTGTCGGTGGGCGTGCTGATGTAGGCGTACATCAGCCGGTCCTGCTGATACGTCGGCGACAGCACGATGTCCATCAGGCCGCCGTCACCGGACGGGTCGACCGGGATGACGGTCTTCACCTTCGGCTCGGCGCTGACGGAAATTTCCTTGACGGCGCCGGTGGTGCGTTCGGCGACCAACGCGGTTTTGCTGTCCGGCCCCATGATCAGGCCGCTGGTGCTTTCCAGGCAGCCCTGCATGACCCCCGGCGCCGGGCAGGCCTTGGGGAAGGGCGTCGGCGGCAGCGGCGGCGGCGGGGGAGGCGTCGAGCTCGGCTGGGGCTTGAGTTCGGGGTTGGTGGTGAAGGGCTGGGACTGGGCGTCGTTGAACCGCGCGCAGCCGCTCGCGACCAGCACCAGCGCGGAAACCGCCGCGAGCGCGCCCCGAACCGAGCGCCGTATCCCCATGATCGACAGGCTACGGACTGCGCGGGCGGCGCCGCCACACGCCCGCCCCCGTGTCCGGCTGCGCAAGCGCCGCCGGTCGAGCGCCGATTTCACCCTTTTCGTCCGGTGCCGGCGCGCGGAAAGGCGATTTTCGACCGATTCGGGCCGATTCGGCGGACTAAGTGCGCGAAAGCGCCGCTCAAATCCCCGATTCAGGACTTTTTGCCCTTACCCTGACACCCGTGACCAGTCAATCGAATGACGCACCTTGGCAGCGGCCGGGCGAAAGCCCGGAGCCAGTCCCCGGGCGCCCCGCCTCGGCGCGCCTGGTCGACCCCGAGGATGACCTGACGCCGGTCGGGTACCCGGGCGATTTCGGCACCACCACGGTCATCCCCTACCAGGACCCCAACCAGCACGCCGGGCCGGGCACCGGCGGATACCACCTGCTCGACCAGCAGGAACCCCTGCCGTACGTGCAGCCGCAGGCGGCGGCGCAGCCGGGAGCGATCTCCGCCGCCGAGCCGGCCCAGATCGACGCGGACAAGGACGACGACCGCCACCGCGACGTCGGCAGGCGCGGCACCCAACACCTGGGTCTGCTGTTGTTGCGGGTCGGGCTGGGCGTGGTGCTCGGCGCCCACGGGCTGCAGAAGCTGTTCGGCTGGTGGGGCGGCGGGGGATTGACCGGGCTCAGGAATTCGCTGTCCGACGTCGGCTACCACCACGCCGACATCCTCGCCTACGTGAGCGCGGGCGGTGAGATCGTGGCCGCTGTGCTGCTGATCTTGGGGCTGTTCACCCCGATCGCCGCGGCGGGCGCGCTGGCGTTTTTGATCAACGAACTGCTGGCCACCGTTTCCGGCGGCTCCCGTTCCCACGCCTACTCGTACTTCCTGCCGCAGGGCCACGAATACCAGATCACCCTGATCGTCCTGGCCGCCGCGGTCGTCCTGTGCGGACCGGGCCGCTACGGCCTCGACGCGAACCGGGGCTGGGCGCACCGGCCCTTCATCGGGTCGTTCGTCGCCCTGCTGGCGGGCATCGCCGCCGGCGTGGCGGTATGGGTGCTGCTCAATGGGGTCAACCCGATCGCCTGACTCATCGGTAGGGGTTGGGCACCCGCCCCGCGCTGGCCTCGGTCAGCTGCGGCAGCGTCGCGAAGGTGACGGCGGGCAAGCGCAGCTCCGCGCCGCTTTTGAGGCGGGCGCGCGCCCAGGAACCGCGGGAAAAGCGCAGCCCCTCGATCTCCTCCCAGCGCACCGTCCGGCTGCCCAGCAGCGTCCGGACCGTCACGCCCTGCTCGTCGGCGACCGTGCGCAGCCGGATGATCAACGCGGACAACACCACCGGGATGATCAGCAGCGGCGCGCACACCGGCCAGGCCAGCACCGGTATCAGCAGGCCGAGGGCGAAGAACCCGACGGCGAAGTGGGCCATCGGCGACACCTTGATCACCACGGGGGAATCGGTAGCCACCCGAGCATCCTCGCACCGGGGGCCCGGGCCGCACACGGGGGCCGGATTTGACTCCTGAGCTGTGCGAAGGCTACCGTCGGACGCTATGGATACCGCCGGAAAGCCCGGAATGCTCGTAGTACTTAGTCAGCGCGTTGGTGGCTGACCGGCTCTTCGGCATTTGAAGCTATCCAGCACCAACGCGCAACCCTCGTTCAGCGGCCGAGCTGACGGGGGTTTTTTCTTGCGCGGCAACGAAACGACGAAGCGTGACCAGACGGGACAAGAGGGCGAGGACGACAGTGAGCGCACCCACCAAGCCGGCGACGCCTGACGCGGCCAGCGTCGCCACCGACGCGGTGAAACCCGCCGCAAAGACGCCGGCGGCGCAACCGAAACGCATTGGACCGGAGCAACTTACGGGCGCCCAATCGGTGATCCGGTCGCTGGAGGAACTCGACGTCGAGGTGATCTTCGGGATCCCCGGCGGCGCCGTGCTGCCCGTGTACGACCCGCTGTTCGACTCGAAAAGGCTGCGCCACGTGCTGGTTCGCCATGAGCAGGGCGCCGGCCACGCGGCCAGCGGGTACGCGCACGCCACCGGCAAGGTCGGGGTCTGCATGGCGACGTCGGGTCCCGGCGCCACCAACCTGGTGACGCCGTTGGCCGATGCCCAGATGGACTCGATCCCCGTCGTCGCCATCACCGGACAGGTCGGGCGCGGGCTGATCGGCACCGACGCCTTCCAGGAGGCCGACATCTCGGGCATCACGATGCCGATCACCAAGCACAACTTCCTGGTCCGCTCCGGCGACGAGATTCCGCGGGTGATCGCCGAGGCGTTCCACATCGCCGCCTCGGGCCGCCCCGGCGCGGTGCTCGTCGACATCCCCAAGGACGTGCTGCAGGGCCAGTGCACGTTCAGCTGGCCGCCCCGGATGGACCTGCCCGGCTACAAGCCGAACACCAAGCCGCACAACCGGCAGATCCGCGAGGCCGCCAAGCTGATCGCGGCCGCACACAAACCGGTGCTGTACGTCGGCGGCGGGGTCATTCGCGGCGAGGCCACCGAGCAGCTGCTCGAGCTGGCCGAGCTGACGGGCATCCCGGTGGTCACGACGCTGATGGCGCGCGGCGCCTTCCCGGACAGCCACCGGCAGCACATGGGCATGCCCGGCATGCACGGCACGGTCGCCGCGGTGGCCGCGCTGCAGCGCAGCGACCTGCTGATCGCGCTGGGCACCCGGTTCGATGACCGGGTGACCGGAAAGCTCGACTCGTTCGCCCCGGAGGCCAAGGTCATCCACGCCGACATCGACCCGGCCGAGATCGGCAAGAACCGGCACGCGGACGTGCCGATCGTCGGCGACGTCAAGGCCGTCATCACCGACCTGATCGCGATGCTGCGCCACCACGACATCCCGGGCAGCATCGAGATGGCCGACTGGTGGGCCTACCTGAAGGGCGTCCAGGCCACCTACCCGCTGAGCTACGGGCCGCAGAGCGACGGCAGCCTGAGCCCCGAGTACGTCATCGAGAAGCTGGGCGAGATCGCCGGCCCGGACGCCGTGTACGTCGCCGGTGTCGGCCAGCACCAGATGTGGGCCGCCCAGTTCATCTCCTACGAGAAGCCGCGCACCTGGCTGAATTCCGGCGGGCTGGGCACCATGGGGTTCGCCATTCCGGCGGCCATGGGCGCCAAGATCGCCCGACCCGACGCCGAGGTGTGGGCGATCGACGGGGACGGCTGCTTCCAGATGACCAACCAGGAGCTGGCCACCTGCGCGATCGAGGGCGCGCCGATCAAGGTGGCGCTGATCAACAACGGCAACCTGGGCATGGTGCGCCAGTGGCAGACGCTGTTCTATCAGGAGCGCTACTCGCAGACCGACCTCGCGACGCATTCGCACCGCATCCCCGACTTCGTGAAGCTGGCAGAGGCGCTGGGCTGCGTCGGATTGCGTTGCGAGCGTGCCGAAGACGTCGTCGACGTGATCAACCAGGCGCGCGCGATCAACGACCGTCCGGTGGTGATCGACTTCATCGTCGGCGCCGACGCGCAGGTGTGGCCGATGGTCGCCGCCGGCACCAGCAACGACGAGATCCAGGCGGCCCGCGGCATTCGCCCGCTGTTCGACGACGAAACCGAAGGGCACGCCTGATGAACACGAAAACCCACACGCTGTCGGTGTTGGTCGAGGACAAACCCGGCGTGCTCGCGCGCGTGGCGGCGCTGTTCTCCCGGCGCGGCTTCAACATCGAGTCGCTGGCCGTCGGCGCGACCGAGCAGAAGGACATGTCGCGCATGACGATCGTGGTCTCCGCCGAGGAGACCCCGCTCGAGCAGATCACCAAGCAGCTCAACAAGCTGATCAACGTGATCAAGATCATCGAGCAGGACGACGACAACTCCGTGTCCCGCGAGTTGTCTCTGATCAAGGTGCGCGCCGACGCCGGCACCCGCAGTCAGGTGATCGAAGCGGTGAACCTGTTCCGCGCCAAGGTGATCGACGTGTCACCGGAATCGCTGACCATCGAGGCCACCGGCGACCGGGGCAAGATCGAGGCATTCCTGCGCGTGCTGGAGCCGTTCGGCATCCGCGAGATCGCCCAATCCGGAATGGTGTCGCTGTCCCGCGGTCCACGCGGCATGGGCACCGGCAAGTAACGAATAAGGAGATATCCAACCGTGGCATTAGAGATGTTCTACGACGACGACGCGGACCTGACGATCATCCAGGGCCGCAAGGTCGGTGTGATCGGGTACGGCAGCCAGGGGCACGCGCACTCGCTGAGCCTGCGCGACTCCGGCGTGCAGGTGCGCGTCGGCCTCAAGGAGGGTTCGAAGTCGCGGCCGAAGGTGCAAGAGCAGGGCCTGGAGGTCGACACCCCGGCAGAGGTCGCCAAGTGGGCCGACGTCATCATGCTGCTGGCCCCCGACACCGCTCAGGCCGACATCTTCGCCAGCGACATCGAGCCCAACCTGAAGGCCGGCGACGCTTTGTTTTTCGGCCACGGGCTCAACATCCACTTCGGGCTGATCAAGCCGCCCGCCGACGTCACCATCGCGATGGTCGCCCCCAAGGGCCCCGGCCACCTGGTGCGCCGCCAGTTCGTCGACGGCAAGGGCGTGCCCTGCCTGATCGCCGTCGACCAGGACCCGACCGGGCAGGGCGAGGCGCTGGCGCTGTCGTACGCCAAGGCCATCGGCGGCACCCGCGCCGGCGTCATCAAGACCACCTTCAAGGACGAGACCGAAACCGACCTGTTCGGTGAGCAGGCCGTGTTGTGCGGCGGCACAGAGGAATTGGTGAAGGCCGGTTTCGACATCATGGTCGAGGCGGGCTACCCGCCGGAGATGGCGTACTTCGAGGTGCTGCACGAGCTCAAGCTGATCGTCGACCTGATGTACGAGGGCGGCATCGCCCGGATGAACTACTCCGTGTCCGACACCGCGGAGTTCGGCGGCTACCTGTCGGGTCCGCGCGTCATCGACGAGGGCACCAAGGACCGGATGCGGGACATCCTGCGCGACATCCAGAACGGCGACTTCGTCAAGAAGCTGGTCGCCAACGTCGAGGGCGGCAACAAGCAACTCGAGCAGCTGCGCAAGGAGAACGCCGAGCACCCCATCGAGGTCACCGGCAAGAAGCTGCGCGACCTGATGAGCTGGGTGGACCGCCCCATCACCGAAACGGCGTAGCTCGCTTCGTCGAGCGTGAACCTGTTGCGAATTTTCCGCCCGATTCTCGCAACAGTTTCACGCTCGGCGATCTAGGGCGCCGCCAGCCGGTCGGCGGTGGCGACCACCCGGCGCGCCAGGTGATCGAGCGCGTTTTGCGTGGACTCGTCGAACTCATCGATGTTGTCGTGGGTGGACACCAGGCTCACGCCGTACGGGTTGCCGTCGACGAACTTGACCGGATCGGTGTATCCCGGCGGCACGATGATGCCGCCGAAATGCATCAGGGTGATGTAGAGCGCGAGCAGGGTCGTCTCCTGCCCGCCGTGCAGCGTGTTGGACGACGTGAATCCCGCATAGACCTTGTCGGCGAGCTTGCCTTGGGCCCACAGTCCGCCCAGCGAGTCGAGGAAGGCGCGCAATTGCGCGGCGGGAGAACCGAAGCGGGTCGGCGAGCCGAAGATCACCGCGTCGGCCCACACGATGTCGTCGCTGGCGGCCGCGGGGAGGTCCTTGGTCGCTTCGTAATTCGCGGTCCACGCCGGGTTGTGCGCGAACGATTGCGGGTCCTGGGTTTCGGCGACGTGCCGCAGGCGCACCTCGGCGCCCGCCGACTCGGCCACCGCCGCGACGCGCCGGGCCATCGCGGTGCCGTGGCCCGTGGCCGAGTAGTAGATGATCGCGAGCTTGGTCATGGGGAAAGCCTAGGCATGCCGCGGTCAGGCGCCGCCGATGCGGAGCGCACGTCGTGTGAAACTCCTGGCAATCCGATGTCAGCCGCGCTGCGGGTGCCGCCGCCGAACGTCGGCTGCGCCTCGATGACCTGCACTTTCAGACCCGCACGGGCGCAGATCACGGCCGCGGTGAGGCCGTTGGGCCCGCTGCCGACTACGGTCACGTCCAAGGTGGCGGCCACCCGTCAATGACAGCCGATAGGCTGGCCGCGTGAATCTGCCTGTTGTACTCATTGCCGACAAACTCGCCGAATCAACCGTCGCCGCCCTGGGGGACCAGGTCGAGGTGCGCTGGGTCGACGGGCCCGACCGGCCGAAGCTGCTGGCGGCCGTGCCCGAGGCCGACGCGCTGCTGGTGCGGTCGGCCACCACCGTCGACGCCGAGGTGCTCGCGGCGGCTCCCAAGCTGAAGATCGTGGCCCGCGCCGGCGTCGGCCTGGACAACGTCGACGTCGACGCCGCGACGGCGCGCGGGGTGCTGGTGGTCAACGCCCCCACGTCGAACATTCACAGCGCCGCCGAACACGCGATGGCGCTGCTGCTGTCCGCCGCGCGTGAAATCCCGGCGGCCGATGCCACGCTGCGCGAGCACACCTGGAAGCGGTCGAAGTTCTCGGGCACCGAGATTTTCGGCAAGACGGTCGGCGTCGTGGGGTTGGGCCGGATCGGGCAGTTGTTCGCGCAACGGATCGCGGCCTTCGGCACCCACGTGGTCGCCTACGACCCGTACGTGCCGGCGGCCCGGGCCGCGCAACTCGGCATCGAGCTGCTGTCGCTGGACGATCTGCTGGGCCGCGCCGACTTCATCTCGGTGCATCTGCCGAAGACGCCGGAGACCGCGGGGCTGATCGACAAGGAGGCACTGGCGAAGACCAAGCCGGGCGTCATCATCGTCAACGCGGCGCGCGGCGGCCTGGTGGACGAGGCCGCGCTGGCCGAGGCCGTGAACAGCGGGCAGGTGCGCGCCGCCGGCCTCGACGTGTTCTCCACCGAACCCTGCACCGACAGCCCGCTTTTCGAGCTGCCACAGGTGGTGGTCACCCCGCATCTGGGGGCGTCCACCGCCGAGGCGCAGGACCGGGCCGGCACCGACGTGGCCGAAAGCGTGCGGCTGGCCCTGGCCGGCGAGTTCGTTCCCGACGCCGTCAACGTCGGCGGCGGCGTGGTCAACGAGGAAGTGGCGCCCTGGCTGGACCTGGCACGCAAGCTCGGCGTGCTGGTCGCCACGCTGTCCGATGCGCCGCCGGTGTCGTTGTCGGTGCAGGTGCGCGGCGAGCTCGCCGCCGAAGACGTTGAGGTGCTGAAGCTTTCGGCGCTGCGGGGGCTGTTCTCGGCCGTCGTCGAGGGGCCGGTGACGTTCGTCAACGCGCCGGCGCTGGCCGCCGAACGCGGGGTGTCCGCCGAGATCTCGACGGCCTCCGAAAGCCCCAACTACCGCAGCATGGTCGACGTGCGGGGCGTGGCCCACGACGGTACGGCCGTCAACGTCGCCGGCACGCTGGCCGGGACGCAGCAAGTGCAGAAGATCGTGCAGATCAACGGCCGCCACTTCGATCTGCGCGCCGAAGGGACCAACCTGATCGTCCACTACGTCGACCAGCCGGGGGCGTTGGGCAAGATCGGCACCCTGCTCGGCGGCGCCGGGGTGAACATCCACGCGGCCCAACTGTCCGAGGACGCCGAGGGTCCGTTCGCGACGATCCTGTTGCGCGTCGACCAGGACGTGCCGGAGGACGTGCGGTCGGCGATCGCGGCCGCGGTGAGCGCCAAGAAACTCGAAGTGGTTGACCTGTCGTGAAACTCGCGGTGATCGGCGGCGACGGGATCGGGCCGGAGGTGGTGGCCGAGGCCGTCAAGGTCCTCGACGCGGTGGTGCCGGGCGTGGACAAGACCTCCTACGACCTCGGCGCCCGCCGGTTCCACGCC
The DNA here is from genome assembly GCF_001667015.1 of Mycobacterium sp. E3198. Classification (GTDB taxonomy): domain Bacteria; phylum Actinomycetota; class Actinomycetes; order Mycobacteriales; family Mycobacteriaceae; genus Mycobacterium. The sequence goes on along the minus strand of NZ_LZIS01000027.1, from coordinate 78,840 downwards.
ACGGGCGAGTTGCTGCCGGACTCCGTGCTCGCCGAGTTGCGTGAGCATGACGCCATCCTGCTCGGCGCGGTCGGCGATCCGTCGGTGCCCAGCGGCGTGCTGGAGCGAGGGCTGTTGCTGCGCCTGCGCTTTGAGCTGGACCACCACGTGAACCTGCGACCGGGGCGGCTGTACAAGGGCGTGAGCAGTCCGCTCGCGGGCAATCCCGATATCGATTTCGTCGTGGTCCGCGAGGGCACCGAGGGGCCCTACACGGGCAACGGCGGCGCGATTCGCGCCGGAACACCCCACGAGGTGGCCACCGAGGTCAGCCTGAACACCGCGTTCGGCGTGCGTCGGGTGGTGCAGTACGCGTTCGAGCGGGCGATGTTGCGCCGCAAGCACCTGACGCTGGTGCACAAGAACAACGTGCTCACGTTCGCGGGCAAGCTGTGGACGCGGATCGTGGCCGAGGTCGGCGAGGAATATCCCGACGTCGAGGTCGCGTACCAACACGTCGACGCCGCCACCATCTTCATGGTCACCGACCCCGGCCGCTTCGACGTGATCGTCACCGACAACCTGTTCGGCGACATCATCACCGACCTGTCCGCGGCGGTGTGTGGCGGAATCGGCTTGGCCGCCAGCGGAAACATCGACGCCACCCGGACCAACCCGTCGATGTTCGAGCCGGTGCACGGGAGCGCACCCGACATCGCCGGTCAGGGCATCGCGGATCCGACCGCGGCCATCATGTCGGTGGCGCTGCTGCTCGACCACCTCGGCGAGGAGGAGGCCGCCGCCCGGGTGGACCGTGCCGTCGAGAAGTATCTGGCGACTCGCGGGAACGAACGGCGCGCCACCAGCGAAGTCGGCGAACGGATCGCCGCCGGGCTCTAGTCTCCAATCCGGGTGGCAGCAACCGGATCGGCACCAACGGCACCGCGGCCAGCGGGAACAGCCCGCACAGCGCCCACGCCGGCGGGTACCTCGCCGCGCTGATCAGCACGCCGAACAGCGGGGGACCGACGGCGGCCACCACCCGCTGGGTGGTGTTCTGGATGCCCAGCGCGCGCCCGCTCCAGAACGGACCGGCGAATTCGGTGATGGCCGTTGCCTCGAGCCCGTTGTCGAGCACCGCGATCACCGCGATCGCGACCATAAGCGCGATGTCGAATCGCGAGTCCACCAGGTCCGAGAGCGCGAGCAGGAAAAGGGTCAACGCGGCCGCCGTGGCGATGACGGCGACGGGTTGCATGCGTGAGCCGATGCGATCGGACCAGCGGCCGACCGCGATGCGGCCCACCGCGCCGAGCAGCTGCGCAAGCGTCACCAGGCCGCCGGCCGCGGCGACCGACCAGTGGTGGTGGTTGATCAACCAGACCAGCATGAAGGTGACCGTCACCGTCTGCGGCATCATGAGCAGGCCCGCGACCGCGTGAATGCGCCACAGCACCGAGGACCCGCGATACGGGCTGCCCAGTTCGGATTCCGTGGCCGCCCTGCGGGATTTTCGCGGCGGGTTCACGACGCCGACCGCGCTGACCGCGGCCGCGGCGCCGCACACGAAGGCGGGAAACATCAGCCCCGCGTGCGGGCCGCGCTCGGCCAGCTCCGGCATCACCAGCGCGCCCACCGCGATTCCCAGCGGTTGAGCGGTCTGGCGGATGCCCATGGCCAGGCCGCGTTGCTGCGGCGGGAACCACCCGGCCACGAGTCGCCCGCCGGCGGTGTTGCAGCTCGCGGCGGCCATGCCACCCAGGAACAGGTAGACGCCGACCCAGACCATCGAATGGACCGATGCCGCGGCGTAGGCCGCGGCCGAGGTCAGCGCCGAACCCGCGGTCAGCACGATCCGCTCGCCCACGCGGTCGGTGACGTAGCCCCACAGCACCAGGGTGACGACCATGCCCCAGCTGGGCATCGACGACAACAGGCTCGCTTCCGTCAGTGCGATCCGGCGCCGGTCCTCCAGCGACGGGATCAAAAACGCGATGCCGTTGATGAAGAGGAAGGAACTGGCCGTCACGAACAGCGAGACGACCATCACCCTCCAGCGCGCTCCCGCGCCGAGCGTGGCGTCGCCCTTCGGCATCAATCCATGCTTGCACAGGGTCGGCGCCCGGGGCCGGAACCCGGGTGGCCCGCTATTTCCGATGGTGGCGGCCCGCAGCGCCCGGTCCCCCGCAAGCGGGTGGTGCCCCCAGCGCCGCGCTCGCGACCGCCACTAGGCTGCAACGAATGCGCCTTGGTCGAATCGCCAGCCCGGACGGTGTCGCCTTCGTCAGCATCGAGGGCGAGCTGGACGATCCCGCCGGGATGATCGCGCGGGAGATCGCCGAGCACCCGTTCGGCACGCCGAACTTCACCGGCCGGTCCTGGCCGCTGGCCGACGTGCGGCTGCTGGCCCCGATCCTGGCCGGCAAGGTCGTCTGCGTCGGCAAGAACTACGCCGATCACATCGCGGAAATGAGCGGCTTCGCGACGGGCCCGGCGGCGGCGGACCCGATCATCTTCCTCAAGCCCAACACCGCGATCATCGGGCCCAACGTACCGATCCGGTTGCCCGCCAACGCCTCACCCGTGCACTTCGAGGGCGAGCTGGCCGCCGTCATCGGCCGGCCGTGCAAGGACGTGCCCGCCGCCCAGGCGGCCGACAACATCCTCGGCTACACCATCGCCAACGACGTGTCGGCGCGCGACCAACAACAGGCCGACGGCCAATGGACCCGCGCCAAGGGCCATGACACCTTCTGCCCGGTCGGGCCGTGGATCGTCACCGACGTCGATCCGGCGGACCTCGAGCTGCGCACCGAGGTCAACCGCGAGGTGAAGCAACACAGCCGCACCTCGCTGATGATCCACGACGTCGGGGCCATCGTGGAGTGGATCTCGGCGGTGATGACCCTGCTGCCGGGCGACCTCATCCTCACCGGAACGCCCGCGGGCGTCGGTCCCATCGAGGACGGCGACACGGTCTCCGTCACGATCGAGGGCATCGGCAGCCTCGTCAATCCCGTTGTCCGCAAAGGAAAATCGTGACAGTCCGAGTCCGGTTCTGCCCGTCGCCGACCGGCACCCCGCACGTCGGGATGGTCCGCACCGCGCTGTTCAATTGGGCCTACGCCCGACACACCGGCGGCACCTTCGTGTTTCGCATCGAGGACACCGACGCCCAGCGCGACACCGAGGAAAGCTACCTGGCGCTGCTCGACGCGCTGCGCTGGCTCGGCCTCGACTGGGACGAGGGGCCCGAGGTCGGCGGTCCGCACGGCCCGTACCGCCAGTCGCAGCGCACCGAGATCTACCGAGACGTGGTGGCCAGGCTGCTCGAGGCCGGGGAGGCCTACTACGCGTTCTCGACGCCGGAGGAGGTCGAGGCCCGCCACATCGCCGCCGGCCGCAATCCCAAGCTGGGGTACGACAACTTCGACCGGCAGCTCACCGACTCCCAGCGCGCGGCGTTTCTGGCCGAGGGACGCCAGCCGGTGGTGCGGTTGCGGATGCCCGACGACGACCTCGGCTGGGACGACCTGGTGCGCGGGCCGACCACGTTCGCGGCGGGCAGCGTGCCCGATTTCGCCCTGACCCGCGCGACGGGAGATCCGTTGTACACGTTGGTGAACCCGGTCGACGACGCGCTGATGAAGATCACCCACGTGCTGCGCGGCGAGGACCTGCTGCCGTCGACCCCGCGCCAGCTCGCCCTGTATCGGGCGATGATCCGGATCGGGGTCGCCGAACGCACCCCGCAATTCGCACACCTGCCAACGGTATTGGGGGAGGGCACCAAGAAGCTCTCCAAGCGCGACCCGCAGTCCAACCTGTTCGCGCACCGCGACCGGGGCTTCATCCCGGAGGGCTTGCTGAATTACCTTGCGCTGCTGGGCTGGGCGATCGCCGACGATCGCGACCTGTTCAGCCTCGACGAAATGGTGGCCGCTTTCGACGTCGTCGACGTCAATTCCAACCCGGCCCGATTCGACCAGAAGAAGGCCGACGCACTGAACGCCGAGCACATCCGGATGCTCGATGTGGCCGACTTCACCGGTCGCCTCCGCGAGTACCTGGACACCCACGGCCACCGGGTCCCGCTCGACGACGCCGGATTCGCCACGGCCGCCGAACTGGTGCAGACCCGCATCGTCGTCCTCGGCGATGCGTGGGACCTGCTGAAGTTCCTCAACGACGACGACTACGCGATCGATCCCAAGGCCGCCGCCAAGGAGCTCGGACCCGACGGCATCGCGGTGTTGGACGCGGCGCTGCGGGCGCTGGACGGCGTGACGGACTGGAACACGGCACAGATCGAGCAGGCCCTCAAGACCGCGCTCATCGACAACCTGGGGCTCAAACCGCGCAAGGCGTTCGGCCCGATCCGGGTCGCCGCGACGGGAACGACGATCAGCCCGCCGTTGTTCGAATCATTGGAACTGCTGGGCCGCGACCGTAGCGTGGCGCGCTTGCGGGCGGCGCGCGACGACGCGGCCTGAGTTTTTGGTAGTCTGCACTGCGGTTCACAACGGCCGTCTACGGCTGGCCACCCGGGGTGCGCTAGACTGCAGAACCGTTGTGACCAGCGGTTTTAGGCCGCAAATGGGGTATGGTGTAATTGGCAACACAGCTGATTCTGGTTCAGCCATTCTAGGTTCGAGTCCTGGTACCCCAGCAAGACTGCAGCACGAACAGCGATTAGGTCGCCCTTCTGGGGTGAGCTATGCTGGCAGCTCGGATCGGTTCTGGCCCCGTCGTCTAGCGGCCTAGGACGCCGCCCTCTCACGGCGGTAGCGTGGGTTCGAATCCCATCGGGGCTACAAAATCTCTTGGCCGGTCCGCAGTGCGGCCGGCGCCGTCGATCCGCCCACCGGCATCGGCGGCAAGCCGAGCTTGCGGTGATCCCACGAGCGCGCGCGGCGGGCGACGATGCGCACGCACACGCGCTTGTTCATCATCTGCTCGACGAAGGGCTTCATCTCGTCGGTGTAGGGGCCCGTGTAGCGCTCGAAGACGCTGACCCCGACCCGGTGCGCGACGTCGGGATCGTCGACGATCTCCGCGACGCCCTCGAAGGACACCCCGCGCAGCGTGTCGTAGGTGTCGCCGTCCTCGATCAAAAAGCTCACCCGCGGGTCGCGGGTCAGGTTGATCGCCTTCTGCGACTTCGCCTTGGTCTCGAGCCAGACCTCGCCGTCGACGACGGCGTACCACATCGCGGTCAGGTGCGGCTGGCCGTCGGGGCCGACGGTGGCCAGCGTGCCGGTGCGGCTCTTCACGACGAAGTCGGCGATCTCGTCTTCGGACATGACGATGCTCGCGCGCTGATTGGTTCCCATGGCGGTCAGTGTGTCAGGTTGCTTTTCGGTGTGCGTGCAGGGCGCCCTGAACGCACACTCGGTGCCCTGGATACACGCTCGGCGCCGCCAGTGCACGTGTGAACCGGTGCGTGTGCACTGGAGGCTTTGAGTGTGCGCTGAGGGCGGGGATTGTGCGATGTGGGCGCCCGGGACGCACACTCGCGCGCGCCGCTAGAGCCGGCGGGTGAGCGCGTCCGCGGCCGACAGCAGATCGGCGGCCCAGCGGGCCCCGGGGCGCCGGCCGATCCGGTCGACGGGTCCCGACACGGAGATCGCCGCGACGACCACACCGCGGTTGTCGCGCACCGGCGCCGACACGCTCGCCACACCGGGCTCGCGCTCGGCCACGCTTTGCGCCCAGCCGCGCCGGCGCACGTCGGCCAGCGTCCGGTCGGTGAATTTCGCCGCCGGCAATACGGCTTTCTGCGTGGCGGCGTCGGCATAGGCGAGCAGGACCTTGGCCCCGGAACCCGCCGTCATCGGTAACCGCGCACCGACCGGAACCGTATCGCGAAGACCCGCAGCCGGTTCCAGGGCGGCCACGCAGACCCGCGAGGTGCCCTCGCGGCGATACAACTGGATGCTCTCGCCGGTCCTCTCGCGCAACGCGGGCAGCACGGCCGCGCTCGCGGCCAGCAGCGGGTCGTTGACCCGGGCCGCCAGTTCGGTGACCGCCGGGCCCAACCCCCAGCGCCCCGCGTCGTCGCGCGCGAGTAGCCGATGGACCTCAAGGGCGGCGGCCAGCCGGTAGGCGGTGGCCCGCGGCAGCCCGGTCCGCTCGCACAGTTCGGCCAACCCACAGGGGGATTCCGCGATCGTGTGCAGCACGACCACCGCTTTGTCCAGGACGCCGATGCCGCTATGCTGTCTCATAAGGAGATACTAGCGTCTCATATTCTGAGATACCGCGAAAGACCGAACGAAGGCGAATTCGAGATGGGATCCGACAAACCGCGCACCCTGGCCGAAAAGGTCTGGGACGACCACGTTGTGGTTCCAGGCGGCGAAGCCGAACAGGCAGATGCCCCCGACCTGATCTACATCGATCTGCATCTGGTGCACGAGGTCACCAGCCCGCAGGCCTTCGACGGGCTCCGTCTGGCCGGCCGGGGAGTGCGACGCCCCGACCTGACGCTGGCCACCGAGGACCACAACGTGCCCACGGTCGACATCGACAAGCCGATCGCCGACCCCGTCTCGCGCACACAGGTCGAGACGTTGCGCCGCAACTGCGCCGAATTCGGCGTCGAGCTCTACCCGATGGGCGACATCGAGCAGGGCATCGTGCATGTCGTCGGTCCGCAGTTGGGCCTCACGCAGCCGGGCATGACGATCGTCTGTGGCGATAGTCACACGTCCACGCACGGCGCATTCGGCGCGCTGGCCATGGGGATTGGCACCTCGGAGGTCGAGCACGTGCTGGCCACCCAGACCCTGCCGTTGCGTCCCTTCAAGACGATGGCGGTCAATGTCGACGGCACGCTGCCCGCCGGCGTGACCGCCAAGGACATCATCCTCGCGCTGATCGCGAAGATCGGCACCGGCGGTGGGCAGGGTCACGTCATCGAATACCGGGGCAGCGCCATCGAATCGCTGTCCATGGAAGGCCGGATGACGGTCTGCAACATGAGCATCGAGGCCGGGGCCCGGGCGGGCATGGTGGCGCCGGACGAGACGACCTACGAATTCCTGCGCGGGCGCCCGCACGCGCCCACCGGCGCGCAATGGGATGCCGCCCTCGAGTACTGGCGGCGGCTGCGCACCGACCCCGGCGCCGTCTTCGACACCGAGGTCTATCTCGACGCGGCCTCGCTGAGCCCGTTCGTGACGTGGGGGACGAATCCCGGCCAGGGGGTGCCCCTGGCCGCGGCCGTGCCCGACCCCGAGTTGATCGGTGACGACGGCGAGCGACAGGCCGCCGAGAAAGCCTTGGCGTACATGGACCTTCGGCCCGGGACGCCGATGCGCGACATCGGCGTCGACGCCGTGTTCGTCGGCTCTTGTACCAATGGTCGTATCGAAGACCTGCGCGCGGTGGCCGACGTGTTGCGCGGGCGCACGGTCGCCCCGGGGGTGCGCATGCTGGTCGTGCCGGGCTCCATGCGGGTGCGCGCGCAGGCGGAGGCGGAAGGGCTGGGCGAGATCTTCACCGCCGCCGGCGCCGAATGGCGCCAGGCGGGATGCTCGATGTGCCTGGGCATGAACCCCGATCAGCTGTCGCCGGGGGAGCGGTGCGCCGCGACGTCCAACCGCAACTTCGAAGGGCGGCAGGGCAAAGGCGGGCGCACGCATCTGGTGTCGCCGGCCGTCGCCGCCGCAACAGCGGTGCGGGGCAGGCTGTCCGCGCCGGCCGACTTGCACGCCAACTGACTTTCGAATCGAGGACGGAAATGGAAGCCTTTCGCACCCACACGGGTATCGGCGTGCCGCTGCGGCGGTCCAATGTCGACACCGATCAGATCATTCCAGCCGCGTTTTTGAAACGCGTTACCCGAACCGGTTTCGAGGATGGATTGTTCGCCACGTGGCGTTCCGATCCCTCATTCGTGCTCAATCTCAGCCCCTTTGACCGCGGCTCGGTTCTGGTCGCGGGACCCGATTTCGGCACCGGATCATCGCGCGAGCATGCGGTGTGGGCGCTCATGGACTACGGGTTCCGGGTCGTCATCTCGTCTCGATTCGGTGACATTTTTCGGGGCAACGCCGGCAAGGCGGGCCTGCTCGCCGCCGAAGTTTCTGCCGACGGCGTGGAACTCCTTTGGAAGCTCATCGAGGGCAACCCGGGCTTGGAAATCACTGCCAATCTTCAAGATCGAAATATCACCGCCGGAACGACGGTGCTGCCGTTCAAGATTGACGACCATACGGCCTACCGACTGCTCGAGGGTCTCGATGATATAGCCCTTACGCTGCGGAAACTCGACAACATCGAGGCCTTCGAGGCGGCGCGCCCACAGTGGAAACCGCACACTTCGCCCGCCTCCTGAACGGTCGATCGGGACCGATTTTCTTCTCGGTCGGCTAAGTAAACCCCGCCGATTTCGGTGTCCCGCCACCGGTCAAGGGCGGCAACCGGATTGCGAAAAGTTCCGTCGTTCGGTCTGCGAAATTGCGCGTGGCTCTTGGAAATTTGCTGGGTGAGGGTTTACCGTGTCCACTAGTCGGTTCCCAAAACGAGGACCACTAGCTTCGGAGGGTTTGGATGAACAAAGCAGAGCTCATAGATGTGCTCACACAGAAATTGGGCTCGGACCGTCGGCAGGCGACCGCTGCCGTCGAGAATGTTGTCGACACCATTGTGCGTGCGGTGCACAAGGGCGACAGCGTCACCATTACCGGTTTCGGTGTGTTCGAGCAGCGGCGGCGCGCGGCGCGCGTGGCCCGCAACCCGCGTACCGGCGAGACGGTAAAGGTAAAGCCGACATCGGTTCCCGCGTTCCGGCCCGGTGCTCAATTCAAAGCGGTTGTGTCTGGCGCGCAGCGCCTCCCGTCGGAAGGACCAGCAGTGAAGCGTGGTGTTGTGGCAGGCGGCGCGGTCAAGAAGGCCGCCGCTAAGAAGGCTCCGGCCAAGAAGGCTGCCGCCAAGAAGGCTCCGGCCAAGAAGGCGGCCGCCAAGAAGGCTCCGGCCAAGAAGGCCGCGGTGAAGAAGGCTCCGGCCAAGAAGGCCGCGGTGAAGAAGGCTCCGGCCAAGAAGGCCGCGGTGAAGAAGGCTCCCGCCAAGAAGGCCGCAGCCAAGAGGGCGCCGGCCAAGAAGGCCGCGAGCAAGGCTCCCGCGCGCAAGGCTCCGGCCAAGAAGGCCACCGCGCGGCGCGGCCGCCGGTAAGAAGTTCCGATACGCGGATACCCTTCGGGGTGGCAGCAACGCCACCCGGAGGGTATTCGCGTGTCAGGCGCGCACGTTAGCGGCCAGTGCGCCGCCGATGTGGTCGGCCGATACCAGCCGGCCGCCGGCTAGCGACAGCACCCACGTACTGCCCTTGTGGTTGCGGGATTTATCGGCACGGACTCCGTCGCGTTCGCACCACCAGGCGATCAGGTCCGGAATCACCTTGCCCTGCGTGCAAATCACCGGGGTGCCGCCCTGTCTGGCGATGTCCAGCATCCGGTGCCGGGCGCGCTTGGGGTTCTTGGCGTAGGACTCCTCGGTGAGGGCGGGCTCGTTGTGCACGCTCACACCGAGCTCTTCGGCGAGCGGTGCGACCGTCTGGTGACAACGGAGCCGGTCGGCCGCGTACACGTCGGAGGCGCCGAAGGCGAGCAGTTGCGGCACCAGGGCTTCGGCCTGGGCGCGTCCCCGCTTATCCAGCGGTCGTTTGGTGTCGTCGCCGGAAAAGCGCGACTTTCTGCCGGCGGTGCCGTGCCGGACCACCAGCACCGTTTGCGTTTCGGCGGGCTGTTTCGCGAAGTGGCGCAGCATCTTTCGGTCGTGCGGGTAGGTGAGTCTGTCCTTGGCTTCGGCGATCGGCAACCAGATCAGTTGGTCGACCTCGCTGCCCGGCGTGAATTCGCCGCCGGTGCTGCGTGCCGCCCAGTAGTGGACCTTCTTGACGCCCTGCTCGATCGGGTAGCTCACCACGTCAAGCCGCCGGCCGAGGATGGCGCCGTGACCGGTCTCCTCGAGCACCTCGCGCACGGCCGCCACGGGCGCCGTCTCGCCGGGATCCACCTTGCCCTTGGGCAGCGACCAGTCGTCGTATCGGGGGCGATGGATGAGCGCGACGTCGAGGCCCGGGTTGCCGGAATCCGCGGGTCGCCACAGCACAGCGCCCGCGGCGTAGACGACCCGACTCCCCGAGCGCCGATTGGCGGACGAGTTCTGGGTTGGCAACTCAACTCCTGCAGGTCAATTCGGCGAGGTGCGCACGGCCGTGCGTGCGACCAGGAAAGCTACCACATGTCTTCAGGCGCTCCGGTGCAGCTCCATGAGCGATTCCTGATGGTCGCGCACGGTGTGACCGTCGCGCGGCGAGGCGATCCACTGCCCGTCGGCGCCGAGCTCCCAGCACCGGGTGGACGGATTCAGCGCGGACTCGAACAAGTCGTCCAGGTATGCGGTGAGCCTGGGATCCTTGACCTGAACCAGCGCCTCGACGCGTCGGTCGAGGTTGCGGTGCATCATGTCGGCGCTGCCGATCCAGAACTCGTTGATGCGGCCGAAATGCATGATCCGCGAGTGCTCCAGGAACCGGCCGAGGATCGACCGGACCGAGATGTTCTCCGAAAACCCTTCCGCGCCCGGGCGCAGCGCGCAGATGCCGCGCACCACGATCTCCACCCGCACGCCGGCGCGGGAGGCGCGATACAGCGCGTCGATGACCTGCTCGTCGACCAGAGCGTTCATCTTCATCCGGATCCGTCCGCCGCCGCTTTCGCGGTGGGCGGCGATCTCGCGCTCGACGCGCTCGATGATGCCGGTGCGGATGCTGTGCGGGGCCACCAGCAGGTTGCGGTAGGACACCTTGCGCGAATACCCGGTGAGCGAATTGAACAGGTCCGTCAGGTCGGCCCCGATTTCCGGGGAGGCCGTGAGCAGACCGACATCCTCGTAGAGCCGCGCCGTCTTGCCGTTGTAGTTGCCGGTCCCGATGTGGCAGTACCGCCGGATCGTCGAGCCCTCGCGGCGCACCACCAGGCATGTCTTGCAGTGCGTCTTGAGTCCGACGTATCCGTAGACCACGTGCACGCCCGCCTGCTCCAGCTCGCGCGCCCAGCGGATGTTGGCCTGCTCGTCAAAGCGCGCCTTGATCTCCACCATCGCCACCACCTGCTTGCCGGCCTCGGCGGCGTTGATGAGCGCACGAACGATCGGCGAGTCACCGGAGGTGCGGTACAGCGTCTGCTTGATGGCCAGCACGTTGGGATCGGCGGCCGCCTGCTCGATGAATCGCTGCACGCTGGTGGAAAACGACTCGTACGGATGATGAAGCAGCACATCGCCTTCGCGCAGCGTCGCAAAAATGCTCCGCGGCGTCTCGCGGTCGGCGAAGGCGGGGCTGGTGGCGGGAACGAACGCCGGATCTTTGAGCGCGGGCCGGTCCAGCCCGTACACCTGCCACAACGACGACAGGTCGAGCAGCCCGGGCACCTCGATGACGTCACCGGGATTCACGTCGAGCTCGCGCAGCAACAACTCGAGCATGCTCTCGGTCATGTCGTCGGCGATCTCGAGCCGGACCGGCGAACCGAACCGGCGGCGCGCCAGCTCCCGCTCCAGCGCTTGCAGCAGGTCCTCGTCGCGGTCCTCTTCGACCTCGTAGTCGGCGTTGCGGGTGATGCGGAACGCGTGATGCTGCACGATCTCCATGCCCGGGAAGAGCACCGGCAAGAAGGCGGCGATCAGCTCTTCCATTGGCAGGTAGCGGATTATTGCGGGCCCTTCGGCGCCGCCGTCCGCGTCGCCGCGGGTCTCGAGTTCGACGAAGCGATCGACGTTGTTGGGCACCTTGACGCGGGCGAAGTGCTGGCCGCCGTCCTCGGGCTGGCGCACCATGACCGCCAGGTTCAAACTCAACCCACTGACGAAGGGGAAGGGGTGGGCGGGGTCGACGGCCAACGGGGTCAGCACCGGGAAGACCTGCTCGTTGAAGTACGTCGACAGTTGGTCGCGCTCCGCCGGATCCAGATCGGCCCACGTGACGATGTGGATGCCTTCGGCGGCCAGCGCCGGCTCCACCGAATCGAGGAACACGCGCGCGTGCCGGGTCGCGATCCGTTGCGTGTGCTCGCCGATGAGGGCCAGCTGCTCGCGCGGCGTCAGGCCATCGGCCGAGCGGACGGACAGCCCCATCTCGTCGCGGCGCTTGAGGCCGGCCACCCGAACCATGTAGAACTCGTCGAGATTGGAAGCAAAGATTGCCAAGAACTTCGCCCGCTCCAGTAGCGGCAGGGAGTTGTCGTCCGCCAACGCGAGCACACGCGCGTTGAAGTCCAGCCAGCTCAGCTCCCGATTGAGGTAACGGTCCTCCGGCAGCGCGTCATCGATCGCGGCCTGGGTCGCGGCGGGCGGTGCGCCGACGGTCGAGTCGTCGGCTTGCCACGCGGATTCCTCGAGGCGCGCCTCGGCTTCGGTTTCGGTCACCCTGCGATCATTGCTCATTCCCGCTGGTGCTGCTAGCGCCCGACGGACATCCATCGGCCGTTGGCGCGCAGTTCACCGCCCGGACAGATCAGTGCTGCGCGACGGCCCGGGCGGTCGCCGACCCGACCCCGAGGCGGCGGGCGGCCGTCAGGTCGGCGGGCGTGTCGACGTCGCAGCGCAGTCCCGGCCACGCGCCCGTCAGCTCGATCGCGCCCGAACGGCGATGCCGCGCGCACGAATCCGGCCCGAACTGCGGATCCAGGGGGGCCCCGAACGCGCACAGCGCGGCGGTTCCCGTCGCCAGCCGGTCGGCCACGAAACTGCGCCGGTGCTGCCGCGCGGCGGCGACCGCCTCGGCCAGCTCCTGGGTCTGCAACGCCGGCAAATCGCCTTGCAGCACAACGATATTGGCGAAAGATTCGGAGACCGCGCGTTCCGCGGTCGCGATCGCGCTGTTGAGCGGGTCGCTATTGTGATCGGGCGTCGGATCGGCGAGCACGCCGGCGCCCAGCTCGGCGGCGGCGGCCGCCGCGGCGTCGTCGGGCGTGATGACGGTGATCGAGCCCAGCGCGGCGACACCGGACGCGGCACTCAGCGTGTCGATCAGCATCGCCAGCACCACCCGCTCGCGGGTCCGTGCCGAGAACACCGGTGCCAGCCGGGTCTTGGCGGCGGCCAACCGCTTGACGGCGATGATCAAGGCCACGTCACCGGCGCCATCCCCCGCACCGTCGGACCGTGTGCCGCTCATGGGGCCATCCTGCCAGCGCGACCGCGGCGGCCGGGCGCCACGGTAGCGTGACGACACCGACAGGACGACGCCGACAGACGGGGATGGCAGATGGCCGGTTCAGAGGGCGCCATTGCGGTGATGGGCGCCGGGGCCTGGGGCACGGCGCTGGCCAAGGTGCTGGCCGACGCCGGCGAACAGGTCGTGCTGTGGGCCCGGCGGTCCGCCGTCGCCGACGAGATCAATGCCACCCGCTACAACGCCGACTACCTGCCCGGCACCCCGTTGCCCCCGGGCATCCGTGCCACCGCGGCCGCCGGTGACGCCCTGGCCGGCGCGACGACGGTGCTGCTCGGGGTTCCGGCACAGACGATGCGCGGCAACCTCGAGCAGTGGGCGCCCCTGGTGGCCGACGGCGCGACCCTGGTCAGCCTCGCCAAGGGCATCGAGCTGGGCACGCTGATGCGCATGAGCCAGGTGATCATTTCGGTGACCGGCGTGGACCCGGCGCAGGTCGCGGTGATCTCGGGGCCCAACCTCGCCAGCGAGATCGCCGAATGCCAGCCCACCGCGACGGTCGTCGCGTGCAGCGACTCCGGGCGGGCGGTCGCGGTGCAGCGCATGCTCAACAGCGGGTACTTCCGTCCCTATACCAACAGCGATGTGGTCGGCACCGAGATCGGCGGGGCGTGCAAGAACGTCATCGCGCTCGCGTGCGGGATGGCGGCCGGCGTCGGGCTCGGCGAGAACACCGCGGCGGCGATCATCACCCGCGGATTGGCGGAGATCATGCGGCTGGGGATCGCCCTCGGCGCCAAGGGCGCGACGCTGGCCGGGCTGGCGGGCGTGGGTGACCTCGTCGCCACCTGCACCTCGCCGCATTCGCGCAACCGATCCTTCGGCGAACGCCTGGGCCGCGGCGGGACCATGGAGTCGGCCACCCAGGCGGGACACGGGCACGTCGTCGAGGGGGTGACGTCGTGTCAGGCGGTGCTCGCGCTGGCCTCCAGTTATGACGTCGAGATGCCGCTCACCGACGCCGTGCACCGGGTGTGCCACAAGGGGTTGTCGGTGGACGAGGCGATGGCGCTGCTGCTCGGTCGCAGCACCAAACCCGAATGACGAAACCCCAGGTAGCGGCCCGCCGCCCGACCCCGGGGCCGCTCACCCGGTAGCCTCTGAAGGTTGTGAGTGCCAGCGAGCGCGTGCGCGTCGCCGTCGTCTTCGGCGGGCGCAGCAGCGAGCACGCCATCTCCTGCGTGTCGGCGGGCAGCATCCTGCGCAATCTCGATCCGCAGCGTTTCGAGGTGGTCGCGGTCGGCATCACCCCGGAGGGCTCGTGGGTGCTCACCGACGGGGACCCGGACGCGTTGGCGATCAGCGACCGGCGGCTGCCCGAGGTGACCGCCGAATCTGGCACCGAGCTGGCCCTGCCGGCCGACCCGCGGCGCGGCGGTCAGCTGGTGTCGCTGCGGCCCGGCGCGAGCGACGTGCTGGCGTCGGTCGACGTGGTGTTCCCGGTGCTGCACGGCCCCTACGGCGAGGACGGCACCATCCAGGGGCTGCTCGAACTCGCCGGGGTGCCGTACGTCGGCGCCGGCGTGCTGGCCAGCGCCGCGGGCATGGACAAGGAGTTCACCAAGAAGCTCCTTGTCGCCGAAGGACTTCCGGTCGGTCCCCACGCGGTGCTGCGCGCGCCGCGGTCGGCCCTGGACCTCGAGGAGCGCGAGCGGCTCGGTCTGCCCGTGTTCGTCAAACCTGCGCGGGGCGGTTCCTCGATCGGGGTCAGCCGGGTCTCGACCTGGGACGAGCTGGCCGCGGCGGTGGCCGATGCGCGGCGGCACGATCCGAAGGTGATCGTCGAGGCGGCGATCACCGGTCGCGAGTTGGAGTGCGGGGTCCTTGAAATGCCGGACGGCACAGTCGAAGCCAGCACGCTGGGCGAGATCCGGGTCGTCGGCGTGCGGGGGCGCGAGGATTCCTTCTACGACTTCGCGACGAAGTACCTCGACGACGCGGCCGAACTCGACGTGCCCGCGAAGGTCGACGACGACGTGGCAGATGAGGTGCGCCAGTTGGCGATTCGGGCGTTCAAGGCCATCGATTGCCAGGGCCTGGCCCGGGTGGACTTCTTCCTGACCGAGGACGGCCCGATCATCAACGAGATCAACACGATGCCGGGATTCACCACCATCTCGATGTACCCGAGGATGTGGGCGGCCAGCGGCGTCGACTACCCCACGCTGCTGGCGACCATGGTGCAGACGGCGTTGGCCCGCGGCGTCGGCTTGCGTTAACCAGCGGGCGCGGGGTTGATCGGCACGGCTCCCATGGTGTGGTCGATCACGTCGGAGAGCTGCTGGATGGGCGTCGGCCCCGATCCCGACGGCAGCGTGAGGGCCACATACACGGGCCGGTCGACCGCGTACCAGGTGGACCTGCCGGCGTCGCCGGCGGATTGCCGACCGGCCGGAACCTCGAACCACTGCACCCGGTCGACGATCTGGATCGGAGACCCCACCACGAACTCGGCCGGTCGGTCCAGCCCGCAGCGCAACACCACCGGCTCGCCGCCGGACCCGGCGCGCCAGGCCGCCGCGCCCTCGGGGGCCGGCTGCACCAGCGTGGCGCGCTGATAGTCCCCGAGCCGCTGCGGCAGCGCGCCGGCCAGTGAGCGGCACGCGCCGTCGGACGCGTGCGGCGCCGGGGCGGCGGGGACGCCAACTGGTGGCGGCGGCGCCTGGCGGGTCGCCGCGATGGCCAGGATCACGCCGATCGCGACGACCGCCAGCGCGACCGCGGCGGCCAGTAGGGCGCGCGGGGGCCCCGTGTCGGTATCGGGCTCGGTCTCCACCGCCCCCGCACCTCCTGATCTCGTAGACTGGCGCGGTCCGCTCGCGCGGGCAGGAATCCAACTTACCGGCCGCGAGGAGCCGGAGGAGGTGGCGTGCGCGACGACACATCGGGAGAGTCCCCGACGCTGCAACGGATCGGCGAATTCGCCGTCATCGATCGGTTGGTGCGGGGCCGCCGGCAACCCGGCGCGGTGCTGCTGGGGCCCGGCGACGACGCGGCGCTGGTGGCCGCCGGCGACGGCCGCACCCTGATTTCGACCGATGTGCTGGTGCAGGACCGGCACTTTCGGCTGGACTGGTCGACACCGCACGACGTCGGCCGCAAGGCGATCGCCCAGAACGCCGCCGACATCGAGGCGATGGGCGGGCGGCCCACCGCCTTCGTGGCCGGCTTCGCGGCGCCCGGCGACACGCCGGCCGCGCGGGTGGACGCGCTGGTCGACGGGATGTGGGACGAGGCGGCGCGGATCGGCGCCGGCATCGTCGGCGGGGACCTGGTCGGCGGCCCGCAGTGGGTGTTGTCGGTGACCGTGTTGGGTGACCTCGGCGGTCGCGCGCCGGTGCTGCGGTCGGGGGCAAAGGCCGGTTCGGTGCTCGCCGTCACCGGTGAATTGGGCCGCTCCGCGGCCGGATATGCGCTGTGGGGCAAGGGGATTGGTGGTTTCGACGAACTGCGGCGCCGGCACCTGGTGCCGCAGCCGCCCTACGGGCAGGGCGCGGCGGCCGCGGCGGCGGGGGCGCAGGCGATGATCGACGTCTCCGACGGCCTCGTCGCCGACCTGCGGCACGTCGCCGAGGCGTCGGGGGTGGGCATCGATGTGTCCACCGCGGCGCTGGCCGCGGACCGCGACGCGCTGACGGCGGCCGCGACCGCCGTTGCCGCCGACCCGCTGGCGTGGGTGCTGGGGGGCGGCGAGGACCACGCCCTGGCGGCCTGTTTCGCCGGTCGGGCGCCGGCGGGGTGGCGGGTCGTCGGCACGGTGCTCGCCGGGCCGGCCCGCGTGCTCGTCGACGGCGCGGAGTACAGCGGTTACGCCGGGTGGCAGTCGTATTAGTGTGACGCGGTGACCGTCTACGCGATCGCGCAGCTGAGATTCACCGACCGGGCAGCCTATGACCGGTACCAGGCGAGGTTCATGGACGTTTTCCGTCGCCACCCCGGAACGCTGCTGGCCGCCGACGAATCGCCGAACGTCGTCGAGGGACGGTGGGACCGCGAGAAGGTGGTGCTGATGTCCTTTCCCGACGAGGCGGCGTTTCGGGAGTTCGTGCAATCGCCCGAATACGAGGAGATCGCGAAGGACCGGCGCGCGGGCGCCGACACGGTGGTGCTGCTGGTGCGGGGGCTGCAGTGACCGCGCGCCCGCTGGGCGAGCTCGTCGAGCCGGGCTGGGCGGCGGCGCTGGCGCCGGTGACCGAGCAGGTCGCCCAGCTGGGCCAGTTCCTGCGGGCCGAGATCGCGGCCGGGCGCCAGTACCTGCCGGCGGGACCAAACGTGTTGCGCGCCTTCACCTTTCCGTTCGACGAGGTACGGGTTTTGATCGTCGGGCAAGATCCCTACCCGACGCCCGGGCACGCCGTGGGCCTGAGCTTCTCGGTGGCCCCGGACGTGCGCCCGCTGCCGCGCAGCCTGGAAAACATCTTCGGCGAGTACAGCTCGGATCTCGGCTACCCGCCTCCCTCGTGCGGCGACCTGACGCCCTGGGCGCAGCGCGGGGTGATGCTGTTGAACAGGGTGCTCACGGTGCGCCCGAGCAACCCGGCGTCGCACCGGGGCAAGGGGTGGGAAGCGGTCACCGAGTGCGCCATCCGCGCGCTGGTCGCACGCTCGCAGCCGATGGTGGCGATCCTGTGGGGCCGCGACGCGTCCACCCTCAAGCCGATGCTGGCCGAAGGTGACTGCGTCGCGATCGAGTCGCCACACCCCTCACCGCTGTCGGCGTCCCGCGGGTTCTTCGGCTCGCGCCCGTTCAGCCGCGCCAACGAGCTGCTCGCCGGGATGGGCGCCGACCCGATCGATTGGAAGCTGCCGTGACCGAGATGACGGCGCTGCGCGCGCATCGCCGGGGCGGCCCCGAGGTGCTGGTCGTGGAGCGCGCGCCCGTCCCGGCCCCCGGGGCCGGCGAGGTCCTCATCGAGGTGCACGCGGCGGCCATCACGTTCGACGAGTTGACGTGGGACGAGACCTGGACGCGCGACGGCGCGAGCCGGATCCCGGTGATCCCGTCGCACGAGGTGTCCGGCGTGGTCGCTGAGATCGGGCCGGGCGTCACGGGCTTGGCACCCGGCGACGAGGTCTACGGGCTGATCGACTTCGACCGTGATGGCGCGGCGGCCGAATTCGTGGCGGCGCCGGCAGCCGATCTGGCCGCCAAGCCGTCGACCGCCTCCCACGTCGCCGCCGCCGCGCTGCCGTTGGCCGGGCTCACCGCGTGGCAGGCCCTGGTCGACCATGCCGCCGTGCGGCCCGGGGAGGAGGTGCTGGTGCACGGCGGGGCCGGTGGAGTCGGGGCCCTGACGGTCCAGCTGGCGGCCACGCTGGGCGCGCGCGTCACCGCGACCGTGCGCAGCGACGCCGGCGAGCTGTTGCGCGGGTTCGGCGCCGAGCGGGTGATCGACGTGCGCACCGAAGCTTTCGAGGAAACCGGACCCTACGACGTCATCATCGACACTGTTGGCGGTGCGACCTTGGACCGGTCCTTGGCATTGGTGCGCCGCGGTGGACGCGTGGTCACCCTGTCGGAGCCCCGCGCGACCGCAACGTTTTTCATCGTCGTGCCGAATCGCGACCAGCTCACCGAACTGGCCGCGCTCGTCGATTCCGGCCGGCTGCACGTGGAGATCGCCGGGACCTTCCCCCTTCAGGAGGGCCGGGAGGCATTCGAGAGCGGGCGGCAACCGGGCCGGCGCGCGGGCAAGACGGTCATCGTCGTCCGGGACTAAGCGGGGAAGTTGACGTCTTTGGTGACGGCCTTCCATTGTTCGATCGACGCCGACGTCGCGGCGATCTTGTCGCGCATCGCCTTGAGAACGTCGCGGCCCAGCAGCAGGCGCAGCGGCGGGTCGTCGAGCTTGGTGACCATGAGCACGGCCTCGGCGACCTTGCGGGGGTCACCCGGCAGATGATCGGCGAATTGCTTGATCAAGTCCTTGCGCGCCGCCACATCCGAGTAGTCGGCGATCGGGGTGCCCGACTCCTTCATCGACCGCGTCGCCCAGTCGGTGCGGAAGGCGCCCGGCTCGATGGCGGTCACCTTGATGCCGAGCGGCCGCACCTCGGTGGCCAGCGCCTCGGTGATCGCCTCCAGCGCGAACTTGGTTGACGAGTAGTAGGCGTTGGGCGGGTTGGCCACCAGCCCGGTCATCGACGACATGTTGATGATGTGTCCCGACCCGCGGGCACGCATGGCGGGCAGCACGGCCTTGATCATGTCGACGGCACCGAAGTAGTTGACGTCGAACAGCTTTCGCACCTCGACGTCCTCGCCCTCTTCCACCGCCGACAGGTAGCCGTGGCCGGCGTTGTTGACCAGGACGTCGATGCCGCCGAACGCGTCGTCGGCCGCCGACACCGCGGCCGCGATCTGGGCGGCGTCGGTCACGTCGAGCGCGACGGCCACGGCGCGATCGCCGAACTCGTCGGCCAGATCCCGCACCGCCTCGGCCCGGCGCGCGGTGACCACCACGCTGTGGCCGGCTTCCAGTGCGGCGCGTGCGATTTCGCGGCCGAAGCCGGTCGAGCACCCGGTGACGAGCCAGCGCGCCATCTCAGGCCGTTCCTTCCGGCAGGCGCCGCAGATACGCCGCGCGCCGGTCGGCGAGTTGCGCCGCCCGCTCCTGCGCGCTCACCCGCGGCAGGTGGGGCACCTCGGTGTCGAGCCGGTCCAGCTTGACCACGCGCCCGGTCGCGCCGAGATCCTCGCGCGGACCGTTCCCACCGAACTCCGCCATGCGCAACGTCAGGATGGCCTCGGCCAGCCCGTCGGAGTCGATCCAATTCGCCACGCCCGGGTCGACCGGCGAGATCACGTAGGTGTACGTGCCGTCCTGGTTGGCAACCGACTGCGCCTTGTTGAGGCTGCCGGTGGCATCGACGATGTCCAGCGTGGTGCCCCAGATGTTGCTCAACGGCACCGTGAAGTATTCGGCGCCGCCGTCGTTGAGGTCGACGACGAACGCCTCGTCCGGGGCGAGGTCGAAGCGGCCCATCACGTAGACCTGGTTGCGCATCGCGCCGGCCTTGTCGGCCGACCACGCCAGGTTGAAGTGGTTGGCCGGCATCTTGTACACGCCGTGGCTGAGCTTGCCGGTGAAGTCGGCGAAGTACGCCATCATCGCCGCGGTCGCCTCGGCTTGCTCGTCGCGCGTGCGTGCGGGCGCTCGCGATGGGCCGCCGAGTCGTTGCACCTCAAAATAATTGGGGTCATCGCGGGCCCAGTCCAGCAAGACGTCCCGGATGTAGAACTCGTGGGCCTCGGGGGTGGTCCGCACGTGGTTTTTTCGCCCGCCCGCGGGCTCGGAGTCGACGGTGATGGTGAAGCTGCCGTCGGGATCGACCGCCATGGTGCGGCCGTTGAGCACGTCGACGGTGCCCATGTGCGCGTCCCACAGCGTGAAGTAGTTCTCGGTCATGCGATGCCGGCCGACCCGGCCGTGGATCTCGTAGCGTTCGTCGCCGGAGATCGGGATCACCCGGTAGACGCTGTCGGGATTGTCGATGCCCCAGCGTGATCCGGGGATGCGGCGGCCCCCCACCGGATGCGCCAGCCGGGTGATGCAGCTGACCTTGGGCCGCAGCTTGTCCTGGTTGGACGACCACACCGCGGCGGAGAACATCACTTCGGCGTACGCGTCGTCGAACCGCTCGCGCATCGCGTCGGAAGCCTTGGCGCGGCCCAGCCACGTCTCGGCCACCGTTTTGTAGGCGGCCTTGACGACCGGGTGCTCGATCAGCTCGAGGGAGGCCAGCTCCTGTTCGTGTTGGGATGTCGTCGCGATGGGATCGTCAGCCATGCGGTTCTCCTATGTATTGCTCAAAACGTTTGTCGTACAACGTGAAGCGTTCGTCGACCTGCTCGGGGCGCAGGCCGAAGTCCGCCAGGGCGTACGGCGGGCGCGGCAGCTCGCGGGGACGGTCGGTGAGCCAGCGCCGCATCGCCTCTTCGGCCCGCGCGGTGAGCGGCAGGCCGACGGCGTCGTAGACGCGGGCCACCTGACCGATCGGATCGGCCACCGCCTCGTCGAAGCCGATGTCGGTGACCCGGGATGCCTGGTCGGCCCAGGTGTCGCGCAGCGCCATCGCCCGGTCATTGGTCCAGCCCATCCGCTCCAGCCACTGCGCGCCCACCCGGGGCTTGTCGACGGCGTCGGCGTGCATCGCGTGCAGGGTGGCATTCAGGCTGGCTCCCGACGCGATCGTGGCGCGCGGGTCGCGATGCATGTGGACGATGTGCGCGTCGGGAAACCGCGCGCGCAGCACGTCCAGATAGCCCAGGTGCGCCGGTGATTTGAGCACCCACCGTCGCGGCGGCGGACCGCCGCCGAAGAATCCTTGCCGTTTCTGCCACTGCAGGAATTGCAGCATGCGGTGCAGGTGGTCGTAGGCCGGCGAGAAATCCTGCTCGTCGAGCCAGGACCGATAATGCGGTAGGTGGGCCCCGGACTCGGGGACGTGCGACAGGAACGCGTCGGCCAAAAAGACGATCTCCTCCTCGGCCTCGCGCGCGTACATCGGATGGATGGCGAACAGCTCGGGCGCGAGTTCGCGGGACTTGGCCTCCCGCGCCTCGCTGACGGCGATGCGCGGATCGACGCCGGCGAATGGGTGGTCCAGTCGCGGCGCGACCTCGACCACCTCCCAGCCGTAGGCGCAGGCGAAGCGCGGGTCGGCGGCCAGCAGTCGCTGCAGCAGGGTGGTGCCGCTGCGCATCATCCCGACGACGACGACCGGCGCGGTGATGTGCTCCTCGAGGATCTCCGGGTGGCGGCGGATCCACTCGGCTGCCCGCAACCGCATCCGCAGGCTGTGCACGATGCCCGACCGCAGGAGGTGGATTCCGATGGAGTTGAGGTCGGCGCGGTCGTAGTCGGCCAGCAGCACGCGCAGCGGGCGTTCGAACTCGCCGGGGCCCCAGTCGTCCAGCGATTCCTTGCGTTGGGCGTCGGCCATGACGGCGGCGGGGTCGAATGGGTCGAGGTGCCCCACCGGTCAGAACTTCAGGTGCTGGCTGACGTCGCCGACCTGGTCGACGAACATGGTCCGGCTCTCGAAGTGCCAGACGCCGTCGATCCGTTGGAAGGTGTCCTTGTAGTGCCCGGTCACGATCACCTGGAGCGGCAGATCGGGGGTGGCCTGGGTGACGCAGTAGTACGACGTGCTGCGTGCGGTTCCCGCGGCGTCGTCGATGTGCAGCTGCACGTTGGTGGTGTTGTGCTTGGTCTTGGGGGTGCCGTCCTCGTAGAGGCGCGTTGCCATGTCGTACATCTCGCGCACTCTGGCGGACCCCGCGAACACCGTCTCCGGTGGGCCGTTCTCCACCCCGCAGATGCGGCCGTACTCGAAGAGCCGGGCCACGCTGTCCAGATCACCGCGGTCCAGGAGCTCAGCGTAGGTGTAAATCAGGTTGTTGATTTCCGTCGCGCTGTCGCCCACGCCGACCATGTTGGCAGACCTGCCCCCATTTACATAGAACCTCCCACTATTCTTGGTCGCCGTGACGTCACCGTGGACGCCGAGTCGGCTGGGCGAGTTGAGCGGCAAACGAATCATCGTGACCGGCGCCACCAACGGCGTCGGGTTGGGCACCTCGCGCGCCC
This sequence comes from Mycobacterium sp. E3198, assembly GCF_001667015.1. Taxonomy (GTDB): domain Bacteria; phylum Actinomycetota; class Actinomycetes; order Mycobacteriales; family Mycobacteriaceae; genus Mycobacterium. Next base: position 56,028 of record NZ_LZIS01000027.1, on the reverse strand, counting down.
TCGCCCGCGCCGGCGCCCATGTGGTTCTGGCCGTGCGCAACACGGAACTCGGCGAGCGGCGCGCCGCCGAGATGGGTGGCTCCACCACCGTGGCGAAGCTCGACCTCGCCGACCTGTCTTCGGTGCGCGCCTTCCCCGATCTGATCGACGGGCCCATCGACATCCTGATCAACAACGCCGGCACCCTGACCGATCGGCGCACCGACACCGTCGACGGCTTCGAGATGACGCTGGGCACCAACCTGCTCGGCCCGTTCGCGCTGACCAACCTGTTGTTGCCCCGGGTGCGTACGCAGATCATCAATGTGGGCTCCGACGCCCACCGGCACGCGGCGTTGCGCCTCGACGACCCGCACCTGCGCCGGCACAAGTGGACGAGGCTGGGGGCCTACGGCCAGTCCAAGCTCGCGGTGATGTTGTGGGGGCTCGAGCTGGACCGCCGGCTGCGCGCCGCCGGATCGCCGATCGTCAGCCACCTCACCCACCCGGGGTGGGTGGCGTCGAACCTGTCGCACCTGTCCGATTCGCCGCTGATGTCGTTGTCACACAAGGCGGTCAAGATCGTCGCCGACCGGCTGGCCAACGACATCAACGAGGGCGCCGCCCCCACCCTGTACTGCATCAGCGAACCGGTGCCGCCGGGCAGCTATGTCGGCGTGAGCGGCAGGATGGGGCTGCGCGGCGGCCCGGTACTCATCGGCCGCTCGGTGCTCGCGTGCGACTACGACGCCGCCGCCCGCCTCGTCGCGTTCGCCGAGCGGGAGACCGGCACGAAACTGGAGGTGCCCACGCATGGGTGAACTCGACGACACCGTCGCCGTCATCACCGGCGCCGCGCGCGGCCAGGGCCGCAGCCACGCCGTCGCGCTGGCCGAGCAGGGCGCCGACATCATCGCCGTGGACATCTGCGCCGACATCGACGCGATTCCCTACCCGCTGGGCACCAAAGCCGACCTCGACGAGACCGCGCGGCTGGTCGCCGACGCGGGCCGCAAGGTCGTCCCCGTCGTCGCCGACGTGCGCGACCTCGCACAGCTGGAGGCCGGGGTGCGGGCCGGGATCGACGAGCTCGGCGAGATCGACATCGTCATCGCCAACGCCGGGGTGGTGGCGATCGGCGACACCGACACCCACTCAGAACCGGTGTTCAACACGATCGTCGACACGAACCTCAAAGGCGTATGGCACACGATGCTGGCGACGGTGCCGTCGATCATCCGCAAGGGTCGGGGCGGTTCGGTTGTGCTGGTCAGTTCGGCGCAGGGGCTGACCGGCAAGGGCGGTGACGGCAGCGCGGCGATGTTCGGCTACGCCGCCTCCAAGCACGCCGTGGTGGGGCTGATGCGCTCGGCGGCCAACGCGTATGCGCAGCACAAGATTCGAGTCAACTCGGTCAACCCCAGCGGGGTCGCGACGCCGATGATTCTGAACGACTTCGTGGCGAACCGGATGTTGGAGAACCCGAACCCGGCCGTCTCGCAGACGCTGCTGCCCGGGGTGCCGCTGGTCGAGCCGCGCGACGTCACCGAAGCGGTGCTGTGGCTCGTGGGCCCGCGGTCGCGATACGTCACCGGCGTTTCGATACCGGTGGACGCCGGTCACGTCGTCATGTGACGCGCGGCGAGTTAGCCCCGGACGACCTTGCCGGCCTTGATGCAGGACGTGCAGACGTTCAGCCGCTGCCTGTTGCCGCCGGGACGGGTCACGACGTGCACGGTCTGGACGTTGGGGTCCCACCGGCGGCTGGTGCGGCGGTGGGAGTGCGACACCGACTTGCCGAAGCCGGGGCCTTTCCCGCAGATATCGCACACAGCGGCCATGGTTCAAGCTCCTCAAATGGTTCGGGGTCCGGCAGGTGGCCGGGACAGCCCGGAATGACTCGGGCCAGCCCAGGATACCGACTGACATAGGCAACCACCAAAACGATCCACACCCCCCGGCGGCGTAGCCCCGGGGCTGTCACCAGCTCTGGCTAGGCTCAATGCGCCGGTGCGCTCAGGCAGCGGGTGTGCCGCGGTGGCCGGCCGCCGCGCGCGTCGTCGCCGGGCTACGCTGGCGCCCACCGGGGGCCGGCGCGGGAGGCTCCGAGGGAGGTGGGTCGCTTGGGCACGTCGGATGCGCTGCTGAGCGCGGCGACCCTGCGGGACTGGGCCCACACCGCCGTCAGCGATTTGATCACCCACATCGACGAGATCAACCGGCTCAACGTGTTTCCGGTCGCCGATTCCGACACCGGCGCGAACATGCTGTTCACCATGCGTTCGGCGTTGGCGGAGGCGAACGCGGGAGCCGCCGCCGAGGGCTGCGTGGCCCGGGTGGCGGCGGCCCTGTCCTCCGGCGCGCTGAACGGCGCCCGCGGCAATTCCGGGGTGATCCTGTCGCAGATCCTGCGGGGGATCGCCGATGTCACCGCGGCCGCGGCGGTAAGCGCCGGCGGTGAGCTGCGCCACATGGACGCGGCCGTCCTCGGGGCCGGGCTGCAGCGTGGCGTCGAGCTCGTCATCGCCTCCATGGGGGGCGACGAGGTGCCCGGCACCATCGTCTCGGTGTTGAGGGCCGCCGCCGACGCCGTCGAAAAAGGCGCCGAAGACGGGCTGTCCGCGGCGATCACGGCCGCCGGCGACGCCGCGGTGGTCGCGCTGGAAAAAACCCCCGAGCAGCTCGACGTCCTGGCCGACGCCGGCGCGGTGGACGCCGGCGCGCGCGGCCTGCTCGTGCTGCTGGACGCGCTGCGTTGCACCATCGGTGGGCAGGCGCCCGCCCGCACGGTCTACGAGCCTTCCCCGCGCGCCCCGGAGCCGCAAGCCCCCGCCGAACGCCCGGGGCCCCAGTTCGAGGTGATGTACCGGCTGGACGGCTGCGAGCAGGCCGCCGCCAACCAGCTGCGCAATCGGCTCGAGGAACTCGGGGAATCCGTCGCGCTGGCGCAGGCCGCCGCGGAAGAATCCACCCGGATCGACAGCTACTCCGTGCACGTGCACACCGACGACGCCGGGGCCGCCGTCGAGGCGGGCCTGGCCGCGGGGCGGCTCAGCCGGATCGTCATCTCGGCGCTGAGCTCCGGAGCCGCCGGGCTGCCGGCGGGCGGCTGGACGCGCGAACGGGCCGTGCTGGCCGTCGTCGACGGCGAGGGCGCCGCCGAGCTGTTCGCCGCCGAGGGCGCCTGCGTGCTGCGGCCCGACCCGGACGCGAACGTCAGCGCCCACCAGCTGGTGCGGGCCGTGGTCGACACCGGCGCCGCCCAGGTGATGGTGCTGCCCAACGGGTATGTGGCCGCCGAGGAGCTGGTGGCCGGGTGCACGGCGGCCATCGGGTGGGGCATCGACGTGGTCCCGATCCCGACCGGGTCGATGGTTCAGGGGCTGGCCGCCCTGGCCGTGCACGAGGCGGAACGCCAGGCGGTCGACGACGGCTTCACCATGGCCCGCGCGGCCGGCGCGTCCCGGCACGGGTCGGTGCGCATCGCGACGGGGAGCGCGCTGACGTGGGCCGGCCGCTGCCAGCCGGGCGACGGCCTGGGCATCGCCGGCGACGAGGTGCTCATCGTGGCCGCCGATGCGGCCGCGGCGGCGATCGGCCTGCTCGATCTGCTGCTGGCGTCGGGCGGCGACCTGGTGACCGTGTTGATCGGCGCGGGCATCGAGGACGAGGACGAGGCCGCCGCCGTGGGCGACATCCTGCAGGACCACGTGCACGACCATCACCCGGGCACCGAGCTGATGACCTACCGCACCGGCCACCGCGGCGACGTCCTGCTGATCGGGGTCGAGTAGCCGTGGCATCGCTGTCCGACCGGCTGGACTACGTCGTGGGCGGCAAAATCGTGCCGCTCCTGGACGAATTTTTTGGCATCCAAACGGTCGACGACCTGCTCCGCCACTATCCGCGCAGTTACACCGAGGGCGCGAGCCGCTGGGGCGCCGACGACGAGAAGCCGCCGGCCGGTGAACACATCACCCTCGTCGACACGATCGCCGCCACCAAGTCGTTTCCGATGAAGAAGAACCCGAAGAAGATGTGTCACCGCATCACCCTGGGCTCCGGCCGCGGTGCGGTGACCGCCACGTTCTTCAACGCGAACTACATCATGAAGGACCTCACCAAGGGCACCAAGGTGATGCTGTCCGGGGAGGTCGGGTTCTTCAGGAACGAGATGCAGCTGACGCACCCCGCATTCCTCATCGTTGAGTCGCCGGACGGGAAGAACCGCGGCACCGCATCGCTCAAGAGCATCGCCGACGCTTCCGATGCCACCACCGGCGATGAGCTAGCGGACGCATTCGAACACCATTTCTTCCCGATCTATCCGGCCAGCGCGAGGGTGCAGAGCTGGAACATCTTCGCCACCGTGCGCCAGGTGCTCGACGTCCTCGACCCGGTGCCCGATCCGCTGCCCGCCGCCCTGCGCGCCGAACTCGGCCTGATCCCCGAGGACGAGGCGCTGCGCGCCATCCATCTCTCGGAAGACGAGCGCGAACGGCAAAGGGCCCGTGAGCGATTGACGTTCGACGAGGCCGTCGGCCTGCAATGGGCGCTGGTCGCCCGCCGGCACGGTGAGCTGTCGGAATCGGGGCCCCCGGCGCCGCGGCGGGACGACGGCCTGGCGGCGGAGTTGTTGCGGCGGTTGCCCTTCGAGCTGACGGCCGGACAGCGCGAGGTGCTCGACGTGCTTTCCGATGGGCTGGCGGCCACCCGCCCGATGAACCGCCTGCTGCAGGGCGAGGTCGGGTCCGGCAAGACGATCGTCGCCGTGCTGGCGATGCTGCAGATGGTCGACGCCGGCTACCAGTGCGCGCTGCTGGCTCCCACGGAAGTCCTTGCAGCGCAACATCTTCGGTCGATCCGTGACGTCCTCGGCGAGTTGGCGATGGCGGGCCAGCTGGGCGGGGCCGACAACGCGACCCGGGTGGAGCTGCTCACCGGATCCATGACGGCCGCGCACAAGAAGCACGTCCGCGACGAGGTCGCCGGGGGCCAGGCCGGCATCGTCGTCGGCACCCACGCGCTGCTGCAGGACGCGGTGGACTTCCACAACCTGGGCATGGTGGTGGTCGACGAGCAGCATCGATTCGGCGTCGAACAGCGAGATCAACTGCGCGCCAAGGCCCGTGCCGGCACCACACCGCACCTGCTGGTGATGACGGCGACGCCGATCCCGCGCACCGTCGCGCTCACGGTGTACGGCGACCTGGAGACCTCGACGCTGCGCGAACTTCCGCGCGGACGCCGGCCGATCGCCTCCAACGTCATCTTCATCGGCGACAAGCCCGCCTGGCTCGATCGCGCGTGGCACCGCATCATCGAGGAGGTTTCCGCGGGCCGCCAGGCCTATGTGGTGGCGCCCCGCATCGACGAGACCGACGACACCGAAAAGCGTGAGGAGGGCGGCCGGCCTTCGGAGACCGCGGTGGGGCTCTTCGACCGGCTGCGCACCGGGGAGCTGGCGGACCTGCGGCTGGGGCTCATGCACGGGCGGCTGTCCGCCGACGAGAAGGACGCCGCGATGGCGGCGTTTCGCGCGGGTGAGATCGACGTGCTGGTGTGCACCACGGTCATCGAGGTGGGCGTCGACGTCCCCAACGCCACGGTCATGTTGGTGATGGACGCCGACCGGTTCGGCATCAGCCAGCTGCATCAGCTGCGGGGGCGCATCGGCCGCGGCGAGCATCCGAGCCTGTGCCTGCTGGCCAGCTGGGTCCCCCCGGCCTCGCACGCCGGCCGGCGGCTGCGCGCGGTCGCCGAGACGATGGACGGGTTCGCCCTCGCCGACCTCGACCTCAAGGAGCGCCGCGAGGGAGATGTGCTGGGCCGCAACCAATCCGGCAGGGCGGTCACATTACGGCTGCTGTCGCTGGCCGACCACGGAACCTACATCGAAGCCGCGCGCGACTTCGCGGTCCAGGCGTACGAGCAAGACCCGTCGAACGCCGAATTGGCCTTACTTGCCGCGCGTTTCACCGACACCAATCGAATCGACTACCTGGACAAATCTTGAATCGCAAGCTCCTGCTGTGGTTGTCGGCGGTCGCGGTGCTCGCGCTGCTGGTGGCCTATCAGACGCTGGGCTCGGCGGCCGACAAGCGAGCCGAAGTGGCCGCCCGCGCCGACGTGCCGACGGTGCAACCCGGCACGGACGTGCTGGCCGGTGTCGCGGTGCTACCCCAGCGGGCCCACCGCTACGACTACCGGCGTCCGGCGTTCGGCGACGCGTGGGACGACAACAACGATGCACCGCTGGGGCACAACGGGTGTGACACCCGCGACGACATCCTCAACCGCGATCTCGTCGACAAGACGTACGTGTCGATCAAGCGCTGCCCGGACGCGGTGGCCACCGGCACCCTGCACGACCCGTACACCAACACCACGATCGCCTTTACGCGCGGCGCCAAGGTCGGCGAGGCGGTGCAGATCGACCACATCGTCCCGCTCGCCTACGCCTGGGACATGGGGGCCTACGGCTGGCCGCCGCCGGAGCGGCTGCGGTTCGCCAACGACCCGGCCAACCTGCTGGCCGTGCAAGGCCAGGCCAACCAGGACAAAGGCGACTCGCCGCCGGCCCAGTGGATGCCGCCCAACACGGCGTTCGCGTGTCAGTACGCCATGCAGTTCATCACCGTGCTGCGCGGCTACCAATTACCGGTGGACCAGGCCTCCGCGGGTGTGCTGCGGCAGGCGGCGGCCACCTGCCCGGCGGGGTAAGCGGAACGGACTACGGGCCTTCGTAGGTATCGGGATCCGGGCGCAGCCGGGTGCCGTCGTTGAGACCGTTGATCGCGTCCATGTGCTCGCCGGCCAATTCGAAATCGAAAATGTCCACATTGGTGGCGATGTGCTCGGGCTTGCTCGAACGGAAAATCACCGAATTGCCCAATTGCACGTTCCACCGGAGCAGAACCTGCGCGGGCGTCTTGCCGTATTCGGCGGCGACCGACGTCAGCGTCGCGTTATCCATCAGCTTGCCGAGAACCAGCGGCGTGTAGGACTGCGTGACGACGTTGTGCTGCGCATTCGCCTTGCGCAGATCGGCCTGGTTGAGCAGGGGGTGCAGCTCGACCTGGTTGACCGAGGGGGTGACGAAGGTCAGGTCGATGACCGTCGAGAGCTGGTCCTCGGTGAAGTTGGACACCCCGATCGAGCGGGCATGGCCTTCCCCGCGGGATTGGATCATGCCGCCGAACGCGTCGACGTATTTGCCCTGCCCCGGTGCCGGCCAATGAATGAGGTAGAGGTCGACGTAGTCGAGGCCGAGTCGCTCCAGGCTTGCGCTGCAGGCCACCGGGGCCTTGCTGAAACCGTGGTCCGCGGTGGCCAGCTTGGTGGTGACGAACAGCTCCGCGCGCGGGATGCCGGACGCGGCGATCGCCCGGCCGACGCCGGCCTCGTTGCCGTAGGCGGCGGCGGTGTCGATGAGCCGGCACCCGATCTCCAGCGCGGCCGCGACGGCGCGCTCGGCTTCGTCCTCCGACAGGTCCGCGACGCCCAGGCCGAGCACCGGCATGGTGTTTTCGTCGTTAAGAGCTATCGACGGTATGGCGGAGCCCGACTCGCCAGTCAATGTCATTCACCTACCTGTGAATTGAAGGTTCGTAAATCAGGACCCGACGTGTTCGATCTCGGGGTTCACCGACTTGGGGACCACGATATTACCCAGCCGGATAAGCACCTAATCACTAGCTGGTCGGGGGCGTGCCGCGGCCCCGCGCACTGTGGCCGAAATACGGCTAGTGGGCGACGACGTAGAGTTGTCCGCGCGGCACGCCGTAGTGGGTATCCAATTTCCGTCGGCGAGCGTCGCGACGAATGTGCAGGGGGAGCAGGAGCAGCTATGACCAGAAGCCTGCCGGGGATGCCGGACCTCGACCTTGGTGCCAAACGCGCACCGATGCGCTGGCTCAGTCGCGTCCAGGGCGTCGTCACCACCGCCGGCGTCAAGGTCATTCCGTGGATCCCGACCGCCGCCAAGCGGGCGCTGTTCCACGGCCGTTCGGTCATCATCGACGGCAACACGCTCGATCCCACGCTTCAGCTGATGCTGTCGGGGCTGCGCGCCGTCGGCATCGACGGCCTCGTCGTCGACGACGAGCCGGCCGCGTCCCGCGCCCAGATGCGGGAGACGCTCGTGGGTTTACCCGGGCCGCAGATTCACGTCGAGGTCGAGGACCTGTCGCTGCCCGGGCCGGCTGGCGAGATCCGCGCGCGGCACTACCGTCCGCCCGGCGGGGCCGCCGCGCCCCTGCTGGTCTTCTACCACGGCGGCGGCTGGGTGATCGGCGACCTGGACACCCACGACTCGCTGTGCCGGCTGACCTGCCGTGACGCCGGCGTCCACGTGTTGTCGATCGGCTACCGGCTGGCCCCCGAGCACCCGGCCCCGGCCGCCGTCGAGGACGCCTATGCGGCCTTCCGGTGGGCCCACGAGCACGCCGGTGAGCTCGGCGCGACCCCCGGGCGGGTCGCCGTCGGCGGCGACAGCGCCGGGGGCAACCTGGCCGCCGTGGTCGCCCGGCTGGCGCGCGACGAGGGGGGGCCGGCCCCGGTGCTGCAGTGGCTGATCTACCCGCGGACGGACTTCACCGCGCAAACCCGGTCCATGAGCCTGTTCGCCCGCGGCTTCCTGCTGACCCGCCGCGACATGGACTGGTTCACCGCGCAGTACCTCAAGGCGTTCGACCCGACCGACCCGCGGGTGTCGCCGCTGCTCGCCGAGTCGCTGTCGGGCCTGGCGCCCGCGTTGATCGCGGTCGGCGGCTTCGACCCGTTGCGCGACGAGGGTGAGGCCTACGCGGCGGCGCTGCAGGCCGCCGGCACCCCGGTGGACCTGCGTTACATGGGGTCGCTGACCCACGGCTTCGCGAACCTGTTTCAGCTGGGCGGCGACAGCGCCGTCGGTACGAGCGAGCTCGTTTCGGCTCTGCGCGCCCACCTGAGCCGCGCCTGAGCCGTCGGGCGATTCGCCGGTACTCTAGAGGCGCCTCCGTCCGACCGCCGGTCGGGCCCGCACCGAAGGATCAGCGAACCTGTGGCCGACAAACCCAAGCGTCCCCCGCGATTCGATGTCAAGTCCGCCACCGGCAAATCCGGCCGACTCGTCCAGATCGGCGGCACCGCGTTCATCGTGATCTTCGCGGTCGCGCTCGTCTTCTACATCGTCACGTCGCATCACAAGAAGGGCGGCGCCACGGGGGAGGGCGACACCGTCCGGGTGACGTCGGGCAAGGTGGTCACCCAGCCGGGCACCAACAACCCCAAGGCCGTCGTGACGTTCTACGAGGACTTCCTCTGCCCGGCCTGCGGTAACTTCGAGCGGACCTTCGGGCCGACGGTGTCCAAGCTCATCGACATCGGCGCCATCGCGGCCGATTACTCGATGGTGGCGATCCTCGACAACCAGAAGAACAACAACTATTCGTCGAGGGCGGGCGCGGCGGCGCTGTGCGTCGCCGACGAATCCATCGACGCGTTCCGCCGCTTCCACAGCGCGCTGTTCAGCCCGCAGATTCAGCCCGACGAACGCGGCACCAACTTCCCCGACAACGCGCGGCTGATCGAAATCGCCCGCGTCGACGGCGTCGTGGGCAAGGTCCCCGACTGCATCAACAGCGGCAAGTACCTGTCCAGGGTCGCCGGGGAGGCCGCGAAGGCGAACATCAACGCGACGCCGACCATCAAGATCAACGGCCAGGACTACGACCCGTCGACGCCCGATGCGCTGGTCGCCAAGATCAAGTCGATCGTGGGCGACGTGCCGGGCATCGACACCGCCGTCTCTCCCGCGGCCTGATGGCGACCCCGGTGTCAGCGCAACCCGCCGAGGACGCCGGCGGCGAGACACCGGAGGCACCGCCCCGGCCGCGCGTACCCGCCCCCAGCGCGTGGTGGGTGCTGATCGCCGGCGTGATCGGCCTGGTCGCCTCCATGACGCTGACCGTGGAGAAGATCGACCTCCTGCTCAACCCGGCGTACGTCCCGTCGTGCAACATCAACCCGATCCTGTCGTGCGGCTCGGTGATGATCACCCCGCAGGCGTCGGTGCTGGGCTTCCCCAACCCGCTGCTCGGGCTGGTGGGCTTCACCGTGGTGGTCGTCACCGGCGTCCTGGCGGTCGCGAAAGTTCCTCTGCCGCAGTGGTATTGGGTTGGCCTGACGGTCGGCGTGCTGGCCGGTTCGGTGTTCGTGCACTGGCTGATCTTCCAGAGCCTCTACCGCATCGGGGCGTTGTGCCCCTACTGCATGGTGGTCTGGGTGGTCACCATCGCGCTGCTGGTGGTGGTCGCGTCGATCGCGTTTCGTCCGGCGCTGCGAACTCCTCCGCTGCAGGTTGCCTACCAGTGGCGGTGGTCGATCGCCGCGCTGTGGTTCACGGCGGTGTTCCTGCTGATCATGGTGCGGTTCTGGGACTACTGGTCCACCCTGTTGTGAACGTCCGCGCGTGACCCGGATCATCGGCGGCGCCGCCGGGGGGCGGCGCATCACCGTCCCGTCGCGGGGCACCAGACCCACCACCGACCGGGTGCGCGAATCGCTCTTCAACATCGTCACCGCACGCCGGGACCTGGCCGGTCTGGCGGTGCTGGACCTGTACGCCGGTTCGGGCGCGCTGGGGCTGGAGGCCCTGTCGAGGGGGGCCGCCTCGGCACTGTTCGTGGAGTCCGACCCGCGGACCGCGGCCGTCATCGCGCGCAACATCGAGGCACTGGGGCTGCCCGGCGCGACCCTGCGCCGCGGCGCGGTGGCGACGGTGCTGGCGGCCGGCGCCTCGTCCGCGGTCGACCTGGTGCTGGCCGACCCGCCTTACGACACCGACACCGCGGAGCTGGGCGCCGTGCTGGCCGCGCTGAGCACACACGGCTGGGTGCGCGAGGGAACCGTTGCGGCCGTGGAGCGTCCGGCCGCCGGCGCGCCGCTGACCTGGCCGGCGGGCTGGTCGGTGTGGCCCGAGCGCGTGTACGGCGACACCCGTTTGGAGCTGGCCGAACACACCTAGCCGGGCGTGTAGCGTCACGCTTATGAGCGGCGCGGTTTGCCCGGGCTCGTTTGACCCGGTGACGTTGGGCCACATCGACGTCTTCGAACGCGCCTCGGCCCAGTTCGACGAGGTGGTGGTGGCGATCCTGGTCAACCCCGCCAAGAAGGGCATGTTCGAGCTCGACGAGCGGATCGCGATGATCGAGGAGTCGACGACGCACCTGGGCAACCTACGGGTGGAGTCCGGCCAGGGCCTGGTCGTCGACTTCGTCAGGTCGCGGGGGATGACCGCCATCGTGAAGGGCCTGCGCACCGGGACCGACTTCGAATACGAGCTGCAGATGGCGCAGATGAACAAGCACATCGCCGGTGTGGACACGTTTTTCGTCGCCACCACGCCGCGCTATTCGTTCGTGTCCTCCTCGCTGGCCAAGGAGGTCGCGCTGCTGGGCGGCGACGTGTCGGAGCTGCTGCCCGAACCGGTGAACCGCCGGATGCGGGAGAAGCTGTCGGCGCGCCCCTGACCCTCAACCCTGCGCCACAGCCGTCAGTCGCCTTGATGGCTGTGATCGTGGTGACCGTCCATCGCCGCGGGGGAGCCGCCCATCATCCGTAGCATCGGGACTCCGCCCGAGGTGACGAATCGCACGATCAGGACCGCCGCGATGACGAGGAAGGCGATGTTGAGCCAGGTGGTGTAGTTCCAGGAGACCGACGCCTCCAGCACCGTGGCGTTGCGCTCGCTTGGTATGAGACCCGTTGTGCCGAAAAGCAACTCGACCAGATAGCCGGCGGCGACCATCGCGGCGTAGAAGGTGCCGAGCAGCGTCAGCATCATCTTCGTGCCGTAGTACTTGCGGTAGATGTTCAGGATCGGCAGGATCAGCAGGTCGGCGTAGATGAAGGCGATGACGCCGCCGAAGCTGATACCCCCGTTCCACAGCACCGCGGCCAGCGGCACGTTGCCGATCGAGCACACGAACGACGCGATCGCGACGATCGGTCCCACGATCGGCCCCCACAACGCCGACCAGACCGGGTGATCGGTCAAAAAGAAGATCCGCCAAAAGCTTTCGGGCACCCACGCCGCGATGGCACCCGCGATCAGCAGACCCAGGACGAGATCCCGCAGGATCGCCAACCACTCCATCACGAACACGTGCGAGACCGAGGTGAAGCCCTGCGGGGACAGCAGCCGCCGCCAAAACGAGCCCTCTTTTTGGATCGACATGTCCATGGCGGCATGGCCTTCCATGGAGCCGGCGATGCCGCGCTCGGCCTGCTCGCGGGCGGCGTCGACGAGCCGGGACCGCACGAACAGCCGGAACAGCACGGCGAGCGCCACGATCATCAGCGGGCCGCCGACGAATTCCGCGGCGGTGAACTGCCAGCCCATCAGCAGGGCCAGGATGATGCCCAACTCGACCACGAGGTTGGTGGAACCGATCTCGAATGCCATCGCGGCGGTGAAGTTGGCGCCTTTGCGGAACAGCGAGCGCGCCAGGGCGACCGCGGCGTACGAGCACGACGACGAGGCCGCACCCAGCCCGGCCGCGACCGCCAGCGTGCGCGGCCGGTCGTCGCCCATCAGCGACACGATCGTCGACCGGCGCACCACGGCCTGCACCACCGCCGACAAGGCGAAGCCGAGGATCAGCGCCCACAGGATTTCCCAGGTCATCGACCCGGCCAGCCCCAAGGCATGACCGACCGCCGCCAGCACCCTCATCGAGTCCTCCCCTTCGGTTCGCTCGGGCCGAATCGTCAGCCAACCTATACCCCCATGGGGTATAGGTCAAGGGCGCCGGGGGCGTTTTCGGGGCTATGGTCGCCGTTTTCTCTAGAATGGCTCCACAATCGGTGCGGGGACCGGGCAAAAGAATATGGACTGACGAACCCCGCGCGGCGGTTGGGCCCGCGGCATGGCGCGAACGGGCAAAAGCTATGGATTTCACTCGCCGCGGCCCTGTTCAGCGGGCAAATGTTCGACACACCGGCGTCGCCACCGCTGTCACAGAGGCAACAGCAGGCACACTGGTAACAACGAAGCTTTTTTGCGAGACGCCAGGAGGGCATGGCCGTGTACCGAGTTTTTGAGGCGCTCGACGAGCTGGGCGCCATCGTGGAAGAGGCGCGCGGTGTGCCGATGACGGCCGGCTGTGTCGTGCCGCGCGGTGACGTGCTGGAACTGATCGACGACATCAAGGACGCGATCCCCGGCGAGCTGGACGACGCCCAGGACGTGCTCGACGCGCGCGATTCGATGCTGCAGGACGCCAAGTCGCACGCCGAATCGATGGTCTCGTCGGCGACGACGGAGTCCGAGTCGATGCTCAACCACGCGCGCGCGGAGGCGGACCGGCTGCTCTCCGACGCGAAAGCGCAGGCCGACCGGATGGTCAACGAGGCCCGCCAGCACAGCGAGCGGATGGTCGGGGAGGCTCGCGAGGAGTCGATCCGCATCGCCACGGCGGCGAAACGCGAGTACGAGGCCAGCGTCGGCCGCGCCCAGGCCGAAGCCGACCGGCTGATCGAGAACGGCAACATCTCCTACGAGAAGGCCGTGCAGGAGGGCATCAAGGAGCAGCAGCGGCTGGTGTCGCAGAACAGCGTGGTGGAGGCGGCCAACGCCGAGGCCACCCGCCTCATCGACACTGCGCACGCCGAGGCCGACCGGCTGCGCGGCGAGTGCGACATCTACGTCGATAACAAGCTGGCCGAGTTCGAGGAATTCCTCAACGGCACCCTGCGGTCCGTCGGCCGCGGTCGCCACCAGCTCCGTACGGCCGCCGGCACCCACGACTACGCGACGCGCTGACGGCGATCGCAAGCGCGGCGTAGCCGGGCAATGCGGGTCGCCGCCATCGGGCCTGACCGCCCGGGACCCCGTCAACGCCCTTTCCTTACGCGCGCCGCGCCGTAGGATTTCTTCTATGACGAGGCAGCACAGCAGCACGACGCAGCGCCATGCGACCTCGCCGATGCGGCTCGACATCACCCGACTCGGCCGGCGCCCGGGAGCGATGGTCACCCTGCGCAACACCGTGCCCAGCCCGTCGCGCATCGGACTGCCGATGATCGCGATCGAACAGGGCGCCCCGGTGGAGATGGACCTGCAAATCCAGTCGGTGTCGGAGGGCGTGCTGGTGACCGGCACGGTCGCCGCGCCGACCGTCGGCGAATGCGCCCGGTGCCTGACGCCGGTCAACGGGCGCGTCGAGGTCAGGCTGACCGAGCTTTTCGCGTATCCGGACAGCACGACCGAGGCGACCACCGAGGAGGACGAGGTAGGCCACATCGTCGACGACACCATCGATCTCGAGCAGCCGATCATCGACGCCGTCGGGCTGGAGTTGCCGTTTTCGCCGGTGTGCAGCCCGGACTGCCCGGGGTTGTGCCCCGACTGCGGTGTCGCCCTCGCCGCCGAGCCCGGCCATCACCACGACCGCATCGACCCGCGCTGGGCCAAGCTGGCCGACATGTTGCCGCCGGAAACCAAGCGGGACGAGCGGTGACGTCGCGGCAAGCCCTGCTGGAGGCTCTCGGGGCCGACCTGCCCGACGAACTGCTGTCGCTGGCGTTGACGCACCGCAGTTACGCCTACGAACACGGCGGGCTGCCGACCAACGAACGGCTGGAGTTTCTCGGTGACGCGGTCCTGGGCCTGACCATCACCGACGAGCTCTACCACCGTCACCCCGACCGGTCGGAGGGCGACCTGGCCAAGCTGCGGGCCAGCGTGGTCAACACCCAGGCGCTGGCCGACGTCGCGCGGAAGCTGTCCGACGCGGGCCTTGGCGTGCACCTGCTGCTGGGCCGCGGCGAGGCGAACACCGGCGGGGCCGACAAGTCGAGCATCCTGGCCGACGGCATGGAGTCCCTGCTGGGCGCCATCTACCTGCAGCACGGGATCGACACCGCGCGTGAGGTGATCCTGCGGCTGTTCGGCCCGCTGCTGGACGCCGCGCCCACGCTGGGGGCCGGGCTGGACTGGAAGACCAGCTTGCAGGAGCTGACCGCGGCGCGCGGCATGGGCGCACCGTCGTACCTGGTGACCTCCACCGGACCCGACCACGACAAGGAATTCACGGCGGTGGTCGTCGTGATGGACACCGAATACGGGTCGGGGGTCGGCCGCTCCAAGAAGGAGGCCGAGCAGAAGGCCGCGGCCGCGACCTGGAAGGCGCTGGAGGCGCTGGACACCGCGGACAAGACGTCCGCGTAGCCGATGCCCGAACTGCCCGAAGTCGAGGTGGTGCGCCGCGGCTTGCAGGCCCGCGTGGCGGGCAAGACGATCACCGCGGTCCGGGTGCATCATCCGCGCGCCGTGCGCCGCCACGAGGCGGGGCCCGCCGATCTCACCGCCCGGCTGCTCGACGCGCGGATCGCCGGAACCGATCGGCGCGGCAAGTACCTGTGGCTGCTGCTGGACGGCCCGGCCGACCCGGACACCGCGCTCGTGGTGCACCTCGGCATGAGCGGGCAGATGCTGCTCGGGAAGGTGCCGCGCGCCGACCACGTCCGCATCTCCGCGCTGCTCGACGACGGGACCGTGCTGAGCTTCGCCGACCAGCGCACCTTCGGCGGCTGGATGCTGGCCGACCTGGTGACCGTGGACGGCAGCGTGGTGCCCGCGCCGGTGGCGCACCTGGCGCGCGACCCGCTGGACCCGAAGTTCGATGCCGGCGCGGTGGTCAACGTGTTGCGGCGCAAGCATTCCGAGATCAAACGCCAGCTGCTCGACCAGCAGGTGGTGTCGGGGATCGGCAACATCTACGCCGACGAGGCGTTGTGGCGGGCCAAGGTGAACGGGGCGCGGATCGCCGACACGTTGAGCCGGCGCCAACTGGCCGCCGTCCTGGACGCCGCCGCCGCCGTGATGCGCGACGCGCTGGCGCAGGGCGGGACCTCGTTCGACTCGCTCTACGTCAACGTCAACGGCGAGTCGGGCTACTTCGACCGATCTTTGGACGCCTACGGCCGCGAAGGCGAACCCTGCCGGCGCTGCGGCGCGGTGATGCGCCGGGAGAAGTTCATGAATCGCTCGTCGTTCTACTGCCCGCGATGCCAGCCGCGACCGCGGCGGTGAGCGTGCGCGCAGGGCTTTTGAATGTGAACCCAGGGCGACGACATGCGCGCGGCGTCGCCCGGGGATCACACTCAACGACGGGTCAGTCGAAGATGTCGCGGCGTACAGCGCCCGGCGATACGGCCGGATCGACGAACCACTCGAAGGGGAACAGCACGCCGGACACCTGGGGCGGCAGCCGAAGCAGCAAGCCGAACAGGCGCGCGGCCGCCGCCGAGTTGCCGATCTGCGAGCGGTGGGCGGCCATCGCGTCGCGCTTGTGGCGCGCGAACCCGAAGACGTTGACGCGGTGGGTGATCGTCGCTTTGGGCGCGTAGGCGGTGCGCGCAACGTCCGGTTCGTAGGGCGCCGGCAGCCGCAGCAGACGGGCGAAACGCCCGATGCGCGTCAGCAATTCGCGCGGTATCGTCGCCTCCAGCACTCGCGGCGTCGCCGCCAGCTCGGCGGCCCGCTTGCCGACGCGATGCACCTGGACGTGATCGCGGTGGCCGTAGCCGCCGTTGCTCTCGTAGCTGAGCAGCACATCCGCGGCTTCCTCGCGCAGTATCGCCGCGAGCCGCCCTGCCGCCTGGTCGACGTCGGCTCGGCCGAACCTGACGCGTCCCGGTGGATCGGGGTAGAAGTCGGGACCGTAGCCGCTGTCGGCGTAGCCGAGGCACTCGAGCCGGTGTACTCCGAGAATGCTTGCGCTCGAACGTAATTCGTCCAACCGGAGCTGGTTGTCGTCGTTGTGTACGCGGCCGTCCGTCGCGGTGACGAGGACGACGCGGTGCCCGGCCGCGGCCGCCCGGGCGAGCGTGCCGCCGGTGAGGACCACCTCGTCGTCCGGATGGGCGTGGAATGCGACGACGGTGGCCATGAAACGCAGTATGCCCGCGGCGGCCGCGGCGATGAGTGTGCGGGCAGGGCTTTCGAGTGTGAGCCCAGGGTGGCGACACGCCGGGCGGGGTCGCCCAGGAAACACACTCAACGGCAAGTCGTAGCCGCGAAGGCCACCCGGTAGAAAAGAAACCATGACGCAACTGTGGGTCGAACGCACCGGATCGCGTCGCTACACCGGGTACAGCTCGCGCGGTGCCCAGGTGCTCGTCGGTTCGGAGGACGTCGAGGGTGTGTTCACCCCGGGCGAGCTGCTCAAGATCGCCCTGGCCGCCTGCAGCGGCATGTCCACCGACGAGCCGCTGGCCCGCCGGCTGGGCGACGACTACCAGGCGACGATCAAGGTGTCCGGGCCGGCCGACCGCGAGCAGGAACGCTATCCGCTGCTCGAGGAGACGCTCGAGCTGGACCTGTCCGGGCTGTCCGAGGAGGAGAAGCAGCGGGTGCTCGTCGTCGCCAACCGGGCCGTCGACCTGGTCTGCACCGTCGGGCGCACCCTGAAATCCGGGACCACCGTCAACTTCGAGATCGCCGATGCCGGAGCCTGAGGTCCGGCTCACCGCGTGGGTGCACGGGCGCGTCCAGGGGGTCGGTTTTCGCTGGTGGACGCGATCCCGCGCGCTCGAGCTGGGGCTCACGGGTTACGCCGCCAACCAGGCCGACGGCCGGGTGCTGGTGGTGGCCCAAGGTCCGCGCGAGGCCGGCGAGAAGCTGCTGGATCTGCTGCAGGGCGGCGCCGCGTGGCCGTCGCGGCCGGGTCACGTGGACAAGGTTGTCGCGGACTGGTCGGAACCCGCGGAGCGGTTCGACGGATTCGTCGAGCGCTGACGTGACGGGTGTTGCCCCTGTGGCCAGTGCGTCGCAGGGTGAACGCCAGGCAAATTTGAGGCGCGTCGACACCCCTCCGGTGGGGCTGGCCGGGGCGATTTGAGCGGTAGTCTGGCTCGCCGTGTACCTCAAGAGTCTGACGCTGAAGGGCTTCAAGTCCTTCGCCTCGCCGACGACTCTGCGCTTCGAACCCGGCATCACCGCGGTCGTCGGCCCCAACGGCTCGGGCAAGTCCAACGTCGTCGACGCCCTGGCCTGGGTGATGGGGGAGCAGGGGGCCAAGACGCTGCGCGGCGGGAAGATGGAGGACGTCATCTTCGCCGGCACCTCGTCACGGGCCCCGCTGGGCCGCGCCGAGGTCACCGTCACCATCGACAACTCAGACAACGCGCTGCCCATCGAGTACTCCGAGGTCTCGATCACGCGGCGGATGTTCCGCGACGGCGCCAGCGAATACGAAATCAACGGCAGCAGTTGTCGTTTGATGGACGTCCAGGAGTTGCTGAGCGACTCCGGGATCGGCCGCGAGATGCACGTCATCGTCGGCCAGGGCAAGCTCGACGAGATCCTGCAGTCGCGGCCCGAGGATCGCCGCGCGTTCATCGAAGAGGCCGCGGGCGTGCTCAAGCACCGCAAGCGCAAGGAGAAGGCGCTGCGCAAGCTCGACGCCATGCAGGCGAACCTGGCCCGCCTGTCCGATCTGACCACCGAGCTGCGCCGCCAGCTCAAGCCGCTGGGCCGCCAGGCCGAGGTGGCCCGCCGCGCCCAGACCATCCAGGCCGACCTGCGTGACGCCCGGCTGCGGCTGGCCGCCGACGACCTGGTCGGCCGGCAGACCGAGCGCGACGCCATCTTCGAGGCCGAGGCCCTCATGCGCCGCGACCACGACGAGGCCGCCGCCCGCCTCGCGGTGGCCTCCGAGGAGCTCACGGCGCACGAGACGGCGCTCGCCGAGCTGTCGGTGCGCGCCGAATCGGTCCAGCACACCTGGTTCGGGCTGTCCGCGCTGGCCGAACGGGTGGGCGCCACGGTGCGCATCGCGAGCGAACGCGCCCAGCACCTGGACGTCGAGCCGGTGGCGACGGGCGACACCGACCCGGACGCGCTGGAAGCCGAGGCCCGGCAAATCGAGGTGACCGAGCAGCGGCTGCTGGCCGAGCTGGACGGCGCGCGCACCCGCCTGGACGCCGCGCGCGCCGAGCTGGCCGAGCGCGAGCGCGCGGCCGCCGAGGCCGACCGGGCCCACCTGGCGGCGGTGCGGGCCGAGGCGGACCGGCGCGAGGGCCTGGCGCGGCTGGCCGGCCAGGTGGAGACGATGCGGGCGCGGGTCGAATCGATCGACGACAGCGTCGCGCGGCTGTCCGAGCGCATCGAACAGGCCGCCAACCGCGCCCAGCAGACCCGCGCCGAATTCGAGACCGTGCAGGCCCGCGTCGGCGAACTCGACCAGGGCGAGGTGGGCCTCGACGAGCACCACGAGCGGACCGTCGCCGCGCTGCGGCTGGCCGACGAACGCGTCGCCGAACTGCAGGCCGCCGAGCGCGGCGCCGAACGGGAGGTGGCCTCGCTGCGCGCCCGCATCGACGCGCTCTCGGTGGGGCTGGAGCGCAAGGACGGCGCCGCGTGGCTCACGCAAAACCGTTCCGGCACAGGTCTTTTAGGCCCGATCGCCAAGCTCGTGCGGGTCCGGTCCGGCTACGAGGCGGCCCTGGCCGCGGTGCTCGGCTCGGCGGCCGACGCGCTGGCCGCGGAAAGCTTCGGCGCGGCCCGTGCGGCGGTCGACGCCCTCAAGCAGGCCGATGCCGGCCGCGCGGCCCTGGTGCTGGGCGACTGGCCGGCCGAGCAACCCGGGCCCACCGCCGGCCTGCCCGACGGCGCGGTGTGGGCGCTCGACCTCATCGACGCGCCGGAGCGGCTGCGCGGGGCGATGACCGCCATGCTGTCGGGCGTCGCGGTGGTCACCGCGCTCGGCGACGCGCTGGAGCTGGTGGCGGCCCGCCCGCGGCTGCGCGCGGTGACGCTCGACGGCGACCTGGTGGGCGCGGGCTGGGTCAGCGGTGGCTCCGACCGCAAGCTGTCCACGCTGGAGCTCACCTCGGAAATCGACAAGGCCGGCGCCGAGCTGGCCGCCGCCGAGGCGCAGGTGGGGCAGCTGACCGCGGCGCTGTCCGGCGCGCTGACCGAGCAGATCGCCCGCCAGGATTCCGCCGAGCAGGCGCTGGCCGCCCTCAACGAATCCGACACCGCGATCTCGGCGATGTACGAGCAGCTGGGCCGCCTCGGGCAGGAGGCCCGCGCCGCCGAGGAGGAGTGGAGCGGCCTGCTGCGCCAGCGCGCGGAGCTCGAAGCGGGGCGCGCGCAGACCGTCGACGAGGTCACCGAGCTGGAGACCCGGCTGCGCAACGCCCAGGAGACCCAGCACGTGCAGGCGGCGGAACCGGCCAACCGGCACCAGATCGCCGCGGCCGCCGAAAACGCCCGCGGGGTTGAGGTGGAGGCCCGGCTGGCGGTGCGGACCGCGGAGGAGCGCGCCGACGCGGTGCGCGGGCGGGCGGATTCGCTGCGCCGCGCGGCCGCCGCCGAGCGCGAGGCGCGGCTGCGCGCCCAGCAGGCGCGGGAGGCGCGGTTGCGCGCGGCCGCCGTGGCCGCCGCGGTGGCCGATGCCGGGCGGCTGCTGGCGGCGCGGTTGGACCGGGTGGTCGCCGCGGCCTCGGCAATCCGGGACGCGCTGGTCGCCGAACGCCAGGAGCGAACCGCGGCGATGGCGGCGGTGCGCGACGAGGTGCATGCGCTGGGCGCGCGGGTGGCCCAGCTCACCGATTCGCTGCATCGCGACGAGGTGGCCAACGCCCAGGCCGCGATGCGCATCGAGCAGCTCGAGCAGATGGTGCTCGAGCAGTTCGGTATGGCCCCGGCCGACCTGATCGCCGAGTACGGCCCGGAGGTCGCCCTGCCCCCGACCGAGCTCGAAATGGCCGAGTACGAGCAGGCCCGGGAGCGCGGCGAGCAGGTGTACGCGCCCGCCCCGATCCCCTTTGACCGGCCCACCCAGGAGCGCCGGGCCAAGCGGGCCGAACGCGAGCTGGCCGAGCTGGGCAGGGTGAACCCGCTGGCGCTGGAGGAGTTTGCCGCGCTCGAGGAGCGCTACAACTTCCTGTCCACCCAGCTCGAGGACGTCAGGGCCGCCCGCAAGGACCTGCTCGACGTCATCGCCGACGTCGACGCCCGCATCCTGCAGGTGTTCAGCGACGCCTTCACCGACGTCGAGCGCGAATTCCGGGAAGTCTTCACCGTGCTGTTCCCCGGCGGCGAGGGCCGGCTGCGGCTGACCGACCCGGGCGACATGCTCACCACCGGCATCGAGGTCGAGGCGCGCCCGCCCGGCAAGAAGATCACCCGGCTGTCTTTGCTGTCCGGCGGCGAGAAGGCGCTGACGGCGGTGGCGATGCTGGTGGCGATCTTCCGGGCCCGCCCGTCGCCGTTCTACATCATGGACGAGGTGGAGGCCGCGCTCGACGACACGAACCTGCGCCGCCTGATCGGCCTGTTCGAATTGCTGCGGGCGCGCTCGCAGATCATCATCATCACTCACCAGAAGCCCACGATGGAGGTCGCCGACGCGCTGTACGGCGTCACCATGCAGGGCGACGGCATCACCGCGGTGATCTCCCAGCGGATGCGCGGCCAGCAGGTGGACCAGCTGGTCTCCAGCTCTACGTAGGGCGCGACAACGCTCGAGTGTGAACTGACGGCTTCCCGCGTGCGCTGAGGGAGGGATTTCGGCGATTTCTCCGCCGAGGGAGCACAGCCGACGCCCTGGCGACACACGCGACGCCAAGGACATAGACCACTGCCCCATGAGCGCTGGGTGAGCCGCGGCTGGAAGGATTGTCAGCGTGTCACAAGGCCTTTGGATCGCCGTCGCGGTCGTCGCAGCCCTGCTCGTCATCGCCGCGCTGGTCGCAGGCCTGGCGCGGTACCGCCGCCGACGGATCAGCCTGGCCCGGCCCGAGCCTGGGGCGCTCGACCGCTCCGGGGGGTACACCGCGTCGTCGGGAATCACCTTCAGCCAGTCCGCGCCGACGATCGACAGCGGCGGGCTGCCCGCGGTAGGCGACGACGCCACCGTTCCCCGCGACGCCCCCAAGCGCACGATCTCCGACGTCGAACTGCCCGAACCCGAGACGCGCGAGGCCGAGGCCCCGCCGGTCCCGGAGGCCCGGCCCCTCCCGGAGGCCCCGCCCGAGGCGCCGCCCGAGGCCGCCGAGATCGAGGCCATCGCCCCGCCCGAGGGCCGGCTGGAGCGGCTGCGCGGCCGGCTGGCCCGGTCGCAGAACGCGCTCGGGCGCAGCGTGCTGGGCCTGATCGGCGGCGGCGACCTCGACGAGGAGTCCTGGCAGGACGTCGAGGACACCCTGCTGGTCGCCGACCTGGGCCCGGTGGTCACCGCGTCGGTGATCTCGCAGCTGCGCAGCCGGCTGGCCAGCGGCAACGTCCGCACCGAGGCCGACGCCAAGGCCGTGCTGCGCGACGTCCTGATCAACGAGCTGCACCCCGACATGGACCGCTCGATCCGCGCGCTGCCGCACGCCGACCACCCGTCGGTGCTGCTGATCGTCGGCGTGAACGGCACCGGGAAGACCACCACCGTCGGCAAGTTGGCGCGGGTGCTGGTCGCCGACGGGCGGCGCGTCGTGCTGGGCGCGGCCGACACCTTCCGGGCCGCGGCGGCCGACCAGTTGCAGACCTGGGCCTCCCGGGTGGGCGCGGAGGTGGTGCGCGGGGCCGAAGGAGCCGACCCGGCGTCGGTGGCGTTCGACGCCGTCGACAAGGGCATCGCCGCCGGCGCCGACGTCGTGGTCGTCGACACCGCCGGGCGCCTGCACACCAAGGTCGGGCTGATGGACGAGCTCGACAAGGTTAAGCGCGTGATAACGCGGCGCGCGGCCGTCGACGAGGTGTTGCTGGTGCTCGACGCGACCATCGGGCAGAACGGGCTGGCCCAGGCCCGGGTGTTCGCCGACGTCGTCGACATCACCGGCGCGGTGCTCACCAAGCTGGACGGAACGGCCAAGGGCGGCATCGTTTTCCGCGTCCAGCAGGAGCTCGGGGTGCCGGTGAAGCTGGTCGGGCTCGGCGAAGGCCCGGACGATCTCGCGCCCTTCGAACCCGCCGCGTTCGTCGACGCCCTGCTCGGCTGAACCCCTAACACGTCGCGCGCGACGTTAATGACGCCGAAACACGGCGGCCCCATTGCGGAAACAACCATTGCGCAAGGTTCTGGATCAGGTCATCAGGCATGTGTCTGATGGCCAGTCGTGGGCCGACCGGAGGAGATAGCGAGTGACATACCCGATACTGGGCCAGCCCAATACCGGCGATACCGCCTGGATGCTGGCCAGCTCTGCGCTGGTGTTGTTGATGACGCCGGGCCTGGCGTTTTTTTACGGCGGCATGGTGCGCGCCAGAAGCGTCCTGAACATGCTCATGATGAGCATCAGCGCGATGGGCGTCGTCACCGTGCTGTGGGTTCTGTATGGCTACTCGATCGCCTTCGGCGACGACGTCGGCAACGTCATGGGGAAGCCGACCTCGTTTTGGGGGCTGAAGGGGCTCATCGGTGTCAACGCGGTGGCCGCGGACCCGAGCAAAGGCACGGCGGCAACGGACATCCCGCTCGCGGGCACCCTGCCGGCCACCGTGTTCGTGGCGTTCCAGCTGATGTTCGCGATCATCACCGTCGCGCTGATCTCGGGGGCGGTGTCCGACCGGCTGAAGTTCAGCGCCTGGCTCGTGTTCGCCGGCCTGTGGGCGACGCTGGTCTACTTCCCCGTCGCCCACTGGGTCTTCGCGTTCGACGGGTTCGCGTCGGAGCACGGCGGCTGGATCGCCAATAAGCTGCACGCGATCGACTTCGCCGGCGGCACCGCGGTCCATATCAACTCGGGCGTGGCCGGCCTGATGTTGGCGATCGTGCTCGGCAAGCGCAAGGGCTGGCCCACCACGCTCTTCCGGCCGCACAACCTGCCGTTCGTGATGCTCGGCGCCGGATTGCTGTGGTTCGGCTGGTACGGCTTCAACGCCGGGTCGGCCACCAGCTCCAACGGTGTCGCGGGCTCGACGTTCATGACCACCACGATCGCGACGGCCATGGCCATGCTCGGCTGGATGCTGACCGAGCGCATCCGCGACGGCAAGGCCACCACGCTGGGAGCGGCGTCGGGCATCGTCGCCGGGCTGGTCGCCATCACCCCGTCGTGCTCCTCGGTCAACGTGTTGGGTGCGCTGGTGGTCGGCCTGGTGGCCGGCGTGGTGTGCGCGCTGGCGGTCGGATTGAAATTCAAGTTGGGCTTCGACGACTCGCTCGACGTGGTCGGCGTGCACCTGGTCGGCGGCTTGGCCGGCACGCTGCTGGTCGGCCTGCTCGCCGCGCCGGAGAGCCCGGCGATCAACGGCGTGACCGGGGTGTCGAAGGGGTTGTTCTACGGCGGCGGCTGGGACCAGCTGGAGCGGCAGGCGGTCGGCGCGTTCGCCGTCCTCTTCTACTCCGGCATCGTCACCCTGATCCTGGCCCTGATCCTGAAATACACCATCGGGTTGCGCCTGAACCCCGAGGCCGAGTCCTCGGGCATCGATGAGGCCGAACACGCCGAGAGCGGATACGATTTTGGCGTGATCGGCGGACAGGGGTCGGTTCTTCCGGCGGCGCGGATCCCCGTGGATGACCGTAACGGCCTCGACGACCGGACGGCCGACAAAGTGGAGGCAGAGCAGTCATGAAGCTAGTCACGGCGATCGTGAAGCCATTCACCCTCGATGACGTCAAGACCGCCCTCGAGGAGGCCGGCGTCCTGGGGATGACGGTCAGCGAAATCCAGGGCTATGGCCGGCAGAAGGGCCACACCGAGGTTTACCGCGGTGCCGAGTACTCGGTCGACTTCGTGCCCAAGGTGCGGATCGAGGTCGTCGTCGACGACTCCATCGTCGACAAGGTCGTCGACAGCATCGTCCGCGCCGCGCGCACCGGCAAGATCGGTGACGGCAAGGTCTGGGTGAGCCCCGTCGAAACCATCGTGCGGGTGCGCACGGGCGAACGCGGAACCGATGCCCTCTGACCCCAGCCGTAGCTTGTTGATCCAGGCCGGACGGGCCGGGAGGGTATGAAACAGGACCCACCCGACCCGTCCGGGTCATCTGGAGCGGGAACAGAAAACGCCTGCGCGGCAAGCGATTTGGCTGCCGCGCGGCGTCGGCTGCTGTCGGAGGGCGCGGCGCTGCACGCGGCCGAGCTGCGGCACGCGTGGCTGGACCTGCACGAGTCGTGGCTGACCGCCACGGCCGAGCAGATCGGGATTTCCGACGGCAGCGGGTTCGCGATCGTCGGCATCGGCGGACTGGGTCGCCACGAGCTGCTGCCGTATTCCGATCTGGACCTGATGCTGCTGCACGACGACAAGCCGGCCGAGGTGCTGCAGCGGGTCGCCGACAAGCTGTGGTATCCGTTGTGGGACGCCAACGTTCGGCTTGACCACAGCGTGCGAACGGTGTCCGGCGCGCTCGGCGTCGCCAATGCCGACATGATCGCCGCGCTGGGCATGCTGGACGCCCGCCACATCGCCGGCGACGCGCGGCTGTCCGAGGAATTGATCGCCGGCGCAAGAAGGCAGTGGCGCAGCGCAATTCGCTCTCGGATGGACGAGCTGGTCGACATCACGGCGGCCCGCTGGGAACGCTGCGGCCGCATAGCGCAGCGCGCCGAGCCGGACCTGAAGTCGGGTCGCGGCGGCCTGCGCGACGTGCAACTGCTCAACGCGCTGGGGGTGGCCCAGCTCATCGACCGCCACGGCATGGCCCGCCCGGAAACGCCGGGGGGCTCACTCGACGATGCCTATCTGACGCTGCTCGACGTGCGCACCGAGCTGCACCGGGTGTCCGGGCGCGGCCGCGATCAGCTGCTGGCGCAGTACGCCGACGAGATCAGCGCCGCCCTGCACATCGGCGACCGATTCGACTTGGCGCGCAAGCTCTCCGGCGCCGGCCGCACCATCGCCTACCACGCCGAAACGGGATTGCGGACCGCCGAAAACGCCTTGCCGCGGCGCGGCGTGTCGGCGCTGGTCCGGCGGCCCAAGCGGCGACCGCTGGACGAGGGCGTGGTGGAGTACGCGGGGGAGATCGTGCTCGCCCGTGACGCCGCGCCCGAGACCGACGCCGGGCTGGTGCTGCGGGTGGCGGCGGCCTCGGCCGACAGCGGGGTGCCCATCGGCGCCGCCACGCTGAGTCGCCTGGCCGCCGCCGCGCCCGAGATGCCGACCCCCTGGCCGCGCGAGGCGCTGGACGACCTGCTGGTCGTGCTTTCCGCCGGGCCGACCGCGGTGGCGACGATCGAGGCGCTCGACCGCACCGGGTTGTGGGAGCGGTTGCTGCCGGAATGGGTCGCGATCCGCGACCTGCCGCCCCGCGACGTCGCGCACAAGTGGACGGTGGACCGGCACGTCGTCGAGACCGCCGTCAACGCGGCCCCGCTGGCCACCCGCGTGGCCCGGCCCGACCTGCTGGCGCTGGGCGCGCTGCTGCACGACATCGGCAAGGGCAGGGGAGTCGACCACAGCGTGCTCGGCGCTCAGATGGCCATCGAGATGGGCGCCAGGCTCGGTGTCGCGCCCAAGGACGCCGAGTTCCTGTCCAAGCTGGTCCGCCACCATCTGCTGCTGCCGGTGGTGGCCACCCGGAGCGACCTGCACGACCCCAAGACCATCGAGGGTGTGTCGGAGGCCCTGGGCGGGGATCCGCTGCTGCTCGACGTGCTGCGCGCGCTGACCGAGGCGGACTCGAAGGCGACCGGGCCCGGCGTGTGGAGCGACTGGAAGGCGTCCCTGATCGAGGATCTGGTGCGCCGCTGCCGCATGGTGATGGCCGGTGAGCCGCTGCCGCAGGCCGATCCGGCCACTCCGCACTACCTTGCGCTCGCCGCCGACCAGGGCGTGCACGTGGAGATCACCCCGGGCGACAGCGCGCGGATGTATCGCGTCGTGATGGTCGCCCCGGACCAGCGGGGCTTGGTGTCGAGGGCCGCGGCCGTGCTGGCGCTGAACTCGCTGGGCGTCCACTCGGCGACAGTGAACAGCTACGAGGGCGTCGCGATCACCGAATTCGTGGTGTCACCGCACTTCGGTTCGCCGGCCGCGCCGGAGCTGCTGCGCCAGCAGTTCGTCGGCGCCCTGGCCGGCGACATCGACGTGATGGCCGCGCTGGAAAAGCGGGACAGCGAGGCGGGGCCGGGTTCCGCGCGGGCCGGGGAGGTGCAGGCCGGGGTCCCCGTGACGCGTTCGACCGCGCCGCCGCGGATCGTGTGGCTGGACCCCGCCGCGGACGGCCACCTGGTCGTCGAGGTGCGCGCCATGGACCGGCCGGGCCTGCTCGCGCTGCTGGCGCGTGCGCTGGAGCGCGCCGGGGTCGACATCGGGTGGGCGAAGGTCAACACGTTCGGGTCGACGGCGGCCGACGTGTTCTGCGTGGAGGCCGCCGACGATGCGCGGGCGGCGGTGGAGAAGCACCTGATGGTCGCGTTGGGCGGCGCGGGAGAAGTCGTCGCGAGCTAGTGGTGTGTCCTGAGCGGTCAGCGCTTCTTCTTCTTCGTCGATGAGAACTAGATGCCGGCGAGGCGGTGTCCCCTAAGGGGATCTCTTTACGGGCCTACGAGAACAATTCGTTCGGTTGCTAGGGCGACCCCTAAACCGCGCTAACACCAAGGTGTTGTCGGGTACCGCTTCGCGACCACCGCCACAGGCCCACGAGGTCATCATGGTCGGCGTCGGCGCTACGCGGCCGGGTTGCTGCCCGCCGTCGACGGCGAGCAGACCACGGCCACCCCAACGAGGACCGCACACCCGCAAGCTCGCACGTTATCCGCGCAACCCCAATTCGGGCGGCACACCACTACCCACTGATCACCGACACCGTGCCACTGTAGAAGTTGGTGACGTAGACGTAGCCGGTGGTGGGGTCGACCGCCACCCCGCCCGGACCGCTGCCGACGGTGATGGCTGATCCGGTGACGGTGTTGGTGGCGGGGTTGATCACCGACACCGTGTCGTTGTAAACGTTGGCGACGTAGACGTACCCGGTGTTGGGGTTGACCGCCACCCCGACCGGACCGCTGCCGACGGTGATGGGTGATCCGGTGACGGTGTTGGTGGCGGGGTTGATCACCGACACCGTGCCGCTGCCATAGTTGGCGACGTAGATGTCGCCGCCGGGGTTGACCGCCACCCCATCCGGACTGTTGCCGACAGTGATGGGTGATCCGGTGACGGTGTTGGTGGCGGGGTTGATCACCGACACCGTGTTGCTGCCACCGTTGGTGACGTAGACGTCGCCGCCGGGGTTGACCGCCACCCCGTAGGGAACGCTGAAACCAGTGATGGGTGATCCGGTGACCGTGTTGGTGGTGGGGTCGATCACCGACACCGTGGCGCTGGCAGTACTGGTGACGTAGACGTCGCCGCCGGGGTTCACCGCCACCCCGTACGGACTGTCGACGGTGATGGGTGATCCGGTGACCATGTTGGTGGCGGGGTTGATCACCGACACCGTGTTGCCGCCATAGTTAGCGACGTAGACGTCGCCGCCGGGGTTGACCGCCACCCCGACCGGAAAGCTGCCGACGGTGATGGGTGATCCGGTGACGGTGTTGGTGGCGGGGTCGATCACCGACACCGTGTTGCTGCCACTGTTCGTGACGTAGACGTCGCCGCCGGGGTTGACCGCCACCCCGGACGGATAGCTGCCGACGGTGATGGTCGTGACGTGGCCGGGAGACCCGCCTGCCCCGCCGGTCCCGCCGGGACCGCCGGCCCCGCCGTCGCCCGCGCCGCCCAATGCGCCGGCACCGCCGGGCGCGGCAAAGCCGGCGATGACCGCGCCGCCGACCCCGCCGGCACCGCCGGGACCGCCGGCGCCGCCGACGCCGCCGACGCCGCCGACGAGCCCGCCGTGACCACCAACGCCACCGGCACCGCCGTTGCCGCCGGCCACGCCAAAGGTCCCACTGGCCCCGCCGTTCCCGCCGCCACCACCCAGGCCACCGTTACCGAACAGCCACCCACCAGCACCGCCCGCGCCGCCGGCCCCGCCGGCCCCGCCGGCCTGCCCGGCAGCACCCGACCCACCATTGCCGCCGTTACCGAAAAGCCACCCGCCGTCCCCGCCGGGCAGGCCACTGCCCGCCGGCGCATTGGCGCCATCGCCAAACAACGGGCGCCCCGTCAGAAACTTCACCGGGGCTGTCGCGAAGGCCTGCAGGTCCTGCTCCAGGGCCTGCAACGGCGAGACATTGGCCGCCTCGGCAGCCGCATACGCGCCCGCCGAGCTGTTCAAGGCCTGCACAAACTGGTCATGAAACGCCGCCGACTGCGCACTGAGCGCCTGAAACTGCTGGCCATGGGAGGACAACACCGCCGCAATCGCCGCCGACACCTCATCCTCAGCCGCGGCCAGCACCCCCGTCGTCGGGGCGGCCGCCGCCGCTTGCGCGGCGCTCAGCGCTGAGCCGATGTTGGACAGATCCGTTGCCGCCGGGGTCATTATCTCCGGCGCCGCGATTACATACGACATGTCGATCGTCCTACTGGCTAGCCCCTGGTTGTCACTAGCCCGGCGGTCCTCCACCGTCAGGTAGGTGCACCGTAAGCAAGGGGTCTGGGGGAAGCATAAGTAATCGACTACCTAATTCTCGGGACATCGCGTGGGCGAAGGTCCACACGTTCGGGTCGACGGCGGCAGACGTGGCCTGTGTGGAGGCGCCGCAAGACGCGCAGGCTGCCGTGGAGAAGCACCTGATGGTCGCGGTGGGCGGCCCCGACGAGGCCTTCGGCTCGTGTCCTGCGGGCGCGTTGTGCCCGGAAATTCAACTGTCACAACCTGTCGAGGCCGGAACACCATGAGCACTCCCAGGATCGTGCCGCGCTCGGAGTGGCTCGTTGCGCGCACCCAGTTACTCGAACAGGAGAAGGAGCTGACCCGCCGGCGCGACCGTCTGGCATCGGTGCGGCACGAGATGCCGATGGTCGAAATCGACAAGCCTTACCGCTCGGACGCGGCGCCGACGATGCGGTGCCCTACCCGATGGCGTGGCTGCGTTATCACGACGGATACGACGCTGCCGAGGAACACCACTGCTCGCGTCACTGCGGCAGTCTAGCCAATGTGCTTGTCGCACAAGATCACTCAAGAGCGCTCGGAATTCAGCTGCCGCAGGGCCTCGATGCGGGCCTGGATCTGCTCGCGGGTCGCTGCGGCGATCGGGGGACCGCCGCAGCGGCGGCGAAGCTCGTTGTGAATCCACCCGTGTGGTTTGCCGGTGCGGTGATGCGTCGCCGAGACGAGCGTGTTGAGCTCGCGCCGCAGGTCGCGCAGTTGTCCGTGCATGGAGACCCGCGGCGCCGGCGCGTCGTCGCCCGAGGCCGCCCGCCTCTTGAGTTGCTCGTCCTGGCGTTGGTGCAGCAGGGCGCGCATCTGTTCGGCGTCGAGCAGCCCGGGGATGCCGAGGTAGTCGGCCTCCTCGTCGCTGCCCGCCGGCGCCGCGGTGCCGAACGAGGAGCCGTCGAAGATGACCTGATCCAGCTCGGCGTCGGCGCCCAGCGACGTGAAACCCGTATCCGTTTCGGTCTTTTCGGTTTGCCTGCGGGTCGCGGGATCGCCGTCGAGGGGATCGCCATCGGCGTCGCGGTGCGGTTGGCCGAGCACGTGATTGCGCTGGGCCTCCAGCTCGCTGGCGAGCTGCAGCAGGTTGGGCACTGACGGCAGGAAGATGCTCGCGGTTTCGCCCGCCCGGCGCGAGCGCACGAACCGTCCGATGGCCTGGGCGAAGAACAGCGGCGTCGAGGCGCTGGTGGCGTAGATCCCTACCGACAGCCGCGGCACGTCGACGCCCTCGGAGACCATCCGCACCGCGACCAGCCACCGGGTGGTGCCCTCGGCGAATTCGCTGATCCGGGCCGACGATCCCGGATCGTCGGACAGCACAACCGCGGGCACCTCGCCGGTGAGCCGCCTCAGCAGCGTCGCGTACGCGCGCGCGGCCGTGCGGTCGGAGGCGATGATCATCCCGCCGGCGTCGGGGACGTGGGCCCGCTTTTGGCGCAGCCGCTCGTCGGCGGCGGCGATCACCGCGGGCATCCACTCGCCGGCCGGGTCGAGCGCGGTGCGCCACGCCCGCGCGGTGTGTTCGGCCGTCAACGGCTCGCCCAACCGGGCGGCGTGCTCCTCGCCGGCGCTGTCCCGCCAGCGCGCCTCCCCCGAGTAGGCGAGGAACACCGCCGGCCGGACCACACCGTCGGCCAGCGCCTCGGCGTAGCCGTAGGTGTGGTCGGCCCGCGACCGCAGCACCCCGTCCGCGCCCGACGCGTAATCGACGAACGGGATGGGGCTGTCGTCGCTGCGAAAGGGCGTGCCCGTCAGGGCGAGTCGGCGGGTGGCGTCGCCGAACGCCTCCCGGATGGCCTCGCCCCAGGTCTTCGCGTCACCGCCGTGATGGATCTCGTCGAAGATGACCAGCGTCTTGCGCTGCTCGGTGCGCACCCGGTGCAGCGTCGGGTGCGCGGCGACCTGGGCGTAGGTCACCATCACGCCGTGAAACTCCGGCGAGGTCTGGGGGTTGGTGTTGGAGAATTTCGGGTCCAGGGCCAGGCCGTGCCGCGCCGCGGCCAGGGCCCACTGCACCTTGAGGTGCTCGGTGGGCACGACGACGGTGAGCTGTTCGACGGCGCGCTGGTGCAGCAGTTCGGCGGCGACCCGAAGCGCGAACGTCGTCTTTCCGGAGCCGGGGGTGGCGACGGCCAGGAAATCGCGCGGCTGGGCGGCGAGGTATTTCACCAGCGCTCGGCGCTGCCAGCCGCGCAACGGCAGGCCGGTGTCGCTGCCGTTCGTGCTGACCGGTGGCAAGCAGCTCCCCCCAAAAGTTGCGTGGTCGGCGCGGCCGGCTCGGTTCGGCGGCGGCTGTGAAATGTAGCATGCCAACGCTTTTCGGCGCAGCAGCGACGCGGGCTAGACGGCGTGGCCCGCCAGGTCGCGGGTTTGAAGCCAGGTGTGAATTCGTCGCGCGACGTCGGCCCATCCGGGTTCGAGCATCATGTTGTGGCCCATGGCGAAGAATTGCGGCTCGGTCCGGTAGGCGCGCGCCGTGGCGCGCACCGCGCGCACGCTGACGAAGCCGTCGTGCACGGCGCCGAGCA
The DNA here is from genome assembly GCF_001667015.1 of Mycobacterium sp. E3198. GTDB lineage: Bacteria > Actinomycetota > Actinomycetes > Mycobacteriales > Mycobacteriaceae > Mycobacterium. Next base: position 24,030 of record NZ_LZIS01000027.1, on the reverse strand, counting down.
CCAGGATCGGGGTCGTCACCCGCTCGGTGTCGACCCGGCGAAACATCGGTTCGGTCATCGCCGCGCGGATGCTCTCGGGCCCGGCGCGGTGCCAGCACGATTGCACGACGTCCTCGGGCGTATCGGCGCAGAAGAGGTATTCGCGGGCCAGCGCCGACGTCCGGAGGAACTTGACCAGCGTGCGGTCGTTGAACGAGTGCACGGTCATCCACGGGCGGCGCCGCCACACCCGCAGCGCCGCCCCGAGCACCCCCGACGGCGGCAGCGAGCCGACCAGCACGGCGGCCGGTGCGGACCGGTCCTCGAGGTAGCGCTGGATCGTGTAGCCGCCCAGCGAGTGGCCGATGAGCACCGGCGAGCCGCCCAGCTCGTCGGCCACCGAGCGGACGTCGTCGACGTAGTCGGCGACGGACACCCGGTGCAGCGGCTTGTCGGTGGGGCTGGCGCCGTGCCCGCGCAGGCTCATCGCGACGGCGCGATAGCCCGCGTCGGCGAAGAAGTCCAGGAAACCGTCGTCCCAACACCACGCCCCGTGCCAGCCGCCGTGCACGAACAGCAGCGGCACCGGGTGCGCGTCGCTGCAGGACCCCTTGTCGATCACCTCGAGCATGAGCTGAGCTTTGCCGATCACCGAGCGTCACGCCAGCGTAGCGATGGGCGTCCAGGGTCACGCCGGCGTGACGCTCGCGGCGAACCATTAGGCTGGCGGGCGTGTTTGAATCCCTGTCCGACCGATTGACCGGTGCCCTTTCGGGGCTGCGCGGCAAGGGTCGACTGACCGACGCCGATATCGAGGCGACCACCCGCGAAATCCGGCTGGCGCTGCTGGAAGCCGACGTGTCCCTGCCCGTGGTGCGGGCGTTCGTCGGGCGGATCAAGGACCGCGCCAAGGGCGCCGAGGTCTCGGGTGCCCTCAACCCGGCGCAGCAGGTCGTCAAGATCGTCAACGAGGAACTCGTCGGCATCCTGGGCGGACAGACCCGCCAGCTGGCGTTCGCGAAGGCGCCGCCGACCGTCGTGATGCTGGCCGGCCTGCAGGGTTCCGGCAAGACGTCGCTGGCCGGCAAGTTGGCGGCGTGGCTGCGCGGCCAGGGCCACACGCCGCTGCTGGTGGCCTGCGACCTGCAGCGGCCCGCGGCGGTCAACCAGCTGCAGGTCGTCGGCGAGCGCGCCGGCGTACCGGTGTTCGCGCCGCACCCCGGCGCCTCGCCCGAGTCCGGACCCGGCGATCCGGTCGCCGTCGCGGCGGCCGGGCTCGCGGAAGCCCGGGCCAAACACTTCGACGTCGTCATCGTCGACACCGCCGGCCGGCTGGGCATCGACGACGAGCTGATGGCCCAGGCCGCGGCGATCCGCGACGCCATCGACCCCGACGAGGTGTTGTTCGTCCTCGACGCGATGATCGGTCAGGACGCGGTCACCACCGCCGAGGCGTTCCGCGAGGGTGTCGGATTCACCGGCGTGGTGCTGACCAAGCTCGACGGCGACGCCCGCGGTGGCGCCGCGCTGTCGGTCCGCGAGGTGACCGGCGTGCCAATCCTTTTCGCCTCCAGTGGCGAGAAGCTCGAGGACTTCGACGTCTTCCACCCCGACCGGATGGCCAGCCGCATCCTGGGCATGGGCGACGTGCTGACCCTGATCGAGCAGGCCGAGCAGGTCTTCGACGCGCAGCGCGCCGAGGAGGCCGCGGCCAAGATCGGCAGCGGCGAGCTGACGTTGGAGGACTTCCTCGAGCAGATGCTCGCCATCCGCAAGATGGGCCCGATCGGCAACCTGCTGGGCATGCTGCCCGGCGCCGGCCAGATGAAGGACGCCCTGGCCGAGGTCGACGACCGCCAGCTCGACCGGCTGCAGGCCATCATCCGCGGGATGACGCCCCAGGAGCGGGCCGACCCGAAGATCATCAACGCGTCGCGGCGGCTGCGCATCGCCAACGGCTCGGGGGTGACGGTGTCGGAGGTCAACCAGCTGGTCGACCGCTTCTTCGAGGCCCGCAAGATGATGTCGTCGATGCTCGGCGGCATGGGCATCCCCGGGCTGGGGCGCAAGTCGGCGACGCGAAAGTCCAAGGGGGCAAAGGGCAAGAAGGGCAAGAAGGGTGGGCGCGGGCCGACGCCGCCGAAGGCCAGGAACCCGCTCCTGGGCGGCATGCCGGCCGGGTTCCCCGACCTGTCGCAGATGCCCGAAGGCCTCAACGAGCTGCCGCCCGGCCTGGCCGACTTCGACCTGTCCAAGCTGAAGTTCCCCGGCAACCCCGGCAAGAACTAGACGCGCCGTGCGGATGCACGTGCGGGGTCGGGGGCTGCCCGACGAGACCGAGCTGCAGCTGTGGATCGTCGACGGCCGCATCAGCACCGAACCGGTCGCCGGCGCCGACACCGTGTTCGACGGCGGATGGATTCTGCCCGGCCTGGTCGACGCGCACTGCCACGTCGGGCTCGGCGATGACGGCGAGATCCCGCTCGAGGAGGCGATCGGCCAGGCCGAGGCCGAACGCGATGCCGGCGCGCTGCTGCTGCGCGACTGCGGCGCCCCGACCGACACCCGCAGCCTCGACGACCGCGACGATCTGCCCCGCATCATCCGCGCCGGAAAGCACCTGGCCAGGCCCAAGCGCTATTCTCGCGGCTTCGCCGTCGAGCTCGAGGACGAATCCCAGCTGCCGCAGGCGGTGGCCGCCGAGGCGAGGCGCGGCGACGGCTGGATCAAGCTGGTCGGCGACTGGATCGACCGCGGCGTCGGCGACCTGGCCCCGCTGTGGTCCGACGACGTGCTCAAGGCCGCGATCGCGACCGCACACGAGCACGGCGCGCGCGTCACCGCGCACGTCTTCAGCGAGGACGCCCTGCCCGGCCTGATCAACGCCGGCATCGACTGCATCGAGCACGGCACCGGGCTCACCGACGACACCATCGCCCTGATGGTCGAGCGGGGGACCGCGCTGGTGCCCACGCTGATCAACACCCTCGAGAACTTCCCGGGCATCGCGGAGTCCGCGGGGCGCTACCCCGCCTACGCCGCCCACATGCGCGACCTGCACGCCCGCTGCCTCGCGCGGACGGCCGCGGCGCGCGAGGCGGGCGTGCCGGTGTACGCGGGCAGCGACGCGGGCAGCATGATCGCGCACGGGCGCATCGCCGACGAGGTCGAGGCGCTCAAGGGCATCGGGATGAGCCCGACCGAGGCGCTGGGCGCGGCATGCTGGGACGCCCGCCGCTGGCTGGGCCGGCCCGGCCTGGAATACGGGGCGTCGGCCGACCTGTTGTGCTACGCCGAGGACCCGCGACAGGGTCCCGGCGTGCTGAACCGGCCCGACCTGGTGATCCTGCGGGGCAAGGCCTTTCGGCCCCACGGCTAGGCGCACACGGCGTCCCGATCGCGGATAGGATCCCTCGAATGGCGTTGGCCAGCGGCGCGACCTTCGCCGGTTACCTGGTCGCGCGGAGGCTGGGATCCGGACCGACTGGCACGGTGTACCTTGCCCAGGACCCGCGGGCGTCGCGCTGGCAGGCGTTGAAGGTCCTGTCGCCGGCGCTGTCGGACGACGACGAATTCCGCCGGCGGTTCCTGCACGAGATCCCGGTCGCGACGCGCCTGCATCACCCGAACATCGTCGAGGCGCGCGACCGCGGCGACTTCGAGGGTCAGCTGTACGTCGCGATGGAGTACGTCGAGGGCATCAACGCCGCGCGACTGATCACCGATCGATTCCCGGCGGTCGCACCGGCGGGCGAGGTGCTGGCCATCGTGACCGCGCTGGCCGGCGCCCTCGACTACGCGCACGAGCGCGGCCTGCTGCATCGCGACGTCAGACCGGCCAACGTCGTGTTGACGGGTCGGGGTGAAGGCGCGCAACGGGCGCTGCTGACGGACTTCGGGGTCCTCCGCCGCCCCGGCACGGTCGGCTACGCGGCACCCGAGCAGCTGCTGGGCGCCGGCGTCGACGCCCGCGCCGACCAGTACGCGCTGGCCGCGACCGCGTTTCACCTGCTGACCGGCGCGCCGCCGCCACCCGACGCGGCACCGCCCAGGATCAGCGAACAACGGCCGGAACTGGCGCGCCTCGACGGCGTGTTCGCCCGGGCGCTCGCCGACTCCGCCGGCGACCGGTTCGGGAGCTGCGGCGAGTTCGCCGCGGCGGCGAGCGGGCGGGCGGGCGTTCCCGGCGGCGCTCGCCGACCCGAAGCGGTCCTGGTGGCCCCGTTCCCGGCGTATGGCCGTCGCGCCGCGCACGGGCGGCGCCCGGCCGCAGCTCCGGCCCCTCGCAGCGCAAGCTCGGCCCGGTCTTCCCGGGGGGCGGACGACCGGAAGCCCGCGTCGGCCCCGCCCCGCCGGCGCTGGACGCGCAGGCGCGCGGTGGGCGCGGTCGCGGTGCTGCTCGTCGCGGCCGTGCTCGCCGTCGGTTTCCTCCTCGGCCGCAAGAGCGAAGCGACCGTCGCCCCGGCCCGCCGCCCGGCGACGAGCGTGCCGGCCGCTCCCGCCCCGGTCGACCCCGCTTCGCCGGGCCTTTCCCCGTCCGGTCCGCCACGCTGAACCCCTCCTGACCGGCACTTTCGCCGGGGCTCGCCGACGCTTCCAAAAGATTGCGAGTACTTGCTATCTATGTTACGGTTCGGGGCAACTCGACAACCTTGGAGGACCCGTGACCTACGACCTGATCATTCGCGACGGGCTGTGGTTCGACGGCACCGGCAGCGCGCCGCAAACCCGCACGCTCGGCATCCGCGACGGCGTGGTGGCCACGGTGGCCGGACCGTCAGACGCGCCGCTGGACGAGACCGGCTGCCCCGAGGTGATCGACGCGGCCGGCAAGTGGGTCATGCCCGGCTTCATCGACGTGCACACCCACTACGACGCCGAGGTGCTGCTGGATCCGGGGCTGCGGGAGTCGGTGCGCCACGGCGTCACCACCGTGCTGCTGGGCAACTGCTCGCTGTCGACGGTCTACGCCGATGCCGAAGACGCGGCCGACCTGTTCAGCCGCGTCGAGGCCGTGCCCCGCGAATTCGTGCACGGCGCCCTGAACTCCACCAAGACCTGGTCGACGGCCGCCGAGTACGTCAAGGCGATCGACGCCCTGCCGCTCGGGCCCAACGTCGGCTCCCTGCTCGGTCATTCGGACCTGCGCACCGCGGTGCTGGGGCTCGACCGGGCCACCGACGCCACCGTGCGGCCCACCGATGCCGAAGTGGACCGGATGGCGGCGCTGCTCGAGGAGGCGCTGGACGCCGGGATGCTCGGCATGTCCGGCATGGACGCGGCCATCGACAAGCTCGACGGCGACCGGTTCCGGTCGCGCGCGCTGCCGTCGACCTTCGCCACCTGGCGGGAGCGGCGCAAGCTGATCAAGGTCCTGCGCAAGCGCGGGCGGATGCTGCAGAGCGCCCCGGACGTCGAGAACCCGGTGTCGGCGCTGATGTTCTTTTTGACCAGCAGCCGGATCTTCGGCCGCGGCAAGGGCGTTCGCATGAGCATGCTGGTGTCCGCGGACGCCAAGTCGATGCCGCTGGCGGTGCACACGTTCGGATTCGGCACCCGCATGCTGAACAAGTTCCTGGGCTCGGCCGTGCGATTCCAGCACCTGCCGGTCCCGTTCGAGCTGTACTCCGACGGCATCGACCTGCCCGTCTTCGAGGAGTTCGGCGCCGGAACGGCGGCCCTGCACCTGCGCGACCAGCTGCAACGCAACGAGCTGCTGGCCGACCAGGAGTACCGCCGCAAGTTCCGCCGCGAGTTCGACCGCATCAAGCTCGGACCGTCGTTGTGGCACCGCGACTTTCACGACGCCGTCATCGTCGAATGCCCCGACGCCTCGTTGATCGGCAAGAGCTTCGGCGCGATCGCCGACGAGCGCGGGCTGCACCCGCTGGACGCGTTCCTCGACGTGCTGGTCGAAAACGGCGAACGCAACGTCCGGTGGACGACCGTCGTCGCCAACCACCGGCCCAAGCAACTCGACAAGCTCGCCAACGAGCCGAGCATCCACATGGGCTTCTCCGACGCCGGCGCCCACCTGCGCAACATGGCGTTCTACAACTTCGGTCTGAAGATGCTCAAGCGCACCCGCGACGCCCAGCGGGCCGGGGCGCCGTTCATGTCGACCGAGCGGGCGGTGCATCGCCTGACCGGCGAGCTGGCCGAGTGGTTCGGCATCGACGCCGGCACGCTGCGCGAGGGCGACCGCGCGGACTTCGTCGTGATCGACCCGGCCGGGCTCGACGAGGCCGTGGACGGCTATCACGAGGAAGCCGTGCCGTTCTACGGCGGCCTGCGCCGCATGGTCAATCGCAACGACGACGCCGTCGTCGCGACCGGCGTCGGCGGCGCGGTCGTCTTCGGCCGGGGCCGATTCCGCGACGGCTACGGGCAATCCGTGAAATCCGGGCGCTACCTGCGGGCCGGGCAGCGGCACGCGGCGTCGACCGCCCACAAAGTCGGGGCCTGACATGGCCAGGACCCAGCAGCAGCGGCGGGAGGAGACCGTCGGGCGGCTCATCGACGCCTGCATCGACACCATCGTCGAGGTCGGCTACGCCCGGGCGTCGGCCGCGGTGATCACCAAGCGCGCCGGAGTGTCCGTCGGCGCCCTGTTCCGCCACTTCGAGACCATGGGCGATTTCATGGCGGCCACCGCGTCCGAGGTGTTGCGCCGCCAGCTGGAGTCCTTCACCAAGGGCGTCGCCGAAATCCCGGCCGACCGACCGGCGCTCGAGGCCGCGCTGGCGATACTGCGCGACATCACCGGCGGCCCCACCAACGCCGTGGTCTACGAGCTGTTGGTCGCCGCGCGCACCGACGAGAAGCTCAGGGAGACTTTGCAACACGAGCTCGGCCAGTACTCCGCCAAGATCGTCGAGGCCGCCCGGGCCCTGCCCGGAGCCGAGGGCTTCGGAGAGGAGACGTTCCCGGTCGTCGTGGCGCTGATGACCAACGTGTTCGACGGGGCGGCCGTGGTGGAGGGCGTGCTGCCGCAACCGGCGATCGCGGAGCAGCGAATTCCAGTGCTCACCGCGCTGCTGACGGCGGCGCTGCCGGACGCCGGCCCCTAGAGCGAGCCGATGCCGGTCTCGGGGTTGAGCGCGAAGCCCCAGTCGAACAGGCCGGCGGCCTGATCCCAATACGTGGGACCGCCGGCTTTGACCAGCCCGTACATCATCGCGATCACCAGCCGGCGGCCACCGCGCGCCGCGGCGCCGACGAAGGTCTTGCGCGCCGCGTCGGTGAAGCCGGTCTTGCCGCCGATGGCGCCGGGGTAGCGAGCCAGGAGTTCGTCCTGGTTGACGATCGGCTCGTCGCCGCGATCGCCGGGGAACATCGCCGACGGCTCGGCGGTGATCTGGGCGAACACCGGGTTGGCCATCGCGGCCCGGAAGATGACGGCCAGGTCGTGCGCCGTCGAGGCCCCGGAGCCCCCCGGCCCGTCCAGGCCCGACGGGGTCGCCGCGTGGGTGCTCATCGCGCCTATGGAGGCGGCCTTGGCGTTCATCTTCGCAACCGTCGCGTCGGCGCCGCCCAAAAGGTGCGCGAGCGTATTCGCGGCGTCGTTGCCCGAGACCAACAGCAGCGCGTCCAGCAGCTGGCGCGCGGTGTAGGTGCGGCCCGGCTTGATGCCGGCGCAGTTGCACTCGACCTGCGTGTCGGCGACGTCGGCGACGACGGTCGAGTCCAGGCTCACCTGGTCCAGCGCCACCAGCGCCAGCAGCACCTTGATGGTGCTGGCGGGCGGGTGCGGCACGTTCTGGTCGCGGCCGGCCAGAACCTGACCGCTGTCGAGATCGGCGACGATCCACGTCTGCGCCGGTCCCTCGGGGATGGGCACCGAGCCGATCGGCTGCGCCTGGTCGGCTTGGGCGGGCGTCGCTCCGACGGTGGCGCCGGCAGCGACGGCCACCAGCACGGCGGCGACCGCGGCCATGTGCTTGCGCATGGGCGCACAGTTTAACTTCCGGGCTGGTGGCGATCGCTAGCGCGGCGTTGGGGTACCCCCGCGAAGCTGGGGGACCGGGCGCGGCGGGTCGCCACCATCCGGCTAGTGCCAGGGCATGTCGCGCCAGGAGTAGAACTTCCCGTCGCCGATGTCGTGCACGCCGTAGTAGTCCCAGAAGTAGTCGTGGCAGACGTTGCCGTCCCACGGGACCGGCCGGCCCGCCGGGAGGACATCACCGGGGCACCAGTGCTGGCAGGATTTCCCGGCCGGGCACGGGGCGGCCTCGGCGGAAGGCGCGGCCAGCCCCGCACCCCCGAACATCAACAGCGTCGTTGCCAACCCCACGAATGCCGCTTTCATAAACCTGGGATTATTCCCCCCGTCCACCGCTGGCGTCCTGCGAAAACGGGAAAATTGTCGCGCTGGGTCCATGTCGGGCTCCTTCGTTGCTGGCGGTCCTGCGGTCAGTGGACACCGCGCGCTTGGCTACCGATCCCAACCTCCGGGGAGCGGCGGTGTTGAATCAACGACATGCTGAGCCTGGAAGAGATCTCGGATCGTTTGGAAATCCAACAGCTGCTGGTGGATTACTCCACCGCCATCGACAACCGCCGATTCGACGACCTGGACAGGGTTTTCACCGAAGACGCGTACATCGACTACACCGCCCTCGGGGGCATCGAGGGCCACTATCCGGAGGTCAAGAAATGGCTGTCGGAGGTGCTGCCGAACTTCCCGGTGTACGCGCACATGCTCGGCAACTTCTCGGTGAACATCGACGGGGACAAGGCCTCGTCGCGGGTGATCTGCTTCAACCCGATGGTGCTGGGCGGCGACAAGGACCAGATCCTGTTCTGCGGGCTCTGGTACGACGACGAGTTCGTCCGCACCGCCGACGGCTGGCGGATGACGCGCCGCGTGGAAACGAAAACCTTCCAGAAGGTGATGTAGGCGAATTTCTGTCCGAGGGCCCCGTTCTGGCACAATGGGCGGCTGTCCGCCGCGCAACTACGGCTGTTCGGGGGTCACACACGCGAGGCAAAACCGGATCCGGGCATCCCGCCCGAATCGCTGAATTGCAGCGTGACACCACAGGAGAAGTCGCTTAACCATGGCTGTGAAGATCAAGCTGACCCGGCTTGGCAAAATCCGCAATCCCCAGTACCGCATCGCCGTCGCCGACGCGCGCACCCGCCGCGACGGCCGCTCGATCGAGGTCATCGGCCGGTATCACCCGAAGGAAGACCCGAGCCTCATCGAGATCAACTCCGAGCGCGCCCAGTACTGGCTTTCGGTGGGCGCCCAGCCGACCGAGCCCGTCCTCAAGCTGCTCAAGATCACCGGCGACTGGCAGAAGTTCAAGGGGCTGCCCGGCGCCGAGGGCGCCCTGAAGGCCGCGCCGGCCAAGCCCACCAAGCTGGAACTGTTCAACGCCGCGCTGGCCGAGGCCGACGGCGGTCCCACCACCGAGGCCGCCAAGCCCAAGAAGAAGGCACCGGCCAAGAAGGCCGCCAAGGCGGCTGAAGAGGCGCCCGCGGCCGCCGCCGAAACGCCCGCCGAGCCGGCGCCCGAGGCCGCCGCCGAGGCGCCTGCCGAGGGCCGCGTGCAGCCCGAGGCCGCCGAACCCGCCGCGGAAAGCTGACCGACGTGAGCACGGTCGTCGTTGACGCTGTCGAGCACCTGGTCCGCGGGATCGTCGACAATCCCGACGATGTCCGGGTGGACATGGTGACCAGTCGGCGCGGGCGCACCGTCGAGGTGCACGTCCACCCCGACGACCTCGGCAAGGTGATCGGTCGCGGCGGACGCACCGCGACCGCGTTGCGCACACTGGTCGCCGGCATCGGTGGCCGCGGTATCCGCGTCGACGTGGTGGACACCGACCAGTAGCGGGGCGCCTCCCTTGGAGTTAACGGTCGGGCGCGTGGTCAAGGCGCACGGCATCGCCGGCGAGGTGGTCGTTGAGGTCCGCACCGACGACCCCGCGGCCCGCTTCGCCCGCGGTATTACGTTGCGCGCCAAGAACTCCCGGAGCGGCGAGGAAGCCGGCTTCGTCGTCGAGCAGGTGCGCGAACACGGCGCGCGGCTGCTGCTGCGGTTGGCCGGGGTAACCGACCGCGACGCCGCCGACGCGTTGCGGGGCAGCTTGTTCGTGGTGGATTCCGAGGAGCTGCCGCCGATCGACGAGCCCGACACCTACTACGACCACCAGCTCGAGGGCCTGCGGGTCCGCACCGCGGCGGGGCACGACGTCGGTGTCGTCGCCGAGGTGCTGCACACCGGCGCCGGTGAGCTGCTGGCGGTGCGGCGCGAATCCGGCGAAGCCCTGGTGCCTTTCGTCGCCGCGATCGTCACCTCGGTGTCGCTGGACGACGGAGTGATCGAAATCGACCCGCCCGAGGGCCTGCTGGACCTGGCATGAGAATCGACGTCATCACCATCTTCCCGGACTATCTCGAGCCGCTGCGACAATCGTTGCCCGGCAAGGCGATTGCGTCGGGGCTGGTGGACCTGCAGGTGCACGACCTGCGCCGGTGGACCTACGACGTGCATCACTCGGTGGACGACGCGCCCTACGGCGGCGGCCCCGGGATGGTGATGAAGGCGCCGGTGTGGGGGGAGGCGCTGGACGAAACGTGCTCCGGCGACACGCTTCTGGTGGTGCCGACGCCCGCCGGAGCGCCGTTCACGCAGGCGACCGCGCAGCGCTGGAGCGCCGAGCGGCACCTGGTGTTCGCCTGCGGACGCTACGAGGGCATCGACCAGCGGGTCATCGAGGACGCCGCCCGGCGGATGCGGGTCGAGGAGGTGTCGATCGGTGACTACGTGCTGCCGGGCGGGGAGTCGGCGGCCGTGGTGATGATCGAAGCCGTGCTACGGCTGCTGAGCGGCGTGCTGGGCAATCCCGCGTCACTGCAAGAGGATTCGCACTCGCCGGCGCTCGACCGGCTGCTGGAGGGGCCCAGCTACACCAGGCCGCCGAGCTGGCGGGGCCTCGATGTGCCCGAGGTCCTGCTGTCCGGTGATCACGCCCGCATCGCCGCCTGGCGGCGCGAGGTGTCGCTGCAGCGCACGCGGGAACGCCGCCCCGACCTGTTGGGCTGAAGCCGCGATTGTCAGATCCGGCCGCTGGGGAAGATCGTCTTGACGGCCTGGGTGATGGTCTGCCGCGCGGTGGCGTCGTCGGAGGACTGCAGCGACTGGACCACCATGACGTAGCGGTGGTCCGCGCCGACCACGCCGGTCGACAGGTGCACCCAGTCGCTGCCGATGCAGCACATCCAACCCTGCTTGACGGCGACCGGTTCGGCGAACAGGCCCTCCGGGATGCCGAACCGCTGCGGGTAGCCGTCGATCCCGGTGGGGGTGGACTGGGCCAGGTCGTTGACGATGATCGTGGCGCGCTCGGCGGGCAGCCCGCCCGACCCGTCGAGCAGCATGTCGTAGTAGCGGACCAGGTCGGTCAGCGAGCTCATCGTGTTCCACCAGCGCCCGTCGCTGGGCGGGGTGGTGGACGACAGGCCATAGCGGGTCGCGACCTCGCTGATGATCGCGTCGCCGCCACCCTGACCCCAGAACTTCTCGGCCGCGCCGTCGTCGGACGACTGCAACATGACGTCGAGGGCCTGGCGGTCCTCCGGCGACAGGGTGGTCCTGCCCTGGGACTCGGCCAGCAGCAGGTCGTCGGCGATGAACAGCTTGGCCACCGACGCGGTGCCGATGACCTGGCTGTTGCCGTTGGAGACCAGCTCATGCGTCTTGCGATCGAGCACGGCCACCGACAGCGTGGCCCCGGCGGCGCCGGCTTCGTCGATGGCCTGCTGAATCCGCGCGGGCAGGCCGCCGAACACCGTTCCGGACAGCGCCTGGGGCGGCCCGTGCATCGGCACGGCGTCGAGCAGCAGCTGAACCGTCTCGGGCTGCTTGAGGGGCTGACGCTCCGGCGCGCTGGTCTCCGGGCTGCCCGACACCTTTGGTTGGCTTTGGCGGTCCACCAGCGCCTCGTCGCAGCCGGCCAGCACCAGCGTCACCGCCGCCACGGCGGCGAGCACGGTGAGCGGGCGGGGGCGCATGGGTCGATCTCCTTGGTTGCCTCGGGCGCAAACGGGCCGATTGGCGCGTTTTGACCCGAGACATATGTAACCACTCACCAGCGCCTTCGGCGGCCTATGAACCGCGACGTTTACATGTGATTTTCAATGCATGCCGGCGATCTGGCACAATTGCTCAGTTGTCTCGAACCCGTCAGCGGGCCGGGCCGCTTCCCGGCCGCTGCGAGATACGCATAAAAGCCCGAAACCGATCGGCTTGTGACCGCCCCACGCCCGGCGTGTGGGCAGGCGTCGCAAGCCGCGACCGCAAGGAAGTGTCTTTCTACGATGAACAGGCTGGACTTCGTCGACCAAGCGTCGCTGCGCGACGACATCCCGGCCTTCAGCCCGGGCGACACCATCAACGTGCACGTCAAGGTCATCGAGGGCGCCAAGGAGCGCATCCAGGTGTTCAAGGGCGTGGTGATCCGCCGCCAGGGCGGAGGCATCCGCGAGACGTTCACCGTGCGCAAGGAGAGCTACGGCGTCGGCGTCGAGCGGACGTTCCCGGTGCACTCCCCGAACATCGACCACATTGAGGTGGTGACCCGTGGTGACGTGCGCCGCGCCAAGCTGTACTACCTGCGCGAACTCCGCGGCAAGAAGGCCAAGATCAAGGAAAAGCGCTGACCGGACGCGGTTCACCAGGCCACGAACCATGCTGGCTACGCTGATCCCGTGACCGACAACCCGGACCCAGCTGAGCCCCAGTCCGACGCCGGCCAACCGGAGCCGAAGGTCTCCACCCGCGACCCCGACGCGTCCGAGGCGTCCCCGCCGCCCGACGCGGCCGAGCCGGAGCCCAAGAAGAAGTCCACGCTGCGCGAACTCGCGATCCTCGCGGTGATCGCGATCGTGCTGTATTACGTCATGCTGACGTTCATCGCCCGCCCGTACCTGATTCCGTCGGAATCGATGGAGCCCACGCTGCACGGGTGCAGCGGATGCGTCGGCGACCGGATCATGGTCGACAAGCTGACCTACCGGTTCGGTCAACCGCGGCCCGGCGATGTGGTCGTCTTCAAGGGCCCGCCGTCGTGGAACGCCGGGTACAAGTCGATTCGCTCGAACAACACCGCACTGCGCTGGGTGCAGGATGGGCTCTCGTTCATCGGTTTCGTGCCCCCCGACGAAAACGACCTGGTGAAACGCGTCATCGCGGTCGGCGGGCAGACCGTGCAGTGCCGGGCCGACACCGGGCTGACGGTCGACGGCAAGCCGCTCAAGGAGCCGTACCTCGATCCGAACACCATGATGGCCGACCCGGCGAAGTATCCGTGCCTGGGCAGCGAGTTCGGGCCGGTCGCCGTCCCGCAGGGGCGGCTGTGGGTGATGGGCGACAACCGGACGCACTCGGCGGACTCGCGGGCCCACTGCACCAGCGTCCCGGCTGAAGCCCTCAAGGGCATCCTGTGCACCGGCGACCCGAACTCGGGCACGGTGCCGGTGTCCAACGTCATCGGCAAGGCGCGATTCATCGTCTGGCCGCCGTCGCGCTGGGGCGGGGTCGATTCGGTGAATCCCCAACAGGGTCGGTAGCCGTGGCCACGACGTGGCCGCCGCGGACGGTGATCCGCAAGTCGTCCGGGATGCGCACCCTGGAGTCCGCGCTGTACCGCAGCGGCCTGGGCCCGGTGGCCGGGGTGGACGAGGTGGGACGCGGCGCCTGCGCGGGCCCGCTGGTGGTGGCGGCGTGCGTGCTCGGGCCGGGGAGACTGGAAAGCCTTGCCGCCCTTGATGACTCGAAGAAGCTCACCGAGAAGGTGCGGGAAAAGCTGTTCCCCTTGATCCGCCGCTACGCGTTGGCGTATCACGTGGTGTTCATCCCGTCCGACGAGGTCGACCGGCGCGGCGTGCACGTGGCCAACATCGAGGGCATGCGGCGGGCGGTGGCGGGCCTGTCGGTCCGCCCGGGGTATGTGCTCAGCGACGGCTTCCGCGTGCCCGGGCTGCCGATGCCGTCGCTGCCGGTGATCGGGGGGGACGCCGCGGCCGCCTGCATCGCCGCGGCCAGCGTGCTGGCGAAGGTCAGCCGCGACCGGCTGATGGTCGCCATGGACGCCGACCACCCGGGCTACGGCTTCGCCGACCACAAGGGCTACAGCACCCCGGCGCACTCGACGGCGCTGACCCGGCTGGGGCCCTGCGCCGAACACCGCTATTCGTTCATCAACGTCCGGCGCGTGGCAACCGGATCCGGTGCGCGGGTGGTGGCCGAGTGCAAACCCGACCCTCCCGCCGACCGGGACGGGCATCGGTGAGGAAAGATGGGACCAGGTTCCCGGCGACGGAGGCGTCTGAGCAGATGAGTGGCAGATGAGCGCGGAAGATCTCGAAAAGTACGAAACCGAGATGGAGCTCTCGCTCTACCGCGAATACAAGGACATCGTCGGCCAGTTCAGCTATGTCGTGGAAACCGAGCGGCGCTTCTACCTGGCGAACACTGTCGAGATGGTGCCGCGCAACGCCGACGGCGAGGTGTACTTCGAGCTGCGACTGTCCGACGCCTGGGTGTGGGACATGTACCGGCCGGCCCGCTTCGTCAAGCAGGTGCGGGTGGTCACCTTCAAGGACGTCAACATCGAAGAGGTCGAAAAGCCCGAGCTGCGGCTGCCCGAGTAGCGCGAGCGCCTAGGTGTTGGGCGGGAGTTTGTTGTCGCCGTCGGACGGCAGCTGGCCGCGATTGTCGATGATCGCGCGGGCCACGTCGGCCAGCTTGATGTTCAGCGCCTGCGAGTGGCGTCGCAGCAGGTCGAACGCCTGATCCTCGGTCATGTTGTGCAGCAGCATCAGCATGCCGACCGCCTTGCCGATCTCGCGGTTGCTCAGCAGCCCCCGCCGCAGGCTCGACGCGTCCTCGCCCTTGGCGACCGCGTTGATGGCCACGCTGGCGAACGCCGCCAGCACCGCCGCCCGGCCGGCGGACTCGGCGTCGAACAGATTGGGCGTGTCGCTGAACAGGTTCAGCGCGGCGCCCTTGCGCTTCTCGACCAGCAGCCGGAAGCCCATGGCCCCCCGCACCGGGGTCTCGTCGACCAGGACCTTGGCCAGCTTGGGCCACAACGACGGCGTCGTCAGGTCCGTGTCGATCTGGGGCGTCTCCTCCTCGATGGCGTCGATGCAGGGGCCGTCTCCGGCGCGCCGCTCCAGCTCGTCGATCTGGTGCGCCAGGCGGTCGCTCGCGCCGACGGTGACGTAGCGGTCGCCCTCGCGCACCATCAGGCTGGCGTGGTCACAGCCGCGGACGGTCAGCGTCGCGGCGATGCAGATGGCCGCGTACATCTCCGCGGCGTCCGAGCCTTGATAGATGATCTCGGCGAGGGCGGCGAAGACGGTCGCCGGGTCGGCCTTCTCCCCGCCCGGCGTCGGACCGTCCGCGACGGCGTTCGCGTCGTCTGCCACGTCGTGTCCCCATTCCTCCGGTGCAGGTTTGACCCGCAGTCGCCGTAGATTATCGGTCGCCAACACGGGATCCACACGGTGTATGCCCGTTGCTCGGCACATGGGCAGCGTGGCTGCTCACGCTCCCTCGTCGAGGATATCGACTTGCGACTTTGGTCACTCGCGGTTTTCGAAGCGCCGCGGGCGGGAAGGTCATGTCGAATGGGGCTGACCGTGGCGGTGACCGGACCGACCGGTGAAATCGGTATTTCGGCGGTGACGGCGCTCGAGCGTGATCCCGCGGTGGAGACCATCATCGGGATGGCGCGGCGGCCGTTTGACCCGGTCTCGTGTGGCTGGCAGAAGACCGTCTACCAGCGGGGCGACATCCTCGACCGCGAGGCGGTCGACGCGCTGGTGGCGCAGGCCGACGTGGTGGTCCACCTGGCGTTCATCATCATGGGCTCCCGCGAAGAGAGCTCGCGCATCAACCTGCAGGGCACCCGCAACGTGTTCGAGGCGACCGTCGCGGCCGAGCGGCCGCGGCGCCTGGTCTACACCTCGTCGGTGGCGGCGTACGGCTACCACTCCGACAACCCGGTCCCGCTCACCGAGGACGTGCCCACCCGGGGATCGGCCGAGCACTACTACTCGGCGCAGAAGGCGGCGAGTGAGGCGCTGCTGGCCGACATCACCAAGGGCTCGTCGCTCGAGGTGTTCGTCCTGCGGCCGTGCATCGTCGCCGGGCCACTGGCGACCGCGCTGGCCGACGCGATGCCGTGGAATCAGCTGCCCGGCCCGGTGCGCGCCATTTCCAAGGTGGCCCCGATGCTGAAGCCGGTGGTGCCCGACCCCGGTTTTCCGCTGCAGTTGGTCCACCACGACGACGTCGCCGAAGCGATCGCGCTGGCGGCGACCGCACCGGCGCCGCCCGGGGCGTACAACATCGCCGGCGACGGGGTGGTGACGGTGTCGGAGGTGGCCAAGGCGCTGGGCGGCCGGCCCGTGCGGGTCCCGGCCGTGGCTGCCTCAGCCGCGTCGGCGGCGATCTCGCGAGTGCCGTTCGTCCCGTCCATGCTGGAGTGGCTGCACGTCGCGCGGACGTCGGTGGTGATGGACACCACCAAGGCGCGGACCCAGCTGGGCTGGCGGCCGGTTCATTCGGCGCACGAGACGCTGGCGGCGCTGGCCGATGTAGCTTGATCGCATGAGGTTGCGGCGCCGGTGAGCCATGTGACCGCGCGTCGGCGCGCGCATCACCTCACCGCCGATCGGGCCGTCACCCGACCGGAAACCCTGGCCGTCGAGGAGCCACTGGAGATCCGCGTCAACGGCGCGCCGGTCACGGTGACGATGCGCACTCCTGGCTCGGATTTCGAACTGGCGCAAGGTTTTCTGCTGACCGAGGGCGTCATCGGCGGCCGCGACGACGTGCTGACCATCCGCTACTGCGGCGGTCGCGGCGAGGATGGCGCCAACACCTACAACGTCGTGGACGTGACCCTGGCTGCCGGGGTCGAGCCGCCCGGGCTGGACGTCACCCGCAACTTCTACACCACCTCGTCGTGCGGGGTGTGCGGCAAGGCCTCGCTGGAGGCGGTACGGTCGACCAGCCGCTTCTCGCCGGGCGCGGATCCGGCGAAGGTCGCCGCGGCCACGCTGAAGGTCATGCCCGGCCGACTTCGTTCCGCGCAAAAGGTTTTCGACAGCACCGGGGGGCTGCACGCCGCGGCGCTGTTCGGCGTCGACGGCACGGCGCTGGTGGTGCGCGAGGACATCGGCAGGCACAACGCGGTGGACAAGGTGATCGGCTGGGCGCTCGAACGTGAGCGGGTGCCGCTTTCCGGCGCGGTGCTGTTGGTCAGCGGGCGGGCGTCGTTCGAGCTGACGCAGAAGGCCGTGATGGCGGGTGTTCCCGTGCTGGCCGCGGTGTCGGCGCCGTCGTCGCTGGCCGTCTCGCTGGCCGAGGACGCCGGGCTGACGCTGGTGGCCTTCCTGCGGGAGGACTCGATGAACGTCTACACCAGGGCGGACCGCATCACGTAGTCGCTGTGGACGGCCGCCCGACTGGGGATAACCGGTCGTTTCCGTCGCCGTTCGGCCCCGACGGCCGCACGCCGTGTCGGGATCGCCGGGCACCGTGGCCGCCATGACGACCGAACAGAGCATGACCCGGGCCCAGCTGGGCGCGATGGGCGAGGCGCTCGCCGTGGATCACCTGACCCGTCTGGGGCTGCGGATCCTGGGCCGCAACTGGCGCTGCCGCTACGGCGAACTCGACGTGATCGCCGCCGACGACGCCACCGGCACCGTTGTGTTCGTCGAGGTCAAGACCCGCACCGGCGACGGCTACGGCGGGCTGGCGCACGCGGTGACCCCGCGCAAGGTCTGGCGGTTGCGCCGGCTGGCCGGGCTGTGGCTGGCCGGGCAGGACGCCCGGTGGGCGGCGCTGCGCATCGATGTGATCGGCGTGCGGGTCGGGCGCCGCCGCACCCCGGAGCTGACCCACCTGCGGGGGATCGGCTGATGGCGCTGGGGCGGGCGTTCTCGGTCGCGGTGCGCGGATTGGACGGCGCGACAGTGGAAATCGAGGCCGACATCAGCTCCGGACTGCCGGGCGTACACCTGGTGGGCCTGCCCGACGCCGCCCTGCAGGAGTCGCGCGACCGGGTCCGCGCGGCGGTCACCAACTGCGGCGACGACTGGCCGCAGTCCCGGCTCATCCTCGCGCTGTCCCCGGCGACACTGCCGAAGATGGGATCCGTCTACGACATCGCCCTGGCCGCCGCGGTGCTGTCGGCGCAGCGCAAGCAGCCGTGGGAGCGGCTGGAGAAGACGGTGCTGCTGGGCGAGTTGTCGCTGGACGGCCGGGTGCGCCCGGTGCGCGGGGTGCTGCCCGCCGTGCTGGCCGCCAAACGCGACGGCTGGCCCGCCGCCGTCGTCCCGGTGGACAATTTGGCCGAGGCCAGCCTGATCGACGGGATCGACGTCTGGGGCGTGCGCACGCTGCGGCAACTGAAGCGCTGGCTCGCCGGTTCCGGCGGCCTGGACCCCCGGACCGGCGCGGCGGCCACCGACCCCGAGCCGACGGCGGATCTGGCCGACGTGGTCGGGCAGGCGCAGGCGCGGTTCGCGGTCGAGGTCGCCGCCGCCGGCGCGCATCACCTCATGCTGACGGGACCGCCGGGCGTCGGCAAAACGATGCTGGCGCAACGGCTTCCGGGGCTGTTGCCCCCGCTGTCGGAAAGCGAGTCCCTGGAGGTCACCGCGATTCACTCGGTGGCCGGGCTGCTGTCGCCGGAGACGCCGCTGATCACCCGGGCGCCGTTCGTGGCACCGCACCACAGCTCCACCGTCGCGGCCCTCGTCGGCGGGGGATCGGGGATGGCGCGGCCGGGCGCCATCAGCCGGGCGCATCGCGGGGTGCTGTTCCTGGACGAATGCGCCGAGATCGGCGTCAGCGCGCTGGAAGCGTTGCGAACCCCGTTGGAGGACGGGGAAATTCGCCTCGCCCGCCGCGACGGGGTGGCCCGCTACCCGGCCCGCTTTCAGCTGGTGCTGGCCGCCAACCCGTGCCCGTGCGCGCCCGCCGACCCGCAGGACTGCGTCTGCGCCGCGGCGGCGAAACGCCGCTACCTGGGCAAGCTGTCCGGGCCCCTGATGGACCGCGTCGACCTGCGGGTGCAGATGAATGCGGTGCGCGCCGGGGCCATCTCGGTCACCGACGGCGAGTCGACGGCGCAGGTTCGCCGGCGGGTGGCGGCGGCCCGCGATGCGGCCGCCGAACGCTGGAAACCACACGGTTTCCGCACCAACGCCGAAGTCAGCGGGACCCTGCTGCGGCGAAAGTTTCGCCCCGGCAACGCCGCGATGGACCCGTTGCGCAGGGCGCTGGACAGCGGGTTGCTCAGCATCCGAGGCCTCGACCGCACGCTGCGGGTCGCGTGGAGCCTGGCCGATTTGGCCGGCCGGGTCTCGCCCGGCCTCGACGACGTCGCCGCCGCGCTCAGCTTCCGGCAGCCGGGGGTGCGGCGATGAGCGATCCGGTGTCGCTGGCGTGGGCGTACCTGTCCCGGGTGGCCGAACCGCCCTGCGCGCAACTGGCCGCGCTGGTGCGACGCGTGGGCCCGGTGGAGGCCGCCGAGCGGGTTCGGCGCGGGTCGGTCGACGACGACCTGGCCCGGCACACCGAGGCCAGGCGCGAAATGGACCGCGCCGCGGCGGATCTCGCGTTGCTCGCCGCGCGTGAGGGGCGACTGATCACACCCGACTGCGACGAGTGGCCGCTGCTCGCGTTCGCCGCGTTCGGAAGTGCGGAGGTCAGGGCGCGCGGCGGGCCGCCGATGGTGTTGTGGGCGATGGGGCCGGCGCGCCTCGACGAGGTGACCCAGCGCGCGGCCGCGGTGGTCGGAACGCGGGCGTCGACGGCCTACGGCGAGCAGGTGGCCGCCGACCTGGCCGCCGGGCTGGTCGAACGCGACGTCGCGGTGGTCTCCGGCGGCGCGTATGGCATCGACGGCGCGGCCCACCGCTCCGCGCTGATCTGCGACGGCCTGACCGTCGCGGTGCTCGCCGGCGGACTCGACATCCCTTATCCGGCGGGTCATTCCGGGTTGCTGCATCGAATCGGCCAGCAAGGGCTGGTGTTCACCGAATACCCGCCGGGTATCCGCCCGGCCCGGCACCGGTTTCTCACCCGCAACCGCCTGGTCGCCGCGGTCGCGGGGGCGGCCGTGGTGGTGGAGGCCGGCCTGCGCAGCGGCGCCGCGAACACCGCGGCCTGGGCGCGGGCGCTGGGCCGGGTGGTGGCCGCGGTGCCGGGACCCGTGACCTCGTCGGCCTCGGCGGGCTGTCACGCGCTGCTGCGCGACGGCGCGCAACTGGTCACCCGCGCCGACGACGTTGTCGAGCTGGTCGGCCGCATCGGCGAGCTGGCACCCGAACAACCGCGCCCCAGCACGGCGCTCGACGGGCTGGGCGACGTCGAACGCAGGGTGTACGAGGCGCTACCCGGCCGCGGCGCCGCCACGGTCGACGAGATCGCCGTCGCGTCGGCCCTGCCGCCCGAGCGGGTGCTCGGGCCGCTGGCGATCCTCGAGCTGGCCGGGCTGGCGCGGCGCGACGACGGGCGGTGGCGGATCGTCCGCGCCCGCGCGGCCCGTGCCGCAACGACGCGACTCGTATAGTCGACGGGGGTCGGGTCTGGACAGGAGGACAAGTGGCGGGTCGACCTCTGCAAAGCTTCGAAGTTGTCCGCACCGAGCAACTCACCCAGCACATGGTTCGGGTGGTGCTCGGCAGCAGTCACTTCGACACCTTCACGCCCAGCAAGTTCACCGACTCCTACGTCAAGCTGGCATTCGTGGCCGAGGACGTCGACGTGGCCGGGCTGCCGCAGCCGCTGACGCTGGACAGCTTCAACGAGGTGCCGCCCGAGAAGATGCCGTCGGTGCGGACCATGACCGTCCGCGGCGTCGACGCCGCGGCCCGCCAGCTGACCCTGGACATCGTGGTGCACGGCGAGCATGGGATCGCGGGCGCGTGGGCGGCGTCGGCCCAACCCGGTCAGCCGATCTACCTGATGGGTCCCGGTGGGGCCTACACCCCCGACCCGGCCGCCGACTGGCACCTGCTGGCCGGCGACGAGTCGGCGCTCCCGGCCATCGCCGTGGCGCTGGAAGCGTTGCCCCCCAACGCCGTCGGCAAGGCTTTCCTCGAGGTCGGCGGCCCCGAAGACGAGATCCCGCTGACCGCGCCGGAGAACGTCGAGGTGAGCTGGGTCTACCGCGGCGGCCGCGCCGACCTGGTGCCCGAGGACCGCGCCGGTGATTTCGCGCCGCTCATCGAAGCGGTCACCACCGCGCTGTGGCTGCCGGGGCAGGTGCACGTGTTCATCCACGGCGAGGCGCAAACCGTCATGCACAACTTGCGCCCCTACATCCGCAAAGAGCGTGGCGTGGACGCGAACTGGGCGTCGTCGATCTCGGGTTACTGGCGGCGTGGCCGCACCGAGGAAACGTTCCGGCAGTGGAAGAGGGAGCTGGCCGAGGCGGAGTCGGGCGCCTAGGACATGACTCAATTCAGGGCGCACTTCGGGGACTACCAGAACGAGATCTACCTGCAGGGCCTGGCCGGAGTGGTGCCGCCGCTGCCGATGGCCTTCGCCGAACTGGAGGCCAAGGCCACCACCGCGTTGCCGCCCTCGGTCTGGTCCTACGTCGCGGGCGGGGCCGGCGACGAGCGCACGCAGCGGGCCAACTGCACCGCCTTCGAGGGCTGGGGTCTCATCCCGCGCATGTTCGTGGGCGCCGCCCAGCGCGACCTGTCCGTCGAGCTGTTCGGCATGACCCTGCCGTCGCCCCTCTTCATGGCGCCCATCGGGGTCATCGGCCTGTGCGCCCAGGACGGCCACGGCGACCTGGCCACCGCCCGCGCGGCCGCGCGCACCGGCGTGCCGATGGTGGCCTCCACCCTGACGGTCGACCCGATGGAGGACGTCGCCGCCGCCCTCGGCGACACGCCCGGCCTCTTCCAGCTGTACACACCGACCGACCGCGAGCTGGCCGCCAGCCTCGTGCAGCGCGCCGAGACCGCCGGCTTCAAGGGCATCGTCGTCACCCTCGACACGTGGGTCACCGGGTGGCGGCCCCGCGACCTGGGCACGTCGAACTTCCCCCAGCTGCGCGGGCACTGCCTGGCCAACTACACCAGCGACCCGGTCTTCCGCGCCGGCCTGGCCCGGCCGCCCGAAGAGGACCCGCAGGGCGCCACGCTGCGCTGGATACAGGTCTTCGGAAACCCCTTGACGTGGGACGACCTGCCCTGGCTGCGCTCGCTGACCGACCTGCCGCTGCTGGTGAAGGGGATCTGCCATCCCGACGACGCGCGGCGCGCCAAGGACGGCGGCGTCGACGGCATCTACTGCTCCAACCACGGCGGCCGGCAGGCCAACGGCGGCCTGCCCGCGATCGACTGCCTGCCCGGGGTGGTGGAGGCCGCCGCCGGGCTTCCGGTGCTGTTCGACTCGGGCGTCCGCAGCGGCGCCGACGTCATCAAGGCGCTCGCGCTGGGCGCGACGGCGGTCGGGATCGGCCGCCCGTACGCGTACGGGCTGGCCCTCGGCGGCGTCGACGGCATCGTGCACGTGCTGCGGGCGATCCTCGCCGAGGCCGACCTGATCATGGCGGTCGACGGATATCCCACGCGCAAAGATCTCACCCCGGACACGCTCCGGCGCGTCACCTGAGCCCCAGCCCCGGCGCCTGCGAACGTAAAGGCGTGGAGGCGATCCTCGACGAGTTCGACCAGTACCTGGACCTGCAATGCGGCCGCTCGGCGCACACCCGCCGCGCGTACCTGGGCGACGTGCGTTCGCTGTTCGCGTTCCTCGACGGCCGCGGCCTGGACGCGCTGAGCCTGCCGGTGCTGCGGGCGTGGCTGGGCGCGGCCGCCGGGGCCGGGGCGGCCCGCACCACCTTGGCCCGCCGCACCTCGGCGATCAAGGCGTTCACCGCGTGGGCGGCGCGGCGCGGCCTGCTCGCGGCGGATCCGGCCGCGCGGCTGCAGGTGCCCAAGGCGCACCGCACCCTGCCGTCGGTGCTGCGCCAGGATCAGGCGCTCGACGCGATGGCCGCCGCCAAATCCGGTGCGCAGCAAGGCGATCCGCTGGCGTTGCGGGACCGGCTGATCGTCGAGCTGCTGTACGCCACCGGCATCCGGGTCAGCGAGCTGTGCGGCCTGGACGTCGACGACGTGGACGCCCACCATCGGCTGGTCCGGGTCCTCGGCAAGGGCAACAAGGAACGCACCGTGCCGTTCGGGATCCCCGCCGCCGAGGCGCTGCGCGCCTGGCTCGCCGACGGGCGTCCCGCCCTGGCGACCGCGGACTCCGGGCCGGCGCTGCTGCTGGGCGCGCGCGGCCGGCGGCTCGACGTGCGCCAGGCCCGCACCGTCGTGCACCAGACCGTCGGGGCGGTGGACGGCGCGCCGGACATGGGGCCGCACGGGCTGCGGCACAGCGCGGCTACGCACCTGCTCGAGGGCGGGGCCGACCTGCGGGTCGTCCAGGAGCTGCTCGGGCATTCCAGCCTGGCCACCACGCAGCTGTACACCCACGTCGCGGTGTCGCGGCTGCGGGCGGTGCACGACCAGGCCCACCCGCGCGCCTGATTCGCGCTAGCCGGTGAGCGGCTTGAGCCGGATCGGCGTCGCGTTCAACAGCCCCAGCGGGTCGACGTAGTCGGCGCCCGACGCCGGCCCCCACATCGCCCCCCAGTGCAGGCAGGCCGCGGCCCGGCAGCCGACATGGCCCGTCTGCAGCGAACCGATCACCGTCCCGGCCGTCACCGCCTGACCCGGCCGCACGGCCGCCCGCACCGGCTCGTAGCTGGTGCGCAGGCCGCCGGGATGCGCCAGCGACACCACGGGCCGCCCGGCCAGCTCCCCGGCGAACACCACGGTCGCGTCGCCCGCGGCATGGACCGGCTGACCTGGGGAGCCGGGCAGATCCACGCCGCGATGGCCGGGATGCCAGTCGGGGGACGGGGCGTCGAATCCGCGGGCGACGGCCGGGGGCGGGCGCAGCGGCCACTGAAGCCGCACGTCGTCGGCCCGCGCCGGCGCGGCGCACAG
>NZ_LZIS01000026.1 GCF_001667015.1 Mycobacterium sp. E3198 | reverse complement strand
CAACCGCGCCTGCGTCGTGCTCGTCATCGACATGTCGAACTCCATGCGCGCCACCGACGTCGAACCCAACCGGCTCAAAGCGGCCGAGCAGGCGGCCAGCCAGTTCGCCGGCCAGCTGACGCCGGGCATCAATCTCGGCCTGGTCGGGTTTGCCGGGACGCCCTTCCTGCTGGTGCCGCCGACCCCGCAGCACCAGGCGACCCTCGACGCGCTGAAGAAGCTCGAGTTCGCCGACGGGACGGCCACCGGTCAGGCGATCTTCACCGCGCTGCACGCGGTCGGGGCCGCGGCCATCACGGGCGAGGACACCCCGCCGCCGGCCCGCATCGTGCTGCTGTCCGACGGCGCCGAGAACGTGCCGCTGGACCCCAACGCCCCGCAGGGCGCGTTCACCGCGGCGCGCGCCGCGAAGGCCGAGGAGGTGCAGATCTCGACGATTTCCTTCGGCACGCCCTACGGCACCGTCGACTACGAGGGCGCCACCATCCCGGTCCCCGTCGACGACCAGACGTTGCAGGAGATCACCAAGATCACCGACGGCGAGGCGTTCCACGCCGACAGCCTGCAATCGTTGGAAAGCGTCTATTCGACGCTGCAGCGCCAGATCGGCTACGAGACGGTGAAGGGCGACGCCAGCCTCGCCTGGATGCTGCTCGGGGCGGTGGTCCTGGCCGGCGCCATCCTGGCCGGTCTCGCGCTCAACAGCCGGTTGCCCTCCTAGGCGATCAGGGCGGCGATCGGGTGGGCGATCAGGTCGGCAGCCGCCGGTTGATCAACAGGGCCAGCGCCGCGGCGATGAGCGCGGCGACGACGCCCAGGCGCAGCCACCCGGCGCTGCCGGGTCCGGGCACCGTGCGAAACCCGATGTCGTTCTCGATGGCGTTGTAGCTCTTGTTGAGCTCGGCGATGTTGGTCGCGGTGTAGGACTGCCCGCCGGAGAGCTGGGCGATCTTTTTCATCTGGTCGGTCGAGACGGGAACGGCGACCCGCTGCCCGTTCATCTCGATCTCGCCGCCTTTGGTGCCGAACGAGATCGTCGAGATGGGCACGCCCTGGTCCTTGGCCAGCCGCGCG
>NZ_LZIS01000025.1 GCF_001667015.1 Mycobacterium sp. E3198 | reverse complement strand
TCGAATGTCGCGCATGGTCAGCGAGATCCCGCGCTCGTGCATTTGCTTTTGCGAGTGCGCGAGAATCGTGTGCAGCAACATTCGGCCATCGTCGGGAAGGATGCCGTAGGCGCGCTCGAAAAACGCGGGCCAGCGTTCGGCCTTGAACGCTTCGAAGGCGCCGATGGTGACAATCCGATCGACCTCGTCGTCGAACTCCTCCCAGCCCTGCAGCCGGACCTCGACGGTGCGCTCGGTGGGGATAGCGGCCAGCCTCGCCTTGCTGTACTCGAATTGGTTGCGGCTGAGCGTGATTCCGATGACGTTGACATCGAACTTCTCGATCGCCCGTTGCAGCGCTCCGCCCCAGCCGCAGCCGATGTCGAGCAGCGTCATGCCCGGCTCGAGCCCGAGCTTCCCCAGTGACAGGTCGATCTTGGCGAACTGGGCTTCCTCGAGCGTCATGTCGTCGCGCTCGAAGTATGCGCAGCTGTAGGTCTGGGTGGGGTCCAGGAAAAGCCGGAAGAAGTCGTCGGAAAGATCGTAGTGCGCTTGCACGTTCCCGAAATGCGGCGTGAGCTGCACAGACATGAGAAATTGGGCCTTTCTGTATCTCGGGTTCCCGGGCTTGCGTGCGGCCTAGCGCCCGGTTCACCCCCGATGCATCCCCTGCATGCTAGCCGTTAAGGCCGTCCAAGTCGCATTGCGAAGCTTGGCTCTACGTCACATCCCGGTCACAACACGCGCAACACGGCGCCCGCCGCCAGCCCCACCACCAGCAGCGCGCCGGCCTGGCGCACGTGCACCCAGGCCAGCGCGGCGTACCACAGCGGCCACACGGGAAACTTCGGCGGCGGCTCGTCGGGCCTCGGTCGGCGGAAATGCGGCCACACCTTCGCCAGCCGGGGCAGCGCCAGCGCGACCACGAGCGCGGGCCAGGGCATCGCCCCCGCCACCACGGCCACCCCCACCAGCGTGTAGAAGCCGACCATCATGCCGAGCGTGACCGCCCGGGCGCGCGCCTCGCCGAGCAGCACGGGCAGCGTCCGGATGCCCAGCGGGGCGTCGTAGGGAATCTTGTCGATGTGCTTGCCCATCAGCACCGTCGTGCACAACAGCCCGTAGGGCAGCGAGGCCAGCACGACGTCCCAGCTCACCCAGCCCACCGCGGAGTAGAAGGTGCCGCACACCATCAGCGGGCCCCACACGACGAAGACGTCGGGTTCGCCGAGGCCGCGCTTCTTCAGCCGCAGCGGCGGCGCGGTGTAGGCGACGCTGAGGGCGAAGCCGGCCAGCGCGAAGCCGGCCACGGGCCAGCCGCGCGCCCACGTCAGGGTGACGAGGATCGCCAGATCGGCGACGTTGACGAGCAGGATCGCCAGCCCCAGCGTGCGGCGGCTGATCAGCCCGGAAAGCACCGGGTGGGGGGCGTACAACGCGCGCGGGTAGGTGGCGCTGTCGGTGCCGACCCGCGTGTCGTAGAGGTCGTTCATCAGGTTGTTGGCGGTGTGGGCCAGCGTGATGCCGAGCACGGCCAGCGCCAGCCAGCGCCAGTCCAGCCCGGGCTTGCCGATCGCCAGCAGGGCCGCGACCAGGCCGGAGACCAGGGTCATCGGCAGCACCGCCGCGCGGGTGACCACCAGCCACCGCGTGACGGCGTCGACCGGCCCGTCCGGGGGCGGGTTGGTGGTGCGCAGCGCGTACGCCCACGACCTGAGCCGTGAGCCCATGCTCACGTCAGGCATTCCGGCGCCACCTCATGGCTCTCGCGGCGGCACGATCGGCGAGGGATGCGGCTGTCCACGGAACTTCTCCAGCGACCCGCCGGCCTCGACGATGCCGCAGAGCGCGCTCCAGCTCAGCATGGTCAGGTAGTCGATCAGCTCGTCGGCGCTCATCCGCGGGTCCGACATCCACGAGTGGGTGGCCAGCTGCACCCCACCGACGATCAAGTAGGCCCACGGCTCCGCGCCGCCGGTGTCCATCCCCGCCTCACGCATGCGGCGGCGCAGCAGCACCGCGATCATGCGGGCGATGATTCGCTCGGAGTCCGCGATCACCTTGCTCTTGGTCGGCGAACTGTTGGCCATCACGAACTGGTACGGCTCGGGTTCGGCCGCCACGGTTTCGACATACACGCGGATGACCTCGCGGGTCAGGTCGAAGCCGTCCAGTTTCGACGACAGTGCCGCGGCCATGTTGGGGATCAGCGTCGTCTGCGTGAACCGCATCAGCACCGCAGTGGTCAGGTCGTTCTTGTCCACGAAATAGCGGTAGAGCACGGTCTTGGAGACGCCGATCTCCGCCGCGATCTCGTCCATGCTCAGGAAGCGGCCGAGCCGGCGGATCGCCTCGATCGTGCCGTCGACCAGCTCGTTGCGGCGCTCCACCTTGTGTTGGTGCCAACGCCGCTTGCGACCATCCGTCTTGACGGTCACAGCCGGGATCCGCTCTGCCACTCTCGCCGCTTCCCACTCGATAGTCGCCCCCGATAATACGGCCTGCGGACCCCGTTTTGCCGGATGGGCTGCGCGGGCGCGGGGTCCGTAAGCAGGGCGGTAACACTAACCGCGCGCGGCAATACATGATGGTGTGGTGGCACACAGAGCCTCACACCCGGGCGAGGTCTTCCCCGCGCCGTCGGCGGCGCGACCGTCCCTGGCCGAATCCTTCGCCGGCGCCGATCCGGAGGCCGATGCGCAGCGGCGGGTGGCACTGCGCCGGATGAAATTGGTCGCGCTGAGTTTCCTGGTGGGCGCCACCGGCCTGTTCCTCGCCTGTCGCTGGGCCCAGGCCCACGCCATCACCGCGGCGTGGGTCGGTTACGTCGGGGCGGCCGCGGAGGCCGGCATGGTGGGCGCGCTGGCCGACTGGTTCGCGGTCACCGCGCTGTTCAAGCACCCGCTGGGCATTCCGATTCCGCACACCGCGATCATCAAGCGCAAGAAGGACCAGCTCGGCGAGGGTCTGGGGACCTTCGTGCGGGAGAACTTCCTGTCGCCGCCGGTCGTCGAGACGAAGCTGCGCGACGCCCAGGTGCCCGGCCGGCTCGGGAAATGGCTCTCGGAGTCCGCGCACGCCGCGCGGGTGGCGAGCGAGACGGCGACGGTGCTGCGGGTGCTCGTGGAGCTGCTGCGCGACGAGGACGTCCAGCAGGTGATCGACCGGATGATCGTGCGCCGCATCGCCGAACCGCAATGGGGTCCGCCGGTGGGCCGCATGCTGTCCACCCTGCTGGCCGAGAACCGCCAGGAGGCCCTGATCCAGCTTCTGGCCGACCGGGCGTTCCAGTGGTCGCTGAACGCGGGGGAGGTCATCCAGCGGGTGGTCGAGCGGGACTCGCCGGGCTGGTCGCCGCGCTTCATCGACCATCTCGTCGGTGATCGAATCCACCGCGAGCTGATGGACTTCACCGACAAGGTCCGCCGCAACCCCGACCACGAGTTGCGCCGTTCGGCGACGCGCTTCCTGTTCGAGTTCGCCGACGACCTGCAGAACGACCCGGAGACCATCGCGCGGGCCGAGGCGGTCAAGGAACAGCTGATGGCGCGCGACGAGATCGCCGACGCCGCGGCAACGGCCTGGCGGACGCTGAAAAGGCTGGTGCTCGAGGGGGTCGACGATCCGTCCAGCACGCTGCGCACCCGCATCGCCGACACCGTCGTGCGGATCGGGGAGTCGCTGCGCGACGACGCCGAGCTGCGCGACAAGGTCGACAACTGGATCGTGCGGGCGGCCCAGCACCTGGTTTCTCAGTACGGGGTGGAGATCACCGCGATCATCACCGACACGATCGAGCGCTGGGACGCCGAGGAGGCCAGCCGGCGCATCGAACTGCACGTCGGGCGTGACCTGCAGTTCATTCGGATCAACGGCACCGTCGTGGGGTCCCTGGCGGGGCTGATCATCTACGCCGTCGCGCAGCTGCTTTTCTAGGGGTGCTAACAAGTGCTTGCAATAGCAAGCACTTGGCCGTACGCTGGGGCGCGTAAGGATGAGGCCCAACCCAGGGAGTACGCGATGCCGCCGGAGGAGAAGCTCTCCGCCAAGGTGACCACCGCGGCTTCCGACATCGGCAGCTTCATCCGGGATCTGCGGGAGAACGCGCAGGTTTCGGTGCGCCAACTCGCCGAGCGGTCGGGTGTCAGCAACCCTTACCTGAGCCAGGTGGAGCGCGGATTGCGGAAGCCGTCCGCCGACGTCCTGAGCCAGATCGCGAAGGCGCTGCGGGTGTCGGCCGAGGTGCTCTACGTGCGGGCCGGGATCCTCGAGCCCAGCGACAAAAGTCAGGTGCGCGACGCCATCATCACCGACACGTCGATCACCGAGCGTCAGAAGCAGATCCTGCTGGAGATCTACGCGTCATTCACCCAGCAGAACGAATCGATTTTCGAGGAGTGTCCGAGCGAATCCGACAGCGACGAGTGATCGCCCGCTACGCCGTCGGCCGCCGGCCGACGAGGGGCTTTTGCATCGCGCCAGTGGCCGCCCGACGTATATCCGCCGGGCCGCCTGGTTACCCAGGGGAAGGGGTGTGATGTCCGGACCTCGGGTGGTGACTGACCGCGATGCGAACTCGATCAGCCGACCCGACCAATCAGGAGGTTTCCCCGGCAAGTTGAGTGCCACGTCAATCCGCGGGTCTTGACTACTCCGTCATGGAGCCGACACTTGCCCCCTTTTCCAGATCAACAGGTAGTAACCCCGATAACAAAGAAATTATGAAAGGAAACACCATGGCTGAAAACACGAACGTTGAGGACCTGCGGGCCCCGCTGCTGGCCGCGCTGGGCGCCGCCGACCTGGCCCTGGCCACGGTCAACGACCTGATCGCCAACATCCGTGAGCGTGCCGAAGAGACCCGCACCGAGACCCGCAGCCGGGTCGAGGAGCGCCGCGCGCGCCTGTCGAAGCTCCAGGAGGACCTGCCCGAGCAGTTCACCGAGCTGCGCGAGCGGTTCACCTCGGACGAGCTGCGCAAGGCCGCCGAGGGCTACCTGGAGGCCGCGACCAGCCGGTACAACGAGCTGGTCGAGCGCGGCGAGTCCGCCCTGGAGCGGCTGCGCAGCCAGCGGCCCTTCGAGGACGCATCGGCGCGCGCCGAGGGCTACGTGGACCAGGCCGTCGAGCTGACCCAGGAGGCGCTCGGCACCGTCGCGTCGCAGACCCGCGCGGTCGGTGAGCGGGCGGCCAAGCTGGTCGGCATCGACCTGCCCAAGAAGGCCCCGGCCAAGAAGGCTCCGGCCAAGAAGGCGCCCGCGAAGAAGGCGGCCGCCAAGAAGGCTCCGGCCAAGAAGGCGTCTGCCAAGAAGGTCACCCAGAAGTAGTTCGGCGCCGAGGTGACCCTCGATGCCGTGACACTCGACTCCGAGTTGCCCGTCCATCGGGTGCCGACCCGCTGGCGGGCGACTCGGAGTCGACGTTTTACGCGCGGCACGCATACCCTTGATGCGTGACCCACGCCGTGACCATCGTCATGTTCGCCCTGCAGATCGCCGTCGCGCTGACGGCGGTGTACGCGTTTGTGCACGCAGCCCTGCAGCGGCCCGACGCCTATACCGCCGCCGACAAGCTGACCAAGCCGGTGTGGTTGGTGATCCTCGGCCTGGCGGTGCTGCTGACATCGCTGCTGAGTTTCGTTTTCGGCGTGCTCGGGATGGCGATTGCCGCCTGCGCGGCCGGCGTGTACCTGGTCGACGTGCGGCCCAAGCTGCTGGAGATTCAGGGTAAGTCGCGCTAGCGCCATGAGAGCGCTGCTGGCCGCGCCGGCGGTGGCGGTCGCGCTGCTGGGCTCGCCGCCGGCGGCGACGCTCGCTCGTGCCGACGCGAGCCCCGCACCTCCTTTCATCGAGCACACCGAGTGGGCGCACTGGCGCGGCTTGCCCAGCCTGCGGGTCTTTCCGACACCCTCGGGCCGGCTGGCCGCCAGGCCGCCCTTCGTCGCGACGGACGCGGACGAGGCCTGGGCCGAGGTGCTCGCGCTGTCGCCGGACGCCGGTACCGCCGGAATGCGCGCGCAGTTCGTCTGCCACTGGCAGTTCGCCGAGCTGGCGCAACCGGGCAAGGCCAGCTGGAATCTGGAGCCCTGGCGCCCGGTGGTCGACGACGCCGAGATGGTGGCCACCGGATGCAACCCCGGTGGCCCCGAAGAAGCGTTCTAGTGGCGGGGCGACCCACGCGGGCCCGGCTGGCGGCCCTGATCGACCACACCTTGCTCAAACCCGAGACCACTCGCGCCGACGTCGCGGCGCTGGTCGCCGAGGCCACCGAACTGGGCGTGTACGCGGTGTGCGTCTCGCCGTCGATGGTGCCTGCCGCGATGGCTGCCGGCGCCGCGATGCCGGTGGCCGCGGTGGTCGGTTTCCCGTCGGGCAAGCACCTGCCGGACGTCAAGGCGCACGAGGCCGCGCGGGCCGTGGCGTGCGGTGCCGGCGAGGTCGACATGGTCATCGACGTCGGTGCCGCGGTGGCCGGTGAACTCCTCGCCGTGCGATCCGACATCGAGGCGGTGCGTGCCGCGGCGCCCGGGGCCGTGCTCAAGGTCATCGTGGAGTCCGCGGTGCTGCTGGGCCGGGACGGCGGGCGCACGCTCACCGACGTGTGCCGCGCCGCCGAGGACGCCGGCGCCGACTTCGTCAAGACCTCGACCGGGTTTCACCCCGCGGGCGGGGCGTCGGTGGAGGCCGTCGCCCTGATGGCGCAGGCCGTGGGGGGACGGCTGGGTGTCAAGGCCAGCGGCGGCATCCGCACCGTCGCCGATGCGCTTGCGATGGTCGACGCCGGCGCGACGCGGCTCGGTCTCTCGGGAACCCGGGTGGTGCTGGACGGGCTTAGTTAGCCGTCAGAGGTGGGCGAAGCAGGGGTCGTTGGTGTTGTCGTTCGGAATGCTGGCGTTCTGCGTCGAAAAGTGCGCCTGGACACCGGTATCGGTGACCTGCACGCTGTCGGCGTGGATGCCCAGCGGGTAGTTCTTGGTGAATTGTGCGGTGAAGTCGTTCAGCGTCGACTGCACCGACTCCTTCGGCATGGTGAAGCCGAGCGCGTTGAAACTGACGATCTGCAGCTCCAACCCGTTGCCGGCCACCACCGGCTTGGCCGTGATGTTGTCGAGCATGCCCTTGAGCTCGATCGTGCCGTCGGCCGGGTGGGTGGTCACGCTGTTGGTGACGAACGGGCCCAGGACCGGGATCGCGTTCTGCACCGACTGCTTGATGCCGTCACTGGTCCAGCTGATGGTGGCGTCCAGCGAGCCGATGGTGCCCTTCGAGTTGGCGCTCGACTGCAGCCGGACGTCGCGGATGTTCAGGTTGAGCTTCATCCCCTTGGCGTCGCGGATGTTGTTGCCGGCGGTCTGCACCGAGATGTTGGTGTAGTGCTTGGTCATCTGCTGCCACAGCATCAGCGGCGTCACGCCGAA
>NZ_LZIS01000024.1 GCF_001667015.1 Mycobacterium sp. E3198 | reverse complement strand
GCCAGCGTGGTAGCCCAGCATCGCGGCCGCGTCCTGAGCCCACATCTCCACGTAGTCGAACTCATTGGCTGCGATGGCTGGACTGTTCTGACCCAAGAAATTCGTCGCCACCAACGACCCCAACGTCGTTCGGTTGGCCGTCACCGCCGTCAGGGGCACCATCGCAGCCAACGCCGACTCGAACGCCGTTGCCGCCGCCCGAGCCCCGCCAGCCATCGCGGCAGCCTGATCGGCGGCCGCGTTCAGCCACGTCACGTAGGGCGCGGCCGCGGCCGCCATCGCCGCCGACGCCGATCCCATCCACGGCCCGCCGGCCAACCGGGTGATCTCCGACCTGAACGACGACGCGGAGGCCTGCAAGTCCTGGGCCAGCCCATCCCAGGCCTGCGCGGCCCCAATCAGCGGTCCCGATCCCGCACCAGCCAAAATCCGTGCCGAGTTGATCTCCGGCGGCAACCACGAAAAATCCAGGACCATCACAACCCCCGCACAGCTGGCCGCATCAGCGCTCTCTACCGCCCTCCACAACAACAGTCGACTCAGGCAATAGTTACCGACGGCGACTATTTACAAGCTATCGGGATGGTAAGGCAACTCACGGCAGAAAGCTGCGCTTCCGCCAAAATCTTTTGGCCGCAAAAAGCAGTGGAAACCGGCGCCTATTTGCCAGGGCTGACGAAGCGGCCGTCGGAGGGTGGTCGCGCGCGACCGCTGCGAGAGCCCGGCGCCTTAGAATCGACCCGTCAGCGCTTTGTCCAGCGCATTTCTTTCACCCCGGCCTGCTAGCCTCTAACAAAGATTTGGTTCGGCGGGAGGACGAATGCGCATGCCGTCGGTGGCCGACCGCATGAATCAAGCCGGAACGCGCCGCACCGAAATCCTGCGGACGGCAGCGTCGTTGATCGCGTCCTCCGGATTGCGCACCTCCTTACAGGAGATCGCCGACGCGGCGGGCATTCTCCCCGGCAGCCTGTATCACCATTTCGAATCCAAAGAGGCGATCCTCGTCGAGCTGATGCGTGGCTACCAGGACGATCTGAATGGGATTGGCCAAACCGCGCAGGCGAGATTGGACCAACCCGACGAACGACCGGCGTCGGAGAAGATCGTCGAACTCGGATCGGCGATCGCCCACTGCGCCGTGCGGCACGGGGCCGCGCTGCAGATGTCTTTCTACGAGGGGCCGAACGACGATCCCGAGCTGATGAAGCTGACCCACGAGGCGCCCAACGCGGTGCGGGAGGCGATGCTGCAAACGCTGCGCGCGGGCAGGTGGAGCGGCTACATCAAGCCCGACGTCGACCTGCCCACGCTGGCCGACCGGATCTGCCAGACGATGCTGCAGGTCGGGCTCGTCGTCATGCGGCACACCGCCCCCGTCGACCAGGTGGCCCGGCTGCTGTGCCGAATCATCCTGGACGGTCTGGCCGCCAAGCCGCCGACGGACGCGGCGCTGGATCGGTCCAACGCCTTCGCGGCCGCCCGCGACGTCATCGGCACGTGGGCCGACGACAGCGAAACGGATCCCGACGACAAGGCGGCCCGCGTCCTTGCGGTCGCACGAACCGAGTTCGGCCGCAAAGGGTATGAGGTCACCACCATCAGGGACATCGCGTCGGCTGCCGGCCTCGGCACCGGAACGGTCTATCGGGTGATCGGGTCCAAGGATGAACTCCTCGCCTCGATCATGGAATCCTTCGGGCGCAAGGTCGAGGCCGGTTGGGTCGGCGTCCTGCGCTCGGATTCCACCGCCATCGAGAAGCTCGACGCCCTCAGCTGGGTCAACGTCAACGCACTGGACCGGTTCCCCGACGAGTTCCGTATTCAGCTCGCCTGGATGCGGCAGTCGCCGCCGAACACCCCCAACCCCGGCTGGCTGTACGCGACCCGGCTTCGGCAGATGAAATCGCTGCTTTCCGAAGGGATCCGCGCGGGCGAAATCAGTGTCGACGCCCCGTCCACCGCGATGCTGGCGCGGTGCGTCATCGGCCTGCAGTGGATTCCCGAGAACATCCTCGCCGACGTGGGCAAACGCGCGGCGCTGGTGCACGTCCGCGACACCGTCCTGCGGGGCGTCGCGGTCCGCACCGGGTAGGTGTTGAACCAAAAAACTGTTACCCATACAGTTGGGCAATTAGAACCGGGTTGGCAGTGAAAGAGAAGGAGATTTCCATGACTGTGGTCGATCGGTTGCGCTACGACGGCAAGCGGGCTCTCGTCGTCGGCGGAGCCACCGGCATGGGCGCGGCGGCGGCCAAGTCGGCGGCCGAGCTCGGCGCCGAGGTCATCGTGATGGACTACGCGCCGGTGGGCTACGACGTCGCCAAATCCATCCAGGTGGACCTGCGCGACCCCGCCTCGATCGATGCCGCGATCGAGCAGCTGGACGGCCCGATCCACGCGCTGTTCTCGGCCGCCGGCATCGCCGACGGCACCACCGACCTGATGGCGATCAACTTCGTCGGCCACCGCCACCTCATCGATCGGCTGCTCGAGAAGAACCGGCTTCCCTCGGGCTCGGCGATCTGCTTCATCTCCTCGGTGGCCGGCATGGGCTGGGAGAACGACCTGGAGCTGCTGACGGAGTTCCTCGCCACGCCGGACTTCGCGTCGGCGCAAGAGTGGGTCAAGGCGCACGAATCGGAAGGCATCATCCACTACGGGTTTTCCAAGAAGGTCGTCAACGCCTACGTCGCGACGCAGGGCTACCCGCTGCTGAAGAAGGGCATCCGGATCAACGCGATCTGCCCGGGTCCCACCGACACCCCACTGGCTCAGGCCAACGCCGACCTCTGGCTCACCTTCGCGCAGGATTACCGCGACGAGACCGGCTCCAAGGTGCACACCCCGGAGCAGATGGGCGACGTGATGGCGTTCCTGAACAGCGCCGCCGCCTTCGGCATCAACGGGATCACGCTGCTGGTGGACTACGGGCACACGATGGCCTCGCTGACCGGCGCCTACCCGCCCGGCAAGCCGATCATCGACCTGATCATGGGCCGGGTGAAGCTCTAACGCGCGCGTCGAGTGTGAAGCCGTTGCGAAAAATCATGAAGAATTTCGCAACCACTTCACGCTCGGCGTAGGCGGGCGAAACCCTATGGCTTCCTATGGCTTTTCGGGGCCAGTAGTGGCGGTCGCGAGCGCGGCGTAGCCGGGCGCTAGGGGGTGCCCCCGCGGAGCTGGGGACGGGTCGCCACCACCAGGATCGGCGGTCGGTACCGTCGGGGGCATGGCACGCATCGTCGTCATCGGCGGACACGGCAAGGTCGCGCTGCAGCTGGCTAGCATCCTGACCGAACGCGGCGACGAGGTCAGTTCGGTCTTCCGCAACCCCGACCACGCCGACGACGTCGCCGCCACGGGTGCGCAGCCCGTGGTGGCCGACATCGAGCGGCTCGACACCGACGCGCTGGCCGGCCTGCTGGCCGGTCACGACGCGGTGGTCTTCTCGGCGGGAGCGGGCGGCGGTAACCCGGCGCGGACGTACGCCGTCGACCGCGACGCCGCGATCCGCGTGGTCGACGCCGCCGCGCGGGCGGGCGTTCAGCGGTTCGTGATGGTCTCCTACTTCGGGGCGGGCCCGGATCACGGTGTGCCGAGCGAGAATTCGTTCTTCCCGTACGCGGAGGCCAAGGCGGCGGCGGACGCGCACTTGCGCGCCAGCGGTCTGCAGTGGACCGTGCTGGGACCCGGCCGGCTGACCTTAGAGCCGCCGACCGGCCGGATCGTCGTCGGCGCGGGGAAAGGCGAGGTCTCCCGGGCAGATGTCGCGCTCGTGGTGGCGGCCGCGCTGGCCGACGACTCGACCATCGGCCGCACCATCGACTTCAACAACGGTGACATCCCCATCGCCGAAGCGCTGGGCACATGAAGCTGGCCGACTGTCCGGTCTTTCCCCCCGAGGCGGGAATCGCCCTCAGCACGGACCGCGGCTTGGGTTGGCGCCTGGCGCGCCAGGCCGGCCCGGTGTTGCGAGATCCGGCGGGTAACTGGGTATTTGTCGTCGGGCGAGACGAAGTGTTGGCGCATCTGGACGACCCGAGGTTCGATCGCGCCCGCGCCGTTCCCGACCGCGATCTCGAGGTCCACCAGCAGCTGTTCGCGCCGAAGTCAGCCCATGAAATTGCGGCGGCGTTCCGCCCGACCGCGGCAGCGCTGATCGACCGTTTCGCCGCCGCGGGTGGCGGTGACGCGGTGGCCGAGGTGACGACGCCGATGGCCGGCGCCCTTTTCGACATCGTGGCGCGGCTGCGGCTATTGCCCGCCGAGCTGCTGGCCGGGCAGTCCGGCCACGTCTTTGCCGAGGCCTGCCGCAACTTGTTCAAACACGCCGGCTGGCACCTGCTCGCGTTGGCATGCAACCCAGAATTGTGCGACATGCTTCGACGTGAGCCCGAGCTGATACGCGGATTCGTCGAAGAGGTCCTCCGGTTGGAGCCGATGGTCCAGGGTTGCCAGCGCTTCACCACCCAGCCGACGACCGTCGGTGCGGTAGAGCTGCCGCCCGGCAAGGTGGTGCTGTTATGCATCGCCGCGGTGCAGCGGGACGGCAGCGACGCGATGTCCACCGATGATCTGGTGATTGGCGTTAGGGCGCACCGGCATTGGAGTCTGGGTGCGGGGTCCATGCGTTGCCGTGGCGGGCACATCGTCCGGCAGGTGTTGCGCGTGCTGGTTGAGGAGTGGGTCGAGCGGGCCGGGCATCTCGGGCTGGTTGCCGGCTTCTGGCCGGTGGCCGGATTCCCGCAGACCGAGAGCTCTCTGTGGCTGCCGCAGCTGCCGCTGGCGACGAGGGCTTAGTACCGGTCGAGGCCCGGCGCCTACGGCTGCGCGGGACCGGGCGCAACCAGAGTTCCCGACAGGCACTGTTGAAGTTCCTGACTACCGGGAGCGAAGTCGAAGCCGCAGTTGCAGTCGCGAGCGTCCTTGGGCGGGAGCGCATTGCAAAAGTCGGTGCCGGCCGAGGCCGAGGGCGCCGTCCAGATAACACCAGCGGCCAAGACCGCCGCTGCAGCGCCGAACGTGGCCATCGATTGTCTCGTCTTCATGGTGGGTTTCCTTCTCTCGCGGTGAAGCATTTGTACCAGCGCGGAGGCTCCCCCGCTGAAGTTGACGGGCACGCTCACCCGCGGCGCGCACGGTAAACTCCGCTGCGCAGCTGGTCTGCCGTCGCCGCAACCGCGGCGCCAGCATCGAGCGAGGCATGTTAGACGTGCATCGCGAGAGGGAACCCGGTGAGAGTCCGGGACTGTCCCGCAGCGGTATGCAGGAACGACCGCCGTCAGATGCACTGGTCGCAAGGCCGGGAAGCGACGGCCAGTAGGAGCACCAGGTGCGCGCCTGCGAGTCCGAAGACCTGCCGGCTGTGCCGGGCGCGCCGCGTCCGGCCGGCTCATCGCCTCGTGGAATGGGCGTGTGGTCGTGGCCGTTAGCGGTTGTGTGGCTTGAAAAATCAGGTGCGCACCGCGACGGCATCGGCTGTGCGTCCACCGGCGGTGATAACCACCCGTCGAGTGTTAGGACGAATAGTGACCTCTCAACCATTTACCGCTACCGTCACCGGCTCCCCGCGCATCGGCCCGAAACGCGAACTCAAGCGCGCCACCGAGGGTTACTGGGCCGGGCGCACCAGCCGGGCCGAGCTGGAATCCGTCGCCGCCGATTTGCGCCGCGGCATGTGGTCCGCGCTGGCCGGCGCCGGCCTGGATTCGGTCCCGGTGAACACCTTTTCCTATTACGACCAGATGCTCGATACGGCGGTCATGCTCGGCGCGCTGCCGGCCCGCGCCGCTCAGGTTTCCGACGATCTGGACCGTTACTTCGCCGCGGCCCGCGGCAACGCCGAGGTCGCGCCGCTGGAGATGACCAAGTGGTTCGACACCAATTACCACTATCTGGTTCCCGAGATCGGGCCCGCGACCACGTTCTCCCTGAACCCCGACAAGGTGCTCTCCGAGCTGAAGGAGGCGCTGCAGCAAGGTATTTCCGCCCGCCCGGTGGTCATCGGGCCCATCACCTTCCTGGTGTTGAGCAAGGCCGTCGACGGCGGCGGCGCCCCGATCGAGCGGCTCGAAGAGCTGGTGCCGATCTACGCGGAGCTGCTCGGTTTGCTCGCCGACGGCGGGGCGCAATGGGTGCAGTTCGACGAGCCCGCGCTCGTCACCGATATCTCGCCCGACGCGCCCGCGCTGGCCGAGGCGGCGTACAACGCGCTGGGCGCGGTGCGCGACCGGCCCGCCATTCACGTCGCCACCTACTTCGGCGATCCCGGCGCCGCCCTGGCGGGGCTGGCCCGCACGCCCGTCGAGGCGATCGGTATCGACCTGGTCGCCGGCGCGGGCACCGCGGTCGCGGGCATCCCGGAACTGTCCACCAAGCTGCTCGTGGCCGGCGTCGTCGACGGGCGCAACGTGTGGCGCACCGATCTGGAGGCGGCGCTGGGCAAGCTGGCCACCGTGCGCGGTTCGGCGGCGAACCTCGCGGTCTCGACGTCGTGCTCGACGATGCACGTGCCGTATTCGCTTGAGCCCGAAGCC
This sequence comes from Mycobacterium sp. E3198, assembly GCF_001667015.1. Lineage (GTDB taxonomy): Bacteria > Actinomycetota > Actinomycetes > Mycobacteriales > Mycobacteriaceae > Mycobacterium. The sequence continues at coordinate 5,631 of NZ_LZIS01000024.1, read as the reverse complement.
GATCTCGACGACAGCCTGCGCAGCTGGCTGGCGTTCGGCGCCGAAAAGGTGGGCGAGGTGGTCACCCTCGCACGCGCCCTGCACGAAGGACGTGACGCGGTCGCCGAACAGATCGCGGCGTCCAACGCCGCCACGGCGTCGCGCAAGCGCGATCCCCGCCTGCACGACAGCCAGATTCGGGCGCGGATCGACTCGATCATCGCGTCGGGCACGCACCGCGGCGACGCCGAGCGCCGCCGCGCCAGCCAGGAGGCCCGGCTGCAGCTGCCGCCGCTGCCCACCACGACCATCGGCTCGTACCCGCAGACCTCCGCAATCCGCAAGGCGCGCGCGGCGTTTCGGGCCGGCGAGATCGACGAGGCCTCCTACGTCGCCAAGATGCGCAAGGAGATCGCCGACGTCATCGCGCTGCAGGAGCAGCTCGGCCTCGACGTGCTGGTGCACGGCGAGCCCGAACGCAACGACATGGTGCAGTACTTCGCCGAACAGCTGCAGGGGTTCTTCGCCACGCAGAACGGCTGGGTGCAGAGCTATGGCAGCCGCTGCGTTCGACCGCCGATCCTCTACGGCGACGTGTCGCGGCCGCATCCGATGACCGTCGACTGGATCGGCTACGCCCAGTCCCTGACCGACAAGCCGGTGAAGGGCATGCTGACGGGGCCCGTCACGATCCTGGCCTGGTCGTTCGTGCGCGACGACCAGCCGCTGGCCGACACCGCCAACCAGGTGGCGCTGGCCATTCGCGACGAGACCGTGGACCTGCAGGCCGCCGGGATCGCCGTCATCCAGGTCGACGAGCCGGCGCTGCGCGAGCTGCTCCCGCTGCGCCGCGCCCGGCAGGACGACTACTTGCGTTGGGCCGTAGGCGCTTTCCGGCTGGCCACCTCTGGCGTCGCCGACTCGACGCAGATCCACACCCACCTGTGCTACTCGGAATTCGGCGAGGTGATCGGGGCCATCGCCGACCTGGACGCCGACGTCACGTCCATCGAGGCGGCCCGCTCGCACATGGAGGTGCTCGACGACCTGAACTCCGCCGGCTTCGCCAACAGCGTGGGACCGGGCGTCTACGACATCCACTCGCCACGCGTGCCGAGCGCCGGTGAGATGGCCGAGTCGCTGCGCGCGGCGCTGAGGGCCGTGCCGCCGCAACGGCTTTGGGTCAATCCCGACTGTGGGCTCAAGACGCGCAACGTCGACGAGGTGACCGCCTCGCTGCGCAACATGGTCGCCGCGGCGCAGGAGGTGCGGGCGGGCGCCTAACTGCCGAGCGTCACGCCAGCGTGGCGCTCAGCGCCGAGCGTCACTCTGGCGTGACGTTGGGCGCTTCGGTCAGCACCTGGACCGGCACGTCGTCGGCCCAGGGCTGCCGGGTCACCATGTCGGCGACCCGCACGATGCCGCGCTCGAACTCGCCGGTCGCCGCGTCCACCAGCCGGTAGGCCTGGGTCTGCTGGTGGATGGGCTGCGCATCGAGCAGCACGACGCGCACCTCGCCCGGCTCGAAGTGGCAGCGCTGCTGCATGGCGGCGATGAGCTGCTCGTTGTGCATGTGGCCGTCGCCGAAGTTCCAGCCGATCGCGGTGCTGCAGATCCGCTCGCCGTCGGTGATGACGTAGTCGTCCTCGTTCTGCCCCGCCATGGCGCGGTGGGCCAGCGTGAACAGGGCCCTGCCGTGGGTGTTGAACCCGCGGAACGCGTACCCCATGAAGATCGGAATCTGGGCCGCTTCGGGGCTGCCGTAGAACCGCTCCAGCTGGGCCTGCGGCATGCTCGCGATCGCGATGATGCCGCGGCCGATCTTCTCGTTGGCCGACGGCTTGATGCACCACAGCGTGGTGTCCCAGTTACCGGCGTAGTAGCGCATCCCCGGCAGGAACGAGACCTTGCGCGGGAACATGTTGCCCAGCACCACGATTCCGGCGATCACCACGAACAGGATCGCGACCACCACCGGGTGCCTCAGGTCGGTCAGCCCCAGCCGGGCGTGCGCGACGAACAACGACAGCACGCCGAAGATCATGAAGACGTTCCACTCCAGCGGCACGCCCATCGGGATGGACACGAGGATCCCCAGGTGGAAGCACACCATCACCACGGCGGCCACCGTCGTCGGCCAGCCGCCGTGGCAGAAGAACAGCGGCAGCGGCACCAGCATCTCGACGGCGGTGCTCACATGGGCCACGAACCGGGACAGCCGGCCGGGCCGCAGGTCGTCGGGGAACTTCTCGAAGAACCGCCGCTTGAGCCAGCGGGGCCGCATCAGCGGGTTGTTCGACATCATCGTGGAGATCACGAACGGGAAGTGCTTGTTGAGCTTCGAGGTCGCCGCGCCCATCCAGATGACCAGGAACACCACCTTGGACCCGACGATCATGTCGGGCCCGCCGAAGAGGAACGTCACCGCCATCGTCGCGTAGACCTCGCCGCGCGCGGCCAGGAAGATCACCTTGTCGCGCAACCCCAGCACGCCGAGGATCAGCAGGATCCAGACGACCTCCGACGTGGGCAGCAGCCCCACTGTGGTGCCCAGCTCCGGCACCGGGCCGGTGCCGTCGGAGAACAACGCCCACAAGGTCACCAGCAGCAGCGCGGCATACAACAAGACGTCTACCGGCCGGCGGGCGGTGCCCCTGGTGAACGGGACGCGGTCCGGCCACGGTGGCAGCCGGATGGTGCCGAACCGCATCCAGTACAGGATGGAGCCCAGCGGCGGGAAGAACCGGTTGTTCAACGGGCCGAAGCCGCAACCCAGCCCGACCACCTCGAACAGCATCGTGTAGAGCACGACCTTCTCGAAGACGATCGGCTCGGACCACCAGTGCGCGACGTTGGTGAAGCCGCCGAGCCCCTTGGTGGCCGAGGCGAACAGCCACCCGCCCAGGATGTAGAGCAGGATCTTGGCGACGTAGAACAGGTGCAGGGCGACGGGCGTGCCGAAGCCCACCTCGGCCCAGTGCCGGGCCATCGGGCGGATCTTCTCGCTGCGGGTGCCCTTGTTCCATTCCTCCATGTCGAGCTGCGGCAGCTCGGGCTTGAGAAATCCCATGGTTTGACAGATTAGAACGCGTTCTAGGCGCGTGGCTTGGGTAGGGGCAAAGAATCCTTTGCCTCGGAGTTAATGCCCGGATACCGTGAAGTCGCTAGGAGAGCTTGCCCATGAACAGACTTCGATTCGTCGTCGCGGCGCTGATCGCGGCCGTCGCACCGGCCGCCGGCGTCGGCGTCGCCCGGGCCGACGTCCCCGGGCCGGGTGACGCCTGCACGGTGCTGCACGCCACCACGCAGGACGCCAATGGCCGCACCATGTGGTGCAACCCGACCATGACCGGCAACCACAGCCTGGTGTGGCAGTACGGCGGCCCGTCGAGCCCTTAGTCGGGCAGGCACGTGCTTGAGTGTGAACTCGCGGCTATTGGTGTGCGTTCACGGCGGGAAATCGGCGAAATTCCCGCCCGGCTGCAACACTCAAAGCCCCAGGTGCACACTGAAACTCAGCCGAAGATGCCGGGCGGGAGCACCGGCGCGCGGCCCAGCACCCGCGCATCGATCACGATATTCAGCGCATCCACCGCGTCGAGGTCGGCCAGGGCGTCCACGGCGGACAGGAACCTGCGCTGCTCCGCCGAGTCCACCACGCCGTCGGCCAGCTCGCTGAACTTGCGCATGTACTGCGGGCGGCGAAAGGGTCGGGCGCCCAACGGGTGGGCATCGGCCACGGCCAACTCGTCGGAGATCACCTCGCCGCTGGTGAGCGTCACCTCCGCGCGCGCCCCGAACGCTCTCTCGGCCGGATCCGTCGCGTGGTAGCGCCGCGTCCACTCCGGGTCCTCGACGGTGGAGATCTTGCGCCACAGTTCGACGGTGTCGGGCCGGTGCGCGCGCTCCGGAGCGTAGGAACGGTCGTGCTGCCACGTGCCGTCCTGCAGTGCGACGGCGAAGATGTACGGCAGCGAATGGTCCAGCGTTTCGCGTGACGCGTCGGGGTCGAACTTCTGCGGATCCCCGGATCCCGTCCCGATCACCACGTGGGTGTGGTTGCTGGTGTGCAGCACGATGGCCGCGACCTGGTCGAGATCGCCGATCCGCTGCCGCAATCGCCGGGCCAGGTCGATCGGCGCCTGGCTCTGGTATTCCGCCGAGTGCTCCTTGGTGTAGCTGTCCAGGATGGCGCGCTTGGGTTCGCCGGGAGCCGGCAGGGGGACGTGGTAGGCGCACCCGGGCCCACCCAGCAGCCGGGCGATCACCCCGTCCTCGCCCTCCCAGATCGGGGCCGGCGACCGCTCGCCGCGCATCGCCCGGTCGACCGCCTCGATGGCCGTCTTCCCGGCGTGCGCCGGCGCGAACGCCTTCCAGCTGGAGATCGAGCCCTTGCGCGATTGGCGGGTGCTGGTGGTCAGGTGCAGCGCCTGCCCGACCGCCTGGTAAATGGTCTCGGTGTCCAGCCGCAGCATGGTGCCGATGCCGGCGGCCACCGAGGGCCCGAGATGCGCGACGTGGTCGATCTTGTGTTCGTGCAGGCAGATGCCGCGGGCCAGGTCGATCTGGATCTCGTAGGCGGTGGCCACGCCGCGGATCAGGTCGGCGCCGCGCACGCCGAGCTGCTGCCCCACCGCGACGAGCGGGGGGATGTTGTCGCCGGGGTGGGCGTACTCCGCGGCCAGGAACGTGTCGTGGAAGTCGAGCTCGCGCACCGCGACGCCGTTGGCCCACGCCGCCCATTCCGCCGAGTGGGCGCCGGCGACACCGAAGACCCCCGCCCCCGGCCGCCCCGGATGGGCCAGCGCCTGCCGGCGCGCCACGGCGACGGGCCGGCGCAGCACCGCCGCCGCGCTGACGGCCGCGTTGTCGATGATCCGGTTGGCCACCATCTCCGCCGTTTCCGGCTCGACGGCGACCGGATCGGCGGCGACGTCGGCGATCTTGGCGGCCAGGTGCTCGCCACGGGGGAAGTCCTCGGAGCTGCGCCGCGCCCGGACCGTGTGCACGATCATCACATGGAGTACACCACCACGTGGTCCTGACCGATCGCACGGCTAGTCCGCGGCCGGTCGGGACGGCAGCAATGCCGGGTATGATCTCGCGGCGCCTTAGGTAATGGCCTCGGCGGCAACGGATTTTGCGGCAATCGTGTCGAATCTCGGCGCGGCCGAGGACGAGGCGCCGACCGGCGTCGCGCTCGCAGGCCGCTTAGGTAAACCCTGCGGATTTCGCGATTCTCCGCACCTGCCTCGGTGACGGGTGTTTGATGCTGAGCTATCTCCCGAAAGGAGCGGTGCAGCGTGTCCCGGTTCAAGTCGTGGGTGGGCCAGCCCGACCAGTTCGACTGGATCACCGCCGTCTTGCGCGAGCGTGGACTGCTCCGCGCGACGCAGTGGAGCCTGGCTGCCATCTCCTCGATATCGGCGCTCGTCCCGGTGACCACCCCGAAAATCTCGGATTGGACCCGCGTCGGCCACCGCGTCAACCAGAAGACACTGACCGCGACGACGAAGACCGCGGCGACCGCGTCGACGAGCACCACCTCGGCCGTCGGCGGATGGGTGCTGAGCATGGTGGTCACCGGGACGAGCGCCGATATCGAGGAGATGGCAGCCAGGCTCCACTGCGTCGCGCGGAGCAGTCCACGCT
>NZ_LZIS01000023.1 GCF_001667015.1 Mycobacterium sp. E3198 | reverse complement strand
ACCCCCGCCCAACGACTCGCCAAACTCCTCAAGCAAGCAGCCTGACCAGATGTTGCACTAACCGATTGACAATGCCCCGAAAACGCGCGCAATGGTTGCTGTCTCGAGGACCACGTCGACCACCGCCGATCGGTGGACTAACCGTGGACGAACGTAACCGTCTCGTCGAGCGGCGCCCGGCCCGTTCGTGCGTAACCGACGGCAGGGTCCTCATACCCGATCGACATGCCACAGAAGAGGATCAGCCCGTCGGGGGGTGAGAGGATCTCCGCGACGGTCTTGCGATACACCGACCACGCCATCTGGGGGCAACTATGCAGCCCTTCGGCGCGGAGCAGCAGCATGACGGTCTGCAAATACATACCGACGTCAGCCCATTGGGGCCGGCCAAGGTCGCGGTCGATGTAGCAAAACAGGGCGGCGGGCGCGCCAAAACAGTCCCAATTCGCGGAAGCTGCCCTCTGACGCGCCTCCCAATCCTCGCGTTCAATGCCGAGTGCGCTGTAGCGCTCATGGCCGAAAGCGGATCGACGTTCGCGATAGGGGGATTTCAGGTCGGTCGGGTACATCTCGTACTCCCGCTCGTCCCATGGGTCGCGAGCGGCGACACGTGCGCCGGCGCGCTTTTTGAGCTCGGCCAGCGGCGCGCCCGTCACCACGTAGGAGTTCCACGACTGGAGGTTTGATCCGGACGGCGCCCACGCGGCGGCGGACAGCACGCGCTCCAGCACCTCCCTCGACACGGGCTGGTCGGTGAACCCGCGCACGGCTCGTCGGGTTGTGACTGCGTCGTATACGTCCATGGCCTCTTCCCCTGGTCGCCGTGCTCATTGCCAACCAAACCAGAGACCCAACGGGAGTGTTGCTTCGGCACTACATCCAGGCCGAATGTTAAGGCAGCGAGCCGCGATTGGTTTTCATGCCAGGACGGCCGGCATCGTTTCCCAGCCGCGAACTGTCGATGTCGTGGTCATCCGTGCCCGAGACATATCGATGTCCCACTCCGGGAAGCGGTTGAGCACCTCGTCGAGCGCTACGCGGCCCTCCATCCGGGCTAGCGACGCTCCCAGGCAGTAATGCACGCCAACACCGAAGCCGACATGGGCTCCCGCCTTGCGGTGAATGTCGAAGACGTCGCCGTCGGCTGGGAACTGCCGGTGGTCACGGTTTGCAGCACCGGCGAGCAACATCATGATGCTGCCGCCCGGCACGTGTTGTCCGTAGTACCGCACATCGCGCGTGAGGGTGCGCGCGATGTGTGGCGCGGGAGGCTCGAAGCGCAGCAGCTCCTCGATGGCGCCCGCAATCAGGCTGCGATCGGCGACCAGCTCCCGGCGCTGCTCGGGGTGCTCGGCCAAAACCTTTCCGGCCCAACCGATTAGCCGGGTCGTCGTCTCGGCGCCGCCGGCGGCGACCAGCGTGATGCAAATCAGCAGTTCCTCACGGGTCAGGCCCCGTCTCGTGCCGTCGAGGTCGGTGAATTCGACGCCGAGCAATTCGGTGACAACGTCGTCGGAGGGATGTTCAGCTCGCCAATCGAGGTAGTCGGCGAACAACTGCCCTGTTTCCAGCCCGGCGGACGCTGCTTTCATTTGCCCGCCGGCCTCGGTGTTGACGTGACCTTCGGCGAGGTCGAAGACCTCCTGCCGCATCTCATCGGGAATTCCCAGTAGCCTGCACACGACTCGCACCGGCATCTCGGCGCCCAGATTGGTGATGAAATCAAACTCCCCGGTGCCAACGAACGGATCGAGGCTCTCGGCACAGAATTGCCGTGCGGTGGCCTCGACCTCACGCATTTTGCGTGGCGTGAACATGCGAGAAAGGCTCTGGCGATAGATGTCGTGCAGCGGCGGGTCCTCCATGAGAAACACTCCGGGCGGAATCGGCATGTCGGCCTTGATCAACTCGAGAATGTTGCCCCGGGCAGAACTGAACGTCTCATGGTCATTCAGCGCTGCATGCACGTCGTCAAATCGGCTCAGCGCGTAGAAGTCGTGTTGTTCGTTGTAGGACAGCGGCGCCTCCTCGCGGAGCCGCTGAAACAGCGGATACGGGTCGGCGTTGAGTTCGACATCGTAGGGGTCGTAGGACAGTTCACTCGCAGTCTTGACACCCATAAACCTGCAACCCCTTCATCGGACGCGAACCGTGCTCATCCTGACGCCGCGCGGCAATTCGGTCAATCAAGCTGCGAGTCGCAGGCTGACACGGAGCGGCTACCTCTCCAACGAAGCGCCCCCGGCCAATTTGACCGGGGGTGCTTCGTTAGTTGGTGCTTCTAGTGATGGTGGTGGTGATGCCCGTGACCATGGCCGTGGTCGTCTTCCGCCTCCGCGGGCTTGTCGACGACGGCCGTCTCGGTGGTCAGCACCATCCGGGCCACCGACGCCGCGTTGACGACGGCGGAGCGGGTCACCTTGACCGGGTCGATGACACCGGCGCCGAGCAGGTCGCCGTAGGCGAGGGTCTCGGCGTTCAGCCCCTGCCCGACGGGCAGCTCGCTGACCTTGTTGACCGCGACCGAGCCGTCCAGCCCGGCGTTGGTGGCGATCCAGTACAGCGGCGCCGCCAACGCCTCGGAGAACACGTCGACCCCGAGCGCCTCGTCGCCGCTCAGCGTGCCGCGCAGTTCCTCGAGCGCCTTGCGGGCGTGGATGAGCGCCGTTCCGCCGCCCGCGACGATGCCCTCCTCGACCGCGGCCTTGGCGGCCGCGACGGCGTCCTCGACGCTTTCCTTGCGCTCCTTGAGCGCGGTCTCGGTGGCGGCACCGACCTTGATGACGGCCACGCCGCCGGCCAGCTTGGCCAGCCGCTCCTGCAGCTTCTCGCGGTCCCAATCCGAGTCGCTGTTCTCGATCTCGGCGCGCAGCTGCTTGATGCGGGCCTCGACCGCGTCCTTGGCGCCGCCGCCCTCGACGACGATGGTGTCGTCCTTACTGACCACCACGCGGCGGGCCGAGCCCAGCACGTCGGTGTCGACCTCGCGCAGCAGCAACCCGGCGTCGGGGTTGATCACCTGGCCGCCGGTGACCACCGCGAGGTCCTCGAGGAACGCCTTGCGGCGATCGCCGAAGAACGGCGCCTTGACCGCGACGGCCTTCAGCGTCTTGCGGATCGAGTTGACCACCAGGGTCGCCAGGGCCTCGCCCTCGATGTCCTCGGCGATGATCAGCAGCGGTTTGCCCGATTCGGCGATCTTCTCGAGCATCGGCAGCAGGTCGGGCAGCGAGCTGATCTTCTCCTGGTGCAGCAGGATCACCGGGTCGTCGAGCACGGCCTCCTGCGAGTCGAAGTCGGTCACGAAGTACGCCGACAGGAAGCCCTTGTCGAAGCCGACGCCCTCGGTGAACTCCAGCTCGGTGTTCAGGGTTGAGGATTCCTCGACGCTGACCACGCCGTCGGCGCCGACCTTGGTCATGGCCTCGCCCACCAGCTCGCCGATCTGCGGGTCGCGCGACGACACCGTCGCCACCTGCGCGATGCCCTCCTTGCCGGCCACCGGGGTGGCCTCCGCGAGCAACGCCTCCGACACCGCGTCGCCGGCCTTACCGATCCCGATACCGAGTTCGATGGGATTGGCGCCGGCGGCGACCATGCGCAGGCCGTCCTTGACCAGCGCCTGCGCCAGCACGGTCGCCGTGGTGGTGCCGTCACCGGCCACGTCGTTGGTCTTGGTGGCCACCGACTTGACCAGCTGGGCGCCCAGGTTCTCGAACGGGTCCTCCAGGTCGATCTCGCGCGCGACGGTGACGCCGTCGTTGGTCACCGCCGGCCCGCCGAATGCCTTGGCCAGCACCACATGCCGGCCGCGCGGGCCCAGCGTCACCCGGACCGCGTCGGCGAGTTTGTTCACGCCGGCCTCCATGGCGCGGCGCGCGGTTTCGTCGTACTCGATAACTTTGCTCATCAGGTTCCTTCGTCCCGAACGCATGCCGCCCCGGAAATCACCCGCGGTTGGATGCGGGGATCGCCGGGGCGGAACACGGTCCTTACTTGGATACGACAGCCAGCACGTCGCGGGCGGACAGGATCAGGTACTCCTCGCCGTTGTACTTGATCTCGGTGCCGCCGTACTTGCTGTAGATGACGGTGTCACCCTCCGAAACGTCCAGGGGGATCCGCTTCTCGCCGTCCTCGTCCCACCGGCCGGGGCCGACTGCGACGACGGTGCCTTCCTGCGGCTTCTCCTTGGCGGTGTCAGGAATGACCAGACCGGACGCGGTCGTGGTCTCGGCCTCGTTGGCCTGCACGAGAATCTTGTCCTCGAGTGGCTTGATGTTCACCTTCGCCACGATTGGAGCCCTCCACTAGTTAGATCGGGTCCGGGGCGTTCACCCCGGCCGGAGTTGGCGGTCGGTCCGGGGCAAGCCCCGAACCGCCCGAATTATCAGTTGATCCAGCATCCATCCGTTGCCCGAGCGCCGTCGTCGCGGGTGCCGGCGCAGGGCTTGGCCGATTGCCACCTAGCACTCTATACATGCGAGTGCTAGCACTCAAGGCCGCCCCGGTGCTTCTGCCGCATTGGGGTGTCCGCGCTGAGCGAACATCAGCTCACCTGTGCTTTTACCACCGGCAGGCCCGGGTCGCTGGGCACGTCCAGGGGCGACGGCGGCGCCCCCGCGGCCACCAGGTGCGCGGCGAAGGCGGCGATCATCGCGCCGTTGTCGGTGCACAGCCGCGGCCGGGGGATGCGCAGCGTCAGCCCCGCGGCCGCGCAGCGCTGCGTGGCGAGCTCCCGCAATCGCGAGTTCGCGGCCACTCCCCCGGCGATCAGCAGGGTCGAGACGCCCAGCGCGCTGGCCGCGCGCACCGCCTTTTTGGTGAGCACGTCGGCGACGGCCTCCTGGAAGCCGGCGGCGACGTCCGCGGTTGCGGCGTCGGGGTGGCTCTCCACGTGGCGGGCGACGGCGGTCTTGAGCCCGGAGAAGCTGAACGCGTACGCGTCGTCGGCCGGGCCGGTCATGCCGCGCGGGAACGTGATGGCGTCGCGGTCGCCGGTGCGGGCCAGGTCGTCGAGCACCTTGCCGCCCGGATAGCCCAGTCCCAGCAGCCGCGCCACCTTGTCGTAGGCCTCGCCGGCGGCGTCGTCGACGGTGCTGCCCAGCTCGACGATCGGTTCGCCGAGGGACCGCACGTGCAAGAGGTGGGTGTGGCCGCCGGACACCAGCAGCGCCACGCACTCGGGCAGCGGCCCGTGTTCGTAGACGTCGGCGGCCAGGTGCCCGCCCAGGTGGTTGACGGCGTAGAACGGCACGTCCCAGGCGGCCGCGTACGCCTTGGCCGCGGCGACTCCCACCAACAGGGCGCCGGCCAGCCCGGGCCCGATGGTGGCCGCGATGACGTCGGGCTTGTCGAGGCCGGCGGCCGCCAGCGCGCGGCGCATGGCGGGGCCCAGCGCCTCGAGGTGCGCGCGGGAGGCGATCTCGGGGACGACGCCGCCGAAGCGCACGTGTTCGTCGACGCTGGACGCGACCTCGTCGGCGAGCAGCGTGACGGTGCCGTCATCGCCGAGGCGGGCGATGCCGACTCCCGTTTCGTCGCAGGAGGTTTCGATGGCCAAGATGATCGTCATAGCGCTTCCCGCCGCATCGTATAGGCGTCGGCGCCGCTGACCCGGTAGTAGCGGCGGCGCAGGCCGATCTGCTCGAACCCGGTGCTGCGGTACAGCGCGATGGCCGCCTCGTTGTCGGTGCGCACCTCGAGGTAGACGGCGCCGCCGTCGGCGAAGGCGAGCAGCTCGTCGAGCAACCGGCGGCCGATGCCCCGGCCCTGATAGGCCGGGTCCACCCCGATGGTGTGCACCTCGTACTCGAACGGCGGGGTGCGGCCCAGCCGCGAGATGCCGGCGTAGCCGACCAGCGCGCCGCCCGCGCGGGCGGCCACGTAGTGGTTGTGCTTGGCGGCCAGTTCGCGGTTGAACGCGACCGCGGGCCACGGGTCGTCGCCCGGGAACAGCAGCGCCTCCAGCTCGGCGCAGCGCCGCGCGTCGGCGGACGTCAGCGCGCCGATCGTCACAGGCTCGCTGCAGGCCATCACCGGGGGGCCGCCAGGGGTTTGGCGTCGGGGCGGCGGAGATAGAACGCGACGAGCGGCAGCGGGCGCTCCGACCAGTCGGGTACCGCCGCGACGAGCCCGGCCGGCGTCGGGTGGACGGGCCCGCAGACGGGCAGCCCGAACAGCGCCGCGTGGTCGGGCGAGCCGGCCACCGCCCGCGCCGGTCCGGGGTCGACCTCGGCGGGGGCGTCGACCCCCGGGCCGTCCGTGCGCACGCCGTCGCGGTAGCGGGCCCAGTAGACCTCGCGGCGGCGGGCGTCGGTGACCACCAGGACGTCGCCGCCGGTGCGCACCCCGATGGCGTCCAGGCTGCACACCCCGTGCACCGGGATGCCCAGCGCGTGGCCGTAGGCGGCGGCCGTCGCCATCCCGGCCCGCAGCCCGGTGAACGGGCCAGGTCCGCAACCGACGACGACGGCGTCGAGGTCGGCCATCGTCAGGGCGGCGTCGGCGAGGGCGGCCACAACGTTGGGCGTCAGCCGCTCGGCGTGGGCGCGGGCGTCGACGGTGACCCGCTCGGCCAGCACCTGATCGGGCAGCCGTACGACGCCGGCCGTCACGGCCGGGGTCGAAGTGTCCAGGGCGAGAATGAGAGTCACGGCCGACCCCATTCCCAGGTGGCGATCCGCACGTCGGAGTGGCTAACCCGTTCCAGCCGGATGTCGAGGTGCCGCTCGGCGAGGCGTTCGGCGAGCCCCTCGCCCCACTCGACGACGACGACCGCGTCGTCGAGCTCGGTGTCCAGGTCCAGGGAGTCGAGCTCACCCAGCAGGTCGGCGCGGCCCTGGTCGAGGAGCCGGTACATGTCGACGTGGATCATCGCCGGCGCGCCGGACCGCCGCGGCGGGTGCACCCGGGCCAGCACGTACGACGGCGACGTGACGGGCCCGTCGACGTCCATCGCCGCGGCAATCCCCTTGGCCAGCACCGTTTTTCCGGCGCCGAGCGGGCCGGAGAGCACCACGACGTCGCCGGCCCGCAGCTCCCGGCCGAGCCGCGAGCCCAACGCGACGGTGTCCTCGACGCGCTCGCACGTGGCCGTGCCGCCGGGCTCAACCATGGCGCCGCAACCGTTGCTTGAGTCGCCGGTACCGCAGCGTCCACTTGCCCGGCACGGAGCGGTGCACCAGCCGGACCAGCCCGTCGTTGATGGCCTCCGGCTTGTCCAGCAGCGCCAGGTGGCTTGCGCCGCTGACGATGACCAACTCGGAGCGCGGCAGCGAGGCCGCCATCTTCCGCGAGTATTCGTCCGGGGTGAGCAGGTCGTGGTCCCCGCACGCGACGAGGGTGGGCACCTTGAGCAGCGTCCACAGCCCGGCGGTTTCGTCGTGCTTTTCCAGGGCGTCGAGGAAGCCCACCATGGTGTCGATCGGGGTGCCGTTCATCATCCGTTGCGAGAACGCGTCCAGGCTCCGGCTGACCTGCAGGTCGCTGTAGGACGCGGCGCGCAGGATCGGTCCGATCAGCGAGCGCGACACGTTGCGGCCGCGGTGCATCAGCTTGGGCGCCGAGCGGGCGGTGAACCGAAACGCGTCCAGCGCGGGATTTTTCAGGATCTCGCCCAGCGGGGACCGGGTAACCCCTTCGGCCGCGGAGGAAATGATCGCGGCGCCGACGATCCGGCCGCCGTACTGCTCGGGGAACTGACGGGCGTGCGACAGCACCGTCATGCCACCCATCGAATGGCCGACCAGCACGACCACCCCGCGGGGGCCGACCTCGGTCAGCACGCTTTCCAGGTCCTCGCCCAGTTGGGTCAGCGTGTAGGTCTCGGGCTCGCCCGCGCCGGAGCGCCCGTGCCCGCGCTGGTCGTAGAACACCATCCGGACGGGCGCACCCAACCGGTTGGGCAGGCGGGTCCTCTGAAAATGGAAGGCGCCCATGCGCAGACAGAAGCCGTGGACGAAGACCATGGTCACGTGCGCGTCCACCGGCCCGGCCTCGCGGACCGCCAGCGGCACCCCGTCGGGGGTGGTCACCACGTAGGCGCGGTCGTGGTCGATCCGCTCGAAATCCTCGTCGGCATAAGGGTCTTCGAGGGCGGTGGCGCGCTGGGTCATCGACCGGCGGGCGGAGGCTCCGACGATGGTGGCGACGGCGGTCACCCCGGCGCCTCCCGCAAGCCAGGCCCTGCCCCGCTGGCGCCTGCGGGCCCTCTTAGCGCTCAACGGTTTCGGCCTCGCGATAGGTTCTGGTGATGCGCCCCCGGGGGCTGGTGACCACTTCGTAGTGGATGGTGCCGAGCAGGTCGGCCCACTCTTGGGCGGTGGGTTCGCCGCCGGTGCCGGGGCCGAACAGGATCGCCTCGTCGCCCTCGGCCACGTCGACCGGCCCGGGACCCAAGTCGACCATGAACTGGTCCATGCAAATCCGGCCGGCGCCGGGCCGCCGCCTGCCGTTGATCAGCACCTCGAGGCGCCCGCCCAGCGAGCGGAACACGCCGTCGGCGTAGCCGATCGGCAGCAGCGCCAGGGTGGTGTCGGTTTGCGCCGTCCAGGTATGGCCATAGGACACGCTCTCGCCGGCGCGAATCGACTTCACCAGCGCGACGGGGCATTTCACCGTCATCGCCGGAACCAGCCCCATGTCGCCGAGCCCGGGCACCGGGCTCAGGCCGTACACGGCGATGCCGGGCCGCACCAGGTCGAAGGCCAGGTCGGGCCGCGCCATGGTGGCCGCCGAATTCGCCAGGTGGGCGACCTCGAACCGCACGCCCTCGGTGCGCGCCAGCGTCAGCATGTCGGAAAGCCGTTGGGCCTGAACGTCGTTGATAGGGTTGTCGGGCTGGTCGGCGTACACCATGTGCGACATCAGCCCCCGCAGCCGGATGGCGTCCTCGGCGGCGGCGGCGCGCAGCGCGCTCAGCATCGCCGGATACCGCGCCGGGGCGACCCCGTTGCGGTTCAGCCCCGTGTCCACCTTGACGGTCACCGTGGCCGTCCGCCCGGTCCGGCGCACCGCGTCGGCCACCTCGTCGAGCTGGCGCACCGAGGACACGGCGACCTCCACATCGGCCAGCAGCGCCGCCGCGAAGTCGATGCCGGGCGGGTGCAGCCACGCCAGCACCGGCGCGGTGATGCCGGCGGCCCGCAGCGCCAGCGCCTCGTCGACGGTGGCGACGCCCAGCTCGGCCGCCCCGGCGGCCAGGGCGGCGCGGGCGACCCGCGTCGCGCCGTGGCCATAGCCGTCGGCCTTGACCACGGCCATCACCTGCGCGCCGCCGGCGTGCTCGCGCAGCACCCGCACGTTGTGCGCGATGGCGCCCAGGTCCACGACGGCCTCGGCGAGGACGCCGGGCGTCAGGGATATCGGCGTAGCGACCACGCCCGCCATTGTCCCAGAACCGTTCGGGCGCGCCGATCCACGAGCCGCACCTGTGTCAACGGACACACAGGGCGTCGAGCTGGGGCGCATCACCGCCCGTCAACCGGCGGTGCATGGCCCAGGCGATCCGGGAGGCCTGAACCTTCGCATGCTCGGCCACCGGCCCGCGATACATCTCGTCCACGGTCTCGTTCCATGCGGTGAGCCAGCGGACGAAGTGGTGACCGGCCAGCGGTATCCGGTCACCGACGCGCCGGTGTGCGTTCAGCGCGCTGCCCCGGTACAGCCCGGCGCGAAACAGCACCGTCTCCCAGAAATCGCACATCACCGGCAGGTGTGCTTCCAGACCCCTGGCCCGCACGTCGGCGAACGGTTCGCGGAGCACGTCGTCGGTCAGCACCCGCCCGTAGAAGCGGCGCAGCAGTTGCTCGACGTCGGCGCGGCAGGCCAAGTCAGTCATGGGCGATCACCCTGGCGACGCACAGTTCGGGCTCGACGAACGGCTCCAGTTCCGCGTCGACCTCGGCACCGGCCAGCAGACCCCGCAGCAGGCCCAGGTGCAGCGCACACCCGACCTCGGGGTGGGCCCTGGCCAGGTCGCGCACCGGGCAGGCGCGCAGGCGGATGGCCCGCTGCCGTCCGCGCGCGGTCCGGTCGACGTCGGGGGCGAACCCCATTCGGTCGAACACGTCGGCGACCATGGCCTCCGGTCGGTCGATCGATTCGCGGGCCTCGCTCGGTGAATGCGCGGCGATCCGCGCGGCCCAGCGTCGTCCCGCGCGTTCGGCGCGGCGCCGCCGCGTGTGCGTCGTGTCGCCCAGCTCGAGCGCCAGGATCTCGGCGAGGCTCTGATAGTCCAGCCGGTCGGCAACCGCGACGTACCCGGTGCGGGGACGACCGACGCCGCTGGGCGCGATGCGGGTCCGGGCGACGGCGCCCTCGTCGCACAACGCGTCCAGGTGGAAACGCACCGTGGTGACGTGCAGCCCGATCCGCTCGGCGAGCTCGGACGCGTCGACCGCACCGCCGCGTTCCCGCACCAACCGAAGCACCCGAGTGCGCGTCCCGCGCTCGCCGTCCCGCATGGAGTCCTCCTTTTAGAGGAGATTACTCCTTTTTATTAGGTTTCAGAGGCACGTGTGTTCATCGCCATACCCCTTAGTGCGCAAAGTGCTGGGCGTCGTAGTGCCCGCCGGGCTTGAGCTTGTCCAGCGACGCCAGCGCGCTGCGGGCGTCGTCGTGCAGCGCCCGGGCCAGGTCGGCGGAGAGTCCCTCGCGCACCACGATGCGCAGCACCGAGACGTCGGTGGCGTTGTCGGGCATGGTGTAGGCGGGCACCTGCCAGCCGTAGCCGCGCAACTCGTGCGAGACGTCGAACTCGGTGTAGCCGCGGTCCTTGGCCAGCCGGAAGCTGACCACCGGGATGGCCGAACCGTCGGAGATCAGCTCGCAATGTTCGCCGTCGCGCAGCTGCTCGCCCAGCCAGCGCGCGGTCGAGGACAGCGTCTGCATCACCTGCGTGTAGCCCTCGCGGCCCAGCCGCAGGAAGTTGTAGTACTGGCCGACCACCTGGTTGCCGGGGCGGGAGAAGTTCAGTGTGAAGGTCGGCATGTCGCCGCCCAGGTAGTTCACGTGGAACACCAGGTCTTCGGGCAGATACTCCTTGCTGCGCCAGACGACGAACCCGACGCCCGGGTAGGTCAGCCCGTACTTGTGGCCGCTGACGTTGATCGACACCACCCGCGGCAACCGGAAATCCCACTTCAGCTCGGGGTGCAGGAAGGGCACCACGAATCCCCCGCTGGCGGCGTCGACGTGCACCGGAACGTCCACGCCGCCGCCGGCGGCCAGCCTGTCCAGCGCCGCGCAGATGTCGGCGATCGGTTCGAGCTCGCCGGTGTAGGTGGTGCCGAGGATCGCCACCACCCCGATGGTGTCCTCGTCGACGGCGTCGAGGACCTGCTCGGGGGTGATGACGTAGCGACCCTCCTCCATCGGCAGATACCGCGGTTCGACGTCGAAGTAGCGGCAGAACTTCTCCCAGACCACCTGGACGTTGGAGCCCATCACCAGGTTGGGAGCGCGCTTCTCCCAACCCTTTCCGACCTTTTCGCGCCACCGCCACTTCATCGCGAGGCCGCCCAGCATCACCGCCTCGCTGGAACCGATCGTGGAAACGCCGCAGGCGCTGGACGGGTCCTGGTCGCTCAGCCCGTCGGCGTGAAACAGGTCGGCCACCATGCACACGCAGCGCTGCTCGATCGCCGCGGTGGCCGGGTATTCGTCCTTGTCGATCATGTTCTTGTCGAACGTCTCGGCCATCAGCTTGCCGGCCTCGGGATCCATCCACGTCGTCACGAACGTGGCCAGGTTGAGCCGCGAGCTGCCGTCGAGCATCAGCTCGTCGTGGATGAAGCGGTACGCGGCGTCCGGGTCCATCGACTCGTCGGGCAGCCGCAGCGCCGGTACGGGCGCGGTGAACAGGCGACCGGTGTAGGCGGGCGCGATCGAGTGGGCGGGCATGGACGGGTGTTGTGGCACTGGGGTTCCTTCCGTTGCTACAGGGCGGCCAGGGCGGCCCGGATGTGCGGGACGATCCGCGACGACGACGTCGGCGCCTCACCGGGGCCCGGGTCGGCGGCGGACAGCGCCGCCGCGCGCGCGTGCACGAAGGCCGCGGCCGCGGCGGCCTCGGCGGCCGGCAACCCCGACGCCAGCAGCGCGCCGATCATCCCGGACAGCACGTCGCCGGACCCGGCGGTGGCTGCCCAGGACTGGCCGGCGGGATTCAGGTACACCGGGCCGCCGGGGTCGGCGATGATCGTCACGTTCCCCTTGAGCAGTACCGTCGCGCCGAACGTGTCGGCCAGCTTGCGGCACGCGCCGACGCGGTCGTCCCCCGGCGGGTTGCCCGCCAAGCGCGCGAATTCACCGGCATGCGGGGTCAGCACCGTCGGCGCGCTGCGGTTGACGACCAGTTCGGGGTGGGCCGCCAGGATGGTCAGCGCGTCGGCGTCGACGATCACCGGCAGGTCGGTGTCCAGCGCGAACCACAGCGCCGCGGCCCCGGCCTCGTCGGTGCCCAATCCGGGCCCGACGACCCAGGACTGCACCCGCCCGGCCGCCGCCGGGGTGGGCGACGCGATCACCTCGGGCCACTGCGCCAGGACCTGCGTGTGCGCGCTGCCGGCGTAGCGAACCATGCCGGAATGGGCGGCGACGGCGGCGCCGGTGCACAGCACCGCCGCGCCGGGATAGGTCGACGAGCCGGCCATCACCCCGGTCACGCCCTGGGTGTATTTGTCGTCGTGCGGGCCGGGCACCGGCCAGCGCGCGAGCACGTCGGCGGCCTCGAAACCCAACACGTCGGTCTTCGGGAGGTCCAGGCCGATGTCGATCAATTCGACGCGCCCGCAATCGGCCAGCGCGTGCACGGGTTTGAGCCCGCCGAAGGTGACGGTCAGCGCGGCGCGCACCGCGGGGCCGGTGATGGCCCCGGTCGCCACGTCGATACCGCTGGGGATGTCGACGGCGACGACGGGGATGCCCGCGTTGTCCACCGCGGCGAACACCTCGGCCGCCGCCGGCCGCAGCGGACCCGAACCGGAGATGCCCACCACCCCGTCGATGACGAGATCGGTTGTCGGCGAGACGCTTTCGACGACGCGGCCGCCGGCCTTGCGGAACGCGGCCAGCGCCTTGCGGTGGGTTCGCTCGGGGTTGAGCAGCACCGCGTCGGCGGCCGCGCCGCGGCGGCGCGCGAAGGTCGCCGCCCACAGCGCGTCACCGCCGTTGTCCCCCGAGCCGACGACCGCGCACACCTGCCGCCCGGCGACCCCGCCCGCCCGGACGGTCAGCTCGGCGAGGATCTGCGTCGCCAGCCCGAACGCCGCGCGCCGCATCAGCGCGCCGTCGGGCAGGCTGGCCAACAGCGGAGCTTCGGCGTCGCGGATGGCGTCAACACTGTAGTAATGCCGCATCACCGCAAGCATTCCATGCCCTAGCCGCGCCGGGCGAACGCCTCGGTCAGCCAGCCGGTCATCGCCGCGGCCAGCGCCTCGTGGTTCTCGCGCTTGACGATCTCGTGGCCGTCGTCGGCGAACAACAGGTAGCGCACGTCGCGACCGGCCCGCCGCAGCGCCGCGACGATCTGCTCGGATTCGCTGACCGGGACGTTGGTGTCGCGCGCGCCGTGCACCACGAGCAGCGGCGCGGTCAGCGCGTCCACCCGGCGCAGCGGCGACAGCCGCTCGAGCAGTTCGCGGTCGTAGACCGGGTGCCCGTACTCCGGGTAGGCGGCGTCGGCGATCCACGGCTCGGTGTGGCGGTAGAACGTGGTCAGGTCGCTCATCCCGCAGATGGTGATGCCCGCGGCGAACAACTCAGGGTGGAACGTCATGGCCGCCATCGTGAGGTAGCCGCCGTAGGACCAGCCCGCGCAGGCGATTCGGCTCGGTTCGGCCACCGCGTTGTCCACCAGGAAGCGCACGCAGTCGGCGACGTCATCGATGGCCGCGAACCGCTTCTCCTTGTTGTCGGCGTGCACGAAGGTGCGGCCCAGCCCGCCCGAGCCGCGCACGTTCGGCGTCAGCACGCTGATTCCGGCGTTGAGCAACTCCGGGAAGATTTCGCTGTAATCGGGCCGGGCCTGCCCTTCCGGGCCGCCGTGCAGATACACCAAAGCGCCTGCGCGGGGGCCGGTTTCGGCCGCCCGGTACAGCCACGACTGCAGGTTCAGCCCGTCGCGCGCGGGGACCGTCTCCAGCGTCGGCCGCGCGGACCGGCCCCTGGCGAGCGGGCCGCGGCTGGGTTCGCGATCCACGAGTTGCCATTCGCCGGTGCGCGGGTCGACCAGCTCGACGGTGCGCGGCATCGCCGGACCCTGCACGGTCATCGCCACCAGCGATCCGCCGGCGCTCAGCGACAACTCGCCCGCGACGTCGCCCGGCAGCGGAATGGGATCGGCCAGCGTGTAGTCGGTGTGATCGAGGATCTGTAACTCGCTGCGGCCCTTCAGGTTCCACAGCAGTGCGACGGTGGACATGTCGGCGCTGACGGCGAACTCGTCGAGATCGCAGTCGGGGCGCTCGGCCACCACGAAGTAGCTCACGCCGTCCAGCGTCACGATCACCTCGAGCAGCCGGGCGTGTTCGCAGCCGTTGTCGCTGATGAGCAGCGCGCGGAAGTAGCCGTCGGCGCCCACGCCGGGGTTGTACAGCCTGGTCAGTTCGCCGGTCGGGCCGTAGCGCAGGCGGCGGGGATGGTGATCGTCGAGGATCGCGCCGTGGGCCGTCACCGACCCGGGATCCGAAGGCAACAGCGCGATTTCGGTGTTCCCGTGCAACATGACCATTTCCTGGTAGCCGCGCGGCCCGACCCGGATCAGGGACGCGCCCGCCCACGCGTCGACGAGCCGGGCGCCGGAGCGGCGGTCCAGCACGGTGCAGTCGCCGTCGGCCGGATCGATCAGGCACGACTGCCCTACCCCGTCCTCGCCCGTCAGGATGGCCGCGATCCGGGTGCCGTCCCACCCGATCAGCTCGGCGGTCCCGTCCTGTCCGCGGTCGGCGCGCCAGGCCATCCGGTCCTCGGGATCGGTGGTGACGACCCAGATCTGGCGGCGGGTGCCGCCCTCGGGGGCGACCTCGCAGGCCAGCCAGTGACCGTCGGCGGAGTGGATGACCCGCGAGACCGGGCCCCGCACCGGCAGTTCGACGTTGCGCGGCGCGCTGAACTGGCGGCCGTGCAGGAAGCGCTGCACCGCATGGGGATAGCCGCCGTCGTCGACGAGGTGGGCGAACGCGGTCGCGTCGGGTGACAGCGATGCGCCGTAGAGCGCGCGGACCCCCATCGCTACCCCTCGCGCGAACCGACGCGCCGGAAAGCGGCTCGCAGGTGCGCCGGGTTCAACGCCGGACGCTTGCGCTCGCGCGCCATCGGGTAGAAGCAGAGCCCGATGAGGATCGCGGCGAAGTGACCGATCGCGGTGAAATTCAGCTCGTGCCGGTTCATCGTCAGCAGCGGGAAACCGAAGATGACTAACAGCACGCCGAGATAACCCCAGCGCCACGGCCGCGCGATGTGATAGGTCAGCACGGCCATCACGCCGACCAGGAAATAGCTGACCCCGATGTCGCGGGCGTGCACCAGGCGCTCGGACGCCTCATGCTCCTCGATCGCGTAATACAGGATGCCCTCGCTGATGTAGGTCGCGAGAATGTGAGAGGTCAATCCCACCGTGAGCCAACGCAATTGGCCGAGCCAGTGCTCGGCCGGCGCGAGAAACAGGGTGAACAGCAGCAGGTAGGGCTCCAGGTTCTTGCCGTCGAGCCACAGCAGGCTGGAAAACAGCACGTCGAGCGGATCGGTTCCCAGCGCGTGAATGTTGGTCGAACGGTGCAGCAGCACCGAGTGCAGTTGGCGGCCGGGCAGTTCGTTCTGGATGATCGTCGTGATCGTCAGGACGATCAACCACGCGTAGGTCAGCGGCGCGGTGATGACGAAGCGCCACACCGCGTGCCAGATGCGCCGCAGCCGCGTGCCCACCGATGCGTTCGCCACAAGTTCAACTGTTGCATGCCCGGCGTTGCTACGCGACGGTTACCGGCTCGGGTTTCAGATGCCGCCACCAGCAGAAGATGTAGAGGAGCATCGCGTTCACGAGCGCGACGATCACCCACAACGTGACGGTGACGTCGACCCATGACCCGATGGGCGGCGCGTCGGGCAATGCGTTGCGCAGCGGCATGATCGCGAACAGCATCGCCGCATACCACGTCGTCATCGGCGGCTGAAATTTTCGCCGGTCCAGCGCCGTCAGCACGGCGACCGACAGACCGATCGCGGCGATCGCGACCATCATGGCGACGATGACGGCGGCGAAGGCCGCCGTGCTCGGAGACCGGCGCAATTCCACCCGGTAGGGCTTGGCGAGGGGCGCGGCGATATCCGATCTGCCGCTGACGGGTATGTCGACCCGCCAACCCGGAATGCGGTCGACGAAGGTGACCGACGCCCGTTGCGGCACCGGGGAATCGCCGCGGAACAGATCGACCGTGATCGGCCCGGAGTGGTAGTGATCGAAGGGCCAATCCGACGGGTCGCCCGTGATGGTCAGCGGGACGGGAGACATGCCCGGCACCGTGCCCTTCGCCCAGCTGCGCTTGGTGGGCGTCAGCGCGGAGTGGACGGCGACGGTGAGATCCTCGGTGAGGCCGCCGGTCTGCGGGTCGATGAGGTCAGGCCCCGGCGACACGGTGACGTTGCCGTTCAGCCCGCCCTTGACCGACTGGAGCTCCTGCAGATCGATTGTGACGGTGGTCCCGTCGGTCGCCGGCTGGCCCTGGGTGATTTGCCGGGGGCAGCCGCACCCGGACCTGGAATAGAGCCCGACCGTGACGGCGTAGGTCGCCACGAAGAGCACCACCAGGCCGATGATCAGCACCCTTCCGGGGCGCCCGCCGCGCTTCGCCGAACCTTCCGCCGACAACGTGCCTCCCCGTTCGCTCGCGTGACTTGACCGTCCGGAG
This sequence comes from Mycobacterium sp. E3198, assembly GCF_001667015.1. Classification (GTDB taxonomy): domain Bacteria; phylum Actinomycetota; class Actinomycetes; order Mycobacteriales; family Mycobacteriaceae; genus Mycobacterium. The sequence continues at coordinate 36,622 of NZ_LZIS01000023.1, read as the reverse complement.
ATTGTACGGGCTATTCGACGGTGACGGACTTAGCCAGGTTTCGCGGCTTGTCGACGTCGTAGCCGCGGGCCTGCGCGACCGACGCGGCGAACACCTGCAGCGGAATGGTGGACAGCAGCGGTTGCAAAAGCGTTGACACCGAGGGGATTTCGATCAGGTGATCGGCGTAGGGGCGCACGGTGTCGTCGCCCTCTTCGGCGATCACGATGGTCACCGCCCCGCGCGTCTGGATCTCGCGGATGTTGGACAGCAGCTTGGCGTGCAGCATGGCCTGCCCCTTGGGCGAGGGCATCACGACGATGACGGGCAGGTCGTCTTCGATCAGCGCGATCGGGCCGTGCTTGAGCTCGCCGGCGGCGAAGCCCTCGGCGTGCATGTAGGCCAGTTCCTTGAGTTTCAGCGCGCCCTCCAGCGCCACCGGGTAGCCGACGTGGCGACCCAAAAACAGCACGGTCGAGGACTGGGCGAACCGGTGCGCCAGCGCGGCCACCGGCTCGATCATCCCGAGCACCCGGGCCACCAGGTCGGGCATCGCCTCCAGCTCGCGGTACTCGCGCTCGACCTCGTCGGGGTACTTGGTGCCGCGCGCCTGCGCCAGCGCCAGGCCGACGAGATAGTTGGCGGCGATCTGCGCCAGGAAGGTCTTGGTGGAGGCCACCCCGATCTCCGGGCCGGCGCGCGTGTAGAGCACCGCGTCGCACTCCCGCGGGATCTGCGAGCCGTTGGTGTTGCAGATCGCCAGCACCTTCGCCTTCTGCTCCTTGGCGTGGCGGACCGCTTCCAGGGTGTCGGCGGTCTCCCCGGACTGCGAGATGGCCACGACGAGGGTGCTGCGGTCCAGCACCGGGTCGCGGTAGCGGAACTCGCTGGCCAGCTCGACCTCCACCGGCAGCCGGGTCCAGTGCTCGATCGCGTACTTCGCGAGCAGCCCGGAGTGGTAGGCGGTGCCGCAGGCCACCACGAACACCTTGTCGATCTCGCGGAGTTCCTGGTCGGACAGGCGCTGCTCGTCCAGGACGATCCGGCCGTTGACGAAGTGCCCGAGCAGGGTGTCGGCCACCGCGGTGGGTTGCTCGGCGATCTCCTTGAGCATGAAGTAGGGGTAGCCGCCCTTCTCGGCGGCGGCCAGGTCCCAGTCGATATGAAATTCGCGGTACTCGACGTCGACGTTGCCGTGGAAGTCGGTGATGCGGTAGCCGTCCGCGTTGATCACGACGGCCTGGTCCTGGCCGAGTTCCACGGCGTTGCGGGTGTGTTCGATGAACGCCGCCACGTCGGAGCCGACGAACATCTCGCCGTCGCCGACCCCGATCACCAGCGGCGTGGAGCGACGGGCCGCCACGATGGTGCCCGGCTCGTCGGCGTTGGCGAACACCAGGGTGAAGTGGCCCTCGAGCCGGCGCAGCACCGCCAGCACCGAGCCGACGAAGTCACCCGCCTTCTCGCCGTGGCGGTAGGCCTGCGCCACCAGGTGCACCGCCACCTCGGTGTCGGTGTCGCTGGCGAACTCCACGCCCGCCGCCTCCAGCTCCAGGCGCAGGGCCGGGAAGTTCTCGATGATCCCGTTGTGGACGACGGCGATCCTGCCGGCGGCGTCGCGATGCGGGTGCGCGTTGCGGTCGGTGGGGCGGCCGTGGGTGGCCCAGCGGGTGTGGCCCAGGCCGGTGGTGCCCGCCTTCGACGCCGGCGCCATCTCGGCGATCGCCTCTTCCAGGTTGGCCAGCCGACCGGCGCGCCGCCGCACGGTGAGTTTGCCCTGGCCGTCGACCAGTGCGACTCCCGATGAGTCGTAGCCGCGGTACTCCATCCGGCGCAGCGCGTCCATGACGACCTCGCAGGCCGGGCGGTGCCCGACGTAGCCGACAATCCCGCACATCCTGAACAGGGTAGTGCAGGCATCGCGCCGGGCCCGCCGGCACGGCCCCGACCTGCGGATACCGCACTCCGGGCGCGCCAAGAAATCGTTGAGAATCCCTCCAGGCGCGGGTCGGAGGCTATAGCCATCGACACCAGGCACGGGAGGGACCGCGGCGATGCATTCATACCGCCTTCACGAACGATCGGCGTTCATTTCACCGGATGTATTCGTGTCGTTCCCATTGGCTTCGGTCACTCAGCAACCGTCCGACTTACACTTCGAAATGTCGGGTAACAGCTGGCGACATCCCGCGGCCAGCGGAAAGAACAACGGGGGTGACGCTCGGCCTCTACCGGCGAAGATGCCTGTAAACCAAGCGTTTAGCGCGACGAGGCACCGCCGAAAATCCGTCCGGTAATACCGGCCGACGCCAGTCGTTCAACTAGTCGTAAATATCTCGCAAATCATCAGCTAGCAAATGTTAATAACAGAAATCCGGTGCCGATAAACGGCCCGTAAAGATCTTTCAGGAGGGAATCATGACCGCTGTTCTGTTCGACGAAGTGGTGACCGTCGCGACCGCGCCGCGGCCGACCGTAGCGCCCGCCCCGAAGCGGACCCCCCGCCCGGCGGCCGTCGGGGGCGACCCGATGGTCGACGCGGCCTCTCGTTTGCTGAGCATCCCGCTGCGCCACCTGTACGCGGCGCTGTGGCGGGTGGGTGTCATCGAGGTCACGGCCTAGCGGCGCGATGCGCTAACGTCGACGGGTGGCCCGCACCCGGAAGCTCGTCGCCGCCCTCAGCCGCCGTGGCCCGCACCGGGTTTTGCGCGGTGACCTGGCGTTCGCCGGTTTGCCGGGCGTGGTGTACACGCCCGAGTCGGGGCTCAATCTGCCGGGCGTGGCGTTCGGCCACGACTGGCTCGCCGGCACCGACCGCTACGCGGGCCTGCTCGAGCACCTGGCGTCGTGGGGCATCGTGGCCGGGGCGCCTGACACCCAACGCGGCCTGGCGCCGTCGGTGCTGAACCTGGCCTTCGACCTGGGCACCGCCCTCGACATCGTCGCCGGGGTGCGGCTGGGGCCCGGCAACATCAGCGTGCATCCCGCCAAGCTCGGCGTCGTGGGCCACGGTTTCGGAGCCTCGGCCGCGGTGTTCGCGGCGGCCGGCATGCCCGACAAGCCCGCGGCCGTGGCGGCGCTCTTTCCGGCGGTCACCACTCCTCCGGCCGAGCAGCCCGCCGCGACGCTGAAGGTGCCCGGCTTGATCCTGACCGCGCCGGGGGATCCGAAATCGCTGAACTCCAACGCCCTGGCGCTGGACGCGGCGTGGGAGGCCGCGACGCTGCGCATCGTGCACAAGGCCGAACCCGGCGGCCTGGTCGAGGGCCGCCGGCTGGCCAAGGTGTTCGGGCTGGCCGGCCCCGACCGGCGGACGCAGCGCTCGGTTCGGGCGCTGCTGACCGGCTACCTGCTCTATGCGCTGGGCGGGGACAAGACCTACCGCGACTTCGCCGATCCGGACGCCAAGCTGCCCCGGACCGATCCGGTGGATCCCGAGGCCGAGCCGATCGCCCTCGAGGAGAAGGTTGTCGCGCTGCTGAAGTAGTAGCGGTCCCGCGAGTTGGGTAGTCGCTCGCCATGGCGACTGTGCGGGAACTGTATGACCGGTGGATCACCGAGCTCTGGGCCGGGCGCCCGATCGCGGCCGAGATCCTCACCGCGGACTTCGTCGGCCATTGGCCCGACCGAGACGTCCGTGGCCCGGACGAAGTTCAGCGGATCGTTCGCGAGACCCACGACATGCTGGCCGATCTGAGTTTCGCCGTTCAGCTCGGCCCCTTCTCGGAGGGGGACCTGGTGGCGGGACGCTGGGTGGGGCACGGCCGCGGTCCGGACGGCCCGGTGGCGTTCACGGGCAACGACATCCTGCGGCTCAGCGGCGACGGTCGACGGTTCGCCGAGTACTGGACGGGGACCTCGACGGGCTGACGCCCGGGTAGTAACGCGGCCGACCGCGGCGCACGGGCCGCCGTCGTGGTATCTGTCGTGGATGCGAATCGGGATCGCCCTGGACTACTCGGGCGGGTTTCACGAAGGCGTCGACCGCATCGTCGAACTCGAAAAGGCCGGCATCGACGTCGCCGTGGTGGCCGAGGCCTATTCCTTCGACGCCGTCAGCCAGCTCGGGTATCTGGCCGCCAAGACCAACACCGTCGAGCTGGCCTCGGGGGTGTTTCCCATCTACATCCGCACGCCGTCGCTGCTGGCGATGACGGCCGCGGGCCTGGATTTCGTGTCCGGCGGCCGGTTCCGCCTCGGCATCGGCACCTCCGGGCCCCAGGTGATGGAGGGGTTTCACGGCGTCGAGTTCGACGCCCCGCTGGGGCGGACCCGCGAGATCGTGGAGATCTGCCGGCAGGTGTGGCGCCGCGAGCGAGTGCAATACGCCGGCAAGCACTACCAGATCCCGCTGCCCGCCGACCGCGGCACCGGCCTGGGCAAGGCCCTGCAGCTCATCAATCACCCTGTGCGCGAACGCATTCCGATCTCCATCGCCGCGCTGGGCCCGAAGAACGTCGAGCTCACCGCCGAGATCGCCGAGGGCTGGCAGCCCGTCTTCTACCTGCCGGACAAGGCGCACCTGGTGTGGGGCGAGGCGCTGGCCGCCGGGTTCGCCAAACGCGACCCGGCGCTGGGGCCGCTCGACGTCATGGTGCACGCGTCGCTGGCCATCGGCGACAAGGTCGAGGAGCGACTGGCCTGGGTCAAGCCGCAGCTGGCCCTCTACCTGGGCGGCATGGGCGCCAAGGGCCGCAACTTCTACCACAACCTGGCCACCCGCTACGGCTTCGGCGAGGTCGCCGACCGCATCCAGGAGCTCTACCTGTCCGGCCGCAAGGGCGAGGCGATCGCCCTGGTGCCCGACGAGCTGGTGCGCGGGATGTCGCTCGTCGGCCCGCGCGGGTATGTCGCCGAACGCCTGGCCGCCTTCGCCGAGGCCGGCGTGACGACGCTGTTGGTGAGCCCGCTGGCCGCCGACGCGCGCGAAGGCGTGCGCTTCGTCGAGGACGTGCTCGCGCTGCGGCCCGCCTGAGCGCTCATCGCCCCGCCTGCGGAAGCTGGTCCGCGGCGATCTCGCACGGCGTTGCTGCCTCGGTTGCCGGGGCCGGCGGCGCGGCAGCGGCCGGCGGCTCGGCAACGGGCGCGGGCGGCTCGGCCACTGCCGCCGGCGGCTCGGCCGGGGCGGCCGGCGCGCCGACCGGGACCGCCTCCCCGGCGGGCTTGGCCACCGCGGTGTCCGGGGCCTTGTCGGCCTCCTTGACCTCGTCCGGCGCCTCGGGCTTGTCCTTGGTGTCGTCGACATCGTCGGGCTGGAACGGATCCTCGTCGCCGAAGGCGTCGGCGGCGCCGTCGGGGTCTGCTGCCGAACCCAGCAGGGAGCCCATCGCCTCGACGATCCGGTTGGCCAGCCCACCCAGACCGCCCGGGCCGCCGCCCACGTCGCCCGCGGACGTGGCCGGGGCGGCACCCAGGTCCGGTAGGGGCGGCGCGGCGATCGGCGCACTCGGCGCCGGCGTCGCCGCGGGTGGCGCCGGAGCCGGATCCGCCGGCCGCCCGGGGAACGCGGCGGGCGCGACCATCGCGGGCAGCGCGGACGGCCTTGCCGGGTGCGGCTGGTAGCCGGGCCCGAGATCGCCGGGCGCCTCGAAGCGCGCCGGCGGCGCGGCGGCCATCCTGTCGATGACCATGTCGTAGGACGTGTCCACCCCTTCGACCGTCGAACGCATCGTCGTCAGCCAGTCGCCGCGAATCTCGTTGTCCACGTAGGGCTGTATCTGCTCGCGGACCACGTTTTCGGCGCCGGCCCTATCCCCCACCCCGGTGGTGACCGTCGCGGCCGCCGCCAACCACGCCGGTTGCTGCGCCCGGGCGCCGTCGTCGATGGCGATGGCGGCGGCGACCTTCGAGTCGAGCAGGTACCACAGGTTGTCGCGCAACGACTCGCACCGCTGGGCCGCCGCGCGGACTTCCATGGCCACCGCGCTCGCGGCGTCGCAATGACGCTCCAGAAACCGAACCGCGGCGTCCCCGCCCGGGCCCGCCCATGCCGCGGCCAGGTCGGCGAGCTGCGCGCGCTGCAGCCGCAGCGCCTCCATCACCGCCGCGCCCGCCGCCCGCAGTTCGGTGCAGTCGCGATCGAGCGCGCGAAGGTCGAGGCCTTCTTCGCTGTCGTACCACTCGCGAATCCGCAAGGGATGCGACGTCATTTCGGGGTATTGGTAGCCGAGCGCGTGGCAGGCCCGCACGTAGGCCTGGGTGTGTTCGACGGCGGGCCGGCCCTCGGCGAGACGCTCGGCGACGTCCAGCCGTTCGGCCACGGTCACGCGATCCGCGCCGCGGCGTACAGTTCGGCGTCGGCATAGCGGTCGAGGCCGGCGCGCAGCGCGGCGGCGGTCTCGACCGTCGCCCGCGACCACTGCGTCACCTCCGCCGTCAATCGATCCAGTTGGACGCGCAGGGCGTCGCCGCGAGCGGTGTGCGCCCGGCCCGCGCTGGCGCCGCCAAAGGCCAACCGCGCCAAGTGATCTGCCACGGCGCGGTCAAGAAGTTCGGCGGCCGCACCCAGCTGGTCGGCGACCCTGTCTACCCCCGAGCTATCGAGTCTCATGCCTAGTCCGACGCCCGCCTGGGCGCCCGGGTTCCCGCACGGGCGGATCAGCGCGCCGCGCTCACCGCTTCCGCGACCGCGGTCGCGACCCGCTGCGCCGTGCCCTCCTCGGGCGCCTCCACCATGACCCGGATCATCGGCTCTGTTCCCGAGGGGCGCAACAGGATTCGCCCGGTGTCGCCCAGTTCGGCCTCCGCGTTTTCGACGGCGGTCTGCACCGACGGCGCCGCGGCGGCGGTGGCCTTGTCGGCGACCTTCACGTTGATCAGCACCTGCGGTAGCGACCGCATCACCGAGGCGAGGTGGGCCAGCGACGAGCCGGTCTGCACCATGCGCGTCATCAGCCGCAGCCCGGTGACGATGCCGTCGCCGGTGGAGCCGACCGCGGGCATCACGATGTGGCCGGACTGCTCCCCGCCGAGGCTGTAGTCGCCGGCGCGCAGCTCCTCGAGGACGTAGCGGTCGCCGACGCCGGTGGTGCGCACCGCGATGCCGGCCGAGCGCATCGCCAGGTGCAGCCCGAGGTTGCTCATCACGGTGGTCACCAGCGTGTCGGAGGCCAGCTCGCCGGCGTCCCGCATCGCCAGCGCGAGCACGACCATGATGTGGTCGCCGTCGACGAGGTCACCGTTGGCGTCGACGGCCAGGCAGCGGTCGGCGTCGCCGTCGTGCGCCAGGCCCAGGTCGGCCCGGTGCTCGAGGACCGCCGCCTTGAGCGAGTCCAGGTGGGTGGAGCCGCAGCCGTCGTTGATGTTGAGCCCGTTGGGCTCGGCGTTGATCGCGATCACCCGGGCGCCGGCGGCGCGGTACGCGCGCGGGGCCACCGACGACGCCGCGCCGTGGGCGCAGTCGACCACCACCGTCAGGCCGTCCAGCCGCAGCGTGCAGGCCTTGGACAGGTGGCGCAGGTAGCGGTCGGCGGCGTCCTCGGCGTCGATGCGGCGGCCGATGCCGGCGCCGACCGGGCGCAACCCCGGCCCGGCCGCGACCAATTCCTCGATCCGGTCCTCGGTGTCGTCGTCGAGCTTGCGGCCGCCGGGGCCGAAGATCTTGATGCCGTTGTCGGGCATCGGGTTGTGCGACGCCGAGATCATCACCCCGAAGTCGGCGTCATACGCACCGGTCAGGTACGCCACCGCAGGCGTGGGCAGCACACCGACCCGCAGCGCGTCGACGCCCTGGCTGGTCAGCCCGGCGATCACGGCGGCCTCCAGCATCTCGCCGCTCGCCCGGGGGTCGCGACCGATGACGGCGACCCGCCGGCCCGGCCGCTCGGAACTCGCCAGGTGCCGGGCCGCCGCGGCGCCCAGGGCCAGCGCCAGCTCGGCGGTCAACTCGCGATTGGCGACCCCGCGGACACCGTCGGTGCCGAATAGTCGACCCATGCGCTAAAACCTCTCACAGTTGCCGGTCGTTCACCTAACGTGCCCGTTCCTTTCTGACCGAAACCATGCGTGCGGGTGCGCAGACACGCCGCTGACTTGTCAAAAGTTGCCAAGTTGCGGCCAGAAAGAGACGCTGATCAGCGCTTGCTGTACTGAGGCGCCTTGCGCGCCTTCTTCAGCCCGTACTTCTTGCGCTCGGTGGCGCGCGGGTCACGCGTGAGGAAGCCGGCCTTCTTCAGGGCCGGCCGGTCCTCCGGCGAGGCCAGGATCAGCGCCCGGGCGATGCCCAGGCGCAGCGCGCCGGCCTGACCCGACGGGCCCCCGCCGTGCAGCAGGGCGAAGACGTCGAAGCTTTCCACCCGGTCGACGGTCACCAGCGGCGCCTTGATCAGCTGCTGGTGCACCTTGTTGGGGAAGTAGTCCTCCAGGCTGCGGCCGTTCAGGTCGAACTTGCCGGTGCCGGGCACGATGCGGACCCGCACCACGGCCTCCTTGCGGCGGCCGACGGTCTGGATGGGCCGCTCGAACACGAACGACTCGGCGGGGCGGGCGGCCGGAGCCTCGGCCGGGGTTTCAGGGGCCTCGGGGGTCTCGGTCACCTCCGGGGTCGCCGGGGTCTCTAATGCCTCGGTTGTTTCGGTCACTGGGCCACCTGCTTGATCTCGTACGGAACCGGCTGCTGGGCGGTGTGGGGATGCTCCGGGCCGGCGTAGACGCGAAGCTTGCGCTGGATCTGACGGCTGAGCTTGTTCTTGGGCAGCATGCCGACGATGGCCTTCTCCACGACGCGGGTCGGGTGCTTTTCCAGCAGCTCGCCGGTCGTGCGCTTGTGCAGACCGCCGGGATACCCCGAGTGGCGGTAGGCCAGCTTCTGCTTCAGTTTGTCGCCGGACAGGGCGACCTTCTCGGCGTTGATGACGATGACGAAGTCACCGCCGTCGACATTGGGCGCGAACGTCGGCTTGTGCTTGCCGCGCAGCAGGTTGGCCGCCGCGACGGCAAGGCGGCCAAGCACCACGTCCGTGGCGTCGATGACGTACCACGACCGCGTGGTGTCACCCGCCTTTGGCGCGTAGGTGGGCACAGCGCTTACCTTCTTCTTCTCGAGGTGGATCCCGGGTCGAGCCGGGTGCCGGTCAGGCGTTCGCGGTGGGGGTTGATCTCGGCGACCGACATTGACCCGAGGCCCCGGCGTACCGCACGCCAACCGAGCAGCTTACAGAGGCGCGTCCCCGCAGGTCAAAATGGGATCCGACGCTCAGCCCTCCTGGTAGGACCAGGCGCGCAGTTGCGTCGCGATCTCGCCGAGCTCGCGCACCGTGCCGGCGGCCGCCCGGACCACGAAGTCGAAGCGGTCGTCCTCCGGCGCGCTGATCCACTGTCCGTTGATGGCCAGGAAGGTGCGGCAGGCCGTCCAGGCGAGGCGTTTGTTCCCGTCGACCAGCGCGTGGTTGCGCAATAGGGAGTGCAGCAGGGCCGCGGCCTTCAGGTGCAGGTCGGGGTAGGCGTCCGCCCCGAACACCGAGGCGCGGGGACGCGCCAGCGCTGATTCCAGCAGGCCGTAGTCGGCGACGACGACGTCCCGGCCGACGCCCGCCCGGGCGACCTCCATCAGGTCTTCGAGACCCAGGTACTCGGTCACGCGTCCTTGAGGCGCTCCAGGACCTCGGCCTCCTCGCGCAGCACGCGGCGCAGCGCCCCGGCGACTTTGGTCTCATGCGCGCGCCGGGCGATGTACTCGTCGATGGCCGAGAGCACGACGGCCTGCATCGACCGCCCCTCCGCGGCGGCCTGGCGGCGCAGCGCCTCGGTCTGCTGGGCGCTGGTGCGCAGCGTCATTCCCATGCGCTGATGATACCGGTTTGATACCAACTGACTGTGTGGTCCCGGCGGCTCTCCACCGCCGGGACCACACAGGGGCCAGCAGAGCTACCGTGCCCAGACGCCGGCGGCCCGGCGGTCGGCGTTCGCCATCTCCTCCGCGCCGTCGCGGACCGCATTTCCGAGGTCGACGAGTATCTCGTTCAGCGCGGTGGCCGCCTGGTGCCACTTCAGCTGCTCGACCTGGTAGGCGGCCGCGGCCTCGCGGGTCCACAGCTCCCGCAGCGGGGCGATCTGCGAGCTCAGCTCGTCGAGCGCCGCGTTGAAACGGGCAGCCGTCGCGTGGATTTCCTGGCGGATCGAGTATTCGATTTCGCCGAAGTTGTAGGACAGGACCTGATCCACGGTCGATTTCTCCCTCACAGGTTTCCGCCGGCAGCCGCGATGCGCCGGGCGTGGTTCTCGCCGGCCTCCAGCAGCGCGGCCTCGTTGTGCCGGATTGTCTCGGCGATCGTGTGCAGGACGTGGTAGAGCCGCGTCGACTCGGCATTCCAGCGATCCACCACGTCTTTGAACCGCGCGACGGCGATCCCACCCCACACCGAGCGCGGCACGGTGTTCATGCGGCCGATGAACGCCTGCAGCATCGCCCGGATCTCGTCGTTGCGCGCGTCCGTCGTGGCCGCGACCGAGCGCATGAGGGCGAAGTCGGTGCTCAGTGTGTTCGCCATATCAGATTCGACCGCGAGGGAAGGCATTCGGTTCCGTCCGATTTGTCGGCTCAACCGATCGCGTGGGCGGACCGCACCGCCTGTTCACACGCACCCCGGACGGCCTCCTCGTGGGCGGGGCGGCTCTGGCATCCGACGCTGATCCGGACCGGCCCGTCGAGCAGCACGGTCCAGCGCACGTGGTGCGTGGCGCGCACTTCGCGATAGGTCACCGCCGGGCGGCCCGCGCTGCCTCCCGAGGGATTGAAGTCGACGAACACCCCGGCGGGCTCCGCGTCGATCGCGCGTTTCAACCGCTCGGCGGTTCCGCTCAGCGTTTCGCCGGGCACCGGCGACTGGGTGATGTGCAACGCCACTTCGGGATCCGACGGGGACGTGACCTGTAGCCGGGCCGACCCGGGCCCGGTGATCACCCGCTGCGCGGGCCAGTCTGCGGGCACGGTCAGCGCCACGCGGCCCTCGACCAGAAACGTCGTGGGCGCCATCGGCACCGCGGTCGGCGGCGAGGGGCTACGGCCACCGCTGGGCGCCCCGCCCGAGATCGCCAGCGGCAGGACCGTGAGCGCGAGGGCGGCCGCCGCGAGCCCGCCCGCCGTCCGCACCCGGTATCGAACGCCCCTGACTTCGCCGCCGGCCGCCGCTTCGGGCACGGCGTCCCCCAGCGAGGAAGCCGACCGGGCCAACCGTGCCAGCCGCGCGTCTCCGATCTCGACGGCTGCGGCACCGCTCCGGCGCACGGCGGCGGCGATCAACGCCGCGAGGGCCGGCGCGCCGGTCACCGCGCTCGGCGCGTCGATCAGGATCACCGCGGCAGCCGTGCGAGCGACGGCCGCCGCGACCTCCTCGGCAACCGAATGCGTCTGCCCGACAAGCGGTATCGCGGCGACCTCGGCGCCGCTGATCGCCACGAGTCGCTCGGCGATCTCCGCCACCACGACGGCCCCGGCGTCGGCTCGGGCCTCGGGCGCCCGGGCCAGCAGCCACGACCTGGGACGGGTCAGGGTGTCATGGCCGAGGGTCTTGGCGGCGCCGGCCACCCGGTCGACGCGCGCCGACGGCCACCACGACGGGTGCACGACGAGCAGGCCGTCGCCGTCGGCGCATTTCACCGACCGCAGCGCGGCGCGCCACAGCGAATCGACCGCGACCGGGCGGCCATCGAGCAGCGCCACCCGATCGTCCACCGCGGCCAGCGCCCCGCGCACGACCTCGCCAAGCTCCTCGTCGGCGGCTTCGCTTGTCCCGCAGCATAATCGGCGGATGGTGCCCGGGCCGGCCTCGAGGACCGACCGATGGCGCGTCATGGGGACGGGCTCCACGCCACCTGTACCAGCTGCCCGGCGCCGGCGCGCGTAGTCAGCACACCACGTCCGGGAGGCATCGACCGCGGGCGGCCGCCGCCCCACGGCGCGCCCTCGGCCGGGCACCCACTCATCATCAGCGCCATGCAGCCCAGGTCGCGCAGGCCCGCCAACACCGGCTCGAACAGCGCGCGCTCGGCGCCACCGCTGCGCCGAGCCAGCACCAGATGAAGTCCCAGATCCCGTGCGTACGGCAGATATTCGACGATGGCCGCGAGCGGGTTGCCCGCCGGTGTGGCCACCAGGTCGTAGTCATCCACCAGGACGTAGAGGTCGGGGCCCGACCACCAAGGGCCGGCGCGCAGCTGCGCCTGGCCGACATCGAGCGGCGGCATCCGGCGCCCCAGCGCCTCGAGCAGATCCGGTAGCAGCCGGCCCAACGCGGCAGGGGTCATGGCGTAGCCGCCGAGGTGTTCCGATTCGACGACGCCCAATAGGGTGCGGCGGAAATCGACGATGAGCAACTGGGCTTCGGCCGCGGTCTTCGTCCGCATGATCTCGCGACACAGGGTCCGCAGCGTGGCCGTCTTCCCACACTCGTTGTCCCCGAGGATCAGCAGGTGCGAGTGTTGACCGAAATCGACTGCTACCGGCGCCAATCGGCGTTCCTCCAGGCCGAGGAGGACCCGCGCACGCAGCTGCGCACCAGCCCGGCCGAGGACGGCGTCCGCGTCCACGCGCGGGGGGAGCAGCGGTATCGGCGGGGCGTCCGTTCCACCGTGACAGACCCGCTCGGTGGGCAGAGCGATGACCATGTGCAGGCCCTCGGGGGACAGGCCACGGCCTGGGCTGTCGAGGGGTACCTGCTGCGCGCGCTTGCGATCGATCTCGGAATCCGCCGGGTCGCCCAGCCGCAACTCGACGCGGGTGCCGATCTGATCCCGCAGCGAGGGCCTGATGTCGGCCCAACGCGATGCCGACAGCACCACGTGCACACCGAACGAAAGCCCCTGCACGGCAAGGGCGGCGATCGGTGCCTCGAGTTCTTCGAACTCGTGCCGCAGGGCCGCCCACCCGTCGACGACGAGGAACACGTCGGCGGGCGGCTCCCCGTCCGGCGCTGCGCGGCCTCGGAAGCCCTCCCGTTGGCGTACCAGGGATTCCATCTCGGCGACCACACGCCGCGCCAGCTCCGGGTCGGCCCGTCCGGCGACGGCGCCCACATGCGGCCAGGCGCACACCGAGCCCAGCGCGCCGCCACCGAAATCCAGGCAGTAAAACCGCACCCGTCCCGGGCCGTGGGCGGCCGCCAACGCCGTGATGAGCGTGCACAGTGCCGTCGACTTGCCCGATCGGGGCGCGCCGACGATCGCCACATTGCCCGCGGCTCCCGACAGCTCCACCAGCAGAGGCGTCCGGCACTGCTCGAACGGGCGGTCGACGATGCCGATCGGCGCGGCGAGGCCGTCCGCCGCCGGTCGGACGTCGCGCAGCAGCGTGTCCAGGGCGGGCGCCGCCCCCAGCGGGGGCAGCCAAACCTGGTGCGCCGGCGGCCCATATCCCGTCAGCCGGTCGAGGATGGATTCCAGGACGGTCCGCGTGGCCGAGCCGTCCCCGTCAGACATTTGCGCCACCGGGCCGGTCGGCCGGGTGCTGAAGATCCGGACCGACGTCGTCGGCGCGGGTGCCGGCACCCTGCCGGACACAAATGAGCCCTGAAAGCGAATCGGCTCGCCGCTGCTCGTGCGCAGAAAGCCCGCGCCGGGCGTGCTCGGCAAGTGGTATGCGTCAAGCGTTCCCAGCACCGCCCGTGATTCGGCGGCGGACAGGGTCTTCAGGCAGATCCGATAAGAGAGGTGGGCGTCCAGGCCGCGCAGCCTTCCCTCGTCGAGGCGCTGACTGGCCAGCAGCAGGTGAATGCCCAGCGACCGGCCGAGCCGGCCGATCGCCAGGAACATGTCGGCGAACTCGGGGTGCTGGCTGAGCATTTCGGAAAACTCGTCGACGATGATCAGCAACGTGGGCAGGGCATCCAAGCGGCAGCCCGCCCGTCGCGCGCGTTGGTAGTCCGCGACGCCCGCGCACCGCGCCGCCCGCAGCAGCCGTTGCCGACGGTCGATCTCACCGGCGAGCGCGTCGCGCATGCGCGCGACGAGCGGCGCCTCGTCGGCCAGGTTGGTGACGACGGCGGCGACGTGCGGAGCCCGCGCCAAGTCGAGAAACGTTGCGCCCCCTTTGAAGTCGATGAGCAGCAGGTTCAGCGCCGCCGGTGAGTTTCGGGCCATCATCCCCAACGCGATGGTGCGCAGCAGCTCCGATTTGCCCGAGCCGGTGGCGCCCACACAGAGCCCGTGCGGCCCCTGACCGTCTTCCGCCGCCTCTTTGATGTCCAGTTCCAGCGGCGTGCCGTCGAGCGCGGTTCCGATGGGGACACGCAGCCGATGGCGGTCGCCTTGGCGGCGCCACCACGCCGGCGGATCGAAATCGGCGAGGTTGCCGAGCCCCGCTGCGTCCCGCCAGGCGCCAGGCGCCGCCGGGCCGCTTTGATGCATCGCCAGTCGGCGGGCACACGTCAGCGCGTCCAGCATGTCCATCCGGTCGGGGCATTGCAGCGGTTCGGCTTCGCCACCGCGTCGGATCGTCACCGGCAGGCCCTCCCGGCCGGGGCCGACCTCGAGGAGCGTCGCACCGGCGATGGTGCCGGTCGCCGCGGGCGCACCGAGGTCGGCGACGACGATCGCATGGGATTTCAGGTCGGCGAGCGCGCACCGCACCTCCGCCGGACTTCGATACACCATCCGGGCGGAGCCCACCGCATCGGTGGCGGCCGGATGTCGATTGTGCGGCAACCACTTCAGCCAGTCCCAGTGCTCTCGATTCGCGTCGCCGACCGCCGCGACGATCAGCAACTGATCCGGCGGGTAGCGCACGGCGAGCTGGCAGATCATCGCGCGCAAGAGTCCGCGCACCGCGGTCTGGTCGCCGTCGATCGTCACCGTTCCGGGGCCGGGCAGGACGATGGCAACCGGCGCGTCCGCGACGGTCGAGTGTGCCCGAAGGAAGCGACGCAGGGCCGTCGCGGTGACGGGATCCGCGGGCTCATGGGGTGAAGGCTCCGGGGCCACCAGTCGCGCTGGCAGCGGCTGGCTCCCGACACCGACGCGGACGACGCAGAAGTCCGGGTCGGACGCACCGCCCTCCCACATTCGCGCGCCGCCGATCAAAGTCCACAGCGTGTCGGGGTCGGGATGAGCGCGGAGCAGCGAAAGGCGCTGTGCGGCGGCCATTTCGGTGACGGCCACACGGAGTCGGCTCAGGTACCGGAGGTAGTCCACGCGGTCGGCGTCGATTCCCCGCCCCTGCCGCTGGCGACGCCCGACGGCCGCCGACACCGCCAGGGAAACCAGCGTCATCGCCGGAAACGCCAGGAGCGTCGGATTGCGAGTGAGCGTCGACCCCGAGCCAAAAGCCGCCGCCATGATGCCGAGGCCCCCAACCGACACCACGACGGGCAGCCATCCGGGTGATCGTGGCGGTGGGAAACACGGCGGCGCATCGATCGCGATATCGGCGGCCCCGACCGTCGGCGGCGGCCGCCGCGACACCGGCGCGAAACCCTGACTCATCCCGGCCCCTCCCACCGTCGGGGCGACGGTATGCAGCGCCGAAATCGGTCGCAAGTCGCCTGTGGATAGCCGGATTCCGCGGGATCGGAAACCGGTTACCGTGCCGCTGACCCGACGAAAGGAGGCGCCGATGCCGGGGCCCGATCGGGGACTGCGGCGCGTGTCGGTTCACGACGGCAGCACCGCCGTCGACTTGGCCCTGCCCGCGGGCGTCCCGGTCGCCGTCCTGATGCCGTCGATCGTCGACATCCTCGACGGCCGCGACGAATGCGGTTCGGGCGAACCGGTGGCGAGGCGCTACCGGCTGTCCCGGCCGGGCGCGGCCGCGTTGAACACCTCGACAACCCTGGCGCAACAGGGTATCCGGGACGGTGAGGTGCTGGTCCTCACCGAGTCCGCCACGCCGCCGCCCGCTCCGCGTTGCGAGGACGTGGCGGAGGCGGTGTCCGCGACGCTGGACTCGACGGCCCGGCCGCGGAGCGGCTTGCGGCACCGGCAACCGGCCCGGCTGATCGGCGCGATCGCGGCGAGCGTCCTGACCGGCATCGGCGGGCTGACCCTCATCCACACCGCGTTCACCGCCAACGTCACCGGCGCCACCCTCGGCGTCACGGCGTCGGCCGGCTTGCTGGCCCTGCTCTGCGCGGGGGTTGCGCACCGCACGCATGGGGATGCATCCGCCGGGCTCGCGTTGAGCCTGATCGCCACCGCATTCGCCGCGGTCGCCGGCTACCTCGCGGTGCCCGGCGCCCCCGGTCTGCTCAACGTGGTGCTGGGCGCGATGGCGGCGGCCGTCACCTCGGTCTTGGCGCTGCGCCTGTCTGGCTGCGGCGCGGTCACATTGACCGCCCTCGCCTGCGTCGCGACGATGATCGCCGCCGCGGCATTCGTCGGGGTGATCACCGCCGCACCGCCGCACGTCATTGGCGCGGTATCCGCGCTGACGTCCCTGGGCCTGCTCGGCGTGGCGGCGCGGATATCGATCGCTCTGTCCGGGTTGTCGCCGCGACTGCCACCCGCACCGGACGTGGACGCCAGGGCGATCCGCGCCGACACGTGGTTGACGGGCCTGCTCGCCGCGTTCGCGTGCGGGGCCGGCCTGGGCGCGGTGGTCACCGTCCTCGCCGGGGCCCCGGGGCCGCCCCGCCTTGTTTTCGGCGCCCTCACGGGCGCGTCACTGTTGCTGCGCGCTCGTCGCGGCGACGGCGGAGTCGGCCCGGTGTTCGTCGCATGCGGAACCGGAGTCATCGCAACGACTTTCGCTATCCTCGCCGCCGGTGTGCCAAGTGGAGCATGGACGGCGGCGATGACGGCAGCGCTGGCCGCCGCAGCCATGTGCCTGGGCTTCGGGGCTTCGCCGTCACCCGTGCTGCGCCGCGTCGTCGACCTGCTGGAAACTCTGGTTCTGGTCGCGATGGTGCCGGCTACGTGCTGGGTTTGCGGCGTCTACGGCGCCGTCCGCGGATTGAATCTCACATGACCGCGTCGCGCGCCGCGCGGCTCGTGGCCGTGTCGGCACTGGTAGGGCTGCCTCACCTGGGGGCCCCGGCGGCGCATGCGGTTTCACCGCCGAGCATCGACGACAAGTGGCTGCCGGGGCCGGCCCTGCCGGCGCCACCGTGGCCGACCCTGCAACGCGAGATCTGCGCGACGATGACGACGGACGCGACACAGGGCGGCGAGCTCCCACGCCTGCGCGACCTGCCCCGGGTCTGGCGACTCACCCGCGGTGCGGGACAACGCGTCGCGGTCATCGACACCGGCGTCGCACCGCACCCCAGGCTGCCCGGCGTGGTGCCCGGCGGCGACTACGTATCGACCGGCGATGGCGCCCAGGATTGCGACGCGCACGGCACCCTGGTGGCCGGAATCATCGCCGCCGCAGCCGATTCCCCGTCCGGCGGCTCCGCCGGGGTCGCCCCCGAAGCCACCGTGATCAGCATCCGCCAGTCCAGTTCGAAATTCGCCCCCGCCGGCGACCGCTCGCGCGCGGCGGTCGGCGATGTGGACACCATGGCCAAGGCGGTCCGCACTGCCGCCGACCTCGGCGCGTCCGTGATCAACATCTCCTCGATCGCTTGCGTTCCGGTCGGCTCGACACTCGACGACCGGGCGCTGGGCGCCGCTGTGGCGTATGCGGTCGACGTCAAGAACGCCGTCGTCGTGGCCGCGGCCGGCAACAGCGGCGGCGCCGCCCAGTGCCCGCGTCAGCGGTCCGACGCGACCTGGCAGACGACCACAGTCGTGGTCAGTCCGGCCTGGTACGACGACTACGTGCTGACCGTCGGTTCGGTCAACTCCGACGGCGCGCCGTCCGACTTCACCCTGGCAGGCCCCTGGGTGGATGTGGCCGCCACCGGCGAGGGCGTGAGCGTGCTGGGCGCACAACCGGTTTCGGGCACCAGCTACGCGGCGCCGGTGGTCAGCGGGCTGGCCGCGCTGATCCGGTCGCGCTTCCCGGCGTTCACCGCGCGGCAGGTGATGCAACGCATCGAGTCAACCGCGCACCACCCACCGGCCGGATGGGATCCGCTCGTCGGCAACGGCACCATCGATGCGCTGGCCGCGGTCAGCACCGACACCAGTCTCCCCGAAACCACCAGGCCGACGACGGCACCCGTGCCGATCGTCGCGCCACCGACGGCGACACCGCCGGATCGACACGCCCGTGACGTCGCATTGCGGGGCGCCGCCGTCTGTCTTATCGCGCTGCTCGGACTCCTGGCGGCCGGACGGTTACGGGCCTCCGGTAACCGTGTCGCGGGCGACTGACGCGCCCTGCCTGCTCAGTTCCGGTCCCGACGGCAGGGCCGCCAGCACGGTCCACGGGGCGGGAATCGGCGCCGGCAATCCGAGGGCACGCTCCGCGTCGTCGTCGTGGATGGCGAACCGCACCCCGGTGTCCGTGACGAGGTAGCGCGTGCCGGTGCGGTTTCCGCCGCGCACGTAAGCGCTCCGGCCGGGTGGCAGGGATACCGCGTCCAGGGCGGGGCCACGGCCATCGGCTTGGGACAGGGCCACCGCGGTGCGGCCGGGCGACAGCGGCAGGCCGCCCCCGACGAAAAACGCGGTGTCGAAATCTCCGGCCGGCGCGGGTCGCGACATGACGCACAGCGTGCCGCCACCGTCGAGTTCCGGTGCGCGGTCGGGGAAATCGGCCACCGGCAGCACGTTGGCGACCGCTGCGGCGCGGATCGCGTCGGGTGCGACGGTGACGGCGTTGGCGGTGCCTTGCGAATCGCTGAAGCGCAGGAGGTCGGCGGCGACGCGCCCGATGCGCTGGACCCCGGCGGGCAGAACGACGTAATACTCGTCGGCGTCGCCACGCGCGATGCGCAGCACGCTGCCAACGGAAAACCCGGGCATCCCGATCGCGGCGGTGCCGAGCCCGCGAATCCGTGGGGCCCGTATTGCCGGAGCCTCGGGCGCCGCGTTGAGCAACGCCTGCGAGACGATTTGCGGCGCGCGACCGTCCAGCCGGAGCGCACGGACCACCGCGGCATTGGAGAGGTCCACCACCGCGCGTTGACCGTTGAAAAGGAGATAGGCCGGCGAGCCCGACGCCGGCGCAACAAGGAGCGCGTGGTCGGATGCCAGGGGGTGGACCGCGGATGCTCCGGCGGGCCCGACGACGACGGTCGTCGCGCCGCCCCCGTCCGTGTCGCAGATCGTCCACGCCGATTCGTCCGCGCGCAGCGGCGCGCCGATCAGCTGTGGCGCGCCCGGAATGCCGAGCAACGGACCGCGCTTGGTACGGGCCACATCGGACTCCCGGACCGGCTGGGGGTTCGCGGCCGTCCCCGCGATCAACCGCGCCGACGCCAGGTTCAGCACCGGGTGCCAGGCGTCGCCCACCCGCACGTACAGGGCGCCCGATTGGCGGTCCATGACGATCCGGGCCTGCCCGAGATCCGCCTGGGGCCGCAGCACGCCAAGGAACGCGCAGCCCGCCACCGCGATGGCCGCCAGGACGCACCCGGCCCCGAGTGCCGCCGACGGGGCCCGCAGCGGTCCGTCGGCATCAATGTCCCCGCCCAGCAACGCGCGCTCGAGGCGGCGCAGCAGGAATCGGTAGCCGCTGACCTGCAGCCGGGTCGTCGGCCGGCGCAGCTGCGAACGGTCCAAAATACCCTCGAAAAACTTGTGGAATCCGTCTCCCCGCTCCAGTTAAGCCGCAGGTAGAGCGCCGCCGCACCCGTTATCCACAGGCCGACGAATTTCGATTCGCGCTGGTTGCCGGTAATATTTCGGCGTGTCTTCCCACCGCATAGGTCGCTGGGTGGGCCCGGGGGTTTCCGCAGTGCTGACCGCCGCCGGCCTGCTCCTGTCCCCCACGGCGACGCCGGTCGCCTCCGCCTTCGACTGCCCGGATGTCGAGGTCATCTTCGCCCGCGGCACCAACGAACCGCCCGGCCTCGGCCGCGTCGGTGACGCCTTCGTGGACTCGCTGCGCCAGCAGACCGGCCTGAACATCCTGCCCTACGGGGTGAACTACGCGGCCAGCAAGCTGCAGCTGCACGGCGGCGACGGCGCCAACGACACCATCGACCGCGTCAAGAAGAGCGTCGAGACGTGCCCCAACACCAAGATCGTGCTGGGCGGTTACTCGCAGGGCGCCTCGGTGATGGACATCGTGGCCGGCGTTCCGATCGGCGGCATCAACTGGGGCAACTCCCTGCCGCCGCAGTACGCCGGCAACATCGTGGCCGTCGCTACCTTCGGCGACGTGGCCGACCGCGCCGGCGGCACGCTGCCGGCCCAGAGCGCGCTGCTCGGGTCCAAGGCGATCGACCTGTGCAACCCGCAGGACCCGATCTGCCACGCGGGCCAGGGCAACGAGTGGACCGGCCACACCGAGGGCTACGTCCCGGCGTACACCACGCAGGCGGCGGCCTTCGTCGCGTCCAGGCTGATGACCGGGACCAACCCGCAGGTGCCCGGCTACGGCCCGCAGTACGCACCGCAGGCACCGGGTTACGGGCCGCAGGCACCGGGAACCGTTCCGTCGGTGCCCGGTACCGTCCCGGCGCCGAACGCGCCGAACGCGCCGGCCACGGTGAATCCTCAAGCGCCGCTTGTCTAAATCGTTACCGGGGCTTGATTTTCGGCCCGTAGCCTCGTCGTGTGAGGCTGATCCGCTTGGGGCTGACCGTCGCATTCCTCGCGGCGGTCGCGCTTTTCGTCGTCCCGAAGCTGTTGCCGCTGGCCTCGGCGTCGTGCCCGGACGTCGAGGTGGTGTTCGCCCGGGGCACCGACGAGCCGCCGGGCGTCGGGAAGGTGGGCCAGGCCTTCGTCAACTCGTTGCGCCAGGACACCCGCAAAAGCGTTGGCGCGTACGCGGTTAACTACCCCGCCAACAAGGACTTCCTGGCCGCCGCCGACGGCGCGAACGACGCCAGCAACCACGTCCAGCAGATGGCCGGCAACTGCCCGAAGACCAAGATGGTGCTCGGCGGGTATTCACAGGGGGCCGCGGTCATCGACATCGTCACCGCCGCACCGCTTCCCGGCCTCGGCTTCCAAAAGCCGCTGCCCGCCGCGGCCGCCGATCACGTCGCCGCGGTCGCCCTGTTCGGGAACCCCTCGGCCCGGGCGGGCGGGCTGATGAGCGCGCTGACCCCGGACTTCGACGGCAAGACCATCGACCTGTGCAACACCGGCGACCCGATCTGCTCCAACGGCGGCAAGTGGAGCGCGCACCTGGGCTACGTGCCCGGATTGACCAACCAGGCCGCAACTTTCGTCGCCAGTCGCGTCTAGGCCCGATGGTGGCGACCCGCAGCGCCCGGCTACGCCGCGCTCGCGATCGCCACTAGCCCGGGGTGCGCAGATCGCGCGTGATCAAAATCCGCGCGGCCAGCTGGTCGTCGGGCGGGTAATCGACGCCGACCATCGTCAGCCCGTGCGCGGGCGCGGCGGCGAAGTCGCTGGATCGGTCCGTGGCGGAAAGCAATTCGCGGCACCAGGAGACCGGGCGCCGGTGCTCGCCGCCGCCCAGCAGCGCCCCGACCAGCGACCGCACCATCGACCAGCAGAACGCGTCGGCACTGACGTGCGCGGTGATCAGGTCGCCGTCCCGGGACCAGTCGAACCGCTGCAGGTCGCGGATGGTGGTGGCGTTCTCCCGCTGCCGGCAGAACGCCGCGAAGTCGTGCAGCCCCACCAGCTCCCGCGACGCGGTGGCCATCGCCTCGACGTCCAGGTCCCGGGGCCACGCGGTGACGTAGCGCGCCTGCTGCGGCTCCGCCCCGTAGGGCGCCGTCGACAACCGGTACTCGTAGTGGCGCCGCAGCGCCGAGAACCGGGCGTCGAAACCCGCTGGGGCCCGGGCGATGTCGAGCACCCGGACGTCGGTGGGCAAGAACCGGCCCAGGCGGCGCACCAGCGGCAGGAACTCCGGCTCGCTGCGTGGGGGCACCTCCCGCTTGCGGGGGAGTGCGCGCGGGTAGGCGTTCGGCAGCGCGTCGGCGGGCACGTCGACGTGGGCGACCTGCCCGGTGGCGTGGACCCCGGTGTCGGTGCGCCCGGCCGCGCGCAGCCGCACCGGAACGCGGAAGACCGTCGTCAGCGCCTCATCGAGGACGCCGGCGACGGTCCGCTGCCCGGCCTGGGCAGCCCAGCCCGCGAATTCCGTTCCGTCGTAGGCGATGTCGAGCCGCAGACGGACCTCAAAATCCGGGTGGTTAACTCTCGTCAGCCTCGTCGTTCGCCTCGGCGGCCTCGGCCTCGGCCCTGGCGGCCACGGCCTCGTCGTGCTTTTCCTCGGCGGCCGCCTCGGCCTCCGTGGCCTCGCCGGCGTCCGCCTCGGTCTCCGTGGCCTCGGCCTCGGCCGGCTCGGTGACGTCGACGACCTCCTCGGCCGTCGGGCCCTCCGCCGCCTCGGGCTCGACCGCCGCCTGCGGCGCGGCGGCCGCGGCGACGGGCGCGTCCACCTTCTTCGACGCCTTGACCCGGCGCGCCCGGTCGGCCTCCGACGTCACCGTCTTCTCCCGCACCAGTTCGATCACGGCCATCGGGGCGTTGTCGCCCTTGCGCGGTTCGACCTTGATGATGCGGGTGTAGCCGCCGTTGCGGTCGGCGAAGAACGGCCCGATCTCCGCGAACAAGGCGTGCACCACGTCCTTGTCGCGGATCTTCTTGAGGACCTCCCGACGGTTGTGCAGCGTGCCCTTCTTGGCGTGCGTGATCAGCTTCTCCGCGTACGGCCGCAGCGCACGGGCCTTCGGCTCGGTCGTCTTGATCCGGCCGTGCTCGAACAGCGACGTGGCCAGGTTGGCCAGCAGGGCCTTCTGGTGCGAAGACGACCCGCCGAGGCGAGGGCCCTTGGTGGGCTTGGGCATTGCACTATCTCCTCAGTGGGGCCGACCCCCGTATCAGGTAGGGCCGGGACGGACTTTGTGTTAGAGCTGTTCGGTTTCCGCGTAGTCCTGGTCGTCGTAGGCGGCCTCGGTGGACCAGGTGCCGGTGGCGACGTCGTAGCCGGCGACCTCCGACGGGTCGAAGGTCGGCGGGCTGTCCTTGAGCGACAGGCCCAGCTGGTGCAGCTTGACCTTCACCTCGTCGATGGACTTCTGGCCGAAGTTGCGGATGTCGAGCAGGTCGGACTCGGTGCGGCTGACCAGCTCGCCGACGGTGTGCACGCCCTCGCGCTTGAGGCAGTTGTAGGACCGCACGGTCAGGTCCAGGTCGTCGATCGGCAGCGCGAACGACGCGATGTGGTCGGCCTCGGCCGGCGACG
The DNA here is from genome assembly GCF_001667015.1 of Mycobacterium sp. E3198. Classification (GTDB taxonomy): domain Bacteria; phylum Actinomycetota; class Actinomycetes; order Mycobacteriales; family Mycobacteriaceae; genus Mycobacterium. Next base: position 13,491 of record NZ_LZIS01000023.1, on the reverse strand, counting down.
GCCCGATCTCGATGCCCTCGGCCTCGACGTTGAGTTCGCGTGCCAGGCCGAACAATTCGACCAGCGTCTTGCCGGCCGAGGCCAGCGCGTCGCGCGGGGTGATCGAGCTCTTGGTCTCGACGTCCAGGATCAGCTTGTCGAAGTCGGTGCGCTGCTCGACGCGGGTCGCGTCCACCTTGTAGGTGACCTTGAGCACCGGCGAGTAGATGGAATCGACCGGGATGCGGCCGATTTCGGCGCCCGAGGCCCGGTTCTGCACCGCCGGCACGTAGCCGCGGCCGCGCTCGACGACGAGCTCGACCTCGAGCTTGCCCTTGTCGTTGAGGGTCGCGATGTGCATGTCGGGGTTGTGCACGGTCACGCCGGCGGGCGGCACGATGTCACCCGCGGTGACCTCGCCCGGGCCCTGCTTGCGCAGGTACATGGTGACCGGCTCGTCCTCCTCCGAGGACACGACCAGGCCCTTGAGGTTCAGGATGATGTCGGTGACGTCTTCCTTCACGCCGGGCACGGTGGTGAACTCGTGCAGCACGCCGTCGATGCGAATGCTGGTGACGGCCGCGCCGGGGATCGACGACAGCAGCGTGCGCCGCAGCGAATTGCCCAGGGTGTAACCGAATCCCGGCTCCAACGGCTCGATGACGAACTGGGACCGGGTGTCGGTGAGGACGTCCTCGGACAGTGTGGGTCGCTGTGAGATCAGCATGGTGTTTCTTCTTCTCCTTCTCGGCACCCGCTATTTGATGCCGGTCAGACCTGAACCAGGTTGGCCCAGGGGGTCTTTACTTCGAGTAGTACTCGACGATCAGCTGCTCGGTCAGCGGCACGTCGATCTGCGCGCGCTCGGGCAGTTGGTGGATGAGGATGCGCTGGCGCTCCCCCACGACCTGCAGCCAGCTCGGGATCGGGCGGTCGCCCGCGGTCTCCCGCGCGATCTGGAACGGCACCGTGTTCAGCGAGCCGTCCCGCACGTCGACGATGTCGTACTGCGACACCCGGTAGCTGGGGACGTCCACCTTCACGCCGTTGACGGAAAAGTGGCCGTGGCTCACCAGCTGGCGGGCCATCCGTCGGGTGCGCGCCAGGCCGGCGCGGTAGACGACGTTGTCCAGCCGGCTCTCGAGGATGCGCAGCAGCTCCTCACCGGTCTTGCCGGGCTGCCGCACGGCCTCTTCGTAGTAGCGGCGGAACTGCTTTTCCATCACGCCGTAGGTGAAGCGGGCCTTCTGCTTCTCCTGCAGCTGCAGCAGGTACTCGCTCTCCTTGATCCGCGCGCGGCCGTGCTGGCCGGGCGGGTAGGGGCGCTTCTCGAACGCCTGGTCGCCGCCGACGAGGTCGGTGCGCAGCCGGCGCGATTTGCGGGTGATGGGTCCGGTGTAACGAGCCATGATTCTGCTAGACCCTTCTGCGCTTCGGCGGACGGCAACCGTTGTGGGGCTGCGGGGTGACGTCGGAGATCGCTCCGACCTCCAGGCCCGCCGCCTGCAGCGACCGGATCGCGGTCTCGCGGCCCGAGCCCGGGCCCTTGACGAACACGTCGACCTTGCGCACGCCGTGCTCCTGGGCCTTGCGCGCGGCGTTCTCCGCGGCCAGCTGGGCGGCGAACGGGGTCGACTTGCGCGAGCCCTTGAAGCCGACGTGGCCCGACGACGCCCAGGCGATGACGTTGCCCTGCGGGTCGGTGATGGTCACGATCGTGTTGTTGAACGTGCTCTTGATGTGCGCGGCGCCGTGCGGAATATTCTTCTTTTCCCGCTTCCGGGTCTTGTGCTGCCCCTTCTTGGGGGCCGAGCCGCTCGCCTTCTTCGGTGGCATTCGGTTACCTGGCCTTCTTCTTGCCCGCGATGGTGCGCTTCGGGCCCTTGCGGGTGCGCGCATTGGTCTTGGTCCGCTGGCCGCGCACCGGCAGGCCGCGGCGGTGCCGCAGGCCCTGGTAGCAGCCGATCTCGATCTTGCGGCGGATGTCGGCCTGCACCTCGCGGCGCAGGTCACCCTCCACCTTGAGGTTGGCCTCGATGTAGTCACGCAGGTGGGTCACCTGGTCATCGGTGAGGTCCCGGGTACGCAGGTCCTTGTCGATGCCGGTGGCGGCCAGGATTTCGTTGGCGCGGGTGCGGCCGACGCCGAAGATGTACGTCAGCGCGATCTCCATCCGCTTGTCGCGCGGGAGATCGACGCCTACTAGTCGAGCCATAGGTGGCGTTTCCTCTTTTTTCTAGGCGGAGGTCTGATCCCAGCCCGCTCCCGCTTCAGTGTTTGAGGCGGGGCCCGGCCTCCGTCCGGGCGTGGATGAACGGCGAATCCGCTCAGTGGTGCTGGGAGGTCTGCATTCAGTTGTCGAAACGCAGGGTGTCAGCCCTGGCGCTGCTTGTGGCGCGGATCGGGGCAGATCACCATGACCCGCCCATGCCGACGGATCACCCTGCACTTGTCACAGATTGGCTTGACGCTCGGGTTCACCTTCACGGCTGGTCGATCCTGTTCTGTCTTCTCGTCGGTGGTCGGTTCGGGCTTCTCGTCACTTGTACCGGTACACGATGCGGCCCCGGGACAGGTCGTAGGGAGACAACTCCACCACCACCCGGTCCTCGGGCAGGATGCGGATGTAGTGCTGCCGCATCTTGCCGCTGATGTGGGCGAGCACCTTGTGGCCGTTTTCCAGCTCAATGCGGAACATCGCATTGGGCAGGGGCTCGACCACGCGGCCCTCGACCTCGATGGCACCGTCCTTCTTGGCCATACTTGTCAGCAATCCTCGTCATTCGTTTCGTTCGCGTCAGCGCCCGGATCGGCGCGACATACACACCGACTTCGAAACGTGAGCCGGTGACAGGAAATTCCTAGGGACTGGGCACACAAAAAGCCGGCGCGGAAACCGCACCGTTGGTCCACGATACCTGGTAAGGGGCCCTTACCCAAATCGCCGTCAGAGAAATCCGGCCCTTCTGCACGACCTGCCAAACCCGGCCTGACAAGGGCATACTTGACGCCGATGAGCAGCCCCACAGACTCCGCGGTGCAAGCGCGCAAACCCGTCCTGCTGACCGTCGACGACGATCCCTCGGTATCCCGCGCCGTCGCCCGCGACCTGCGCCGCCACTACGGCGACCGCCACCGCATCGTGCGGGCCGAATCGGGCCCCGACGCCCTGGAGACGCTCAAGGAGCTCAAGCTGCGCGGCGAGACGGTCGCGGTGCTCATCGCCGACTACCGCATGCCGCAGATGAGCGGCATCGAATTCCTCGAGCAGGCCATGGACCTGTACCCGGCGGCGCGGCGGGTGTTGCTCACCGCCTACGCCGACACCCACGCCGCCATCGACGCGATCAACGTCGTCGACCTCGACCACTACCTGCTCAAACCGTGGGACCCGCCGCAGGAGAAGTTCTACCCGGTCATCGACGGGCTGCTGGACGCGTGGCGTACGGCGCCGGAGCGCCCCATCCCGCACACCAAGGTGATCGGGCACCGCTGGTCGGAGCGGTCCTGGCAGGTGCGCGACTTTTTGGCCCGCAACGGGCTGCACTACTCGTGGTTCATGGCCGACGACCCCGACGGCGAGCGGTTGCTCAAGGCCGCCGGCGCGGATTGCCTGCGGCTTCCGGTCGTCGTCACCGAGCGCGGCGACACCCTCGTCGAACCGACCGACGCGCAGCTGGCCGACACCCTGGGCCTCACCACGACGCCGTCGCAGGAGTTCTACGACCTGATCGTCATCGGCGGCGGGCCCGCGGGCCTGGCCGCCGCCGTCTACGGCGCGTCCGAGGGACTCCGCACGGTGCTGATCGAACGCACCGCGACGGGCGGCCAGGCCGGCCAGAGCTCACGCATCGAGAACTACCTCGGCTTCCCCGACGGGGTGTCGGGGGGCCAGTTGGCCGAGCGCGCGCGGCGGCAGGCCGAGAAGTTCGGGGCGGAACTCATCACCGCCCGCACCGCGACGGCGCTGGAGGTCAACGGCGCCAAGCGCACCGTGCGATTCGCCGACGGCGGCTCCATCGACGCGCACGCGGTCATCCTGGCCACCGGCGTCGCCTACCGCCAGCTGCCCGCCGAGGGCTGCGGCGAGTTGACCGGCCGCGGCGTCTACTACGGGGCGGCGGTCTCCGTCGCCTCCGAGTGCGCGGGCGAGGAGGTCTACGTCGTCGGCGGGGCCAACTCCGCCGGGCAGGCCGCGATGTACCTGTCCCGCGAGGCCAAGTCGGTCACCATCGTGGTGCGCGGCCCGTCGCTCGAGGCCTCGATGTCGTACTACCTGATCCAGCAGATCGAGCAGCGACCGAACATCACGGTGCGCACCTGCACCGAGGTGCGCCGCGCCGTCGGGGACGACCACCTACAGCGCCTGACCCTGGTCGACAACAGGACGGGGGACACCGAGGACGTCACCTGCGCGCGGATGTTCATCTTCATCGGGGCGGCGCCGCGCACCGACTGGCTGGACGGGGTGGTCGCCCGCGACGACCATGGCTTCGTCCTCACCGGACCGGACCTGCGCAACGTGTGCGGCTGGGCGCTGGACCGGCCGCCGCACCACCTGGAGACCAGCGTCCCCGGCGTGTTCGCCACCGGCGACGTCCGGGCGGAGTCCGCCAAGCGCGTCGCCGCCGCCGTCGGCGAGGGATCGATGGCGGTGATGCTGGTGCACCGCTACCTCGCCGAATCATGACCGAGACGCCGTGTCAGCCCGGCGAGCTGCGCAGCCTGTTCCTGTTCGAAGCCCTCTCCGACGAGCAGCTCGAAGCGTTGTGCGCCAGCGGGCACATCGAGCACTACCAGCCCGGCCCGATCTGTGTCGAGGGCGAACCGGCCACCTGCCTGTACGTCCTGATCGAGGGCGAACTGGCGATGTCGAAGCTCTCGGGCGGCCAGGAGATCGAGACCAACCGGACCTCACAGCGGGGGGTGTATGCGGGCGCCTGGCGGGCCTTCACCGGCAACCTGCAACACCAGAGCTACGACGCGACGGTGTACGTCACCAAGCCGTCGAAGTTCTTCGTGCTCGACGCGCCGGCGTTCGCCCGCTTCATGCAAGACCAGTTCCCCATGGCGGTCCACCTGCTCGACGGGATGGCGGTCGGCCTCGAGCGCACCCGGCGGATCATCGACAACCGGGAGAAGCTGCTCGCGCTCGGCCAGCTGTCCGCCGGTCTGACACACCAGCTGAACAACCCGGCCGCCGCCACCGTCCGCGCCGCCTCGGAGCTGCGGCAGCGGGTCGCCGGGATGCGCCAGAAACTCGCCATGCTCGCCGACGGGACCGTCACCCCGGAGGCGCTGCGGGCGCTGGTGCGGTTGCAGGAAGAGGTCGCGGACCAGGTGGCCAAGTCGGCCTCGGCGAACCTGACGGCGATCGAGACGGCCGACCTCGAGGACGCCGTCGGCGAATGGCTGGAAGACCATGGTGTCGAGGGCGGTTGGGACATCGCGCCGACGTTCGTCGAGGGCGGCATCGACACCGGCTGGCTGGAACGCATCGCCGCGGCGACCGAGGAGCTCGGCGCCTCGACCTCGCTGGAGAAGGCCATCCGCTGGCTGACCTACACCGTCGAGGGCGAGCTGCTGCTGAACCAGATCCTGGAGGCCAGTAAGCGGATCTCGGCGCTGGTCGCCGACGCCAAGCAGTATTCGCAGATGGACCGCGCCCCCTTCCAGGTGGCCGACGTCCACGAGCTGCTGCACAGCACGCTCACGATGTTCGCCGACCGGTTGGGCCCGCATCCAAGCAGCGACGCCAAAGTCCAGGTGGTCAAGGAATTCGACAAATCGCTCCCCCAAATCCCTTGCTACCCAGGCGATCTCAACCAGGTGTGGACCAACATCATCGATAACGCGCTCGCCGCGATGCGCGACGGTGGCGGCACCCTGACCATCCGGACCGGCCGGCAGGGCAACATGGCCCGAATCGAAATCTGCGACACCGGGCCGGGGATCCCCGACGACGTGCGCGAGCGCATCTTCGAACCGTTCTTCACCACCAAACCGTTCGGGGAAGGCACGGGCCTGGGGCTGGACCTCGCGTTCAACATCGTCGTCAAGAACCATCGGGGCGACCTGCGCGTGGAATCGGTTCCGGGCGACACGCGGTTCATCGTGCTGCTTCCGCTGGACGCGCCGACGGCCCAGGAGCCGGATCTTCCGGAATAGGGGCGTCGCGGCGCGGGTTGGGGACGACCATTCCCTATCGCTGCGGCAGCGCCACGATCTTGTTGTTGTGGCCGGCTACGTAGACCGTGCCGTCGACGCCAACCGCGAGACCCCAGGGATAGTCCAGGCTGGCGAACGGCAGGACGACCTGCTCGCTCGAGCCCGGCGAAAGCTTCAGGACCCGGTTGTGCGCGCTGTCGGTGACATACACCGCACCGCGAGTGCCCACCGTCACCCCGCCGGGAGTGGAGAGGCCGCTGAAGGGCAACGTGCTCTGGACGGTCGAGCCGCGGGCCAGCGCCAGGACCCTGTTGTTCCCGCCATCGGCGACATAGATCGTTCCGTCGTCGGCGACCACCAAACCGGTGGGGGAGTTGAGACCGGTGAAGGGTAGGACGCTTTCCGTGCTCGAGTGGGCGGGAAGGGCGACCACCCGATTCTTTTCGGTGTCGGTGACGTAGACGGTGTGGGCGCGGTCCACGGTCAGGCCGGTCGGGTTGCCGAGGTCGTTGAACGGCAGCTGAAATTGTTTCTTCGAGCCGGCGGCGAGCACCACCACCCGCTTGTTGCCGGCGTCGTTGACGTACACGGCGCCGGTGTCGTCCGTCGTCACGCCGGTCGGAAAGCTCAGGCCGTCGAACGGCAGCAAGGTTTGCTCGGTCGAACCCGCGGCCAAGGCCAGCACCCGATTGTGCAGAGTGTCGGCGACGTACACGGTGCCGCCGCTGTCCACGGTCACCCCTTCGGGCTCGCGCAAGCCGCTGAAGGGCAAGGCCGTCTCCGGGGGGCCGCCCACGTGCTCGCTGACGGCAACCAGAGCAAGCACTACGGCAACGACGGCGAGCAGGGCGGCTACCGAGATGCGCAAGGATCTGCTCACCCACCACGGCCGAGACGGCGCGACCCGTGAAGACGCCGCAGGCGCGCTCGTCGGGGACAGCCCGTCGACGGGGTTGGCGGGGTTTGCGGGGTCTTCCGTGGCGGCGTTGCGCGGGGCCGCGAGTGGCTCAACCGGGGGCGGCGAGCTCGGCGTGGAGAGGGCCTCGCGGGCGGCTCTCGCCAGCTCCGGAGCGGTGTCATAACGGTCGCTCGGCCTCTTGGCCATGCCCTTGGCGATAACCGCGTCGAAGCCGCGCGGCAGCGCCGGGTTGAAGTCCGACGGCCGTGGCGGCGGGGCGACCACGTGGTTGCCGATCTGTTGCTCCAGGGTGTAGCCGCCGATCGCGTGCTCTGCGGTCAAGCACTCATAAAGAACGCAGGCCAACGCATAAACGTCCGAGCGGGCGTCGACCGCGGGGGCGTCGGCGTCTTCGGTTTTGAACCGTTCGGGGGCCATGTAGCGGAAGGTCCCCACCATGCCACCCGTCGTCGTCAGACCCCGCCCGTCGGCGGTGAGGACGAGCCCGAAGTCGATCAGGTAGGCGTAGTCCTCGTCGTCGAGCAGGATGTTCGACGGTTTCACGTCGCGGTGCAACAGGCCGACCTGGTGTGCCGTGTGCAACGCCTTGGCGATCTGCTCGATGACGTGCACCGCCCGCGCCGGCGTCAGCGGCCCGCTGTCCAGGACGGACTGCAGATCTTTGCCGTCGATCAGCCGCATGTCCAGGAATAGCCGCCCATCGATTTCCCCGTGGGTGTGGATCGGGACGATGTGCGGACTGTTCAATCGGGCAACCGCGTGGGCCTCGCGTCGGAACCGACGCTGGAATACCTCGTCGCGGGAAATGTCGGCAGACAATATTTTGAGCGCGACAATGCGATCGATGACGGTGTCGTAAGCCCGCCACACCAAGCCCATGCCGCCACGACCCAGCACTTCGATGAGCTGGTAGCGCCCGAACGAAATTTCCTGCAGAACGCCTCCCGGAACGCCGTTTCAGCACCATAACGCGCCCTCGACAATGGTGGCAGGTATTTGGCGGGGCTGCTGCGCGGCCCCGGCGGGCGCGGGCACGCCGTGCATCCGGCCCGGAATAGGGCAGGGCGGCCGGCGGGTTGGGACAACCATGACCAAACCCAACCTCGGCCGGTTCGGCTCCTTCGGACGCGGCGTGACGCCCCAGCAAGCCAAAGAAATCGAATCCCTGGGTTACGGGGCCGTCTGGGTGGGCGGTTCCCCGCCCGCCGAGCTGGCCTGGGTCGAGCCCCTGCTCGAGGCCACGACGACGCTGCAGGTGGCCACCGGCATCGTGAACATCTGGACGGCGGCCGCCGGGCCGGTGGCCGAGTCGTTCCACCGCATCGACAAGGCCTACCCGGGCCGCTTTTTGCTGGGCATCGGCGTCGGCCATCCCGAGGCGCACACCGAGTACCGCAAGCCCTTCGACGCGCTGGCCGGATACCTGGACCAGCTCGACGAGTACGGCGTGCCAGCGGACCGGCGCGTGGTGGCGGCCCTGGGCCCGCGGGTGCTGAAGCTGTCGGCCGAACGCGCCGCCGGCGCCCACCCCTACCTGACCACCCCCGAGCACACCGCGCAGGCCCGCGAGCTGATCGGCCCGTCGGCGTTCCTGGCGCCCGAACACAAGGTGGTGCTGACCACCGACCCCGAAAAGGCCCGTGCGGTGGGCCGCAAGGCGCTCGACATCTATTTCAACCTGGCCAATTACCGCAACAACTGGAAGCGGCTGGGCTACTCCGACGACGAAGTCGTGCGACCGGGCAGCGACCGGCTGGTCGATTCGGTAGTGGCCTACGGCACCCCCGAGCAGATCGCCGCGCGGCTGAAAGAGCACCTCGACGCGGGCGCCGACCACGTCCCCGTGCAGGTCCTCACGAAGGATGAAAACCTGGTGTCGGCGCTGGCCGAATTGGCGGGGCCGCTCGGACTGGGCTGACCGACTTCGAAGGGGGCACCGATGACCGAGGCAGCGGCACTCAAACCCGACCTGGGGCGGTTCGGCGTATTCCTGGCCACCCGCTCGATCACGCCCGATCTGGCCGGCCGGATCGAAGCGCTCGGGTACGGCGCGGTGTGGGTCGGCGGGTCGCCGGACGCGGACCTGACCTGGGTGGACCCGGCCCTGGCGCAGACCGAGTCGTTGCAGCTGGCCACCGGGATCGTCAACATCTGGTCGGCGCCGGCGCCGGCGGTCGCCGAGTCCTACGCGCGCATCGAGGCCGCCCACCCGGGCCGGTTCCTGCTCGGCGTCGGGGTGGGGCACCGGGACCGCACCGAGGAGTACGTCAAGCCGTACGACGCCCTGGTCGGCTACCTCGACGCGCTCGACGCCGCGATGGTGCCGACCAGCCGCCGGGTGCTCGCGGCGCTCGGGCCGCGCGTGCTGGCGCTGGCCGCGGAACGCAGCGCTGGTGCCCACCCGTATCTGACCACGCCGGAGCACACGGCCAAGGCGCGCGAGCAGGTGGGCAAGTCGGTCTTCCTGGCGCCCGAGCACAAGGTGGTGCTGACCACCGACCCCGACGAGGCCCGCGCGATCGGCCGCCAAACGGCCGACCGCTACCTCGGGCTCAGTAACTACGTCAACAACTGGCTGCGACTCGGGTTCACTGAGGACGACGTGCGCAAGCCCGGCAGCGACAAGCTGATCGACGCGGTGGTGGCGTACGGCACCCCGGAGGCCATCGCGCGGCGCCTGGGTGAACATCGCGAAGCCGGGGCCGACCACGTGGCGGTCCAGGTGCTGGGCGCCCCGAACGACGAGGCGGTGGTGTCGGCGTTGCGCGAGCTGGCCGGGCCATTAGGGCTAACTGCCCCAAACTGATCATCCGGCTCGGTTAGGGTGTGTGACCATGCGATTGCTGGTCACCGGTGGAGCCGGCTTCATCGGCGCGAATTTCGTGCACAGCACGGTGCGGGATCATCCCGAGGATTCCGTGACGGTGCTCGACGCCTTTACCTATGCCGGGCGGCGCGAGTCGCTGGCCGACGTCGAGGACGCCATCACTTTGGTCAAGGGCGACATCGCCGATGCGGCGCTGGTCGCCGCGCTGGTCGCCGAGTCCGACGCGGTCGTACACTTCGCCGCCGAGACCCACGTCGACAACTCCCTCGAAGACCCGTGGACGACCCTGCAGACCAACGTGGTCGGGACCTACGCGATCCTGCAGGCGGTGCGCCGCCACGATGTCCGGCTGCACCACGTCTCCACCGACGAGGTCTACGGCGATCTGGAGCTCGACGAGCCCAGCCGGTTCACCGAGTCGACGCCCTACAACCCGTCGAGCCCCTACTCGGCGACCAAGGCCGCCAGCGACCTGCTGGTCCGGGCCTGGGTGCGGTCCTACGGCGTGCGCGCGACGATCTCCAACTGCTCGAACAACTACGGGCCGTATCAGCACGTCGAGAAGTTCATCCCGCGCCAGATCACCAACGTGCTCACCGGTCGCCGCCCCAAGCTGTACGGCGCGGGCGCCAACGTTCGGGACTGGATCCACGTCGACGACCACAACAGCGCGGTCCGGCGAATCCTGGAAAAGGGTGAGAACGGCCGGACCTACCTCATCGCCGCCGAGGGCGAGCGCGACAACCTGACGGTCATGCGCGCGATCCTGCAGGCGCTGGGCCGCGACCCCGACGACTTCGACCACGTCACCGACCGCGCCGGCCACGACCTGCGGTACGCGATCGACCCGACGACGCTGTACAACGAATTGGGTTGGACGCCAAAGCATGCCAACTTCGAGGAGGGCCTGCGCGCCACCGTCGAGTGGTATCGCGACAACGAGTCGTGGTGGCGGCCCCTCAAGGAGGCCACCGAGGGCCGCTACGAAGAACGGGGCCAGTGACATGGGAGTGCGCGAGCTCAAAGTCCCCGGCGCCTGGGAGATCACTCCGAAGATCCACGGCGATTCCCGCGGCATGTTTTTCGAATGGCTCACCGACCGCGCGTTCACCGAGTTCGCCGGCCATCGGCTCGACGTCCGGCAGGCCAACTGTTCGGTGTCGTCGGCCGGCGTGCTGCGCGGTGTGCACTTCGCACAGGTGCCACCGAGCCAGGCGAAATACGTGACGTGCGTGTCCGGTTCGGTCTTCGACGTCGTCGTCGACACCCGCGTCGGCTCGCCGACTTTCGGCCAGTGGGACTCCGTCCTGCTCGACGACAAGGACCGCCGGACGGTCTACATCTCCGAGGGCCTCGGGCACGGGTTCCTTGCGCTGCAAGATAATTCGACGATCGTGTACCTGTGTTCGTCGGAATACAACCCGCAGCGCGAACACACCATCTGCGCGACTGACCCGGCGCTGGCGATCGACTGGCCGCTGGTCGACGGCGCCGCCCCCACGCTGTCCGACCGCGACGCCGCGGCGCCCAGCTTCGAGGAAGTGCGCGCGGCCGGTCTCCTGCCCACCTGGGACGAGACGCAGCAGTTCGTCGCCGGGCTGCGCGATACGTAACGACCGATGAAGCGTCGGGTGCTGCTCATCGCCGCCGCCGCGGCCGTCGCCACGGGCCTGGGCGGCTGCGCCAAACCCGACAACGCTTTGAGCACAACATCTTCCAGCGCGACCCCCGCCGGCACTGCGCCCACGACCGGCCCCGTGCGGGTCACCATCGGCGGCCGGCCGGAAAACCTCAGCGGCCCGGTGGTGTGCGGCACGAACAACGGCAAGTTCTCCATCGCGGTCGGCGACATGGCCACCGGCATCATCGTCGGGCTGGAGCCCGACGCGTCGGTGGTCCACGGCGCCGGGCTCGGCACGGTCGACGGGGTGGTCTTGAGCTTCACCGAGGGTGTGCCCGGCGAAAACGCCACCGCCACCAAGACGGACAACACGTACAAGATCACCGGCATGGCCAGCGGCACCGACAACGCGGGCGCGCAGGTGCACAAGCCTTTCGAAGTCACCATCACCTGCCCGTAGCCGAGTATCCTGCCCCAATGGCGTCGAGCTTCTCGGGCAAGACCGCATTCGTCACCGGCGGGGCGTCCGGCATCGGCGCCGCCCTGGCCGCCAACTTGGCCGGCGCGGGCGCCGAGGTCTGGATCGCCGATCGCCAACTCGAGGCGGCGCAACAGCTGGCGCAACGCCTGAGCGACGGCGGCGCGACGGCGCACGCGATCGAGCTCGATGTGCGCGGCTACCCGGCCTTCGAAAGCGCCGTCACACAAGCGGTGCGGCAATCCGGGCGCATCGACTACCTGTTCAACAACGCAGGCATCGGCGTGGGCGGCGAGGTCGACTCGTACACGCTCGACGATTGGAACGACGTGTTGGACGTGAACCTGCACGGCGCGGTGCACGGGATCCAAGCGGTGTATCCGATCATGATCCGGCAGCGCTCGGGCCACATCGTGAACACGGCCTCGATGGCCGGCCTGCTCGCCTCGCCGGGTGCCGTGAGCTACACCGCCGCCAAGCACGCCGTCGTCGCGATGTCGAGGGCGCTGCGGGTGGAGGCCGAGCGCCATGGCGTGTCGGTGTCGGTGGTGTGCCCCGGCGCGATCCGGACCCCGATCCTCACCGGCGGCAAGTACGGACGCATGACAAAGACCGGCGCGGGCGACGAGGCGCTGCTCAAGTTCTGGGAGCCGATGCGCCCGATGGCACCCGAAAAGTTCGCCGAGCGGGTCCTTCGGGCCGTGTCGCGCCGCGACGCGATCATCATCGTGCCGGGCTGGTGGAAGGCATTGTGGTATCTGGAACGGCTCTCGCCGGCCGCATCGACATGGAACGCGAGGCTCGCACTCAAGCGCCTGCGGGCGATGGATTCCCGTAGCTCCGAGACCTGACCGAATAACGGTTGAAAACAAGCACTTTCGCCGACCAATGGCGTTACGATCACGCTTGTCGCTGTAGTCGGGCCGCGACCGCTTCACGTGAGCTATTGCTCGGAGGGGTCGGATGTCGTTTGTACTTGCGGTTCCGGATGTAATGGCCGATGCGGCAACGCGTTTGGCGAGCATCGGCTCGGCGATCAGCGCCGCCCAGGCCGCGGCGGCCGCACCCACGACGGGGGTGCTGGCGGCCGCCGGTGATGAGGTGTCCAGAGCCGTCGCGGCGGTGTTTTCGGGGTACGCCGCGGCATATCAGGCGCTGGGTGCTCAGGCGGCGTCATTGCACGCCCGGATGGTGCAGGCGCTCAACGCGAGTGCGGGCGCCTATTTGGGCGCCGACGCCGCCAACGCGTCGCCGCTGCAGACCCTCCAGGACGACGTGCTGGGGCTGATCAACGCGCCGACCAACGCGCTATTCGGGCGTCCGCTGATCGGTGACGGCGCCAACGGGACGACGAACGCCCAAGGGATCGGGACGCCCGGCGGCGCCGGCGGATTCCTGGCCGGCAACGGCGGCAACGGCGGCAACAGCACCGCCGTCGGCGCGCCCGGCGGGGCGGGCGGGCCTGCCGGCCTGTGGGTGGCCGTCGGGAACGGCGGGGC
>NZ_LZIS01000022.1 GCF_001667015.1 Mycobacterium sp. E3198 | reverse complement strand
GCGCGGCGCATCGTGGCACCCCAGCCGCAGCCGATGTCGAGCAGCGTCATGCCCGGCTCGAGCCCGAGCTTCCCCAGCGCCAGGTCGAACTTGGCGTTCTGCGCCTCCTCGAGGGTCATATCGTCGCGCTCGAAATACGCGCAGGTGTACCCCATCGTCGGGTCTAGGAAGAGCGCGAAGAACTCGTCTGAAACGTCATAGATCGATTGCGACTCTTCGTAATACGGCCTCAACGCGGTCATGGGTGCCCGATACCTCTCGTTTGTTGAACGCGAGGATGATATCGGATCAGATCAACGCCTGCGAGTTGGACCCGTGAATTTAGTACGAGTAAAAACCCCGGCCAGATTTTTTGCCCAGCCGGCCCGCCTCGACCATCCGCAGCAGCAACGGCGGCGGGCCGTATTGCGGTTCTTTGAATTCCTCGAACATTTTGTTCGCGATCAGCTTGAGCGTGTCCAGGCCGACGAGGTCCGAGAGCCGCAGCGGCCCCATCGGGTGCGACAGCCCGGCGACCACGGCCTTGTCGACGTCCTCGACGCTGGCAAAGCCGCTCTCCACCATCCGGATCGCCGACAGCAGGTAGGGCACCAGCAGCGCGTTGACGACGAAACCGGACCGGTCCGAGCAGCGGACCACCTGCTTGCCCAGCACCGCTCCGGCGAACTCCTCGGTGCGCGCGGCGGCGGCCTCGTCGGTGACCAGCGTGCACACCAGCTCGACCAGCGGCAGCACCGGGACCGGGTTGAAGAAGTGCAGGCCCAGCACGCGTTGCGGGTTCTTGGTGGCCGCGGCGATCTTCATGATCGGGATGCTCGAGGTGTTGGACGCCAGGACCGCGTCGGGATCGGTGACCACCCGGTCCAGGTCGGCGAACACCTGCGCCTTGACCGCATCGTCCTCGATGATGGCCTCGATCACCAGCTGCCGGTCGGCCAGGTCCTTCATGTCGGTGGTGAAGGTGAGCTTGCTCAGCGCCCGGTCACGCTCGCGTTCGGTCACCTTGCCCGCGCTGACGCCGCGCTCGAGCGACTTCACGATGCGGTTGCGTCCCGCGGTGATCAGCGGCTCGGTGGTCTCGAACACGGTCACGTCGACGCCGGCGCGGACGGCGACCTCGGCGATGCCGGAACCCATCTGCCCGGCCCCGACGACTCCCACCCGCTGGATCGCTGCCATTGCTCCTCCTTATATGCGCGAGCAGACGCAGAATCGCATCACCTGGGCTGCAGGAGTGCGATTCTGCGTCTGGTCGGCAGACTAACTCAGTGGAACTGGCCCTCTTCGGTCGAACCGGTCAGCGCGGTGGTCGACGAGGTGGGGTCCACCGTGGTGGCGATCCGGTCGAAGTAACCGGCGCCGACCTCGCGCTGGTGCTTGGTCGCGGTGTAGCCGCGCTCCTCGGCGGCGAACTCGCGCTCCTGCAACTCGACGTAGGCGCTCATCTGGTTGCGGGCGTAGCCGTAGGCCAGGTCGAACATCGAGTAGTTCAGCGCGTGGAAGCCGGCCAGCGTGATGAACTGGAACTTGAATCCCATTGCGGCAAGCTCCTTTTGGAACTTCGCGATGGTCCCGTCGTCCAAGTGCTTGCGCCAGTTGAACGACGGCGAGCAGTTGTAGGCCAGCATCTGGTCGGGGTACTCCGCCTTGACCGACTCGGAGAACTTGCGCGCCAGCTCGAGGTCCGGGGTGCCGGTCTCCATCCAGATCAGGTCGGCGAACGGCGCGTAGGCCTTCGCCCGCGCGATGCAGGGCTCGATGCCGTTCTTGGTCCGGTAGAAGCCCTCGCGGGTGCGCTCGCCGGTGATGAACGGCTGGTCGCGCTCGTCGACGTCGGACGTGATGAGCGTGGCCGCCTCGGCGTCGGTGCGCGCGATCACCACGGTCGGGACGTCGCAGACATCCGCGGCCAGACGGGCCGAGGTGAGCGTGCGGATGTGCTGCTGGGTCGGGATGAGCACCTTGCCGCCCAGGTGGCCGCACTTCTTCTCCGAGGCCAGCTGGTCCTCCCAATGCGAACCCGCGACACCGGCGGCGATCATGGCCTTCTGCAGTTCGAAGACGTTGAGCGCCCCGCCGAAGCCGGCCTCGCCGTCCGCGACGATCGGCGCCAGCCAGTTCTCCACCGACCGGTCCCCCTCGACCTTGGCGATCTGGTCGGCGCGCAGCAGCGCGTTGTTGATCCGGCGGACCACCTGCGGCACCGAGTTGGCCGGGTAGAGGCTCTGGTCGGGGTAGGTGTGGCCGGACAGGTTGGCGTCACCGGCGACCTGCCACCCGGACAGGTAGATGGCCTTCAGGCCGGCGCGCACCTGCTGGACGGCCTGGTTGCCGGTCAGCGCGCCCAGCGCGTTGACCCACTCCAGGTCGTGCAGCTCCTCCCACAGCACCTCGGCGCCGCGGCGGGCCAGCGTGTTCTCCTCGACGACGGTGCCTTGCAGCGCGACGACGTCCTCGGCGGTGTAGGTGCGGGTGACGCCCTTCCACCGCGGGTTGGTGTCCCAGTCCTGCTGGATCTGCTCGGCGCTCTTGGGGGTGCCAACGACAGACATTGGGCTTACTCCTTAACGGTTCTTTGCTCTTCGCTAAACGTCCACGCCGCCCGCCGTCCGGCGGTAGCTATGGGCTTAACTTCACTGGCGTGCTAACTCGAAGATGACACAGCTTGTTCCTGCAGGTCCACCCGTTTCATTTGCCAATTTCGGCAACGACCGCCCGCGATTTTGCGAATCCTGCGAAGATGAACGCAAACTTAACCGTTTCAGAAGCTACCGGTCAGTAACCCCATTCACGCAGGTCAGACCAGATTTCTGCAGGACGCCTGTCCGGTTAGAGCGCGAAGATTGCCGCGACGGCTTTCGTCTCGTCGCCGACGGCATATGTGAGGGTTGTAACAGGCCGATCGGCCAGGCCGGCACCGAATTGATCCGTCGAGCCGGCCGGGTGGACGTGCGAGATGATCTCCAGCTTGTCGCCGAGCGCGACCGGCGCCTCGTGCTCGATCGTGGTGCGCAGCGGGCCGGCCAACAGCTCGGGGTGCGACGCCAGATAGTCCTCGATCACGCTCCAATACACCGAGTTGTTCATGTGGTCGAACAGGTCGATGTCGGTCACCCGGACCGGGAACTCGTGGATCTCGGTGGCGTCGTCGCGGCTCCCGGGCTTCAGGTAGCCCTTCCACCGCAATCGCTCCACGGACGTGGTCTTGTGCAGGCCCGCCAGGAAGTCGTCCGCGATGCGCGACGGCATCTGCGTCTCCCGGTTGATGTTGATCCAGAACGCCTCGGATTCGATCAGGCCGCCCTTGCGCCCGTCGATGCGGACCCGCATCTCACACCAGCGGTTCGAGGTCCCCGAACACCAGCGCCGGCACCGCAGCAGGTCCTGGAACTCGATCGGGCGGATCAGGTCGACCATGGTGCGCCGGACGATCCACAGCGGGTGGGTCTCCTCGAAGCCCATCTCCCGCAACTGGTCCTGGCCGATGTCCTGGATGTGGCGACACGCGGCGTCCAGCCGCAGCCGCCCGGTGCGGTCGATGTCGCCCACCCGCAGCGGCCATTCGCGATCGAATACATCGGGATGGCCGTCGGGCACCGGCATCATTGTTTTGTCCAGGCTCACGGCTTCGTCTCCCCGTTCCCTCCGAGTCGATATCCCAGGTTAACCCCGGCCCCCGCTGCGAATGATGCCAAATTGCGTCGTGCGAACACCAATCGTGACCGTATCGCGCCGCGGTGCGAACTCTGCGAACCGCGCCTTCGCAGCGCCCGGTACGCTTCGTGGGTGGCCAAAACCTTCGTCGGCTCCCGCGTTCGCCAGCTCCGCAACGAGCGCGGGTTTTCGCAGGCGGCGCTGGCCCAGATGCTGGAGATCTCGCCGAGCTACCTGAATCAGATCGAGCACGACGTCCGCCCCCTGACGGTGGCCGTGCTGCTCCGCATCACCGAGGTGTTCGGGGTGGACGCGACGTTCTTCGCCTCCCAGGACGACACCCGGCTGGTCGCCGAGCTGCGCGAGGTGACCATGGATCGCGACCTGGACATCGACGTCGAGCCCACCGAGGTGGCCGAGCTGGTCAGCGCCCATCCCGTCCTGGCCCGCGCCGTGGTCAACCTGCACCGGCGCTACCGGATCACCACCGCGCAGCTGGCGGCCGCCACCGAGGAGCGCTACTCCGACGGCAGCGGCAGCGGGTCGATCACCATGCCCCACGAGGAGGTGCGCGACTACTTCTACCAACGCCAGAACTACCTGCACGAGCTGGACACCGCGGCCGAGGACCTCACCATCAAGATGCGCCTTCACCACGGCGACCTCGCCCGCGAGCTGACCCGCCGGCTCACCGAGGTGCACGGCGTCCACATCACCCGGCGCATCGACCTCGGGGACACCGTGTTGCACCGCTTCGACCCCGCCACCAAGACGCTGGAGATCAGCAATCACCTCTCCTCGGGTCAGCAGGTGTTCAAGCTGGCGGCCGAGCTGGCCTACCTCGAGTTCGGCGACCTGATCGACAGCCTGGTCGCCGAGGGCAAGTTCACCAGCGAGGAGTCGCACACGCTGGCCCGGCTGGGCCTGGCCAATTATTTCGCCGCCGCCGCGGTGCTGCCCTACCGCCAGTTCCACGACGTCGCCGAGAACTTCCGCTACGACGTCGAGCGGCTGTCGTCGTTCTACTCGGTCAGTTACGAGACCATCGCGCACCGGCTTTCGACGTTGCAGCGGCCGACGATGCGCGGGGTGCCGTTCTCGTTCGTGCGGGTGGACCGTGCCGGCAACATGTCAAAGCGCCAGTCCGCCACCGGTTTTCACTTCTCCTCCAGCGGCGGGACGTGTCCGTTGTGGAACGTCTACGAAACGTTCGCCAACCCGGGCAAGATCCTGGTGCAGATCGCCCAGATGCCCGACGGCCGCAACTACATGTGGGTGGCCCGCACCGTGGAGCGCCGCGCCGCGCGGTATGGTCAGCCCGGTAAAACCTTCGCGATCGGGCTGGGCTGCGAGCTGCGCCACGCTCATCGGCTCGTCTACTCGGAAGGACTCGACTTGTCCGGGGATATCGCCACACCGATCGGCGCCGGCTGCCGTGTCTGCGAACGCGACAACTGCCCACAGCGGGCGTTCCCGGCCCTGGGGCGCGCACTGGATCTCGACGAGCACCGCAGCACCGTCTCGCCGTACCTGGTGAAGCAACCGTGAGCCCCGACGGGCGCATTCCGTCGGGCCGGTTCCGGGAGCTGGGTCCGATCAACTGGGTGATGGCGAAGGCGGCCGCGCGCCGGATGCGGGTTCCGGAGATGCATCTGTTCACCACCCTGGGCCAGCGCCGGATGCTGTTCTGGACCTGGTCGGCCTACAGCGGGCGGCTGCTGCGGGGCCGGCTGCCGGCGATCGACACCGAGTTGGTGATTCTGCGGGTCGCGCACGTGCGCGGTTGCGAATACGAGCTGCAGCACCACCGCGGGATGGCGCGAAATCAGGGCCTGGACGACGACTTACAGGCGGCGATCTTCGCCTGGCCCGAGACGCTGGACCCGGTCGAGGCGCGCCTGACCGTGCGGCAGCAGGCGCTGCTGGCGGCCACCGACGAGTTCCTCACGCAGCGGACCGTCACCGACGAGACCTGGCGGCAGCTGGCGACGCACCTGGACCGGCGCCAGCTCATCGAATTCTGCCTGCTGGCAAGCCAATACGACGGCCTGGCCGCGACCATGTCGGCGCTGGCCATCCCGTTGGACAGGCCCGCTCAGAAGTAGACGTCGGCCAGCACGGCCAGCGTCAGCGCCACCGGCGCCACCGGCAGTCCGAAGCCGAACGCCGACCAGGCGTACTTTCCCCGCCGGCGCTGCAGCGACGCCCACAGGGTGGCGCAGACCGCCAGCGCGAGCGACAGCAGCAACACCGTCGGCGCCCACCGGCCCACCGCCGCGTTGTCGTCGGCGATCGAAAAGGCCACCAGCCACAGGACATAACCGGTGGCGACGCCGCCGATGACGCCAATCACGGTGTCGCTGCGGATCATCGGCTCAGAAGTTGATCATGTGGCCGGTCAGGCCGTGGAAGCATTCCTGCAGCGCCTCCGACATGGTCGGGTGGGTGTGCACGTTGCGGGCCAGCTCGGTGGCGGTCAGGTCCCACTTCTGCGCCAGCGTCAGCTCCGGCAGCAGCTCGGACACGTCGTGGCCGATCAGGTGCCCGCCCAGCAGCTCGCCGTACTTGCCGTCGGCGACCAGCTTGACGAAACCGCTCGGGTCGCCGACGCCGTGCGCCTTGCCGTTGGCGGTGAACGGGAACTTGGCCACCACCACGTCGTAGCCCTCCTCGCGGGCCTGCTCCTCGGTGAGCCCGAAGCTGGCGACCTGCGGCTGGCAGAACGTCGCGCGCGGCAGCATGCGGTAGTCGCCGAGCGCCAAAGTCTCTGCGCCGGCGATGGTTTCGGCCGCCACCACGCCCATGGCCTCGGCGACATGCGCCAGCATCAGCTTGCCGGTGACGTCGCCGATCGCGTAGATGTGGCTGACGTTGGTCTGCATGTAATCGGTGATGCCGATGGCCCTGCTCTCGGTCAGCGCGACCCCGGCCGCCTCCAGCCCGTAGCCCTCGATGTTGGGCGCAAACCCGATGGCCTGCAACACCTTTTCGGCCTTCAGCTCCTCGGACTTGCCGTCCTTGCTGACCGCCACGCGGACCACGGACCCGTCGTCGTTGATGGCCTCGACCTTGGTCCCGGTCATGATCTTGACGCCCAGCTTCTTGAACTGCCGCTCGAGCTCCTTGGAGACCTCGGCGTCCTCGTTGGGCAGCGCGCGCGCCAAGAACTCGACGACGGTGACGTCGACGCCATAGTTCTTGAGCACGTAGGCGAACTCCATGCCGATCGCCCCGCAACCGGCGATGATGATCGACTCCGGTAGCTCCCGCGACAGGATCAGCTCCTCGTAGGTCACCACGTTTTCCGACAGCGACGTGCCGGGAACCAGCCGGGTGCTGCTGCCGGTGGCGATGATGGCGTTGTCGAACGTGACGGTCTCGGTGCCCCCGTCGTTGAGGTCGACCGACATGGTGTGCGGGTCGGTGAACCTGCCGTACCCGTGAATCTCGGTGATCTTGTTCTTCTTCATCAGGAAGTGCACGCCGGCGACGCGGCCGTCGGCCACCTTGCGGCTGCGGTCGAAGGCGACGCCGTAGTCGAACGTCGTCTCGCCGCTCATCCCGAAGGTCTTGGCCTCTTTGGTGAAGATGTGGACGAGCTCGGCGTTGCGCAGCAACGCCTTGGACGGAATGCAGCCGACGTTGAGGCAGACCCCGCCCCAGTACTTCGACTCGACGATTGCGGTGTTCAGGCCCAGCTGCGCGGCGCGGATGGCCGCGACGTATCCGCCGGGGCCGGCCCCGAGGACGACGACGTCATAGTGAGTCACGAGCCCTACCCTAGTGGCCTAGTAGGGGATGACGCCGATCAGGCAGTGACCCGTGCGCTCGCAGAAGTAGTAGCCGTACAGGGGCGCGGCCGCCGCGACCGACGCGAACGGCCCCGACATCACCGCGAGCGACAGCGCCGAGAGGACAGCCCTGCCCTGCGCCATCGCCAGCATCACGCCGCCCACGGCGCACGCCACCACGTAGACCAGCGCCGCGAACGCCGTGGCCGTCTTGTCGATCGAGTGGTACCACCAGTAGAAAAGCCCGAGCCCCACCACCGCCGACACCGCCCACACGCCCAGCAGCACCAGGACCAGTTGCCACCACTTCAGGAACAGGTAACGACCGGGAACGGTGACCGGCTGCACCGGCAGGGCGCCGGCCTCGTCCTCGGCGGTCCCGGCCGCCGCGGGCGCCTCGGGTTCGTCGGGCTGCTCTGGCTTTTCGGGCTCCTTCGCCGCCGGCTGCGAGCCGGTGTCGTCCTCGTCGTCGAAGTCCGGCACCCACGATTGCGTGCCGGTGTCCTCGTCGTCAGCCACCGGAGGCCACCTGCAGGGCGACGAGGGCGCCGAACCAGCCCGGCGCGAGCGACAGGACGAACGCGCCCACCATCGTGACCCAGCGCCGCCCGGAAAACAGGATCGTCAGCAGACCGGTCACGGTGGGAATCCCGACCACCAGCGCGACGACGACGTCCGGCCGCACCCTGGCATGGACCAGCACGGTGAGCGCGACACCGGTCAACAGCCCGACCGCGCAGCCCATCAGCATGGCGCTGGCCAGCACCCAGGGACGGGGAAGCGGGATCACGCTGACGAGGTTAGCGCGGTCATCGACCGCCGGGCCCGCACGTTTGGCGCGCGGCCGCATCGTCGAGGACCACCACCCGGCCGCGCTCCGCCGGGCGCTCGCCCCGCGCGTAGCCGGCACCGGTGATCACCGGTGCGCCGCGCAGCGCGGCGTTCTCGTCGGCGGTGAAGACGCGACCGCGGCTCAGAAACCGCACGCCCTCGGGCGCCTCCAGGCTGAACCCGCCGCCGCGTCCCGGGACCACGTCGATGACCAGCTGGGTGTGCTTCCAGACCTCGTACTGCGGGCCCGAAATCCACACCGGCACCCCGTCCCCGACGTCGAGGACACCGAGCAACACGTCGCGGTCCCCGACCAGGAAGTCGCCGCGCGGGTAGCACATCGGCGACGACCCGTCGCAGCAGCCGCCGGACTGGTGGAACATCACCGGACCGTGCCGCTGTTGCAGCCGCGTCAGCAGTTCGGCGGCGGCGGGGGTGATGACCACCCCTGTCGCGGGACCCGGCGCCATCAGAAGAACCCTTGCGCCTTTTCGGAGTAGGACACCAGCAGGTTCTTGGTCTGCTGATAGTGGTCGAGCATCATCTTGTGGTTCTCCCGGCCGATGCCGGACTGCTTGTAACCACCGAACGCGGCGTGCGCGGGGTAGGCGTGGTAGCAGTTGACCCAGACCCGGCCGGCCTGAATGTCGCGCCCGGCCCGGTAGGCGGTGTTGCCGTCGCGGCTCCACACCCCCGCGCCCAGCCCGTACAGGGTGTCGTTGGCGATCGACATCGCGTCGGCGTAGTCGGAGAACGACGTCACCGCCACCACCGGACCGAAGATCTCCTCCTGGAAGATCCGCATTTTGTTGTTGCCGGCGAAGATCGTCGGCTGCATGTAGTAGCCGCCGGACAACTCGCCGCCCAGCTCGGCGCGCTCGCCGCCGGTGATGATCTTGGCGCCCTCACCCTTGCCGATTTCGATGTAGGACAGGATCTTTTCCAGCTGGTCGTTGGACGCCTGCGAGCCCAGCATCGTCTGGATGTCCAGCGGGTCGCCCTGGCGCACCGCCTTGGTGCGGATCGCGGCGAGCTCCAGGAACTCGTCGTAGATGTCGGCCTGGATCAGGCTGCGCGACGGGCAGGTGCACACCTCGCCCTGGTTGAGGGCGAACATGGTGAAGCCCTCCAGCGCCTTGTCCTGGAAGTCGTCGGCGCGGGCCAGCACGTCGGAGAAGAACACGTTGGGGCTCTTGCCGCCGAGCTCCAAGGTCACCGGGATCAGGTTCTGCGAGGCGTACTGCATGATGAGCCGGCCGGTGGTGGTCTCCCCGGTGAACGCGACCTTGGCGATGCGGTTGCTCGACGCCAGCGGCTTGCCGGCCTCGGCACCAAACCCGTTGACGACGTTGACAACTCCCGCCGGCACCAGGTCGCCGATCAGCGACATCAGGTAGAGCACCGACGCCGGCGTCTGCTCGGCGGGCTTGAGCACCACCGCGTTGCCGGCCGCCAGCGCGGGCGCCATCTTCCAGGCGGCCATCAGGATGGGGAAGTTCCACGGGATGATCTGCCCCACCACCCCGAGCGGCTCATGGAAGTGGTACGCGACGGTGTCCTCGTCGACCTGCGACAGCGAGCCCTCCTGCGCGCGGATCGCCGCGGCGAAGTAGCGGAAATGGTCGGCGGCCAGCGGGATGTCGGCGGCCAGCGCCTCGCGGACGGGCTTGCCGTTGTCCCAGACCTCGGCCACCGCCAGCGCGGCCTTGTTCTCCTCGATGCGGTCGGCGATCTTGTTGAGGACGGCCGCCCGCTCGGCCGGCGCGGTCTTGCCCCACGCCGGGGCCGCCGCGTGCGCGGCGTCGAGGGCGTGAGCGATGTCGGCCTCGTCGGAGCGGGGCACCTCGCAGAACGTCTGGCCGGTCACCGGCGTCGGGTTTTCGAAATAGCGCCCGCCCACCGGCGCGACCCACTGGCCGCCGATGAAGTTGCCGTACCGGGATTCGTACGACATCAACGCGCCGGCAGACCCCGGACGTGCGAAAACAGTCATCTACCCCGCCTCCTTTTTTCGCTCCCGTGACACAGTTCACAGTACCGCCGTCAGCGCGGTGCGATGGGAGGCAGCAGGCCGCTAGAGCTCGCCCGCCAGATAGCGGGCCCGGCACTCGCGGCGCGCGAGTTTCCCGCTGGTGGTGCGGGGTATGCGGCCGGCGCTGAGCAGCCGGACATCGGCCACCGGCAACGCGTGCCGGCGGGAGACGGCGGCCCGGATCGCGTCGACGGTCGCGGCCGGCTCGGACTTGCCGGCCCCGGCCGCGCGTTCGGCGACGATCACCAGCTGCTCGCCGGCGGGCTCGCGGGGCACCGAGAACGCGGTCACGTGGCCGTCGCGCACCGCCGGCGACGCCGCGGACACGGTGGCCTCGATGTCCTGCGGATAGTGGTTGCGGCCGTCGACGATCACCAAATCCTTGATGCGGCCGACGATGTAGAGCTCCCCGTCGAGATACACGCCGAGGTCACCGGTGCGGAACCAGGTGCCGCCCACCGCCGACCCCTCGGCATGGCTGGCGACCTCCAGCCGGGACTGCAGCTTGTTGCGGAAGGCCAGCTCGGTCTCGGCGGCCCGGCCCCAGTAGCCGCGGCCGACGTTGTCGCCGTGCAGCCAGATCTCCCCCACCCGGCCGTCGGGCAGTTCGGCCTCGGTGTCGGGGTCGACGATGACCGCCCACAGGCTGCGCGCAACCCGGCCGCAGGACACCTGCGCGACGGCGCCTGCCGCGCCCGGGGCCACCGGCACCGCGCGGCCCGCGCCCAGCTCGTCGCGATCCAGATGGACCACACCGGGCCGGGCCTGCGGGCCGATGGTCGAGACGAACAGCGTCGCCTCGGCCATCCCGTAGGACGGTTTGACGGCGGTGGGCGGCAGCCCGTAGGGCGCGAACGCCTCGGTGAACCGTTCGATCGAGGCGATGCTGACCGGTTCGGAACCGTTGATGAGCCCCGCGACGTTGCTCAGGTCGAGCTCTTCCCCGGGACCCGGCAGTCCGCGCTGCGCGGCCAGATCGAACGCGAAGTTGGGGGCGGCGGCGAACGTGCGGCCGTGGCGGGACTGCACGGCCAATTCGCGGATCCACCGGTAGGGCCGCCGCACGAACGCCGTCGGCGACATCAACGTGATGTGCCCGCCGCACAGCGCCGGGAACATGATCATCAACAGCCCCATGTCGTGAAACAGCGGCAACCAGCTGATGCTTCGGATGTTCCAGTCCAGGCCGACCGAATCGATCATCTGCACCACGTTCGTGACGACGCCGCGGTGGGTGATCTCGACGCCGGCGGGCGTGCGGGTCGAACCCGACGTGTACTGCAGGTAGGCGACGTCGTCGATGCCCGGATGCGCCGGGGCGAAGGTGGCACCCACCGAGTCGGGCACGGCGTCGAGGGCGATGACCCGCGGCCGGCGCGGGCGCGGCAAGGTCCGCACGAACGACTGCACGGCCTCGGCGGCGCCGGTGGTGGTCAGCACGACGGACGGGACGGCATCGGTCAGCACAGCCTCGAGCCGTTCGACGTGGCCGGGCAGTTCGGGCGCGAACAGCGGCACCGCGATGTTGCCGGCGGCGATGGCCGCGAAGAAGCCGACAACGTAGTCGCCGCCCTGCGGCGCCAGGATCGCCACCCGGTCCCCCGGCGCGCTGACCTGTTGCAGGCGCGCGCCGACCGCGCGCAGCCGCACGCCGAGCCGGGCCCAGCTGAGCTCGACCGGTTCGCCGTCGGCGACCTGGCCGTAATCCAGATAGCGGTAGGACACGGCGTCGCCGAGCTCGGCGACGTTGCGGTACAGGCCGGAGGTCAGGGTGGCGTCGTCCGGTAGGGCGATGTGGCCCTCGGCGTCCAGATAGTCCGCCAGCCGCAGCCTCTGCCGTCCATCTATGGAGACACTGTGGTCCATAAGGGGATGTTAAGAGATTAACTGTGTCTACGGGTACCACATAGGTCTCGGGTCAGTGTGATCCTGGTGACAACTTCATAACGCCGCTCGACACAATGGTGGGCGTGGACGACGACCCATATCTGTGGCTGGAGGACATCACCGGCGAAGACGCGCTGGCGTGGGTGCGGGCGCGCAACGAACCGACGCTGGCGAAGTTCCGCGACGAGGAGTTCGAGCGGATGCGCGCCGAGGCGCTCGAGGTGCTGGACACCGACGCCCGCATCCCTTACGTGGTGCGCCGCGGCGAGCACCTGTACAACTTCTGGCGCGATGCCACCCACCCGCGGGGGCTGTGGCGGCGCACCACGCTGGACAGTTATCGCGCCGACTCCCCGGAGTGGGACGTGCTCATCGACGTCGACGAGCTGGGGCGAGCCGACGACGAGAAATGGGTGTGGGCGGGCGCCGGCGTCATCGAACCCGACCACACCCGAGGCCTGATCCGCCTCTCCCGCGGCGGCTCGGACGCCTCCATCGTGCGCGAATTCGACATGACCACGCGCGAATTCGTCGCCGACGGGTTCGGACTGGCCGAGGCCAAGTCGCAGATCGCGTGGGCCGATCCGGACACCGTGCTGGTCGGCACCGACTTCGGCCCCGACTCCCTCACCGACTCCGGCTACCCGCGCGTGATCAAGCGGTGGCGCCGGGGCACCCCGTTGACCGAGGCCGAACTCGTCTTCGAGGGCGCCCGATCCGATGTCAGCGTGTCCGCGTCCGCGGACCGCACGCCCGGCTTCGAGCGGACCTTTCTGGGCCGAGCGCTCGACTTCTGGAACGAAGAGCTCTACGAGCTGCGCGGCCCGGAGCTGATCCGCATCGACGCGCCCACCGACGCGACCGTGTCGATCCACCGCGAATGGATCCTCATCGAGCTGCGCACCGATTGGCGTACCGGCAGCGCGACCTACACCGCGGGCTCGCTGCTGGCCGCCGACTACGACGAATTCCTCTCCGGTACAGCCGAATTGGCGGTCGTGTTCGAGCCCGACGAGCACACGGCCCTGAACCACTACGCGTGGACGAAGGACCGCCTGCTGATCGTCACGCTGGCCGACGTGGCCAGCCGCGTGGAGATCGTCACGCCGGGAAAGTGGCGTCGCGAACCCGTCGCCGGCATCCCGGCCGCGACCAACACCGTCGTCGTCGCCGCCGACGACACCGGCGACGAGTTCTTCCTCGACTCCAGCGGATTCGTCACACCGTCGGTGCTGATGCGCGGGGCCGCCGGCGCGCCGCTCGAGCCGATCAAGTCGGCCCCCGCGTTCTTCGACGCCGAAAAACTCTCGGTGGCCCAGCATTTCGTCGCCTCGACGGACGGCACCGCGATCCCCTACTTCGTCGTGCGGCGCGACGACGCCGACGGCCCGGGTCCGACCCTGCTGAGCGGATACGGCGGATTCGAATCCGCCAACACGCCGGCCTACAGCGGCGTGCTGGGCCGGCTGTGGCTGGCGCGCGGCGGCACCTACGTACTGGCCAACATCCGCGGCGGCGGCGAGTACGGGCCCGGCTGGCACACCCAGGCGATGCGCGCGGACCGGCACAAGGTCGCCGAGGACTTCGCCTCGGTCGCAACCGATCTGGTGGACCGCGGCATCACGACCGTCGAGCAGCTGGGCGCGCGGGGCGGCAGCAACGGCGGGCTGCTGATGGGCATCATGCTCACCCGGTACCCGGAAAAGTTCGGCGCGCTGGTCTGCGACGTGCCGCTGCTCGACATGAAGCGCTACCACCTGCTGCTGGCCGGGGCGTCCTGGATGGCCGAGTACGGCGACCCGGACAACCCCGACGACTGGGCGTTCATCTCCGAATACTCGCCGTACCAGAACGTTTCGGCGACCCGCCGCTACCCGCCGGTGCTGATGACCACGTCCACCCGCGACGACCGGGTCCATCCGGGACACGCCCGCAAGATGACGGCCGCCCTCGAGGCCGCCTGCCATGAGGTCTGGTACTACGAGAACATCGAGGGCGGGCACGCCGGCGCGGCCGACAACGAGCAGGTCGCGTTCAAGTCGGCGCTCAGCTTCTCGTTCCTCTGGCGGACGCTCGGCGGAGCGAGCCGTTAAGCTCGAAGGCGATGTAGCGGATGCGGTCCAGGAGGGCGTGAATCATGAGAGCACCGAGGTTCTTCGGCGTGGCGGCATTGACGGCGATCGCCCCGATCGCGATTCTCCTCGGCAGCGGCCCCGCGCACGCCGACACCGATCTCGGCAAGCCCTGCTCCCCGGAGGGCGCGAAGGTGTGGGGCAACCCCGGCCCGATCTTCTGCGCACGCCAGGCGGACGGCCAGACGCAGTGGGTGTCCATTCCCGTTGACGCCATGTGCGTG
The DNA here is from genome assembly GCF_001667015.1 of Mycobacterium sp. E3198. Taxonomy (GTDB): domain Bacteria; phylum Actinomycetota; class Actinomycetes; order Mycobacteriales; family Mycobacteriaceae; genus Mycobacterium. The sequence goes on along the minus strand of NZ_LZIS01000022.1, from coordinate 16,468 downwards.
GCGTTCTGCGTGAATCACCCCTAGACAAAAGGTGGCGACCCGCAGCGCCCGGCTACGCCGCCCTCGCGATCGCCACTAGACAAAAGGTGGCGACCCGCAGCGCCCGGTCCCCCAGCTACGCGGGGGTACCCCCCAACGCCGCGCTCGCGATCGCCACTAGTCGCCGGGAGCCAGATCCGCGCGCCGTTTCGGGCGACTGATCGTCCAGGCGATGAGCCCCGCTCCGATGGTGAGCCCCGCGTAGGCCAGCGCCGAGGGCCACCAGGGGGCGGAGGGTGGGGCGGGTTCCTTGAGTGCGGTCAGTGCGACCAGGAAGTCGCCATTGTCGGTCGGTCCGGCGCCCGGTAACGACTGGGTCCTGGTGACCCTGATCTGCGTGGCGCTGCTGGCATCGTCCACCTGACCCCAGGCCAGGGTGGAATCGTTGAGCAGGAAGGTGTCCTGGCTGCCCGCGGGTTGGCTGGCGTCGTGGCCGACCACCTCCACCTGACCGACTTCCACTGTCTTGTTGTCGGCGGCGACGAGGGCGGAGACGTGCTCGTAGACGTCCGGCGGCGTCGGCGGGGTGTAGGTCGGCGGCGGCGGGCCGTCCGAACCGGCCGGCGGTATCGAGGCCCCGCCGTAGAAGCTGCCCGACGCCACGTGGCTGTAGCCGACCGCGGTGAACGGGACCAGGCCGACGGTGGCGGCATCGAGCACGATCCGGCCACCGGCCGGGACGAACGCCTCCCGGTAGGCGCCGTCGTAGAAGTAGCGGAACGTCATCGCCTCGCCGAGCGGGTTGTAGAGCACCGGGCGGTGGTTGTCGTCGTAGTCGACGTAGTCCCAATGCTTCGGGCGAACCAGTTCCTGGTTGTCGGCCTTGATCAGGTCCACGTTGCCGCGATGGGCGTCGACCACGTTCTGCACCTGCTGGCGGAAGTCGTACACCCGGCTGGGCGGCTCCAGCGGGTTCGCGGGGTTGATCCGCGTCACCGGTGCGGCCTTGGCATCCGCGATCGCCTGGGGTGACGCGTCGAGCCCCTTCGGCGGCGCCACCAGCGCCGCGTTTCCTGGCGCCCCGTGAGACGGAGTGAGCTTCGGGGTCTGCACCGCGACCGTGGTGGGCGGCGGCGGACTCGGGGACGGGACGACCAGCGGCGTGTGCACCGGCGGCAGTTCCGGTAGCGGCTCCAGGGTCGGCACCGACACCACGCTCGGGGACGGCGGGGGGGGGCGGGGCGGCGCGGGGTTGTAGCACACGTTCGACGTGTGATACGCCTCGACGTAGACCAGACAGTTCTGGCAGGACACCGGGTTCGACCCGGCGCCGGCACACGGCGCCGCCTGCGCCACACCGGGTGCGGCGGCGAGCGCCGCGAACGGGGCGATCGCGAACGCGGCGGCCGCCGTCGCGATTACGCTCACCCCGCTCACTGGCAGACCTTCCCACATCCCCCTGGTTGTACATGCTAGCGACCTGTCGGGGCCCCGACTTTCCTTGCCGGCCTGTGCTCGGCCATAGGATCGTCGACGTGTCGGCGACCGAACGCATCGAACTCACCCTGCTGGCGACCGGGTTGATCTTCATCGTGGCCGGGGCGGCGCAGGCGCGCTTCCGCTTCATCAAAGAACGCCGGCCGGGGCGGCGGTTCTACTGGGCCACCTCGATCATCGGCACGGTCTCTTTCGCCGCCGGGGTGGGCAAAATCTGGCCCAACGCGGTCGCCGTCGCGGTCATCTTTTCGGCGGTTGTCGTCTTCTCGGCGTATCTGACGACGCCCTATCTCAAAATCGGCGGTCGAATCTATGCGTCGTCGCCGGAAAATCGTCAGCCCGATCCATAAGGAAACTATGCCGACCCCCGATTTCCAGACCCTGCTCTACACCACGTCCGGCCCGGTCGCCACGATCACCCTGAACCGCCCGGAGCAGCTCAACACCATCGTCCCGCCCATGCCCGACGAGATCGAGGCCGCCGTCGGGCTGGCCGAACGCGACCACGAGATCAAGGTGATCGTGCTGCGCGGCGCCGGCCGCGCCTTCTCCGGCGGCTACGACTTCGGCGGGGGCTTCCAGCACTGGGGCGAGGCCATGATGACCGACGGCCGGTGGGACCCGGGCAAGGATTTCGCGATGGTCACCGCCCGCGAGACCGGCCCCACCCAGAAATTCATGGCGATCTGGCGGGCATCCAAACCGGTGATCGCGCAGGTGCACGGCTGGTGCGTCGGTGGGGCCAGCGATTACGCGCTCTGTGCCGACATCGTGATCGCGAGCGAGGACGCGGTGATCGGCACCCCCTACAGCCGGATGTGGGGCGCCTACCTGACCGGAATGTGGCTGTACCGGCTGAGCCTGGCCAAGGTCAAATGGCACTCGCTGACCGGCCGGCCCCTGACCGGCGTCCAGGCCGCCGAGGTCGAGTTGATCAACGAGGCGGTGCCGTTCGAGCGGTTAGCGGCCCGCGTTGCCGAGGTCGCCGCGGAGCTCGCCAGCATCCCGTTGTCGCAGCTGCGGGCGCAGAAGCTGATCGTCAACCAGGCGTACGAGAACATGGGCCTGGCGTCCACGCAGACGCTGGGCGGCATCCTCGACGGCCTGATGCGCAACACCCCTGACGCGCTCGATTTCATCGCGACCGCGCAGACGCAGGGCGTGCGGGCGGCGGTCGAGCGGCGCGACGGCCCGTTCGGCGACTACAGCCAGGCCCCGCCGGAGCTGCGGCCGGATCCCAGCCACGTCATCGTGCCTGATGGCGAGTGATAGTGAGATGGACTACGAATATGCCCCCGGCACCCCCACCGGGGCCCTGAAAGTGCTACGGTAACGACTATGTCTCGGCTGAGTTCCGGCCTGCGCGCAGGCGTTGTTTTTCTTGCTTTCCTGGTAGCCCTGAGCATCGCGGCTGCGACCTTCCCGAAGACGGCTGCGGCCGATTCCACGGAGGACTTCCCGGTCCCCCGCCGGCAGATCGCCACCACGTGCGACGCCGAGCAGTACCTGGCGGCCGTCAGGGATACCAGTCCCGTGTACTACCAGCGGTACATGATCGACTTCAACAACCACGCCAACCTGCAACAGGCCGTGATTGACAAGGCGCACTGGTTTTACTCGCTGTCGCCGGAGGAGCGCAGGAACTACTCCGAAAACTTCTACAATGGCGATCCGCTGACCTTCGCCTGGGTCAATCACATGAAGATCTTCTTCAACAACAAGGGCGTTGTCGCCAAGGCCACCGACGTGTGCAACCAATATCCGCCGGGCGATATGTCGGTGTGGAACTGGTCTTAGATCGACCCTGGTCTTTATTGGCCATCGAGTTTAGACTCTGCGACTGTCGGGAATCGCTATTTTCCCCGTAGTTAGGGGACAAACCAATAGTTCTTGACTGGTATTCGCACTCATGCGGACGCCAGTCCGTGCGACCAGAGTCAACCAGGACTGACACCATGCTCATGCCGGGATGCTGCGCCCCAGGGAGGACGCGATGAGCGTCGTCGACCCCCAGTCCGACGCGCTCGCGGCCCTCGACTGGCTGGAGATCACGTGCCAATCCGAGGACGGGTGCGCCAACAGGGCCACGCACATCGTCTACCGGCACGCCGTCGACCAATGCAACCGGCCGAATCTCGACCCGTCCGGAAACGTCGTCGAGATCCTGTGCATCGGTTGCGTGCGCCGGCTCAAGGCCCAGGTGCTGCAGCAGGTGGATCGCATCAACCGCTGCCCGGGCGGCTACTGCCTGACCTGCGGGGCACCCGTGCACAAACTCAGCGACGTCATGCGCAAGATGGTGCAGCTGCGCACGTACGCCTGAGCCCCTGCCAGTAGCGCGGGGCGCCCGCCCGGAACCGATCCTGTCCGCTGCCTGACCGTTGCTGCCCGGGGTGTCCTCCTTCGGCAGTTCCCCTCGTTACGCACGTGATATGCGTTACACTCCAGGGCGCGAGGGGAAGGAGTCGACGGTCCCGTCCAGGCAAGAACCGGCCATGATTTACTTAGGTAAGCCTTGGCTGCGCTGGTGCCCCGGGATCGGTGCGTGGGGCGGACGGGCGCAGCGCGGCGATCCGCCCGAAGAAGTGCCCAACCGCTGAAAGGGATTCCAGATTTTCAAGGTGCTGTCCCGAACGTGGATTCCGCTGGTCATCGTGGCGGTGCTGGTGATCAGTGGATTCATCGTGTACCGAGTCCACGGCTACTTCGGCTCGGAAAAGCGCGAATCGTATGCCGACAGCAACCTGCAAAACCCCAAGCCGTTCAACCCGAAACGAATCGCCTACGAGGTGTTCGGCCCGCCCGGGACGACCGCGGACATCAGCTACTTCGACGTCAATGGCGACCCCCAGCGCGTCGACGGCGCGCCATTGCCGTGGTCGCTGCGCATCACCACCGACAAGGCCGCCATGATGGGCAGCCTCATGGCCCGCGCCAGCGGCGATAGCGTCGGCTGTCGCATCACGGTGGACGACGTGGTCAAGGCCGAGCGAGTATCCCACGAGGTGCACGCCTACACCTTCTGCGTGGTGAAGTCCGCGTGAGCACAGGCTTCGCCAACACCGCCCATACCCACGCCGAAAGGCCTTGGCTCGCAAGGACAATCCACCGGCTTTCGGTGCCGATCATCCTGTTCTGGATCGGGATGGCCGCCGTCTTCAGCCTGCTCGTCCCGTCGCTGGAAGTGGTCGGCCAGGAGCGGTCGGTGTCGCTGAGCCCCACCGACGCGCCGTCGTTCCAGGCGATGAAGCACATCGGCCACGCCTTCAACGAGGGCGAGACCGACAGCTCGGCGATGATCGTGCTGGAGGGCAACCAGCCGCTCGGCGACGACGCCCACAAGTACTACGACGCGATGGTTCGCAAGCTGCGCGAGGACAAAACGCACGTGCTGAGCGTCCAGGACTTCTGGGGTGACCCCCTCACGGCCGCGGGCGCGCAAAGCAACGACGGTAAGGCCGCCACGGTCCAGGTGAACCTCGCCGGCAACCAGGGCGAGCCGCTGGCCAACGAATCCGTCCAGGCCGTGCGCAACATCGTCAACAGCGTGCCCCCGCCCCCGGGCGTCAAGGCCTACGTCACCGGGGTGGCGGCGCTCGCCGCGGACCTGCACCACAGTGGCGACAAATCGACGACCCGCATCACCCTGACGACGGTCGCGGTGATCCTGATGATGCTGCTATTCGTCTACCGGTCGATCATCACCGTGATCCTTTTGCTGGTCACGGTCGGTTTCGAGCTGACCGCGGCCCGGGGGGCGGTCGCGATGATCGGCCACTTCGGCTGGATAGGGCTGTCCACCTTCGCGGTGTCGCTGCTGACCTCGCTGGCGATCGCGGCCGGCACGGACTACGGGATCTTCATCATCGGCCGCTACCAGGAGGCCCGGCAGGCCGGCGAGGACACCGAAACGGCGTTCTACACGATGTACCGCGGCACCGCCCACGTCATCCTGGGTTCCGGTCTGACGATCGCCGGGGCGACGTTCTGCCTGTCCTTCGCGCGGATGCCGTATTTCCAGACGCTCGGAATCCCCTGCGCGGTGGGGATGCTCGTCGCGGTGGCGGTCGCGCTGACGCTGGGCCCGGCGGTGCTCACCGTCGGCAGCCGGTTCGGCCTGTTCGACCCCAAGCGCAGGCTCGGGGTGCGCGGCTGGCGGCGCGTCGGCACCGCGGTGGTGCGCTGGCCGTTGCCGATCCTGGCCGTCACGTGCGCCATCGCCCTGGTCGGCCTGCTCACCCTGCCCGGCTACAAGGCCAACTACAACGACCGGGAGTACCTGCCCAGCTCCATCCCCGCCAACGAGGGCCTGATGGCCGCGGATCGCCACTTCTCCCAGGCACGGATGAAGCCGGAGATCCTGATGATCGAGTCGAACCACGACATGCGCAACCCGGCCGACTTCCTGGTCCTCGACCGGCTCGCCAAGGGCATCTTCCGCGTCCCCGGCATCTCGCGCGTGCAGGCGATCACCCGGCCCGACGGAACGACGATGGACCACACGTCGATCCCGTTCCAGATGAGCATGCAGAACGCCGCTCAGATGCAGAGCATGAAGTACCAGCGCGACCAGATGGACAACATGCTCAAGCAGGCCGACGAGATGACCAAGACCATCGCCAACATGCAGCGCATGTACGACCTGATGACCCAGCTCGTCGCCACCACGCACCGCATGGTCGGCGACACCGTCGAGATGCAGCAGATCACCAACGAGCTACGCGACCGCATCGCGGACTTCGACGATTTCTGGCGGCCGATCCGCAGCTATTTCTATTGGGAGAGGCACTGTTTCGACATCCCGATCTGCTGGTCGATCCGGCAGATCTTCGACGCGCTGGACGGCGTGGATCAGATCACGGACAAACTGAACACGCTCGTCGGTGACATCAAGGATCTGGATCGGCTGATGCCGCAGATGGTCGCCCAGTTCCCGCCCATGATCGCCACCATGGTGAACATGCGGACCATGATGCTGGACATGCACAGCACCATGTCGGGGATCTTCGCCCAGATGGACGAGATGAGCGACAACGCGACGGCGATGGGGCATGCCTTCGACGCCTCCAAGAACGACGACTCGTTCTACCTGCCGCCGGAGGTCTTCAAAAACAAGGACTTCAAGCGGGCGATGAACAGCTTTTTGTCCCCCGACGGGCACGCGGCCCGCTTCATCATCCTGCACCGCGGCGACCCCGCCTCGGGCGAGGGCATCGCCAGCATCGAGAAGATCCGCACCGCGGCCGAAGAGTCGCTCAAGGGAACGCCTTTGGAGGACGCGAAGATCTATCTGGCCGGGACGGGCGCCGTCTTCAAGGACATCTCCGAGGGCGCCAAATGGGACCTGGTGATCGCCGGAATCTCCTCGCTGTGCCTCATTTTCATCATCATGCTGATCCTCACCCGCGCCCTGGTCGCCGCCGCCGTCATCGTGGGCACGGTGGCCATTTCCCTGGGCGCGTCCTTCGGGCTGTCGGTGCTTTTCTGGCAGCACATTCTCGGCATCGAATTACATTGGCTGGTGCTCGCGATGTCGGTCATCGTGTTGTTGGCGGTGGGATCGGACTACAACCTGTTGCTGGTCTCCAGGTTCAAGCAGGAGATTCATGCCGGCCTCAACACCGGCATCATCCGGTCGATGGGCGGCACCGGCAAGGTGGTGACCAACGCGGGGCTGGTGTTCGCGTTCACGATGGCCTCCATGGCCGTCAGCGACGTGCGGATCATCGGACAGGTCGGCACCACCATCGGGCTGGGCCTGCTGTTCGACACCCTGATCGTGCGCGCGTTCATGACGCCGTCCATCGCCGCCCTGCTGGGCCGCTGGTTCTGGTGGCCGATCCGGGTGCGCTCCCGCCCGCCCAGGCCGGTGTCGCGGCCGGTCGCGCCGCGTTCCCTCGCCTACACCGACTGAGCGCCCACCGGCTCCGAATAGCTGCTATGGCAACGATCGCGCTCATCGGCTTCCTCGGCGGCCTCGTCACCGGCATCTCCCCGTGCATCCTGCCGGTCCTTCCGGTGGTGTTCTTCTCCGGGGTGAACAGCACCCGCGCGGCCCGGCCGTATCTGGTGATCGCCGGCCTCGTCTGTAGCTTCGGGGTGGTCACCCTGGCCGGTTCGGCGTTGTTGTCGGCGCTGCACCTGCCGCAGGACGCGATCCGCTGGGCCGCCCTGGTGACGTTGACCCTCATCGGCCTCGGTTTGATCTTCCCGCCCGTGGCGCACCTGATCGAGCGGCCGTTCGCCCGCCTCCCGCAACGTGAAATGGGTTCACCCCGAACAGGTTTCGGGCTCGGCCTGACGCTGGGCGCGCTGTACGTGCCGTGCGCGGGACCGGTGCTGGCCGCCATCGTCGTCGCCGGCGGGACGGCGCGCATCGGGCCGCCCATCCTCGTGCTGACCGCGGCGTTCGCGGTCGGCGCCGCCCTGCCGCTGCTGGCCTTCGCCCTGGCCGGGCGGCGCATCGCCGAGCGCGTGGCGGCCTTCCGCCGTCGGCAGCGCGCGATTCAGGCCGCCGGCGGGATCATGATGATCCTGCTGGCGGTGGCGCTGGTCTTCAACCTGCCCGCCGTGCTGCAGCGCGCCGTCCCCGACTACACGGCGGCCATGCAGCAAAGCTTCGGCGCCAACAACATTCGGCAGAAACTGAGCGCCAGCGGCACCTCCCGCGGCCAGCTGGGCGACTGCGTCGACGGCGCGGACCGGCTGCAGCGGTGCGGGCCCGCGCCCGCCATCACCGGGATCACGGGATGGCTCAACACCCCCGGCGGCGCCCCGGTCGACCTGGCGTCGCTGCGCGGCAAGGTGGTGCTGGTCGACTTCTGGGCGTACTCGTGCATCAACTGCCAGCGCGCGATCCCGCATGTGGTCGATTGGTACAACCGGTATCACGACGACGGTTTCGTCGCCATCGGGGTGCACACGCCGGAGTACGCGTTCGAACGGGTCCCCGCCAACGTGGCCAGCGGCGCCGCCGCGCTGCACATCGGCTATCCCGTCGCGCTGGACAACGACTACGCGACGTGGAACAGCTATCAGAACCTGTACTGGCCCGCCGAGTACCTCATCGACGCCGACGGCACGGTGCGCCACACCAAGTTCGGCGAGGGCGACTACGACGGCACCGAACGGCTGATCCGCGAATTGCTCACCGACGCCAACCCGACCGTCGGGCTGCCCGGCCCCGGCGGCGCGGTCGATGCCACCCCGCGAACGCGGCTCACCCCCGAGACCTACCTGGGCGCGGGCAAAGCCGTCAACTACGGCGGCGGCGGCGAATACCAGCCCGGCACAGCCACATTCGCGTACCCGACGACGCTGCCCGACGACCGGTTCGCCCTGCGCGGCCGGTGGACCCTGGACGACCAGGGCGCCACGGCCGACAGCGACGGCGCCGCCATCCGGCTGAACTACACCGGCAAGGACGTCTACGTCGTCGTCGGCGGCACCGGCACCATCACCGTGACCAGGGACGGCCGGACGACCGCGACGACCATCGGCGGCCCGCCCACCCTGCATCGGATCGCGGGAGGGGACCCCGGGGACGCCGCCCGCCGCGATCAGCTCGACCTGCAGGTCGGCAAGGGCCTGCAAGTGTTTTCGTTCACATTCGGCTGAGCAGTCCATGCCGTCGACGGCTTCGAATCACTCATGGTGGATGCGATGAATCTGGTGAACCTCGCGCAGGTCTCCGCGGCGTCGGCGCTGGCGCTCGTGGTGGTGCACACGGTCACGTTCGTGATCGCCCGGCGGATCGGGCGCTACAACGTCGTCGACGTGGCCTGGGGCGTGGGCTTCGTGGCCATCGCCGCCGTCGCGGCGGCGCTGGGCAGCGGGGATGCGGCCCGGCGCTGGCTGCTGCTTGCGCTGGTGGCGATCTGGGGACTGCGGCTGGCCTGGCACATCCACTCCAAGACGGCCGGCCGGGGTGAGGATCCCCGGTATGCCGCCCTGCTCCGCGGCGCGACGGTTGCCCAAGCGGTGCGCAAAGTGTTTGTGCTGCAGGCCGTTATCGCCTGGTTCGTGTCGATTCCGCTGCAGCTGTCGGCGGTCACCGGGCCCACGCCGGAACCGCTGACCGCCGTCACGGCGGTGGGACTGGCCGTCTGGCTGGTGGGCTTCGCCTTCGAGGCCGTCGGCGATCGGCAGCTGCGGGCCTTCAAAGCCGATCCGGCGAACCGCGGGGTGGTGCTGGACCGCGGCCTGTGGGCGTGGACGCGCCATCCCAACTACTTCGGCGACGCCGCGGTGTGGTGGGGCATCTGGCTGATCACCCTGGGCGGCTGGTGGGCCCTGGCCACCGTCGGCTCGCCGGTGCTCATGACGTATTTCCTGATGTATGTCAGCGGCGGGCGGCTGACCGAGAAGCTGATGGCCGGCCGTCCCGGCTTCGACGAATACCGGCAACGGACAGCGTTTTTCTTCCCGCGGCCGCCTCGATCGGCGGCGCGATGAAGGGCGATAGGCTACCGGTCGATGAGCAACCAGCTCGATGCCCTGCTGCGCCAGGTCGCGCGCGGGGACAGCGCCGCCTTCGCTTCGGTCTACGACCTCACCAAAGCCCGCGTGTATGGACTGGTGACCCGGGTGGTGCGTGACCCGGGCTACAGCGAGGAAACCACCCAGGAGGTCTATCTCGAGGTGTGGCGCACGGCGGCGCAGTACGACCCGGCCAGGGGGTCGGCCCTGGCCTGGCTGCTGACCATGGCGCACCGCCGCGCCGTCGACCGGGTGCGCGCCGAGCAGGCCGGCAGCCGGCGGGAATCCCGCTACGGCGCCGCGAGCGCCGAGACCCCGGCCGACGTCGTCGCCGACTCGGCGATCGCCGGCGACGAGCGTCGCCGCGTGACCCAATGCCTGGAGGGGTTGAGCGACGCGCAGCGGCAGTGCATCGAACTGGCCTACTACCAGGGGCTGACGTACACCGAGGTGTCGCAGCGGCTGGCCGCCAACCTGTCGACGATCAAGTCCCGCATCCGCGACGCGCTGCGCGGCCTGCGCAACTGCCTGGACGTGCCATGACCGCGCCGGCGACGATGCAGAGCGCAGCGATGCTGAGGAGCGGCGCTGATGACTGAGTCGACCGATTTCGAACTGCTCGAGCTGGCCACGCCGTATGCCCTGCACGCCCTGCCGGACGGGGAACGCGCCGAGGTCGAGCGGCGCATCGCCGCGGCGCCGGCGCCGGTGGCGGCGGCCTTCGAGGACGAGGTCCGCGCCGTGCGCGAGACGATGGCGGTCGTGTCGGCGGCGACCGCGGCCGAGCCGCCGGCGCACCTGCGGGCGGCCACGCTGGCCGCCGCAAGGCCGGACAACGTTCGCCAGTTCGCCTGGCGCAGAACGGTTCTGGCGTCTGCGGCGGCGGCCGTCGTGGTGGGTGCGGCGGCGTTCGGGGTGGGCGTGTGGATGCGTCCGCCGGCGAAGCCGACGATGGCCGAGCAGGTCCTGGCCGCCCCGGACGTGCAGACGGTCTCGCGCCCGTTGGCCAACGGGACCGCGACGGTGATGTTCTCCCGCGACCGCAACGCGGCCGTGCTGGTGATGAACAACGTGCCGCCGCCGTCGCCGGGCACCGTGTATCAGATGTGGTTGATCGGGGCCAACGGTCCCACCTCGGCGGGCACCATGGGCGCCGCGGCAGTGCTGCCGTCCACGAAGGACACGCTGAACAACATCGGATCCTCGACGGCGCTGGCGTTCACGGTCGAACCCGGCGACGGATCACCGCGGCCGACCACCCCGATCCTGGCCGAGTTGCCCCTGAGTTAGGCCTTCTTGGCAACACCGCCGACGATCGCGACCAGCACGCCCAGGCCGACCAACACGGCGCCGGCGACCAGGGTCACGTCGAGCCAGTGGCGCAGGCCGGCCTCGGCGTGGGCGACCATCACCTCGGCGACCTGCCGGATGTCGCCGGTGGTGCGGTTGAGCGCGTCGTCGACGTAGCGGCGGCCCGCCTCGATGCCCGCCCATCCCGCCGCGCCGACGAGCAGCGCCGAGACCCCGAGGCTGCTCACGGCCTTGCCGCGGCGACGCGCGGCGGCCAGCGTCAGCAGCGCGAACAGGCCGCTCAGCGCCGCCGCGCCGGCGCTGAGCCACGGGCCCCACGCCGCCAGCCGGCTCAGCTTTCCCTCCCGCAGCGACGGCGGCATCGACACCGTGACCGGGACGGTCAGGTCCGCGGGCACCGTGACGTGGTGGCTGCTCAACACCCGCCGGAAGGCGTCGTCGTTCAGCATCGGGGCCACGTCGATGACCCACTGATCGCCGCCCTGGCCCGGCGGCGGGTCGGTGAACAACCAGGCGTGCGCGGCCCGGTTCGCCCGGGCGAACAGCGGCGGGAACGAGGGGCCCGCGGTGAAGTCGCCGGCCACTGCGTGCACCTGGGCGCCGTCCACCGGGTAGCGGCCCGCGCCGTGCTCGGCGATGAGCGCCATCGCCCGCGTGGTGAGTTCGCCCGCCATGGCGGACTGCAGCGCGGGGTCGCCCGCGGCGCGCTCCGCCAGCCTGGCGTAGCCGCCCTCGTCCACGACGTTGAGCTGCAACCACAGCGCGGGGATCGCCACGGCCAGGGCAACGGTCGTCGCCAGCCACAACAGCGCCGTCACCGCCGATCGCACGGTGTAGACCCTACGGCGCGATCCCCCGCAGGTACGCGGCCTGGCCGAGGTGCTGGGCGCAGTCATCGATGATGCTCACCAGCCGCGCGCTGGCCGTCACGGGCGGATCCCAGTTGGTGTCGACGACGCGGCACAGCTCGTCGGCCGTGACGCTGGCGATGTATTCGAGGGTCAGCTTGTGCACCGCGTGGTAGTAGCCGCTCAGCAGCTCGGCGGGCGCATGCACCTTCGCCACCTCGTCGGGACCGTGCCCGTACCCGGTGTCGTTGCGCGGCAGGTCCAGCCCGAACCGGTCCACCCAGCCGTCGCGGGTCCACACCTGTTCCACACCCGCCACATGGGCCAGCTGGATGTCCTGCACCCGCGCGCTGTGCCAGATCAGCCAGGCGATGCTGTTGGCGTTCGGGGTCGGGCGATAGTGGGACACCTCGTCGGTCAGCCCGTCGGCGAGCTCGTCGACGTGTTCGATCAACCGGGTGAACGCGTCGCGAAGCAGTTCCTGAGTTGCAGCGTCGGCGTTGGCCATGCCACCGACATTACGGGCCTGGCACGACGCACCGGCGCGGTCGTAGATTATTTAGATGACCTACGACCTCGTCATCCGCAACGGCACCATCGTCGACGGGCTGGGGGGTGAGCCGTACGTCGGCGACGTCGCGGTGCGAGACGGCGTGATCGAGGCGGTCGGATCCGTGAACGGGGACGGCGCCAGCCGGGAGATCGACGCCACCGGCCTGCTGGTCACGCCGGGGTTCGTCGACCTGCACACCCACTACGACGGCCAATCCATCTGGTCGGAGCGGCTGACCCCGTCGTCGGCGCACGGGGTGACCACGGTGGTGATGGGCAACTGCGGCGTCGGCTTCGCGCCCTGCCGCCAGGAAGACCACGACGTGCTCGTCGACGTGATGGCCGGGGTCGAGGACATTCCCGGGGTCGTCATGACCGACGGCCTGCCGTGGACCTGGGAGACGTTCCCCGAATACATGGACGCGCTGGACGCGGGCAAACGCGACATCGACGTGGCCGCCTACCTGCCGCACTCCCCGCTGCGGGTGTACGTGATGGGCCAGCGCGGCGCGGACCGCGAGCCGGCCACCGCCGAGGACCTCGCCCGGATGCGGGCGCTGGCCAAGGAGGCGATCGAGGTCGGCGCGCTGGGCTTCGCGTCGTCGCGGCTGACGATCCACAAGACCGAAAGCGGTTCGCCGATACCGAGTTACGACGCCGCCCGGGAGGAGATCGAAGAGATCGCCAAGGGTGTCGTGGACGCCGGCGGCGGGCTGCTGCAGTTCGTGCCGGACATTCCTGCCGGCGGGTATCAGCCCGTGCTGCAAACCGTGTTCGAGGTGGCCGAGGACCTGGACCTGCCGGTCACCTTCACCCTCGTCGTCGCCAACTCCGGGGACCCGACGTGGGAGGACGCCATCACGATGATCGAAAAGGCCAACGCGGCCGGCGGCGACATCACCGCACAGCTGCTGCCGCGCCCGATCGGGCTGATCATCGGCCTGCAGCTGAGCGCCAACCCGTTCGTGCTGTATCCCAGCTACCGCGAGATCGCGCACCTGCCGCTGGACGAGCGGGTGGCCGAGATGCGCAAGCCCGAGGTCCGCGCCCGGATCCTGGCCGACAAGCCCGGCGTCGGGCACCCGATCCTGTACGTGGCGCAGATGTGGGACTGGATCTACCCGCTGGGCGACGAGCCGAACTACGAGCCGGACCCTTCGACCAGCATCGGGGCGCGCGCCCGGGCCCGCGGCGTGGATCCGATGGAGGAGGCCTACGATCGGCTGCTCGACGACGACGGCCGCGCCATGCTGTTGGTCGCGACCAGCAACCTGCAGAACAACTCGCTGGACACGGTTGGCAAGTTGCTGCACCGCGACGACGTGGTGCTCGGGCTCGGCGACGGCGGCGCCCACTACGGGATGATTTGCGACGCCAGCTACACGACGTACTTCCTGGCGCATTGGGCGCGTGATCGCAGCTCGGGGCGGTTCACCGTGGCCGAGGCCGTGCGCGAGCTCACCTCCGTGCCGGCCCGGGTGGCCGGGCTGGGCGACCGGGGCCGCATCGCCGCCGGATACAAGGCAGATCTGAACGTCATCGACCACGCCGCCCTGCGGCTGCACAAGCCGGTGATCCGGCACGATCTTCCCGCCGGCGGACGGCGCCTGGACCAGACCGCCGACGGATATGTGACAACGATCGTTTCCGGGGAAATAATTGCTGAAAATGGCGTTCCGACCGACGCGCGTCCAGGCAAGTTGGTCCGCGGCCGAAAGCCCATGCCCGTACCTGGTCGATAACGCCACGAAGGGCCCCCCTTCCCAGTTAAGTTGGGTCAGTGACGAGCCCGCATTTTGCGTGGTTGCCGCCTGAAATCAACTCGGCGCTAATTTTTGCCGGGCCGGGTGCGGCGCCGCTGCTTGCTGCGGCCGAAGCATGGGACGGGTTGGCCGAGGACCTGGCGTCGTCGGCGTCGTCGTTCTTCTCGGTGACCTCGGATCTGGCCAACGGCTCGTGGCAGGGTGCGTCGGCGGCGGCGATGATGGCCGTCGCGACCCAGTACGTGGGCTGGCTGAGCGCCGCCGCGGCCCAGGCCGAGGCGGCATCGAGCCAGGCCGCGGCCATCGCGGCCGCCTTCGAATCGGCGGTCGCGGCCACCGTGCAGCCCGCCGTGGTGGCCGCGAATCGGGCCCTGGTGCAGGCGCTGGCGTCCACCAACTGGTTCGGATTCAACGTCCCGGCGATCATGGACACCGAGGCCGCCTACGAGGCGATGTGGGCGGCCGACGTGGCCGCGATGTTCGGCTACCACGCCGACGCGTCGGAGGCCGCCGCGCAATTGGCACCCTGGCAGCAGGTCCTGCAAAAGATCGGCTTCACCTTCAACAACGGCAAAATTGGTTTCGGTCCACTTTCGATCGGCAATTCCAACGTCGGTTTCGGAAACAGCGGCAGCTTAAATGTCGGCTCCGGAAATTCGGGGAACAACAACTTGGGCTTGGGGAACCTCGGTAATAACAACTTTGGCTTTGGTAACAGCGGTAACAACGACTTCGGTATCGGGCTGACCGGCAACAATCAGATCGGCTTCGGCGGCTTCAACTCCGGTACCGGCAACATCGGCTTCTTCAACTCCGGCAGCAATAACATCGGCTTCTTCAACTCCGGCACCGGAAACTTCGGCATCGGTAACTCGGGCGTGTCCAACACCGGCTTGTTGAACTCGGGGGCCGTCAACGCGGGCCTTTTCAACAGCGGCAACGCCAACACGGGCATTTTCATGGACGGCACGGCCGCCCACGGCGCCCAGGACGCCGCCGTGCTCAACTCCGCCAACATGACGGGCGGCGTCGGGGCGGCCAACCTCAGCTCGAGCCTGCTCAACTCGGCCGCGACCACCGGCGGCCTCAACGCGAGCCTGTCGAACGCCGCGATGCTCAACCCGGCCGGCGCCGCCATGGCCGCCCACGCCGACACGAGCGCCCTCGCAGGCGGCATGCAGGCCGGCGGCGCGAGCGCAGTCGCAGGAACGGCGAATGGCCCCACCCCCACCCCGCCGGCCCTGCGGACCACCACGGCCCCCGCGGGCTTCTTCGCCACCAGCGGCGCCGAGGAGGGCATGCGGAACCTGCCCGGCCGGGAGTCGGGCATACCCAACTCGAACTTCTTCAACAAGGCTGACCGCCCGCCCGGCGCGCCCGAGCCGGGCATCGGGGAGCCGGTCATACCCGACTAGCCCCATGGCCGCGGCCTAATCTGAAACCATGCGCACGAAAAAGAAGGTGGACCTCGAGCGTCTCGCGGCCGCCCTCCCGAACTTTCCGTTTGCATACCTGATCACGGTCGGCGACGACTATCGCCCCCACACCGTGACCGTCGAGCCGCGGTTGCGCGAGGCCACCCTCGACATCGGCCTCATCGGCGGGCGCACGCGGGAGAATCTGGCCCACCGCGGCGACGTCACCCTGCTGTGGCCCCCGCGCGAGCCCGGCGGCTACTCGCTGATCGTCGACGGGAAGGCCGAGATGACCGAGTCCGCCGGCGAGGCCGTCGGGTTGGCCGTCGTCCCCGAGCGCGCGCTGCTGCACCGCGAGGCCGACTCCCCCAGCGCGGCCAAAGGGTGCCTGCACGACTGCGTGGTGTTCTCGCAGTGAGCCGCGTTGCGCCACTCGCTCCGCCGTGGAGCGAGGAAGACGCCACTGGCATCGACAGCTGGGGTCACCCGGACCGCACCTACGAGCCGCTGCTGCTGGTGCGTTGCCTGCAACGCCATCCCGCGCTGGCGAGCCGGCTGCGCAGGATCGCGATCGTCCGCGTCCGGGGCGGCAAAAGCGCTGCCACGTACAGGGATTCACCAAGCT
>NZ_LZIS01000021.1 GCF_001667015.1 Mycobacterium sp. E3198 | reverse complement strand
CAGCGTCTCGTCGCCGGCCCGGGCGCCAAGGTTGTTGTGAGCCTGGTCGCCGGACCGGACCGCGAGACCACCGAGCAGGCCATCAACTCGTTTCTGAATTCGTGCCTCGATCTGCCACTGTGGTTCGGGCGCTTCCTCGTGGTCGATGCCGGCCTGTCCGCTACCGACCGTGCGTGGCTGGGTGGGCGCTACCGGTTCCTCGAATTTGTCGATTGCAGCCCCGGCGACGCGCCCGCCACACAGCTCGCGCGGCTTCGCGCTCACATCCACGGACGGTTCTGGCTACACCTGGGCCAGGGGTGGCGGTTCTTTGCGCCCGAGAATTTCATCACCCGCCTGGTCGCGGTGCTCGAATCCGAACCACAGGTATTCCAGGTGGGAATAAACTTCGCCGACGCGGTCACGCTGACCGGCGTCTGCGCGGCCGAGCAGGAGGTGCGCCACTCACCCCATGCCGGCCGCTACGTCCTGGCCCAGGCGGTGGCCAGCGGCCCGGCGATGTTCGACACAGGACGCCTGGATCGGGCCGGGGGCATAGGGGGCAGCGACCCAGATCCCATCGCCGAACTCGGTTGGCGGGCAACCGCTGTCGGACTACAGACCGCCAGCCTCGACGAGGTGCTCTGCGTCGCAGCATCGCGGCCCGCGCAGGAACCCAAAGCTCCGGCTCGAGCGGCGAAGAAGGCCGCACCACGGCCCGCGCAACAACCCAAGGCCCCGGCTCGAGCGGCGAAGAAGGCCGCACCACGGCCCGCGCAACAACCCAAGGCCCCGGCTCGAGCGGCGAAGAAGGCCGCGCCGCGGCCCGCACAGGAACCCAAAGCTCCAGCTCGGGCGGCGAAGAAGGCCGCGCCGCGGCCCGCACAGGAACCCAAGGCGCCGGTTCGGGCGTCGAAGAAGGGACGTCGGCCGAAAACACCTCCTCGTTGACCGGATCCAGGCTCCGGCGATGTTCGATACCTATTAACTAAGCCGAGTCAAGCGCAACCCACTTGCTGTAATTTGCACCCATGCGTTTCGCGGTCGCGGTTGTGTCACCGCCCGACCACCAGGACATGAGCGGCGGAGCGTTCAACGAGGTCGCCGAGGCAGTGCACCATGCCTTTCTGGCGCTTGGCCATGACTCGGTGCTGACGCACCGTCTCGACCTCGACGAGCGCCGCACCATCGTGTTCGGCGGAAACCTACTCGTCCAGTACGGCTTGGAACCGCCAAAGAACCCGATCTTTTATAACCTCGAGCAATTGGGTGACGACCTGCCGTGGATGACGATGCCTGAATTCGTCGACCTTTTCCGGCGCTACCCGACGTGGGACTACAGCGAAGCCAACGTCGAATACCTTGCTGCCCTGGGACTTCCGCGACCCACCCACGTTCCGATCGGATACGTCCCCGAGCTGACACGGATCGCCCCTGCCCCCGAGGACATCGACGTCCTGTTCTACGGCGCGCTCAACGGGCGCCGATACGCGGTTCTCCGGGATCTGCGCGACAGAGGTCTTCGGGTCAAATGGCTATCAGGCGCCTACGGTGCGAACCGCGATGCCTGGATCGCACGCTCGAAGATCGTCCTGAACATCCATTACTGGGACGCGAAAATCTTCGAAATCGCGCGGGTATCTTATCTGCTCGCCAACCGACGCGCGGTGGTCTCCGAGCGTGGTGTCGATCCGGAGTTGGAGCGCGACCTGGCGTCGGGCATCGCGTTCGCCGACTACGACGAACT
The DNA here is from genome assembly GCF_001667015.1 of Mycobacterium sp. E3198. Classification (GTDB taxonomy): domain Bacteria; phylum Actinomycetota; class Actinomycetes; order Mycobacteriales; family Mycobacteriaceae; genus Mycobacterium. The sequence continues at coordinate 738 of NZ_LZIS01000021.1, read as the reverse complement.
GGTTGAACGCTGCGTGGAGCTCGTCGGCGACGAACGCGCGCGACGCAAGCTCGCCGAGCAGGGCTATCGGGCTTTCTCCGCTCGCGACCAAGCCGCCATCGTGGACCGCGCGCTGTCGGAAGGCCTCAATAGCGTCGCCGAAGAGAGCGTTGCGCGGGACGAGCCTTGCATCGGTGTGCGCCGCGACGGCACACACCGCAGCGCAGATAATCCGCTCCGCGACCGCCAGCTGTTCACCTACAACCTGTTCAAGCACAAGGCTGCGCAGGAGCGTGATTGGTTGCTGGCCAAGGTCAAACGCAACCCAGAGGATGCGCGGTCGGTCTTTTTCCTGGCGGAGACCTACTTCCGCATGGAGGATTTCGTCAATGCGCGCCGGTGGTGTGAGCGGCGAATCGAGATGGGCGGCTGCGACGAGGAGGTCTACTGGGCGATGTACCGGCTCGCCGAGTCGATGGCGGAACTCGGTGAGCCGTGGCCGGATGTTGAGGAGGCTTATCTCAAGGCGTGGGAGTTTCGACCGACCCGCGCCGAGGCGTTGCATGCCATCGCTTTTCGGCATCGCGTCGCGCAGCGCTATGCGCTCGGCTACCAATTTGCCCGGCGCGCCGCCGCCATCCCCTTTCCCGAAGAGGACCTGTTTGTCCCCAGATACGCGGACGTCTACGCGTGGCGGGCCACCGATGAGCTGGCGGTGTGCGCATCGTGGATCGGTGAGCACGCCGAGGCGTTCGCGCT
>NZ_LZIS01000020.1 GCF_001667015.1 Mycobacterium sp. E3198 | reverse complement strand
TTCGCCTGGCCGCGCGGGTTGCAGGCGACGGCCACCCGGCGGCCGCTGTTACTCACCGCGCTGGGCGGGCTGTTGATCGCGGGACTGGTCACCGCGATCCCGGTCGGCAGCGGGCCGGGACGGCTGGCCGGCTACATCAACAGCGAGCCGGTGCCCAGCACCGGAACCAAGAGCGACGCGGCCTTCAACCGCGCCAAGGGCGGCGATTGCCTGATGTGGCCGGACGCCACCCCGGAATCGGCCAGCATCGTCAGCTGTGCCGACGATCACAAGTTCGAAGTCGCCGAGTCCGTCGACATGCGGACATTTCCGGGCGCCGAGTACGGACCGGGCGCCTCGCCCCCGTCGCCGGCCCGGATCCAGCAGATGACGCAGGAGCAGTGCGAGCCCGCGGTCCACAACTACCTGGGCCCCAAGTTCGACCCGGCGAGCAGGTTCATGGTCAGCCTGCTGTGGGCCGGTGACCGGGCGTGGCGCCAGTCGGGCGACCGCCGCATGCTGTGCGGCCTGCAGCTCCCCGGGCCCAACAACCAGCAGGAGGTCTTCAAGGGCAAGGTCGCCGACGTCGACCAGTCCAAGGTCTGGCCGGCCGGCACCTGCCTGGGCATCGACTCGGCGACCAACCAGCCCACCGACGTCCCGGTCGACTGCACGACGCCGCACGCGATGGAGGTCACCGGCACGGTGAACCTGGCCGAGAAGTTTCCGGGCGCCATGCCCGCCGAGCCCGACCAGGACGGGTTCATCAAGGACCTGTGCACGAAGATGACGGACGCCTACCTCGCACCGACCAAGCTGCGGACCACCACCCTGACGCTGATCTATCCGACCGTGTCGCTGCCCAGTTGGTCGGCGGGCAGCCGCCAGGTGGCGTGCAGCATCGGCGCGACGCTGGGCAACGGGGGCTGGGCCACGCTGGTCAACAGCGCCAAGGGACCGCTGCTCATCAACGGTCAGGCGCCGGTCCCGCCGCCGGACATCCCCGAGGAGCGGCTGACGATGCCGCCGATCCCGGTTCAGGCGCCGAGCCAGCCGACCCAGGCCAGCACCGCACCGGACGCCATACCGCCGAACAACCAGCACCTGCCGGGCCAACAGCCGGTCGTGACGCAACCGCAGGCGCCGGCCACCCAAGCACC
>NZ_LZIS01000019.1 GCF_001667015.1 Mycobacterium sp. E3198 | reverse complement strand
GTGCTCCACGCGGCGGCACGGCTGCTGATCCCCGGCGGTGTGCTGATGATTTATGTGGCCACCGTCACCCAGCTGTCGCGGACCGTCGAGGCCCTGCGGGACCAGCAGTGCTGGACCGAGCCGCGGTCCTGGGAAACGATGCAGCGCGGCTGGAACGTGGTCGGCCTGGCCGTTCGCCCGCAGCATTCGATGCGCGGGCATACCGCGTTCCTGATCTTCGCGCGGCGGCTCGCGCCCGGCGTCGTCGCGCCGGCGCCGCTGGGCCGCAAACGCGAGGGCCGCGACGGTTAATCGTCGCTGTGGTGCAGGCCGCGCCGCACCGACAGCAGCTCGAACTCCGGATGCGCCGCCACCAGGCGTTCGGCCGCGTCCAGCACCTCGACGGCGTGCCCGCGATCGCCGGACACCACGCCCACGCCGATGCCGGCCCGCCGATACAGATCCTGTGCACCGGTCTCGGCTGCCGACACGCTGAACTTGCGCTGCAGCTCGGCGACGACGGGGCGAATCACCGATCGCTTCTGTTTGAGCGACCGCACGTCGCCCAGCAACACGTCGAACTCGAGCCAGCCGATCCACACCGGAATCAGCCGGGGGGAGTCGGCGCCCGGTCCTACGCTGCGAACATGACGGATCAGCCGGAGGCACGCGACCGCCCGGCTTCCAAACCGGCGCT
>NZ_LZIS01000018.1 GCF_001667015.1 Mycobacterium sp. E3198 | reverse complement strand
GGCGGGGCGTTGTTCCTCGGCGCCAAGAACAACCCGTTCACGCTGCTGTTCACGCTGGGCGGCTTCGTCGCGCTGCTGCTGCTGGCCCAGGCGGTGGCGTCGCGGCCGGAGCTGATCGAGGGCATCGGCAGCCGGGTGTTGTCGTGGTTCAACTCCGTGCGGGGCAAGCCGGCCGACACCGGCCTGGACCGATGGCGCGAAACCCTCACCCAGCTCGAATCGGTGAGCCTGGGCCGCCGCGACCTGGGCGTCGCGTTCAGCTGGTCGATGTTCAACTGGATCGCCGACGTGGCCTGCCTCGGCTTCGCCGCGTACGCCGCCGGCGACCACGCGTCGGTGGCCGGGCTGACGGTCGCCTACGCGGCCGCCCGCGCCGTCGGCACGATACCGCTGATGCCGGGCGGGCTGCTGGTGGTGGAGGCGGTGCTGGTGCCCGGCCTGGTGTCCAGCGGGATGTCGTTGCCGAACGCCATTTCGGCCATGCTGATCTACCGGCTGATCAGCTGGCTACTCATCTCCGCTGTCGGCTGGGTGGTGTTCTTCTTCGTGTTCCGCACCGAGAACACCGCCGACTCCGAGTGCGACGAGCCCATCACCGGCCCGCTGCCGGTGGTGCGCCTCGACCCGGCCGTCGACCCGACCGAGACCGCCCTGCAGGGCCCGTTGCCGCCCCCCGAGCGGCGGCCCGACCGAGGCGGTTAGCCGGCTTCGGGGTTAGCCGACGGTGTTCGGTCGCGGGGCTTCAGCCCCGATGGGGCGGCCGCTTCACCAGCCGCAGAGTGTGAACTCACGGCGTTCGGCGTGAGTTCACGGCGGGATTGGGGCGGGATGAGCGCCCACGCTTCACCGTCAAAGCCCAGGCTTCACACTCAACGGCGGGGCTTCAACCCCGCCGGCTGATCGGGCGCTTGGCCGTGCACACACGGTGTACCCGCCGACAATATTCAGCCGGCGTTAGTCGCCTTGGGCGCGCCGCCCACGGTGACGCCGGGCAGCGTGCCGCCCGGGGCGCCGCCGGCGGGCGCGGAGCCCGCGGGGTTGGCGGGCAGCGCGGGCAGCCCACCCGGAAGGCCGCCGGCCGCGCCCTGCGCCTGCTGCATCATCCCCATCGCCTGCGGGATCGTGATCGGCAGCTTGCACTGCATCGAGATGTTGGTCAACGGCTGCGCAAGCGACGTCATGTCGCCGGCAACCTTGGGGTTGGCCTCGAAGTAGGACTTCAGCCCGGTGAAGGATTGCGGCCCGGCCTGCTGCTGCAGCATCGTCGTCATCGCCTGGTTGGTCTCGGGGTGCGAGTCCAGGTAGTCGCCCATGGACTTCGAGACCGCACCGATCGTGCGCGCGACTTCGCTGGCCGCGCACGGGTCGTTGGCGCCCGTGGCGGGCGGCCCGGCGAGGACGGCGAAGGCGGCGCCGGGCACGGCGGCGGCGATCAGCCCGGCGAGAAGTCTGCGGCGCCTGGACGCGGTGCCTGTCGTCATGGTTAACCCCTTCGGCGTTTGCGAGGTGCGCGCGGGTCCGAACACCTTGCAAACGACTGCACTAGATGGCGCTTGATCGGCGGCTTTCCCCATAGCCCGCACGGCCATCCGACATCCTGCCATCGCCCCCATCACCGCTGCTAGCGCGTGTGACGGAAATCCCGCTTGGTCACCGGTTCGCAACGACTGGGTGGCGTCTTCGCAACATCCGTGTCTGTGCAGCTCAGGAACTAGATAAGCCGACATAATCCACAGCCGGCTGCGGTATTCTCGCCTGCACGCATTGCGCGAGAGCCCGGGGAGTGAAGAAATCCAGCAGTTCATGATGCGCATCAGCCGCAGCCTGCGTAAGTACCGCTGGTTGGTCTTCACAGGCTGGTTGCTGGCATTGGTGCCGGCGGTGTATCTCGCCATGTCGCAGTCGGGGAACCTCACCGGTGGCGGTTTCGAGGTGGCCGGCTCCCAGTCCCTGGCGGTCCACGACCAGCTCGAGGACCTCTACCACGACCAGGGCGCATCCTCGTTGGCGCTGGTGGCGGCCCCCCGCCCGGACGCCAGTTACCAAGACATCAACGACGCGGTCGCGATGCTGCGGCAGGTCGCCGGCGAGTTCCCCGGCGTCACCGAGGTGCCCAACCCCACCCAGCGGCCGCCGCAGCCCGACCGTCCCTACGTGGTGTCGCTGCGGCTGGACGCGCGCAACGCCGGCACCAGCGACCTCGCCAAGCAACTGCAACAGAAGGTCGGCGTCAAGGGTGACCAGTCGGGCCAGACCGCCAACGGCCGGGTCCGGCTGTACGTCATCGGGCAGGGCGCGCTGTCCGCCGCCGCGGCGGCGAACACCAAGCACGACATCGCCGCCGCCGAAAAGTGGAACCTGCCGATCATCCTGATCGTCCTGCTGGCGGTGTTCGGTTCGCTGGCCGCCGCGACGATCCCGCTGGCCCTCGGCGCCTGCACCGTCATCGTCACGATGGGGCTGGTCTACCTGCTGTCCGCGTACACCACCATGTCCGTGTTCGTGACGTCGACGGTGTCGATGTTCGGCATCGCGCTGGCCGTCGACTATTCGTTGTTCATCCTGATGCGTTTCCGCGAGGAACTGCGCGCGGGCCGCCGACCGGACCAGGCCGTGGACGCCGCCATGGCCACCTCCGGGCTCGCGGTCGTGCTGTCGGGGATGACCGTCGTCGCCTCCCTGACCGGCATCTACATCATCAACACCCCGGCGCTGAAGTCGATGGCCACCGGCGCGATCATGGCCGTCGCCGTCGCCATGCTGTCGGCGGCGACCCTGACGCCGGCGGTGCTGGCGACGTTCGGGCGGGCGGCCGCCAAGCGCTCACGCCTCTTTCACTGGTCGCGTCAGCCCGAGGGCACGCAGTCCCGGTTCTGGAATCGGTGGATCGGCTGGGTGATGCGCCGGCCGTGGGCGTCGGCGGCCGCGGCGGCGGTGGTGCTGCTCATCATGGCCGTGCCGGCGGGGTCGATGGTGCTCGGCAACAGCCTGCTACGCCAGTTCGACTCGTCCCACGAGGTCCGCGCCGGCGTCGGCGCGGCGGCCCAGGCGCTCGGGCCGGGGGCGCTGGGTCCGATCCGGGTGCTGATCAGCTTTCCCGACGGTGGCGCGTCCTCACCCGAGCACAGCCAGACGGTCGCCGCGATCCGCCAGAAGATGACGCAGGCGCCCAACATCGTCTCGGTGTCGCCGCCGCAATTCGCCGAGGACAACGGCAGCGCCCTGGTGTCCGCGGTGTTGTCGGTGGATCCCGAGGACATGAAGGCGCGCGACACCGTCGGCTGGATGCGCACGCAGCTCCCCAAGATCCCCGACCCGGGGACGGCGCGGGTCGACGTGGGCGGCCCGACCGCGCTGATCAAGGACTTCGACGACAGGGTGTCGCAGACCGAGCCGTTCGTGCTGCTCTTCGTGGCGGTGATCGCGTTCGTGATGCTGCTGGTCTCCATTCACTCGGTGTTCCTGGCGCTCAAGGGCGTGTTGATGACGTTGCTGTCGGTCGCCGCCGCCTACGGCAGCCTGGTGATGGTTTTCCAGTGGGGCTGGTTGCAGGGCCTCGGTTTCGCCCACATCAGCTCGATCGACAGCACCGTGCCCCCGCTGGTGCTGGCGATGACGTTCGGGCTGTCGATGGACTACGAGATCTTCCTGCTGACCCGCATCCGCGAGCGGTTCCTGCACTCCGGGAACACCCGCGACGCGGTCGCCTACGGCGTGAGCACCAGCGCCCGGACCATCACCAGCGCCGCCCTGATCATGATCGCGGTGTTCATCGGCTTTGCGTTCGCCGGCATGCCGTTGGTCGCCGAGATCGGCGTGGCGTGCGCCGTCGCGATCGCGGTGGACGCCACGGTGGTGCGGCTGGTCCTGGTCCCCGCGCTGATGGCGATGTTCGCCCAGTGGAACTGGTGGCTGCCCGGCTGGCTGCGCCGCGTGTTGCCGTCGGTCGACTTCGACCGGCCGCTGCCCGAGGTCGACCTCGGTGACGTCGTGGTCATCCCCGACGACATCTCGGCGCTCACGGCGCCCAGCGCCGATCTGCGCATGGTGCTGAAGTCGGCCGCGAAGCTCAAACACCTTGCGCCCGATGCCATTTGCGTCGCCGACCCGCTGGCCTTCACCGGGTGCGGGCGCAACGGCACGGCGGCGCAAGACCCCGCGGACAGCCGCGGCCTCGGCCCCGGGCAGATTCCCCACCAGGTCAACATCGACGACGACGCGGGAAACGGGGCCGGCCCGGCCGCCAAGAACGGCAGCAACGGTCACTCGGCCGCCAAGAAGCTGGTCGGCGGCCTCGCGTCGCGCAACGGCATCGCCCGCGCGATCGCGGGGGACCGCCCGGTGCACCCGGTCACGCTGTGGCGCGGGCGGCTGTCGGTCGCCATCGACGCGCTTCAGACCGACGTGGACGACTGCGGGCCGCCGAGATACGAGCGGCGCAGCCCGGTGGAGACCACCAACGTGCAGCTGCCCACCGGCGACCGGCTGCTCGTCCCGACCGGCGCGGAGGCGCTGCGGCTCAAGAGCTACCTGATCATGTGCCGTAACAGCAGCCGCGATTACGCCGATTTTGCAGACATGGTGGACACCGTCGAGCCCGAGACCGCCGCGGAGGTGCTGGCCGGCGTGGACAGCTACTACCGTTGTCAGACGTCCAGGCAGGAATGGATGGCAACGCAGCTAGTCCGCCGGCTCGCGGATCCGCACCCTTCCGATTTCAGCGACGACCAGTGGTCGGAACCCGACGCCAGGGCAGACTGGGAAGATGTCAAGCAGCGCTGCCTGTCGGTGGCCGTAGCGATGCTGGAGGAGGCGAGGTGACGTTGGCATCCGAGCGACGTCCGGCGCCGCCACCCCAGCGGCCCGCCGGCGACCAGCGCGGGCCCAACGGCGGACCCGTCGGGCCCGTCGGCGACCCGGACCAGCCGGTGGAGTTCTGGCCGACGGCCGCCATCCGGTCGGCCCTGCAGGGCGGTGACATCGCCACCTGGAAGCGCATCGCCGCCGCGCTGAAGCGCGACCCGTACGGCCGAACCGCCCGCCAGGTCGAGGAGGTCCTCGAGGGGACGCGGCCGTCGGGCATCTCCAAGGCCCTCTGGGAGGTGCTGGAGCGCGCCCGGACCCACCTGGAGGCCAACGAACGCGCCGAGGTGGCCCGCCACGTGCGGCTGCTGATCGACCGGTCGGGCCTGGGCGAACAGGAATTCGCGTCGCGCATCGGGGTCTCGCCGGACGACCTGGGCACCTACCTCGACGGCAGCATCAGCCCGACGTCCGCGCTGATGATCCGGATGCGCCGCCTGTCCGATCGATTCGTCAAGGTGAAGTCCACGCGGCCGACCGAATAACTGATCACCGGGAATTGAGCGGCCGCACGTCCGCCACCAGCCAGGTGCCGCCCTTCTTCGCCAGGGTCACCCGCAGGGCGGGAGCGACCTGACTGGGCGGCTGGCCGGGCGCGGTCTGCGTCACCCGCAGGATCACCGCCACGCTGGCCACCGACGGCCCGAGCGCCTCGACTCCGGCCGCCAGCGTCGCGGCCTGCGCCGTGACGTTGTGCCGAGCCAGATCGGCGCTGGACTTCTTGTACTGGTCGCGGAAGGCGTCCGCCTGCTCGGGCAGCATCATCGCCGCGGCCCGGTCGATGGAGCTCGTCGGGGCGCTCGGCGTGAACGACGCCATCGCCTCGGCCATCCCCGTGGCGACCTGGACCACCTCCCGGGAGTCCTTCCTGAAGTCGCGGTCCGGCCGCGTCCAGTGCGTGTAGCCGGTCAGCACCGCCGCGCACAGGGCGGCCGCGCACAGCAGCACCACGGCCAACCGCAGCCCGGGCGCGTCGTCGTCGGTGCCGAGGCTGACCGAATCTCGGCGCAGCAGCCAGAAGTTGACGCCCACGCCCTCGGCGATCAGCACCAGCAGCGCCGTACACCCGGACACCCACCACAGCGGCCAGCCCAGGACCATCCCGATCGCCAGCAGGGCGGCGATGGCGGCCAGCGGAGCCAGGATGTCGAAGGCCAGCAGTCGCCAGATGTTTCTCATCGGATGGATCCCAGCTCGGAGATCATCAGCTTGCCGTCCACGTTGGACACGTCCAGCCGCAGGTTCCAGTGCACCACCTGCGGTTTGGCTCCGACGTTCTCGCTGACCGACGTCGCGACCACCATCACCGAGTCCGTCCGGGTGGCAAACGGCGGCAGCTTGGTGGTCACCACCGGCCTCGAGACACCAGGCTGGGTGTCCAGGTCTCGGTGCACCGTTTCGATCGCCACCGCCTCGATCCGGCCGGCGCTCTGCGACTGCAGCTTCTGCACCACCTGCCGGTACGGCTGCACGGCCGCATCGAAGTCGGTGTTGAGCTCGCCGACCGTGCCGTCGTGCAGCTTCTGCAAGCTGGCGTCGATGTTGCCGCTGTTCATGTTGATCAGCACGCCGGTCCACTCAGCGGCGGTCTGCATGACGCGGGTCAGGTAGCTGCGCTCGACCAGCTCGTCGCGGTGAGCGGACCAGATGAAGTAGCCCAACACCACGGCCGCCACCGCCAACAAGCCGAGCACGGTCGACGCGACGCCGTAGGGCGAGAAGACCCGGGGCGTCGACGGTTCGGGCTGGGGGACGTCATCGGAGTCGACGTCGTCTTCCGCATCGACCTCGTCGGCGGGTTCGACGTCGTCTTCGTCGTCTGACATGGGCCGATCGTTGCATCCAAAAGAAGATGGAAAGATGGCGGGGTGACTGTAGAGGCCATCCGATCGGGCGTCGACCTGAGTTTTGTCGACGCGAACGCCCGCCCCCAAGACGACCTGTTCGGCCATGTCAACGGCCGCTGGCTGGCCGACTACGAGATTCCCCCGGACCGGGCGACCGACGGTGCGTTCCGGGCGCTTTACGACCGCGCCGAGGAGCAGGTGCGCGACCTGATCGAGGAGGCCGGCCGGCAGGGCGTCGCGGCGGGCACTGACGAACAGCGCATCGGTGACCTCTACTCCAGCTTCCTCGACGAGCAGGCCGTCGAACGTCGGGGCCTGGCGCCCCTGCTGGACGAGCTGGCCCTGATCGACGACTGCGCGGATCCGGCCGCCCTGGCCGCCGTCCTCGGCGCCCTGCAGCGCACCGGCGTCGGCGGCGGCGTCGCGTTCTACGTGGACACCGACGCCAAGAACTCGGCACGCTACCTGGTGCACTTCTCGCAGTCGGGCATCGGTCTGCCCGACGAGTCGTACTTCCGCGAGGAGCAGCACGCCGCCGTCCTGGCCGCCTACCCGGCACACATCGCGCGGATGTTCCGCCTCGTCTTCGGCGGCGACCACGCCGACACCGCGGCCCGGATCGTCGCGCTGGAGAGCAAACTCGCGGCCGCGCACTGGGACGTGGTCAAGCGCCGCGACGCCGACCTCACCTACAACCTGCGCGCCTTCGCCGGGCTACGGGACGAGGCGGAGGGCTTCGACTGGGCCGGCTGGGCCGCCGCGCTGGGCGGCTCCCCCGACGCCCTCGCGGAAGTGGTTGTGCGCCAACCGGACTACCTGACCGCGTTCGCCGCGCTGTGGAACAGCGAAGACCTCGAGGACTGGAAGCGCTGGGCGCGCTGGCGGGTGATCCGCGCCCGCGCGGCCTGGTTGACCGACGACCTCGTCGCCGCGGACTTCGAATTCTACGGTCGCCTGCTGACCGGCGCCGAGCAGATCCGCGAGCGCTGGAAGCGGGCTGTGTCGCTGGTGGAGGGCCTGCTGGGTGACGCCGTCGGAAAGCTTTACGTGCAGCGGCATTTCCCGCCGGGCGCCAAGGCCCGCATCGACGCCCTGGTGGACAACCTGAAGTCGGCGTACCGCCTGTCCATCAGCGAGCTGGACTGGATGACGCCGCAGACCCGCGAGCGCGCGCTGACCAAGCTGGAGAAGTTCACCGCCAAGGTCGGCTACCCGGCGAAGTGGCGGGACTACTCGGCGCTGGTGATCGACCGCAACGACCTGTACGGCAACTACCAACGCGGGTACGCGGTCAACCACGACCGCGAGCTGGCCAAGCTGGGCGGCCCGGTGGACCGCGATGAGTGGTTCATGACGCCGCAAACCGTCAACGCCTACTACAACCCGGGGATGAACGAAATCGTTTTCCCGGCAGCCATTTTGCAGCCGCCATTCTTCGACGCCGAGGCCGACGACGCCGCCAACTACGGCGGGATCGGGTCGGTGATCGGCCACGAGATCGGGCACGGATTCGACGACCAGGGCGCCAAGTACGACGGCGACGGCAACCTGATCGACTGGTGGACCGACGACGACCGCGTCGAGTTCGGCGCCCGCACCAAGGCGCTGATCGAGCAGTACGACGCCTATACGCCCAGGGCGCTCGACGGTGCGTACCACGTCAACGGCGCGTTCACCGTCGGCGAGAACATCGGCGACCTCGGCGGGTTGTCCATTGCGCTGCTGGCCTACCAGCTGTCACTGAACGGCGCACCCGCCCCGGTCATCGACGGGCTCACCGGCGTGCAACGCGTGTTCTACGGCTGGGCCCAGGTGTGGCGCACCAAATCCCGTGACGCCGAGGCGATCCGGCGGTTGGCGGTGGACCCGCATTCACCGCCGGAGTTCCGCTGCAACGGGGTCGTCCGCAACATGGACGCCTTCTACGACGCCTTCGACGTCACCGAGGGCGACGCCCTGTACCTGGACCCCGAGCGGCGCGTCCGCATCTGGAACTAGGCCACCTTCCAGCGCGAGAAGACGCAAAATCGCACAATCTGCTCGTTACGCGCGCGATTTTGCGTCTTCTCGGCACGCCTCGATCCGCGCGGGCACGTGCTTGTGCCACGGCGTGCCGGCGTAGGGGTCGCGCCATTCCGTCGAGGTGAGCGCGTTGGGTGCGACCCCCGGGACGACGGTGTTGCCGTCGGCGTCGACGTAGTCGAGGCCAAAACCGTTGGGCAGGGCCGCATGCCCGGCCAGCATGGTCTCGGTGATCTCGACGGCCACCTCGGCGCTGCCGGCCGCGGTGCTGATTCGGGCCCGTTGCCCGTCGGCCAGCCCCAGGGCCTGGGCGTCTTCCACGCTGACGCGCAGCGCCCCGTCGGCGTCGCGTTTGCGCCAGGACGGGTCGCGGAAGATGTCGTTGGCGGTGTAGGCGCGCCGCTCGCCGACGGACAGCACGATCGGGAACTCGGCGGTGGTCAGCCGGGGCGGCGCCGCGGCCAAAGCCCTTAGGTCGGACAGCATTTCGGGGATTTCCAGGGCGATCTTGCGGTCGGGGTGGCCGATCAGCGCGAAGTCGTCCTCGTATTCGTGCCGGGTGAACGTGACGCCCGACGGGCTGGACAGGATCGCGTCGAACAGCGCGTTGCCGTCGGCGTGGCCGGCCCGCCGGACGGCCTCGGGGTAGGCCATCGCGGTCTTCTGGGCCAGCCCCCACGCGGCGGCCGCGCCGGCCAGCCCGTCGGGCAGCGTCGGCCCCAGCGTCTCGTAGAGCACGTACGGAACCAGCTTCGCCACAGTCGGATTCGAGGCCACGGCGGTCAGGAACGCCTCGGCGTAGGCCTGCCGGCCGTTCTGCGCGGCCTCGCGCAGCGGGCGCAGCTCGGCGTCGTCGAGCACGCCGAGCGCGCGCACCAGCCGCGCCCAGATCTCGGGTTCGGGCAGCGTGCCGGGCAGCGGCGGCAGCAGCGGGCGGCGCAACTGGAAGGTGTTGGCGGGGAACTCGAAGTTGAAGAAGGTGGCCTCCGGCTTCTCGAACTGCGACGCCGCCGGCAGCACGTAGTGGGCGAGCCGCGCGGTCTCGGTCATCGCGACGTCCACGACCACCATCAGTTCCAGCGCGGCGAAGGCCTCGCGGCAAGCGGCCGAGTTGGCCAGCGAGTGGGCGGGATTGCTGCTCTCGACGATCATCGCCCGGAAGCGGTCCGGGTGGTCGGTCAGGATCTCCTCGGGCACCACGTTGCTGGGTATCAGCCCGGCGATGACGGGCGCGCCCGTGACGGGGGTGCGCCCGGTGACCTGGCTGAACAGCGGGGCGAACGACGAATGCAGGTGCTGGCCGCCCCTTTTCGCGAAATTGCCGGTGAGGATCCACAGCAGCTTGTTGAGGTAGGAGCACAGGGTGCTGTTGGGTGCCTGCTGAACCCCGAGGTCCTCGAACACCGCGACGCTGGCGGCGGCGGCGATGCGCCGCGCGGCCGCGCGCAGCAGCTCCTCGTCGACGCCGCAGCGCTGCGCGTAGTCGGCGACCGGGACCTCGCGCAGCGCGGTGCGCACGGCGTCGGCGCCGCGCACGTGCTCGGCGAGAAATGCTTCGTTGCAGAGGTTTTCCTGGACGAGGACGCCGGACAGGGCCGCCAGGCACCACGCGTCGGTCCCCGGTCGCACCCGCAGATGGAAGTCGGACATCTTCGCGGTGTCGGTGACGACGGGATCGATCACGATCATCGACCTGGCCGGGTCCTTGGCGATCTCGTTGAGCACCACCCGGGCCCGCGGAAAACTCTGCGACATCCACGGGTTCTTCCCCACGAACACCGATACCTCGGCGTGCTCGAACTCACCCCGCGTGTGACCGCCATAGAGGTGCGCGTCCACCCAGGCCTCGCCGGTCTTCTCCTGCGCCAACGCATTTGACCGGTAGCGCGAACCGAGGGCCTTCAGGAACGCGCCGCTGTAGGCGCCGCCCAGATGGTTGCCCTGCCCACCCCCGCCGTAGTAGAAGATCTTGTCCCCGCCGTAGGTGTCGCGGATGTGCTTGAACCCCTCGGCGATCTCGACAATCGCGGTGTCCCAGTCGATCTCCTCGAAGGTCCCGTCGGCGCGGCGGCGCATCGGCACCCTCAGGCGGGCGCGGTTGTTCTGGTAGTGGTCCAGGCGCAGCGCCTTGTTGCAGGTGTACCCCTGCGACCCGGGGTGCGCCTTGTCGCCCCGGATGCGGGCCAGCCGGCCGTCCTCGACCTGCACGACGATCCCGCAGTTGCATTCGCACAGGATGCAGGCGGTCGGCTGCCAGTCAGTGGTGGTCATCGCGAATTCCCTTCGGAGAGCTCGGCCTCGAGCAGTCGATGCAGCTGGCGGCGAACGGCATCGAGGGGCGTGAGGTCGCGCCGCACCCGGGCCAGGACGATCGCCCCCTCCAGTGCCGAGGTCGCCAGCACCGCGAACTCGCGGGCGCGGTCGGCCGCGATGCCGTCGGCGATGAAGCGCTGGGCGATCAGGTCGGACCAGCGGTCGAACACCGCCGCGGCGCGCTCGACCACCGGAGCCATGCGTTCGCGATCGGACCCGTCGCCCGCTTCGACGGAGACCGCCACGACGGGACACCCGGCGCGAAAGTCGGTCTCGAGGAGCTGTCGGCGGTACTTGTCGATCAGCGTGTCCAGCAGTTCGAGGCTGCCGGCGGCCTCGGCGATGACGGCGGCGACGTGCTCGCCCGCGTAGTCGACGGCCTCGCAGAGCAGCTGGGTCCGCCCGCCCGGAAAGTAGTGATAGGCCGACCCGCGCGGCGCGCCGCTGTGCTCGAGGACGTCCGAGATGGCGGTGGCATGCGCGCCGCGCTCCCTGATCAGCAGGGCGGCGGACACCACCATCCGCTCGCGGGGGCTACGCATATGTATGATGCTATACATAACCCTGACTCAGGGGAACACTCTCGCGAAAAGACACAAAATCGCCCTATTCCAGGCCGGAATGGGCGATTTTGCGTCTGCGCGGCGTTAGAGCGCTAGTTCATCCAGTCGGCGGAGCCGTCGTTCTTCTTGTAGTCGCCGCCGCTGGAGTTCTTCACGACGATCGGGTCCCCGGGGCCGAAGTTGTCGAAGAACCACCTCGCGTTGGACGGGCTGATGTTGATGCAGCCATGGCTGACGTCGCGCTTGCCCTGGTCGTCCACCGACCAGGGCGCGCTGTGCACGTAGTCGCCGACGTTGTCGAAGCGGACCGCGTCCTCCACCGTCACCTTGTAGCCGTAGGTCGAGTTGACCGGGACCCCGTAGGTCGAAGAGTCCATCACCACCGACACCTTCTTGTCCTGCACGTAGTAGGTGCCATTGGGCGTCTGGTGGTTACCGGACGTCATGCCCATCGACATCGGGAAGGTCTTCTCCACGGTGCCGTTACGGGTGATGGTCAGTTGATGCGTGGCGTCATCGGCCGTGGCGATCAGGGTGTCCCCGGTCTGGAAGCTCATCACGGTGCCGCCGGCGTCGACGGTCACCGCGGTGTGGGCGGGCCAGAAGCTCAGCGGGCGCCAGCGCAGCTGGGTCGGGGTCATCCAGTAGAACTTGCCCGGCACGGGCGGGGTGGAATTCACGTGCACGGCGTCGATGGCGGCGCCGGCGTCCTCGACGGTCCCAGGGAAGTTGATGATGATCGGCTGACCGACGCCCACCGTCGAGCCGGGTTTCGGCACGAACGACGGCGGCCCGAACGGCGGGGTGCCGGTGAACGCCGTGGGGTTCTGCCCGGCGGCGGGACCCGACGCCGCGGGTTGCGCGCCCGGGAAGGGATTCCAGGGCGGCGGTGGCGGCGGCGCGAGCGGCGGCGGCGCCGGCGGCGGCGCGGGCG
>NZ_LZIS01000017.1 GCF_001667015.1 Mycobacterium sp. E3198 | reverse complement strand
CAATCAAAACGTTGGGTGCGTACATCTGCGCGATCTCGTCCCATGTCTGGCGAGCGATCGCGGCGAGCACGCGCTCACCTGCTCGCACGCATGCGTTGTCGAGTCCTTCGAGAGGCGCTTCAGACGGCGCCGCCGCGGCCGCCGACTGGTCGCGCTCGCCGAGAACGACGCGTGCCTTCTCCGCCAGTGCCGCAGCGCCTTTCCGTTCGTACAAACCGACCGCCCGCTCGGCTGCGGCCCGCGCTCCGGAGACATCCCCGGCAGCGCCCGCAACCATTGCCAGCGTCAGGCACGCGTCGCCGTGGTCGACCAACGCGTCTGTGCGCTCGGCCAGGCTGACTGCGGCCTCGGCGATCCGCCGAGCCTCGCCGTGATCGCCGGAGCGTGCCAGCAGCTGCGCCCGCAGCGTGCGCCAGGCGATTGACGGCTTGAGCGCGTGTCCGGCGAGACGCTCGCTCTCCGCACATAATTCGGCGGCCTCAGCATCCCGGTCGAGCAAGAGGCACGCCCGACCCAGCAGCGCGGCGGTCTCCGCGGTGTCGGCGTCGAGGCCCATCCGGCGAAAGCCGTTGTAGGCCTTCAGCAGATGAGGCTCGGCTGCGGCGGGCTCATCCACGACCAGCTCGACGATGCCGGCGAACTGCTCGACCTCGAGCAGCGCATGGCGCAGGCCTAGCTCGGTGACGGTGCGCCGCGCCGAGTCGATCATCCGGCGGGCCGCCGCGGCACGGCCGCGGAACGCCTCCAGCACGGCCTGGCACCGCGTCGACGTCGCCTCCACGGCGGGGGAGTCGGTCGTTATTCGCAGCAGCCGCACCACGTCCAGGCACCGCCCGCCCGCACGCGGGACGGGGTTGGGTCCCCACAGCGCCGCGAGGGGCGCGTTCGCCAACACGTTGTTTACGCGGCGGTGTTCATGCGCGCGCCGCGCCGCGGTCAGGGCGTCGTCCAGCGCGACCTCGCAGTCACCGATCCGTCCCAGGCGGGCGAGGCACCCCGCCCGAACCGTGTGGGCCTTGGCTTCGCCTGCGGCATCGTCCAATTCGGCCAGCTTCGCGGCTGCCGCGCTCAGTGCGGCCTCGACCTCGTCCAGCCGCTCGGGGTGGATCAGCATCGACAGCTGTCCGTCGAAGCACGTCGCCCACGCCGCCAGCCGCGCGGAATCGACCGTCGTCCCTTGCAATTGCGCGACCGCACCCGCGGCCGACGCCACGTCGCCCGCGGCGAGCAGGGCCTCGCACCGCGCGACCAGCAGCTCGGCGGCCTGGTCGTCGCGATCGGGTAGCTCGTCGTCGATTTCCTCCAGCGCGTGCAGGGCGTGGTCATAGAGGTCGGCCGCCCCTTCGTAGGCGAGTCGGGCCATCGCCTGGTCGGCGGCGCGCCGGCAGTACTCGACGGCCTTGGCCGCGTTTCCCGCCCAGGCGCACTCGAAGTAGTGATGCGCCAGCTCGGCCAGCAGCTCGTCGTCGGCGCCGGGCTGGCTCTCCAGGGTCGCGGCGATGCGCTGGTGCAGCCGCATGCGCCGCACCGACGGCAGCTCGGCGAGCAGAGACTGCCGGACCAGGGCGTGGTTGAACCGGTAGCGCCCGCCGGGCTCCTCGATGACGATGCCGGCCTTGCACGCCTCGTCGAACGCGTCGACCAGGTCGTCGCCGACCACGCGCTCAACCAGTTCCAGGTCGAACCGGCTGCCGACCACCGCGGCCGCGGCAAGCGCTTTGTTCGTCTCGGGCAAAAGCCTCGTGAGGCGGCGGCTTACGGCCTCGCGGACCCCCTGCGGCAGGGTGCTCTGGTCCCAGCGGCCGCCGCTCTCATCGACGTGGCGCAGGGCCTCGATAAGGAAGAACGGGTTGCCCCCGGTGACCGACGCCAGCGCGCGGGCCAGCTCTTCGTCGTGGTAGCCCGCCTCGGCGACGTAGGCCGTCACGTCGTCCTCGTCTAATCCGCTGAGCTGTATCCGATTAGCGCTGCCGTCACGGTGCAGGTCGGCGAGCATCGCCGCGAGCGGATGGGCGCGGTCCAGGTCGGTGCTGCGGTAGGTGCCGATGATCTGGACGCGCGCCCGCTCCCCGAAGCGCAACAGGTGCCGGAGCAACAACAGCGTCGGCTTGGCGGCCCAGTGCAGGTCATCGAGGATCAACACGACGGGCGCGCTCGCCGAGACGACTCCCAGCACGGCAACGACGGCGTCGAACAGTGCATAGCGTTCGGTGTCCGGGTCGGCGCGGGTCGGCGCGGCCAGATCGGGCAGGATGTCGGTCAGCCCGGGCACCAGGGCGAGCAGCGCCTCCACGCCACGCAGCCCGCGCAGGCCGCCGGCACCGAGGCAGGGCACCAGCGCACGCAGCGCTTCCGCGAACGGTTGGTACGGCGCACCGAGGTCCTCGTCGCAGCGACCGTAAATCACCAGGGCGCCTTGGTCGTAGGCCTGCCGGGACCACTCACCGGCCAGCCGCGTCTTACCGACACCCGGTTCGCCGGCGATCAACACCGCGCTGGTGCCCCCGGCAAGTACCGTCTGCCACACGGATAAGAGCCGCTGCAGCTCGTTTCCGCGTCCGACGAACGGCCCGGGTCCGGCCAGCACGGCGGGCAGGGCCGGGCGTTCCATCGGCACATCGGGGGAGGCGGGCTGCGGATGGTCGCCGGCGGTGGCCAGTCGGAGCTCGAAAACGTGCTCGGGGCGCGCTAGGTTGCGCAGCTCGCGCTGTCCCAGGTCGGCGAGCGCAACGTGGTCGGGCAGCGAGTCGATGACGAGCTCGGCGGTCGCACCCGAGCACAGGATCTGACCGCCCACGGCCAGCGACCGCAGGCGCGCGGCGCGATTGACCGCCCGGCCGAAGTAATCGCCGTCGCGAAGTTCGGCCTCCCCGGTGTGCAAGGCCACGCGGATGCGCATCGGCTGCGAAAGGGCCCACGGCTCATGGACAACCGCGTCCTGCAGTTCGATCGCCGCGGCGGCGGCCGCCGACGGGCGGTCGAAGACCGAGAACGTGGCGTCGCCCTCGCCACGGGTCTTGATCAGCCGCCCCCCACGCGAGGTGACGACCTGCTCGACGAGCTCGTCGTGTCGGGCCAGCGCCACCGCCATCGCGCCGGCGTTCGCCTCCCACGCGGCCGTCGACCCTTCGATGTCGGTGAGCAGGAAAGTCACCGCGCGGGTGACCGACGAAACCCGTTGCGTCGCGGGGGCTTCCAAAGCGGCGTCCTGCGCGACGATCAACGCCTCGAGCCGGCGAAGGTTCGGCCCGGGGTCGACACCCAGTTCGTCGGCGAGCAGCGCGCGCGCCCGCTGATACGCACCGAGGGCCTCGCCCTGCCTGCCTGCCCGGTACAGGGCGAGCATCAGCTGACCCCAACGCCTTTCGCGCAGCGGCGCATCGGCCACCGCGGCCTCGAGCTCGCCGACGATCTCGGCGGCGCGGCCCGTCGCGAGCAGCGCATCGGCCCGGTCCTCGACCAGCGCGGCATGGGCCTCGATCCACCGCGTCTTCTCCGGCGTTCCCCGCCGGCCATCGGGCAGTTCGGGGACCCCGCGCCATAGCGCGAGCGCCTCGTCGAAGCAGACCACCGCCCGGCCGTCGTCGTCGGCGGCGGCGGCGTCGCGGCCCAACCGTGCGGCCGTTTTGTAGCGGGCGGCGTCAACCTCGGTCTCGGCCAGGGTCCAGCCGGCCCCCTGCGTCAAAACGAACCCGTCGCCCAGCGTTCGGCGCAGCAAAGAGATGTGGGTCTGCAGGGCCTTGGCCGCCGTGCGCGGGGGATCGTCGCCCCAGAGCAGTTCGACGAGCGAGTCGGCCGACACCACCGAACCGTCGTGCAGCCCGAGCATCGTGAGGATCGCGCGCGGCTTGGCGCCCGGAACCGAGACCGGCAGGCCAGCCTGCCGGACCTCCAGAGGTCCCAAAACCCCCAGCTCCACGAGATGAAGCGTAGTCACGTCCGCAATCGTGGGGGAGGGGATTCAACAACCAGTCAAGATCGAGTAAAAGCCGCCTTAGCCTGCAATTCTGCGCGGCGGCCGGCCGAGCCCGCACCGCGGTCACCGCGGGGCCAGCAACAACGCGGTTTCACAGGAACGGCGCCAGCAGGCCCGCCCGGGCCGGATAGAGCAGCACCGGATCCGTCCATGCCGGCCACAGCAGCGCGGGGTTGGCGCCCGGCGGCGGCCAGTTGTTGTCGTTGGCGTACGCCCACACTTCCCACGGGTTGTCGTAGTACGCGGCTGTCTCGACCAGGCTGAACCAGTCCTCGTTGGGGTGGAGCAGCCAGTAGCCCGTCCCGACGACGTAGCCACCGGCCAGCCAGCCGGCGTAACTGGTCGAGAACAGCGGGCCGAAGAGCCGGTTCTGCCAGACGTGCACCTCTTCGTGGTTGAGCATGACATCGGTGGCGCCCGGGCCGGTCCCGAGGTGGGTGGTGACGTTGCCCATCGTGGTGGCAAACCCCGGCAGGCCGATGCCGCCGCGGTAGACGTGGGAACCCGCGAGCGCGCTGAGCGCGGGGTCGTAGTTGGAGTTGGGATAGAACGCGTTGACGACCTGCACGCCGTAGCCCAGCGCCGTGCCCGGGAATCCCCAGGTGTAGTCGAGCAAACAGGCGGCCCAGCCGCGCCAGTCGCCGAAGTTGTAGATGCCGAACTCGCGCTGGATGAGCAGGTTCGCGTCGTAGATCGCCGCGTCCGCCACGCCCGTCCCGACGGCACTCCCGGTGCCGATCAACGGACGGCCGATGACCGCCTCGGTGGCCGCGTTGGCCGCGCCTAGCACATCCTGCTGCGCGGGCTGCAACAGCAGGGCGGTCGTCGCGTCCGCGGCCGCATACGAGCCGGCGGCCGAGTTCAGCGCCAGCGCAAACTGTTGACCGAACGCGCGGGCCCGGGCGCCGAGCGCCTGATACTCCTGGCCATAGGAGGCGAAGAGCGCCGCCACGGCCCGCGACACCTCGTCGGAGGCGGCGGCCGCGATCCCGCCGGTCGGAAGAGCGGCCGCCAGATGCGCGGCGGTCAGCGAGGAACCGATGTCCTCGACGTCCGCGGCGGCCGAGGTCAACCAGTCGGGGGCCACCATCAGAAGCGACACGCGTGAAGCGTATGCGCGGCTCGTCACGGCAGGTGTCATTTCCGCCCCGTGTTCACAACATTGACAGTGTCATGATGACAGTGTCAGTATGGAGGCGTGGACGACGGGGCGTCGTGGACGCTGGACGAGCTGGTGCGGCGGGTGGCCGTCGGGCTGGCCGATCCCGCCTACCCGGGAGCGCCCAACGGGCGGGTCCGGGAGCTGCCCGATCGGCGGGCGGTTCGCTGGTACACGACGACCGGGCTGGTCGACCGGCCGGCCATGCAAGGACGCACCGCGCTCTACGGCCCGCGCCAGCTGCTGCAGGTCGTCGCGGTCAAACGCCGCCAGGCCGAGGGCCGCTCGCTCGCCGACATCCAGGCCGAACTGGCCGGAGCCACGAACGAAACGCTGCGCAAAGTGGCCGCGGTTTCCGACGAGCTGCTCGTCGCGCAGGCGCCGGCCGACGAGGCGGCGCCGCAACCCGAGCGCCGGCGGCGCTTCTGGGCGGATCCGCCCGCCGCCGCCGAGCCGACCGCCAATGGCGGCGATGACGGTGTCGCGCAGCTGGCCGCGGTGAGCCTGCCCGGCGGCGCGCTGTTGGTGCTGCCCACGGGGCCCGACGAAGACGACGTCACCGCGATCCGTGCGGCCGCGAGGCCGCTCCTCGAACTGCTCGCGCAACGCGGCTTGCTGGCAGGTCCGCTGTCCCTCGATGATCGGAGCCCATCATGACCGTCCCCATTACGTCGATGACCGACGCCGAGGCGACGGGTGCCGCCCCGGATGACGAGGCGGGGCTGGGCGCGCTGCGCACCGAGCGCGGCAACCTACCGCTCGCATGCATCGACGTGCGGGCACAGATCACCGGACTCACCAGCCGGGTGGAACTGACCCAGGACTTCGTCAACGCCCACGACGTGCCGCTGGAGGCCACCTACGTGTTCCCACTGCCGGACCGGGGCGCGGTCACGCGGATGCAGATGACCGCCGACGGGCGGGTCGTCGAGGCCGAACTGCGCGAGCGGGAAGCGGCCCGCGAGGCCTATGACGAGGCGATCGCGTCGGGTCGGCGGGCAGCCATCGCCGAGGAGGAGCGGCCGGACGTTTTCACCATGCGGGTCGGCAACATCTTGCCGGGCGAGCGGGTCAGCATCGCGCTCACGCTCGTCGGCCCCCTCACCTACGAGGACGACGAGGCGACGTTCCGCTTCCCGCTTGTTGTTGCGCCCCGGTACATCCCGGGCGACGCCCTCGCGGACGCCGCGGTCGGCGGCGGCTACGCCGACGACACCGACGCGGTGCCCGACGCGTCGCGGATCACCCCGCCCGTCCTGCTGCCCGGTTTCCCCCGTCCGGTTCCGCTGGCCATCGAGGTCGGCATCGACCCCGCCGGTCTCACGCTGTCGGAGGTCCGGTCGAGCCTGCACGCTGTGTCCACCGCCGACGGCCGGATACGGGTTCAGCCCGGCGAGCGGGCCAACCGGGATTTTGTGCTGCGGCTGCGCTACGGCGCCGACGACTTCACTGATTCGCTTGTGCTGGTGCCGGATTCGGAGGGGGACGAGGGGACCTACCAGCTCACCGTGCTGCCGCCGGTTTCAAGCGCACCGCCGCGCCCTCGGGACCTGGTGCTGGTGCTCGACCGCTCCGGCAGCATGCGCGGATGGAAGATGGTGGCCGCCCGCCGCGCCGCGGCCCGCATCGTCGACACACTGACCGGAGCGGACCGGTTCGCGGTGCTGACATTCGACGATAGGATCGACCGCCCCGCCGGTCTGCCTGACGGGTTGGTCGCCGCCGGCGACCGGAACCGGTACCGCGCCATCGAGCACCTCGCGCGCGCCGACGCCCGCGGCGGCACCGAGATGGCCGCGCCGCTACGGCGGGCGCTCGCCTGGTTGGGTGCGTCCCGCAACGGCGACGGCCGCGACCCCGTCCTCATCCTGGTGACCGACGGCCAGGTCGGTAACGAGGACCAACTGCTGCGCGAGCTGTCCGACGACCTGCGGCGGGTGCGGGTGCACACGGTGGGCATTGACCAGGCCGTCAACGCCGGATTTCTGGGCCGCCTCGCCACGGTCGGCGGCGGGCGGTGCGAGCTGGTGGAAAGCGAGGACCGCCTCGACGACGCGATGGACGCCATTCACCGCCGCATCGGCGCGCCGCTCGCCCACTCGCTGCGACTGCGCGCCGAGGGGCTGACGATCATCGAGGACACGGCGAGCCCGGCCCGGATGCCCGACCTGTTTCCGGGGGCGCCGCTCGTGGTGACCGGGCGGTATCGGGGGAGCGCGACCGGCTCGCTCGCCCTGCGCGGCACCACCCGCGACGGCGGGGACTGGTCGCGGACCGTCGGCGGGCAGCGCCGAGACGCGCCGGCGGTGACCGCGCAGTGGGCGAGGGCCCACCTACGCGACCTCGAAGACCGCTACGCGTCGGCTCCGATGGCGGACTTGGCGAGGCGAATCGTCAATACCTCGTTGCGCTTTGGCGTGTTGTGCCGATTCACCGCCTACGTCGCCGTCGACAGCCGGATAGTTGCCGACGGCCCCGCGCAGCACCGGGTGATGCAGCCCGTGGAGGCGCCGGCCGGATGGGAACTGAGCGAGACACCCGACCAACCCATGCTTGCGGCCGCGCCGCCACCCCAATTCGCCCCGGCCGGACTAGCTTCCTTTGCCGGGCCGATGCCGTCGGCTGCGGCCTCCCCTGGCGCGATGCCCAGCCCGCCTGTGACGCCCGCCGCCGCGCCCTCAGGGTCCTCATCAGCGCGAACGGTCAAGCTGCGCAACGTGATCGCGGTGGCGGTGGTCGGCGCGCTGATCATCGGCGTCGGCTGGGTCGGGTCGCTGAGCCGGGGCGGCTTCTCCACCCCGACGCACGGCGGCATAGTGAGCGGCAAGACCACTGCGCCAGTCCCCGGGACGAGGGCCGGCGCTCCGGAGAACACCATCGCAGCACCGGAGGCGCCGCCCCCGCCGCAGGCCCCCCAGGACGGCACCTTCAAACGTGACATCGTCACGACGGGGTCCCTGCAGCTGGTCGTCGCCGGGCCCGCCCAGGCCGCCGACCGGCTCGTCTCCGCCGTGACCGACGCCGGCGGGCGTGTGGATTCGCGAGAGGAACGATCCGGATCGTCTTCGCCGACGGTGGATCTCGTGTTGCGCATTCCGGCGGACAAACTCGACGGCGTCCTGGCCGACGCCAAGAAACTCGGGGCCGTCGAGTCGATGTCGATCAACCACTCCGACGTCACCACGCAGCGCGTCGACCTCGATGCCCGCATCCAGGCGTTGCAGACCTCGGTCGATCGCCTGTTGGACCTCATGCGCCGGGCCGGCAGCGTCGGCGACCTGCTCGCGGCCGAGTCGTCGTTGACCCAACGACAAGCGGAGCTGGATTCGCTCAGGGCGCAGCGCGCAACCCTCGGCGACCAGATCTCGTATGCGACGATCAACGTCAGCCTCTCGGTCAAAACGACTGTGAAGCACACTGGTTTCCTGGCCGCGCTCGGACGCGGTTGGCAGTCGCTGCTCTCCGCCGGCCATGCCCTCGTGGTGACGGTCGGGTTCCTCATCCCGTGGATTCCGGTGCTGGCCGTGCTGGCGCTGATTACCTTCGTGGTGGTGCGCCGCAAGCCTTTCCGGGGTAAACCGTCAAGCGAAGCTAGCCGGATCGATTGAGCTCGTCGAACCTCGCGAGCGCGGAGTCGAGGTCTGCCTCGTCGAACATTTCGCAGCGGCTGATCAAA
This sequence comes from Mycobacterium sp. E3198, assembly GCF_001667015.1. Classification (GTDB taxonomy): domain Bacteria; phylum Actinomycetota; class Actinomycetes; order Mycobacteriales; family Mycobacteriaceae; genus Mycobacterium. Next base: position 23,454 of record NZ_LZIS01000017.1, on the reverse strand, counting down.
TCGCCTTCGATGGTGAAGATGTCGATCATCCGCCACTCGGCGTCGAACTCCTCGCGCGAAACACCACGGGCAACGTGGGTGACGACCGCTCCTAGGTCGCTCAGCCGGTGCACCGCTTCCCAATAAAGGCTGATTCTGGGTGTGAGGTCCCAGACGGCCTGGATGGACTCGGGTAGATCACTTGCCTCGATCGTTACGAGCGGGCGATGGTCGATGTAGACAAAGTCCGGTGTCATTGCGGGAAGTTCATGTCGGTTGACTCCCGCGTACACCCCTGCGATTACCGACCAGGCGTGTGCGTGGTCGGCCCCTTCGCCCGCGAGATATCGGGCGTCGAGCTCTGCTAACGCCGCGTCGGTGTCGTCGGAGTCGAACATGATGATCGCCGCGATCCGATCGTCGGTCTCGATCTCGGTGACGCACAGCGCCTCGCTGGGGAACGCCTCCGGCCCCTCGTCGTTGGCTGACCATCGGACGCAACTGAGGGCGAGCCGCCGCCCCCGAGTGGCGATGACCTCTGAAATCGCGATCGCGACTCCATAGTCGGTGGTCTCGCGCAATTTCGCGATCACCCTGTCGCGACTTTGCCAGAGCCCGGCATTCACTACGTGGCGGCGATCGTCGCTATAACTATCACCGATAAGCATGTCGGCCATAGCAGCCCAGTTGCGGCCAGCCAGGTACTCAAAGAAGCGTTCGATCACTCTGCTTGCCGCGTTTTCCAGCCGTGGTGACTGAGGCTGCAGTTCCTCAAATCGGGCGAGGGCGGCGTCGAGGTCTGTCTCGTCGAAAATTTCGATACGGTTGAGCAGATCGCCTTCGACCGTGACAACGACGATCTCCCGCCACTCTCCGCCGAAGCCCTGTTGCGACGTCCCACGCACCACCTGTGTGATGACCGCTCCGAGATCGGTCAGTCGATGCGCAGCCTCGACGTAGCTGTTGACGTCCGGCGCGACCTCCCACGTGGCCTGGATGTAGGCGATCAGCTCGCCGGGCGCGAAGGCAATCGCGCGCCGGTGGTCGATGCTCACCCAGTCTTGAGTTGTCTGGGGTAGCTCGCGCCGGTTGGTCGCGACGTAGGCACTGGCGATGACCGACCACGTGTGTGCATGTGTCGCCGATTCGCCCGCGAGATATCGAGCGTCGAGCGCCTCGAACGCGGCGTCGAGCTCGTCAAGGTCGAACAGCTCGGCCGCAGTGAGCCGGTAGCCGGCGTCGATCTCAACGATGCCGATCATTGGGGTGCTGGTCTCCCCGGGTTCAAAGCCACGGACCGAGGACCAAACACGAATGAGGGCGAGGCATTGCCCGCGGGTCGCGATGACGGTCGACGCAATACCCTCGAACCCGACCTCTGCGACTGCTCGATAATTTGCGACATGGGCATCACGACCGCGTAGGACACCGGCGTTGACAACCCGGCGGTGATCAAATGTGGAAAAGTCTTCGGTCATCGTCTCGGCCATCGCGGCCCAGTCGCGAGTCGCGAAGCAGGCCCATTCGCGTTCTACCGCTTGGCTTGCCGCGTTTTCCAGTCGGCGCGTTTGCGGCTGAAGTTCGTCAAATCGGGCGAGCGCGGCGTCGAGGTCTGACTCGTCGAATAGTTCGAGCCGGTTGATGCGGTCGCCGTCGATTGTGAGGAGTTGGACCATTCGCCACTCGACGTTGAAGCCCTCCACTGCGGTCCCACGTGAAGTATTGGTGAGGACCGCGCCGAAATCGTCGATCCGATGGACTTTGTCAATGTGGATTCTGAGGTCCGGCGCGATGTCCATGGAGGTGCGGATGTGTGTGAGTAGTTGGCTGGAGGTGAATGGCGTAGCTCGCCGGTGATCTTCGGTAATCCAGTCCACCGCAGGGAGTTCGTGCCGGTTGAATGCCGCGTAGATGCCTGCGATTACTGACCACGTGTGCGCATGGGCGGCGGCTTCGCCGGCGAGGTATCTCGCGTCAAGCTCCTCGAATGCAACGTCGATGTCGTCGAGGTCGAACGTGACAATCGCCTTAATCATGTTGTTGGCGTTGGTCTCGACGACGCCGAGCGCCTCTGCGAGGAACGTCGCCGAGGCTTGATCATGACCCGAGAAGCAGACACGACCGAGGGAGAGGCGCTCGCCACGCGTCGCTAGGACGGTCCCTGTGATGTTCTTCGTCCCGACGTCGGCGGTGGCCTTCATGCCCGCGATCTCGGCGTCCCTGCCGTGTCGGATTCCCGCGCCCACAACGCGACGGCGATCGTCGGTGCAAATGTCGTCGGCGAACAATTCCGCCATGGCGCCCCAGTCGCGGGTCGCGAAGTATGCACCAATCCGCTCGCCTATCCGGGTTGTCGCGTTTTCCAGCCGCGGCGGCTGCAGTTGCAGTTCCTCGAAGCGGGCCAGCGCGGCGTCGAGGTCTGCCTCATCAAAGACTTCGACGCGGCTGTAGACGTCGCCTTCGACTATGCACATGACGATTGCCCGCCACTCGGCGTCAAAGCCCTCTTGCGAGATTCCGCTCGCAGCGTGGGTGACGACCGCTCCCAGGTTGCTCAGCCGATGTACAGCTTCGACGCGTGCGCTGAGATCCGGCATCAGGTCCCATACGGCGGGAAGATAGGCGGCCAGATCTTCAGGCTCGGTCGTCAAGACCGCTCGATGGTCGAGGTAAATCGGATCCGTTGTCATGCCTGGAAGCTCGTGCCGATTGACCGCGGAATAGCCCCGCGTTATCACCGCCCACGTCCGCGCGTGGTCGGCGGCTTCGCCGGCGAGATATCGGGCATCGAGTTCCTCGAAGGCGGCGTCGATGTCGTCAACGTCGAATAGGACCGCCTCCGCTATTCGTCCGTCGGTATCGTGCTCGATGACCTGAAGGGCATTGAGTTGGATCGCTTCGCGATCGGGCCCAGAGCCTTGCCAGTGAGTAAGAAGGAGGCGGTCGCCCCGGCTCGCGATGATGGCCACACTGGCCGTCGTCAACAACCCGATTTCGGCCGACACCCGTAGGTCTTCGATTGCGGCATCCCGACCATCTCGGATCCCGGCGTTCACGACTCGGCGGCGGTCGTCGCAGTAATAATTCTCGGCGAAGTCCTGTGCCATGGCGTCCCAGTCGTGGGCATTAAAGTGCGCCAAAAAGCGCCCTGCCACGGTATTGTCCAGGCCGGATCTCGACCGGCTGAGCTGTTCGAATTTGGCGATCGCGGCGTCGAGATCTTCCTCGTCGAAGACTTCTAGACGGTCGATTCGGTCACCATCGATCGTGAGAACGTTGACCACCCGCCACTCGGCGTTGACGCCCTGTTGTGAGGTCTCATGCGACACAGAGCTGACCACGGCTCCAAGATCGTTCAGCCGATGCACAGTCTCGATCGAGCTGCTCGCATGGGATGCGAGGTTCCACGCGGCGAGTAACGCACGCAGTTCGCCGGGCGCAAACGACATCCCATGCCGGTGGTCGACGTTAACCCAATCTGGCGTCGTCCGAAGGGGTTCGCGCCGGTTGAGTGCGGCGTACGCCTGCGTGACGACCGACCAGGTGTGTGCGTGGGTCACCGCCTCCCCGGCGACGTACCGCGCGTCGAGCTCTGCTAGGGCGGATTCAAAATCGTCGAGCTCGAACACGACGATCGCCGCGATCTGATTGTGCGAATTGATTTCGACGACGCTCAGCGCATCCGCGCCGAACTCCGCGGGCCCGCCACCGCGCATCGCGGCGCGGATGAGGATGAGACGCTCGCTGCGGGCTGCGATGACGACGAACGCCGAGTGCGTGATCCCGACCTCGGCGACGGCCTGCATGTTAGCGATCTCGGCATCTCGACCGTGTCGGATCCCTGCGTTTACGGCCCGACGGCGATCGTCGCTAACGAAGTCTTCAGCCAGTACCTTCGCGAGCCCATCCCAGTCGCGGGCTTCCAAGTACGCCGAGTGGCGCGCGGTCACTTGACTTGCGGTGTTTTCCAGCCGCCGGGCCTGCGGGCGTAGCTCCTCGAAGCGTGCGACGGCGACTTCGACGTCATCCTCTTCGTAGACCTCCACCCGCGGTCCGTCGGCAAGGAACACAAAGGTGCGACCCCACTGCAATTCGTTCCCGTTCGAGTCGGTGCCTTCGATGACGAGGGTGGAGACGAGCCCGTGGGCGCCGAGCGCATGTATGGCCTTCATCCAATAGCGGGCGTCGGGCACCAGTGTCCACAGCTCCTCGATCGCGCGCCCGTAGTGTTCCGCCGACCCGAATGGGACACGTCGATGATCGGCAAACGTAAGTCGCCCAAGCATTGGCCCCGGCTCGTGACGGTTGAGCTCCTCAAGCGTGTCCATTACGGACTGCAAGACGTTCCCTTGGGCAGCCGCTTCGCCGGCGAGATAGCGGGCGTCGAGCTCACCGATGGCGGCTTCGAAGTCGTCGAGGTCGAACACGACCCGCGCCACGACCTGGTCGTCGCGACCGATCTCGAAGACGCTGAGGAGCTCGTTGTGGAACGCCTCGCCTGAGTATCGGGCACGGCGAAGGACAAGGCGCTCGCCGCGCGTTGCGATGACGGTAGACGCTATTTCCCTGACACCCAGGTCGGCCTGCGCGCGCGCATCGAGGACCGCGGCATCCCGACCGCGCCTGATGCCCGCATTCACGACTCGGCGCCGGTCGTCGCTGAAAACGTCGGCGGCCAGCATCTCGGTCACCGCGGTCCAGTCGCGGGCCTCGAAGTGCGCCTCGAGACGCTCGGTAATTTGGCTGGCCCAGTTCTTTAACCCCGGCGCCGCCCGGCTGAGCTGATCGAGCCGCGCAATCGCTGTGTCCAGGTCCGCTTCGTCGAATACCTCGCAGCGGTCGATCAGGTCGCCCGCAACCGTCAGAAGTGAGATCATCCGCCATTCGGCGTCGAAGCCCTCGCGCGAGGTCCCATACGCCGCATGGGTGAGGACCGCGCCAGCATCTGTGAGCTGATGCACAGCCTCGATGTACATTTTCGTGTCCGGCGCGAGATCCCATGTGGCACGGAGTAATGAGGCCAAGTCGCTCGCCTCGAAACTGGCGGCCGACCGATGATCAACGTATGCCCAGTCCGGGGTCGCCGCGAAAACTTCGTGCCGGTTGAGCGCGGCGTAGCCATCTCTGATGACCGACCAGGTGTGTGAGTACGCAGCCGCTTCGCCGGCCAGGTACCGAGCGTCAAGCTCGGCGAGGGCGGCCTCAAAATCGTCGAGGTCGAAAACGATTCGCGCCACGCCTCGTCCGTCGTCATCGAGCTCGACGATGTCGAAGCCGGCTAGAGAAAACGCATCAGGTCCCTGATCTTGGCACGAGATTTGGACACGACTGAGGGCGAGGTTTGCACCACGGGTAGCGACGACATGTGAGGTCAAATTGATTGCGACCTCGGCCATGGCCGTAAATTCGGCAATCATGGCATTAGGGCCACGTCGGATGCCCGCATTGACTACCCGGCGGCGGTCCTCGCTCCAGAGGTCGTCAGATAACATCTCGGCTATCGCGCCCCAATCTCGGGCTGCGTAGCAGACCTTGAATCGCTCGTAAAGCCGGCTCGCCGCGTTTTCCAGCCGCCGCGCCGGGCGGTGTGACTCTTCCTCGAATCGAGCGGCCGCGGCGTCGAGTTCGGCGAGCGCGGCATCCATGTCATCGACGTCGAACCACACCTGCCACGCGACTTGCCCGTCATCGTTGATGGCATACAGCTGAAGAAGCTCGTCTTGCGGCGCTCCGGGACTCACGTCGGGACTGCTCGTTATTAGCCGGGAGAGGGCTAGTCGCTCGCCTCGCGCGGCCACCATGACGTGGTCGACCCGCACGGTGCCCATCTCGAGCTCGCGCCTCATCGCATGTCGTACCGCTTCCGAGGAGAGGGTCAGACCGACTATCTTCCGGCGACTCTCGATCGAGGCATCGGGCGCGAACAGCGCCTCGACCTCGTCCCAGGCTCTCCGGTGAATAGCGGCCATCACACGTTCACCCACTCGCGCGGCCGCGTTGTCCAGCTTGACGCTCGGAGCTTTGGGTGGAGCCTCGGCCACCGGCTGAACGCGCGTGCCCAGCAGGTTACGCGCCTTGTCGGCAAGCGCCGCAGCGCCTTTCCGTTCGTACAGGCCGACGGCCCGCTCGGCGGCAGCCCGCGCCCCGGCGGCGTCGCCGGCGGCACCGAGAACAGTTGCCAGCGCGGAGCATGCGTCGCCGTGATCGACCAACGCGTCGGTCCGTTCGGCCAGGCTGACGGCGGCCTCGGCGACCCGGCGCGCCGCGTCATGATCATCCTCGCGCGAAAGCAGCCGCGCCCGCAGCGTACGCCACGCGATCGACGGCTTCAACGCGTGGCCGGCGAGACGCTCGCTCTCCGAACACAATTCGTCGGCCTCGGCGTCGCGGCCAAGCGAGAGACATGTGCGACCCAGCAGCGCGGCAGTCTCGGCGGTATCGGCGTCGAGACCCATGCGACGAAATCCGTTGTAGGCCTTGCGCAGATGCGGCTCGGCTGTGGCAGGATCGTCCACGACCAGCTCTACGATGCCGGCGAACTGCTCGACCTCGAGAAGGGCATGGCGCAGGCCGAGCTCGGTGGCCGTGCGCCGGGCCGAGTCGATCATCCGCCGCGCCGCCGCGGCGCGGCCGCGGAAAGCCTCCAGCACGGCCTGGCAGCGCGTCGACGTCGCCTCCACGGCGGGGGAGTCGGTCGTTATTCGCAGCAGCCGCACCACGTCCAGACACCGCCCGCCGGCGCGCGGGACCGGGTTGGGTCCCCATAGCGCCGCCAGCGGCGCTTGGGCCAACACCGCGTTCACCCGGCGGTGTTCACGCGCGCGCCGCGCCGCAGTCAGGGCGTCGTCGAGGGCGATTTCGCAGTCGCCGATTCTCCCGAGCCGCGCCAGGCAGCCGGCACGGACGGTGTGGGCCATGGCTTCGCCGGCGGCGTCGTCGAGCGCGGCGAGTCTATTGGCGGCCGCTCCCACCGCGGCCTCGATCTCGTCCAACCGCTCGGGATGGGTCAGCATCGACAGCTGTCCGTCGAAGCACGTCGCCCATGCCGCTAGACGAGCTGAATCGACTGTCGAGCTTTGCAATTGAGAGACCGCACCGGCCGCGGAGGCTACGTCACCGGCGGCCAGCAGCGCCTCGCAGCGTGCGACCAGCAGCTCGGCGGTCTGATCGTCGCGGTCGGGCAGCTCGTCGTCGATCTCTTCCAGCGCGTGCAAAGCCCGATCGTACAGGTCAGCGGCGCCTTCGTAAGCGAGGCGAGCCATCGCCTGGTCCGCGGCACGCCTGCAGTAGTCAACGGCCTTGGCCGCGTTGCCCGCCCACGCGCATTCGAAATAGTGGTAAGCCAGTTCGGCCAGCAACTCGTCGTTGGCGCCGGGCTGAGTCTCCAGCGTCGTGGCGATGCGCTGGTGCAGCCGCATCCGTCGCACCGACGCCAACTCCGCCAACAGCGACTGCCGCACCAGTGCGTGGTTGAACCGGTAGTTTCCGCCCGACTCTTCGATGACGATGCCGGCCTTGCACGCTTCGTCGAACGCGTCCAGGAGGTCGTCACCAACGACCCGCTCGACCAGTTCCAAGCCGAATCGGCTGCCGACAACCGCCGCGGCCCCAAGGGCTTTGTTGGTCTCGGGCGTGAGTCGCGAAAGGCGACGGCTCACCGCCTCGCGTACCCCCTGGGGCAGGGTGCTCTGGTCCCACCGGCCGCCACTTTCGTCGACGTGCCGCAGGGCCTCGATGAGGAAGAAGGGATTGCCGCCCGTCACCGACGCCAACGCCCGGGCCAGCTCCTCGTCGTCGTAGCCGGCCTCGGCGACATACGCCGTCACGTCGTCCGCGTCGAGGCCGCTCAGCTGAAGGCGATCGCCCGTGCCGTCCCGGTGCAGGTCGGCGAGCATCGCCGCCAGAGGATGGGAGCGGTCGAGATCGGTGCTGCGGTAGGTGCCGATGATCTGCACACGCGACCGCTCGCCGAAACGCAGCAGATGCCGCAGGAGGAGCAGCGTGGGTTTGGCCGCCCAGTGCAGGTCGTCGAGGATCAGGACGACGGGCGCGCTCGTCGACGCGACACCCAGCACGGTGACGACGGCGTCGAACAGTGCGTAGCGTTCGGTGTCGGGGTCGGCTCGCGTCGGCGCGGCCAGATCGGGGAGCAGATCGGTCAGTCCGGGAACCAGGGGGAGTAGCGCCTCGACACCGCGCAGCCCGTGCAGCCTGTCGGCGCCGACGCATGGCAACAGCGAGCGCAATGCCTCTGCGAATGGTTGGTAGGGCGCGCCGAGGTCCTCGTCGCAACGGCCGTAAATCACCAGTGCGCCTTGGTCATAGGCCTGCCTTGACCATTCGCCCGCCAGCCGGGTTTTGCCGACACCCGGTTCGCCGGCGATCAGCACCGCGTTCGTGGCGCCCGCGAGGGTGGTCTGCCACGCGGAATATAGCCGCTCGAACTCACGCCCGCGTCCGACGAACGGCCCCGTGCCGGCGAGCACTGCGGGAAGGCTCGGCCGTTCGATGGGCACCTCGCTGGTCTGCGGTTGAGGACCATCCTCGTCGGTTTCCAGCCGGAGTTCGAAGACGTGCTCCGGGCGGGTGAGGTTGCGCAGCTTGCGCATTCCCAGGTCGGCTAGCGCAACGTCGTCGGGGAGTGAGTCGATGACGAGTTCGGCGATCGCACCCGAGCACAAAATCTGACCGCCCTCGGCCAACGACCGCAGCCGCGCGGCGCGGTTGACGGCCCGGCCGAAGTAGTCGCCGTCTCTCAGCTCGGCCTCGCCGGTGTGCAACGCCACGCGGACACGCATGGGTTCGGCCAGCGCCCACGGCTCGTGACTGATCGCGTCTTGCAGCTCGATAGCGGCGGCAGCGGCCGCCGACGGCCGCTCGAAGACCGAGAACGTCGCATCACCCTCGCCGCGCGTCTTGATCAGCCGTCCGCCGCGCGAGGTGACGACCTGTTCGACGAGCTCGTCGTGTCGTGCGAGCGCCAGCGCCATCGCGTCGGCCTGCGCCTCCCAGGCGGCCGTTGAGCCCTCGATGTCGGTCAGCAGGAAGGTCACCGGGCGCGTGACCGCCGGACCATGTTGTGCTGCAGGGACTTCCAGTGCGGCATCTTGCGCGACGATCGCGGCCTCGAGCCGGCGAAGGTCCGGCCCGGGATCGACCCCCAATTCGTCGGCCAGCAGCGACCGGGCACGTCGATAGGCGCCGAGCGCCTCGCCCTGCCTACCGGCGCGGTAGAGGGCGAGCATCAGCTGGCCCCATCGTCTTTCACGTAGCGGCGCGTCGGCTACCGCGGCTTCGAGCTCGCCGATGATCTCGGCTGCGCGGCCCGTCGCGAGCAGCGCATCGGCCCGGTCTTCCACCAGCGCCGCATGGCCCTCGATCCAGCGCGTGTTTTCGGATGTTCCCCGCCGGCCATCGGGCAGTTCGGGTATTCCGCGCCACAGGGTAAGGGCCTCCTCGAAGCGGGCCACCGCCTGGCCCGTGTCGCCGGCTGCGGCGGCATCGCGACCCATTCGCGCGGCCCCCTTGTAGCGCGAGGCATCAACGTCGGCGTCGGCCAGGGTCCAACCCGTTCCCTCGGTCACCACAAAGCCGTCGCCGAGGATGCGACGCAGCAAGGAGATGTGGGTCTGCAGGGCCTTGGCAGCGGTGCGCGGCGGATCCTCGCCCCAGAGCAGCTCCACGAGGGTATCGGCCGAGACAATGGAACCGGCGTGCAGCCCGAGCATCGTAAGAATGGCGCGAGGTTTTGCGCCGGGGATCGTGACCGGCGTGCCCTCGCGCCGGACCTGGAGAGGTCCCAAAACCCCCAGTTCCACCTCTAGAAGAGTAGTCACGTCCGCAATCGTCGGTAAGACGATTCAACAAGCAGTCAAGATCTAGTAAAAGCTCCCTCACCTGGAAGTTCTGAGGATGCGGATCTGGTCACGCCGTTCGCCTACGGTCGAGCAGCAATCACGACCGGTACCAGGCGGTCACACCTCGACCGCGGACGCGATCTTGCTAACGACGTCGCCCGCCTGGTTGGCGGTGTCGAACCCACACCACAGCGTGTCGATGATGATGTTGTTCCGCACTCCCAGCGCACGCTGGCAGGCGAAGCCGTGGCCGTTGTCCAGGGTCTGCACCAGGCTCAGCGACGTGTCGGTCGCCGCCAGCCCGCCGAAAGTCCACTTGACCGCCGGGTCGCCGGGCTGGCTGAACGTCAGTGGCCGGTTGGCGCAGGCGGCCCACCGCGGTATGGCCTGGGTGAAGAATTGCTGCGCCACGTCGGCGTCGCGGAACCTGACCACCGCCTGCAGCAGTGCGTGCTTGCGCTGGCCGGCCGCGCGGGCGTTGTCGAGGAACTGTCCTTCCAGCGCAACCCAGCTGCTGTCGCGGTAGACGGCGGCCTCGACCGGCGAATAGGCATCCAGGCAGTTGCGATCCGAGACCTGGTCCTCGCTGTGCGACATCTCCGAAATCGGCCTGCGCAACACCATATTCGTGGTTTGCCCCACGGCGTCGACGTCACCGGCGGTCAACAGCAGGTGGTCCAGGCGCGTGTTGAGAATCCGCGGGGGCTGCCAATGCCCCAGGTCCGTGTCTGCCACCGGGCGCCCGGTGGCAGACACGGTGCAGCCGCTCAGCAGCAGGCACAGGGCCGTCGTCGCGAGGATGACGTGGCGCGCGCTCATGGTGGGGTCTCCTGTCCGGGCCATAGCCGACACAACACCGCAACCGCGGCCGGTATTCGCTGTGTCGGCTACGAGCCCAGCTAATGCCTTGAAGTTAACGCCCCGCAGCGGGTTCGGCGCTCAAGCACATTGTCGGCATGCCGTGCCGCGAGGCGTCGGTGGGCGGCTGTTCTCATAGGGGTTTCTAAGCCCGGTTAGGACGCTAGGACGAGCAAAACCGGTTGTGAAATGCCTTTTGCAAAACACCTATGTGTCCAAGGCATGAATTCCCGGGGCTCGTTTGTCTGAAATTGGCCTGTCTACTTCAGGGCGTTCTCCGTCGCGAGGCCGGCCCTACTTAGATTGGCGGGACGGGCAAGACCACAATGCCCGTCTGTTGTTCGAGCTCGTCGAGCAGGTCGACACGGTCCGGCAGATGGTCTGTGTTGAGTACCTCGAAGCCGGCGAGAGATTTTTTGGGGTCGGCGGGACCGAACAACGCGAGGCACCCTGCGGTGTGCGCGAGGTCATGCCTTGCCCAGTACCGAATCCCGCCAAAGCCGGCTTGCCGAAGAGCCGACGCCCACAGCTGGGTCAGCCCGTAGTCGATGGTGCTGAAGATCTCCGAGGTGACGCCGTACTGAATAGCCAGGTTCGAGGTCAGGTCGGCCACCCTAGCGCCCTTGTCGAGGCGCAAGCACGATGAGTCGCGTTCCGCTGCCTTGTAATTGGGCACTACCTGGAGGCCGCCCCACGTCTCCAGTAGCGTGACTACCTCCGATTCGGCCACGTAACAGGTGCCGTCGGGAGTGGCGAGGTCGAATCGTCCCGCGCCAGAACAACTGAACCAACGAGGCTCCTGCCCATGGCCGTGCGAGCGAAATACCTCAGAGCCCGGCGCGTAGTCCCGGACCGGAAACGCCGCCTTGAGCCGGGCGGGTGGCGGTGGTTTGGCGAGATGATCGACAGCCCGGGACGCCGGGCTCACCCGGCCAGCCGCGCCGCCGCCTGCTCGGCAAGCGTCGCGACCTGGTCACCCATCCCCGCTATCAACGCGTCCCGTGGCGTTCTGCCGCCGAGTTCCGGCTGCGGCGACATCAGCCACGATGCCGCGGCCCATCCAGGCGGATCGGACGGGGCCAACGCTTTGAGCACCTGCTTGATACCGGGCAGTGGGCGCGCCGGCGACTGATCGTCGAACCCCGCGAGCAGGTAGGCGTGATTGCCGTCGCTGTCGAGACGAAGGACGCGGTGGTCCCGCACCGCGTTGCTCAATGCCTGCTTGGTCCAGTTCGTCAAATCCAGCGCCTGGCTGTGGGTCAACAGCGGGCCGATGTGGCTTTCCCACGTGGTGCGCGTCTTGAGGCGGGTCACGAGGCTGCGGATGGCTACCTCCGCGTATTCGAGGTCGCTCTTGCCCAACGTGCTGTCGTCGATTCCCTGGTTGGCAAGTTCCCTGTCGAGCAAGGCGGGCAGTGCTGTCATATCGCTAGGTTAGTCGAGTAAACATGGTCAAGCAACATGATCGAATTATCGTCCAATCAGGCGTTCATATGCGGCTTAATCTGGCAATATATCGAGTCTACCAGGTCAACATAAACCCGTCGCTACTTCCGCGCCGGGAACACGAGCGCCTGCGTCACGCTGCCGCCATTGACCGCCGGCCCGAGCAAGGTGGTGAACGTGTTGGCCGCCGGGTCGTAGGCCAGCAGCGAAGTGCCGGGCCCGCAGCCTGCCTTGCCGACCAGGACCAGCTTGTCACCGCTCACGCCGTCGACCATCACGCTGTCGGACACGCCGGGCACCTTCACCCGCGTGGTGTGCCCGTCGGGCGTCAGCCGCGACAGGAACATGGTGCCGCACCCGCCGATCGACTGCAGGAACGTGCCGCTCGGTAACGGCCACGCGTCGGTGTCACCGAGGTCGCCGTCGAATCCGGCATCGCGCCCGGTTCCGGAGTTGACCGCGGTCAGCGCGGTCGGCGTGGTGCCGTCGACGGGCACTCGCCACAGTTGGCCGGTGTGCGAGTAACGGGCGGTGTCGGTGCAGTGGGCGAGGACCACCGTCGCCGGGGTCCACCACCGCACCGGCCGGCACGCGGTGAGGTCCCCTGGTACCGGCAATTCCTTCCCGGACGTACCTTCGCTGCCCATCAGGGCAAGGCCTTTGGTGGAGCCGACGACCAGTTGCGCGCCGTCGGGTGTCGGCAGAGGTCCCCCTTGATAGTCCGGCCCCACTGGATACGTCAGCTCCTGCTTGCCGGAGAGGTCGAACCGATGCAGCGAGGGCGGAGCCGGGTAGTGCCCCGTGCCGATCAGCACGGCCGTGCCGTCGGGGCGCGCGTAGCCGACGGGCCCGCCATCGACGACGGGGAACGCGGTCTGGTTGCCATTGCGAAGGTCGACGGAGATTGCCGTCTCGTCATGCACCGAGCCGGCTTTGGTCGCGTAGAAAAGCGCATGGGCCCCGTCGCCCGACCAGTCGACCAGCCGGGCTCCAGAGCCGGGCCCAAATGTGGTGATCGGGTAGCGTCCGCCGGCCGGGTCGACGAGGTACAGCGTGGTGCTGACCTTCTCCGCGTGGGGCTCGTTGGGGTCGCGTTTCTCGCCGGGTCGGTGGCTGATGGCCGGGCTCCACAGGGCCAGCATCCAACCCGGGCCGACCTGCGACCATGGGATGGTCTCGATCTTGGCCTCGACACCGTGGGCCGCCGGCTGCGCCTCGGCGGCCGAGCGGGCCGCCGGACCGTGCGCCGTGGTCGAACCGGTCGACGAGCACCCGGCGGCCAGCACCGCCGCCAGCGCGATGATGCCGAGCCGGCCGCGCCATGCTCCGGCTGACGCGGATCGCTTGCGTTGGGCTCGAATGGCTTTGACGTTCATGTTGATTCGTTTCCCTTCTCGGATTACGCCAGCATCGATGCGAGCTCGGTGCGGGGGACGGTGACTTTGTGTGGTCCGGCGTTGTCCTGTACCACCTGGTCCTGGCCGAAGAAGAAGATCACCGCGTCGTCGGTGATCCCGAAGTTTTGGTACTTCTCTTCGTCGAGGTCGGCGGACGGCGCGTGCAAATCGCGCCGAACGATCGGGTTGAGCACGTCGAGCGGGTGCGTCCCGGGCCTGAACAGCGTGCCGAAGGTGATCGGGGCGCGCTTGGTGAGGTCGAAGTTGAACGCCCGGAAGATGGTGTTCGGGTGGCCTTCGTGGGCCGCACCGGTGTCATTGTCGATCTTGAGCACCAGGCTTTGGGTGCCGGACCCCGGGGCTCCCGAACCATACGTCTTGGCGGTCACCGCGTATTGGTAGGGCCGGCCGCGACTCTGGCGCGGTCCAATCTCGGCGACCCAGTCGATGAAGTCGTCGCGATTTTGCTTCAGGAAGGCGACCACCGCCGGCATTTCCGGGTAGTCGAGGGGGAAACCCATGTCGATCGTGTACGTGGCGGTGGCGCTACGGGCGTGGCAAATTCCATCGGGTCCAATGCTTCCGTCGAGATCGGTGCACGACGATTGCCTTTGCGCCACAACCGATGTGGTCGACGACGGCGCGGGCCCCGCTTGGTGCCCGCCGCAGCCCGCCGCGCCGGCGATCACCGCCGCGGCCGCGATCGGAACCAGCGCGCCTTTCGTCACGGCCTCTTTGGCCGAAGCGATAGCTTTCATCATGTGTCTAAGGCTGTAGGGGAGGCCTTGCGTGATTCTTGCGTGAGTCTTGTGTCTAGTAAGGCGCCTGGACGCCGTCCCGCAGCATGCTCAGGTCTCCGCAGGTGATGGCGCCTGCGGTGGTCCATGCCGGGTCCTGAAGCGAAGTTACGGTGACCGTGTCGGAGCGGCCGATCGTGGCCGTCGCACCGTTCAGGTCGATCTCCGTGCGGCGCACCGTCATTAGCGGGTGGCCTTGGTCGTTGCGCAGCTGTAGCAAGCCGACCAGCTGACGCCCGTCGCCGAGGTCGCTGCAACCGACGCCGTCGCCGTTGCCCCTCCGGTGCCCCAGGTCAAACCGGAAGGACTCGCCCTGCCGATCGACAACCGGGGTGATCGTGCAGCCGGACACCGCGTAGAGGATCGCCTCCCGGCCGGTGTCGACGATGATCTGGTGATTACCGTCCTGCTGCGCGTCGATGAGCAGCGCCCGGCGTGGAAGGGGACTGGGGCTCTGTATCTTTGCCTCGCCGTAGCCCTGGGCGGTAGCGATGCCCACAGCCGTGTTGGTGATCCACATCGTGGCCGGCTTGCCGTAGGCCTCGCTGACGTCCTTGCTCGCCGCGCCGGGCGGCGGCCCGCCCGGCCCGCACCCCGCGTCGGCGGTTGCGGTGGGTGCGACGAGGACGCCGAACGACGCCATCGCGATGGCGAGTAGACCCGACAGCTTCGGATTCATTCTTGGTCTCCTGTTTGAGTGTGGTTGGGTTGCAACGCATCAGGCAACCGAGAGTTTGAGCACGTTGTGGTTGCCGACGTCGGTGACGTAGACGCTGCCCGCGGCGTCCACCGCCACACTTGCCGGCTGATTGAGGCCGGTGAACGGCAGCACGATCGGCTTGCCGGCCCCGGCCGCCAACTTGAGCACCTGCTTGCGCTCGGCGTCGAGCACGTACACGCCCCCGGCGGAGTCCACCGCCACGCCTGCGACGCTGCCAAGGTCGAACGGCAGCACCGTTTGGGTGTCCGCGTGCGCCGCCAGCTTCAGCACGCGTCTGAAGTCACCCGCGTACACGTTTCCGGCCGCGTCCACCGCCATTCCGCCGAGGCCGAGGATGTGAGCGAACGACAACACCGTCGGGGCGTGCGACCCCGCCTCGGCTTTCACCACGTGGACGGGCACGCAGCACCCACCGTCGGGGTACACCCCACCGCCGTCGACGCCGTAGGCGGTGCCGGCGGTGTCCACCGCTAGTACTTCGCCGCGCAAGCCGAGATCGGGCAACGGCAGCACGGTCTGGATGTCCGACCCGGCCGCCAGCTTCACCAATTGCTCTTTTGCGGCGTCGATGACCCACACGGCGCCCGCGGCGTCCGCCACCAGGCCGGCATGGGCAAACTGTGGCAACACCGTAGGGGTGTTCGATCCTGCCGCGAGCTTGATCACGCGGGTGGTCACGTGGGGGTGTCCAGCTTCGTCTTCGGAGTGATGAAGGTCGGCGACATACACGTTGCCCACGGCGTCCACCGCCAGATCGCGGGGACTTTCCAGGCCGGTGAAGGGCAGCACGCTTTGTCGGTGCGCCGGCGCCGGCATCGGTGCGATCGCCCGCGGCGACGATGGAGTGCCGCCGCATCCGCTGATGCCGAAGGCGCTGACCGCCAGTAGGACCAAGGCCGCGAATGTGCGCCGCATCAGCTCGCCGCCAACTTCACGACTTGGCCGAAGCCGCTGCGGTCGAGCACGTACACGTTGCCGGCTCCGTCCACCGCCACGGCGTTGGGCCCGTTGAGACCGGTGAACGGCAGTGCGGTCGCGTCATTCGCCCCGGCCGGCAACTTCAACACCTGCTTGTTCGATGTGTCGACGAGGTACAAATCACCGGCGGAGTCGACCGCAATGGGGCCGTCTTGACCGTCGACCGGCAGCACCGTCTGTTCCCGAGATCCGGTCGGCAGCTTGAGCATCCGTTTGTTGCTCGGATCCGAGACGAAGACATTGCCCGCCCCGTCCACCGCCACGCCGCCGGGCCACTTCAGGCCGGTGAACGGCAGGGCCGACTGTTCGTTGGATCCACCCACCAACTTGACGATCCGCACCTTGTTGTCGGTGACGTAAACGTCGCCGCGGCCGTCCACCGCGACGTTGCGGGGATTCTCCAGGCCCGTAAACGGCAGCACCGCTTGCTCATTCGATCCGGCCGGCAGTTTGAGCACCCGGTTGTTGGCCGCATCGGTGACGAACACATCGCCGCCGCTGTCCACCGCGACACCGGCGGGTCTGTTCAGGCCCGTGAACGGCAACACCGTCTGTTCGCTCGACCCCGTCGCCAACTTCAGCACCCGGTCATTCCATGAGTCGGTGAGGTAGACATTGCCGGCCGCGTCCACCGCAATGTTGCTCGGATTGGTGAGGCCGGTGAAAGGCAACACGGATTGGCGGGCAGTCGGCCCATTCGACGGGGTCGTCGGGGCGTGCGACACGGTGAACGGCAGGTCCGCCTTGCCGATCTGGACCACGAGGGGCTTGGGGGTGACGGCCACCGCCTTCACACCGCCCCTGCCGTCGGTCATCGAGGCGTCGAGCGCGATCCGGTAGCGCAGCTTCACGGCCTTGCCCTTCGGCATTTCCTGTACGTTCTCGTACGCCGTGACGTAGTCCATTCCCGTGCCGATGGACGGATAGTCGAGCTCGATCCAGGCGTTCGCGGCCGGGTCGAAGCGCTCGACCGTGCCCTCAGTGATTCCCAAACCGTTTGTCGCGCAACTGCAGCGCTCCAGCACCAGCACTACGCCGACCTCGGGGTAGGCGACCGGCGAGTCGTTGCACAGTGTCACGTCGACCTCCACCGGCGGGTCACCCGGCTTGACCGTCCCCGACGGGATGCCGCTCAGCGCGACGGAGATCCTGCCGGCGGCCGGCACCGGTCCCAAAGGCTCGGCGCTGGGCATCGGCGCGGACGACGGGTTGGTCTCGCAACGCGTCGCCGGGTTGCCGATGGCGGTCGTGGCCGGCCCCGCGTCGGGTGCGCTCGTCGAGCATGCACCGGCGGAAATCGTTGCCGCGACGGCGGCCACCACCACCAAGAAACGCTTGGCAAAACGTTGGGGGCGTGCAGTTTTCGTCATGTCACTTCTTTCGTCCCTGGTAGGGAACCGCGCTGATGACGCCGCCGCCGTTGACCGAGGGGCCGAGCAGCACGGTTGACGTGCCGGCCGCGGGGTTGTAGTCGATGAGTGACTGGCCGCTGCCGCAGCCGGCCCTCGATTTCAGTTGGAGGTCGCCACCATTGGCGCCGACCACGACGACGCTGTCGCTCGTCACGCCGGGCACCGAGACCCGTGATGTCGTGCCGTCGCCGTTGAGCTTGGCGAGGAAGACGACGCCGCATGCGCCGGCGGCCTGCAGGAAGGTTCCGCTCGGCAGCTGCCACGCGTTGAGGTCGCCGTAATCGGGGCTGTGCTGCCCGTTGTTCGGCGCGGTGAGGGCGGTCGGTGCGCCGCCGTCGATGGGCACCAGCCACAGCTGGGACCCGGCGGAGCTGTCGCCGCAGCGGGTGAGGGCGATTTTGGCCTCCTTGTCCCACCACCGCGTCGGCGCGCAGTCCTTCTGCCCGGCGACCGGCAACGCCCTGCCGACCGCCCCGTCGTTGCCCATGAGAGCCAGGCCGGAGGCCGTGCCCAGGACCAGCCGCGCGCCATCCGGCGTGGAAAGGTACCCCTCGAAGTCCGGCCCCACCGGGTACGTCAGCTGATGGTTGCCGGCGAGGTCGACCCGTTCGAGCGAACCGGGTTGCGAGCCCTTCCAGTTGTGCAGCAGCACCGCCTTGCCGTCGGGGCGCGTGTAGCGCGGCTTGTCGTCGGTGCGTTCGACGGTGAACGACGTCTTCGTCCCGCTGCGCAGGTCGACCTCCGTGAGGACCGTCTGGCCCTTGCCATTCCTGGCGAACAGGGCGCGGGTCCCGTCGCCCGACCAGTCGACCAGGCCGGTGGGCGAGCCGTCGCCCGGCGGCGGGAAGGTGGTGATCGGGTAGCGGCCGCCCGCCGGGTCGACCAGGTACAGCGTCGTGGTGGCCGTCTGCCAGGTCGGTGCGCCGGGGGGCGGTGTTTCGCCGGTGTGCAAGCCGGGAGCCGGGCTCCACATGGCGAGCACCCACCCGGGCCCGACCTGCGACCAGGGAACGGCCCCGAGCGGGGCCTCGACGCCGTGGGCCGCCATCGGCTGAGGACTCTCGGGCTCGGCGGATGCCGTGGGCGCAAGGGCGATCGTCGCCATGGCCAACAGCGCGAACGTCGCGCGGGGGGTGGTGGTCATATCGGGCTCCTGTGAACGTGTCCGGGCCTTGCCACCCGGTCACGCAAAGCCTCCGGCGGAAACCTTGCGCGTTTCTTGCGCGAATCTTGCGCGGGGTCCCGGCCGCGCCGTGCGGCTTTGCGGCAAACAGGTGCGTTGCCGGCCACCAGGGGAGATACTGCGTCGGTAACCGAGGAATCGAGGCGGTGGCGGTGGACTCGCGCGTCGGCACGACGTTCGGCAAGTACGACATCACGCGCCAGCTCGGCAAGGGCGGCGGCGGCGTCGTGTACGAGGCCTACGACACCGCCAAGGGGCGGACCGTCGCGCTCAAGGTGCTGGCCGAAGAGTTCTCCACCAACACCACGTTCCGGACCAGGTTCCAGCGTGAGTCCCAGGCGGCGGCGACGCTGCAGGAACCGCACGTCATCCCCATCCACGACTGGGGCGAGGTCGACGGCAGCCTCTACATCGACATGCGCCTCGTGCGGGGACGGACCCTTCTGGACGTCATCGCGGAGGGACCGCTGGCGCCCGCACGGGCGGTGAACATCATCAGCCAGGTCGCCGCTGCCCTGGACGCGGCACACGCCGAAGGGTTGATCCATCGCGACGTCAAGCCGCAGAACATCCTCGTGACCCCGGCCGATTTCGTGTATCTCGTCGACTTCGGCATCGCCCAGGCCAAGGCCGACCCCCGGCTGACGACCGTGGGCACTCAGATCGGCACATTGAATTACATGGCACCGGAACGTTTTAACGCCAAGGTGACGACACCCGCCGTCGATGTCTACTCCTTGGCGTGCGTGCTGTACGAGTCGCTGACCGGGGACGCCCCCTTCGCCGGGGACAGTCTGGAGCACCTCGTCGCGGCGCACCTCGCCGTGCCGCCCCCGCGCCCGAGCGCGGCGAATGCCCGGATTCCGGCCGCGCTCGACGAAGTCGTGACCCGAGGCATGGCCAAAGACCCCGAGGACCGGTATGCAACGGCGGGTGGCCTCGCCCGCGCCGCGCAACGGGCGCTGGGCGGGGACGACCTGACCGACGCCATGAGGTCAACAGTCGGTCCGGATGGCACCCGGCCGTTGTCGGTCGGCGCGCGCGTCGCAGCGCAGCCTCGCGACCGACGGCGGCGGAGGTGGGTGCTGCCGGCGGCGATCGCGGGCGCAGCGACCCTGGTGCTGGCGGGCACCGCCGTGGTGATCGCCACCCTGGCGCATAGGCCGGCCGGGCGGGAGCAGTCCCCGCCCGCGCGCGGCGTGGCGCCCCCGCTGATCACCGGACCCGACTTGAGCAGCCTGCACCAATCCTGCGATCAG
Organism: Mycobacterium sp. E3198; assembly: GCF_001667015.1. Lineage (GTDB taxonomy): Bacteria > Actinomycetota > Actinomycetes > Mycobacteriales > Mycobacteriaceae > Mycobacterium. The sequence goes on along the minus strand of NZ_LZIS01000017.1, from coordinate 3,567 downwards.
GGCTACTCGTTGCCGACGGCCACGGGCTTCGGCGCCCACGCCGGGCGCGGAACCCCGGAAACCTCATGCCTTTTCGCCAACAGCGTGCTGACGTCGTATTGGGGCGAATACGGCAACGCCAGCCCGCTGCCGCGGGCGGTCTCGGCGCCGGGTGCCGTGGACTGCAAGACGGTCCCCGGCGCGTTGTGCAACGGGTCAAACTTCCTGGTCCACTGCCAGCAGCATCCCGGGGACAGCTGGATCACCTGCATCGGTGGCAACAACGCGCGCGTATACCTCTGGTGAAGTCCGAGTTGAAGGGATTGTTGCCCGATGGCCTACAGCGCTATCCGGTTTGGGGTGTTGGGACCGTTGCAGATGAGCGCCGGTGGCGCGGACCTGCCGCTGGGGCCGGCAAAGCAGCGTGCCGTGCTGGCCACCCTGCTGATCAATCGGAATCGCGCCGTCCCGATCGACTCGCTGATCGACGCCGCATGGCAGCAGAGCCCGCCGCCCGAGGCCCGGGCGAGCCTGCACGCGCACGTGTCCCGGCTTCGCCGCCTGGTGGGCGGCGCGGGCGCGGATGCCGCCGCCGTTCTGGTCAGCGCCCAACCGGGCTATCGGCTCAACGTGCCAGACGAGGCTTGCGATTTCGGCCGTTTCGGCATCGAACGAAGAGCCGGAATTCAGGCCGCCGCCGTGGGTCGGTTCGAGGCGGCCAGCGGCCACCTGTCAACGGCGTTGGCCGAGTGGCGCGGCCCGGTGCTCGAGGATTTGCGTGACTTCGGATTCGTGGAGACCTTCGCCGCCGCGCTGAACGAGGACAAGCTGGTGACGCTGACAGCGCGGGCCGAGGCCGAGATAGCCTGCGGGCGATCGCATTCCGTGATCGGCGAGCTCGAAGCCCTAGTCGCGGGGCACCCCTACCGAGAACCGTTGTGGGCGCAATTGATAACGGCCTATTACCTGGCCGAGCGTCAATACGACGCGCTGGATGCCTACGGTCGGCTGAAGACGACGCTCGCCGACGATCTGGGCATCGATCCCGGGCCCACGTTGCGGGGTCTTCATCAGCGCATCCTTCGGCAGGAGGCGCTGGACGTCCAAAACGCCGCCCGCGCAACGGCGAAGCGCGCCGCCGCGACCCTGCGCCGGCCCGCCGACGGCTCCCGCGAGTCCGCCGTCGCGCACCTGCGCGACGCCGCCGGGCGACGCCATCCGCTGCGCGGACAAACCGCCAGGATCGGTCGCCTCTCCGACAACGACGTCGTCATCGACGACGACACCGTCAGCCGCTACCACGCGGTGATCGTCGACACTCAGAACAGCTTTGTCATCACAGATCTGCAGTCGGCCAACGGGGTCGAGGTGGCGGGACAGCGGATTCGTATCAGCGCGACGCTGGCCGACGGCGACCGCATCTGCATCTGCGGTCACGAGTTCACCTTCGAGATCCGCGAGAGCTGACGAGGCCGCGCCGCATCCCCAGTCAGGCTTGCGTGGCCGCCTTGGGCAGGGCGGGGACCTTCACGTCACGCCCGGCGCCGGCGGCCATCGTGGCCGCCTCCCCGCGAGCCAGGCCCACCGTCGCGGCGATCACCACCGCGAACGCCACCCCCAGCACAAACCACTGCGTGCCGTCCGCGTTCAGGGTCTCGCCGAGCACGGCGACTCCGAGGATCCCGGCCACCACCGGCTTTGCGACGATGATCGTCGGCAGCGAGGCGGTCAGCGCGCCCGCGCGATAGGCCGACTGATGGAAGATCATTCCGGCCACCCCGGCGGCCACCCACGCATACAGCGCGGGCGTGTGCCACAAATGGCCCGGGTTGTGTTCGATGATGTCGACGACGCCCTTCATCAGCACCGAGAACACCGCCAGCAACGATCCGGCCACCGCTGCCAGCAACAGCGCCGCAGCCGGCCGGTCCGCCCAGATCCGAGCGCCTAACAGACCCAGCAACAGCGGCGGCCCCATCACCACGGCCACCACCAGCCACGCTCCCAGCGCGCCGCGCTCATGACCGCCCGCGGGCTGCCCAACAGCGATCATGACCGCCAGCGCGATGGCCAGCACCAGCGCCCACAGCCACTCGGCGCGGGTCACCGGATGACCCGTCACGCGCGCGTAGATCGGCAACGCGAACAGCAGTGCGGTCACTTGCAGCGACATGACCAACAACACCGAGCCCTTGTCGAGCGCTGCGGCAAGCAGGCAGTAGCTGGAGATGTCTCCCAGACCGCCCAGCCACCAGCGGGTGTCGCGCAACAACATGCCGAACAGGGTCAGGTGGCCGACCGGCTTGTCAGTCACTTCCTGCGCCGACCGCTGCCGGATCACGTTGCCGACCGCGGCTGCCAGCGCGGCCAACAAAGCCAGCAGCACCGCCACATCAGTCGTCGACATGGGATGACCTCCTCGCTCACGCGCCTGTTTGCGGCGTTGCGTTGCGCTGTTAGCTGGGTTGGTTCAGCGACCGGTTATTCATCCAATCTAACCGCGACTCGCGAAGCCGGCCCGTCGGGCCGATCGGCGGCTGCTCAGAGCGGGAATTTCGTCGCCGTGAGCTGTTCGGACAGATCCCAGAGCGCGCCGGCTGTGGCCGCGCGCTTGGCCGGCCAATTTCGCCAGGTCGGCTGGGCGCGGCCATACAGGCCGAAGCGTGGACCGATGAACGTGTCGCCCGGTAGGTCCTGCGATGCCGCGTACAGCGTCTGCCGGGCGCCGAAGTCCGCGTCGGTGGACACCAGCCGGTCGGCGGCCAGCACCGCCGCGTCGCCAAACTTCCGGCCCGAGTTGCCTTGCAGGTTCGTGTGCGACCAGCCGGGATGGGCGGCCAGCGCGCGCACCGAAGAACCGGCGGCATGCAAGCGCCGCTGCAGCTCGCTGGTGAACAAGAGGTTGGCCAGCTTCGACTGGCCGTAGGCCAGCCAGGCCGAATACCGCCGGGACTGCCAGTTGAGGTCCTTGAGGCTGATGAATCCGATGTGGTGCAGCAGCGAGGACACCGTGACGACGCGGTCGGTCAGCCGGGGCAACAACAGGTTGGTCAGCGCGAAGTGCCCGAGGTGGTTGGTGCCGATCTGGCCCTCGAAGCCGTCGGCGGTGACCGCGTGGTTGGTGGCCATGATGCCGGCGTTGTTGACGAGGACGTCGACCTTCTCGGTGTCGTCGGCGAAGCGGCGCACCGAGGTCAGGTCCTGCAGGTCGAGCCGGCGCACCTCGATGTCGCCGGCCATGCGCGCCGCCGCCGCCTCGCCCTTGTCTAGATCGCGCACGGCGAGGACGACGTGGGCTCCGACGCGGGCCAGTTCACGGGCGGTCACCTCGCCCAGGCCGCCGTTGGCGCCGGTGACGATCGCGGTGCGTCCGGCGAACGACGGCAGGTCCGCGGCGGTCCATCCAGGCATGGCTGCCACCCTAGCTTTGAAATCGGCACCGCTGGCAACGGGCGCAAAACCGCTGCACAACAGCCCAATACGACCCTGCGGTCGGGCGGCGCGGTCCGGCGCGGCGCGGTTCTTGCGCGCTTGCGGATTGACGATGACGCCGAGATACATCCCCCGAACGATACCCGCGCTGCCTAG
>NZ_LZIS01000016.1 GCF_001667015.1 Mycobacterium sp. E3198 | reverse complement strand
GTGGTGTACACCGCCCACCCGCTGTTCGCCGAGCGCGCGCTGGCCGCGCTGGGCGCCGAGGACGCGCGACGGCGGCGCACCGAGGTGGTCGGGGTGCTCTCGCAGCGCCCGTCGGAGCACCTCAGCGACCGGCTGCGGCTGGCGTCGTTGGCGCTCGACAGCGACGCCCCCCAGCGCGCCGCGGACGCCGCCGCCGCGGCACAGCAGGCGCTGCGGCTGGGCGACCTCGCGCTCGGCGAACGACTGGCCCGCTCGGCGCTGGACCGCTCCGGCGGCCTGGCGGCCCGGCTGGCGCTGGCCCACGCGCTGGCCTGGCAGGGCCGTGGCCGCGAGGCCGACGCCGTGCTGGGCGCCGTCGACGCGGCCGCGCTGGCCGAGCCGGCGCTCATGGACTGGGCGCTGCTGCGCGCGGCCAACCAGTTCTGGATGCTGAGCGAGCCCGAGCGGGCCACCGCCTTCCTGCGGACCGTCCGCGGCAAGGTTTCGGAGGCGGGCCCGCGCACCACGCTCGACGCGCTGAGCGCCACCTTCGCGATGAACGCGGGCAACGTCGGCTACGCCGTCAAGGTCGCCGGCGAGGTGCTTGCGTCGCCGTCGGCCGACGACCAGGCGGTGGCCTGGGCCGCCAGCGCGTCCGCGCTGTGTGCGGCGCGGCAGGGCCGGTTCGGCGACGTCGAACCGCTGGCGCAGCGCGCCCTGGCCGCCGAGCACCCCGGGCTGCTGCGCTTCACGATCGGGCTGGGCCAGACCACCGCGCTGTTGATGGCGGGCCGGCTGTCCGACGCGCGCGAGGTGGCCCAGCAGTTCACCGACTTCGCCGAGCTGCAGCAGCCCGGCCGCGCGATCGGCGAGGTCCTGCTGGCGCACGTGCTGATCGCCGACGGCGACTTCGGCGCGGCCGCGGCGCTGCTCGGCCCGGCGGCCGCCACCCTGGAACGCACCGGCTACTCGTGGGGGCCGCTGTCGCTGACGCTGCTGGCGATCGCGCTGGCCCAGCAGGGCGACACCGCCGCCACGGCAAAGGCCCTGAGCAGGGCCGAATCCCGGCACGGCACCAAGTCGGCGCTGTTCGGCCCCGAGCTTGGCGTGGCGCGGGCGTGGCGGCTGGCCACGATGCGCGACGCGCACGGCGCGGTGGCCGCCGCGCGCGACGCGGCGCGGACGGCCGAACGCGGCGGACAGTCGGCCGTGTCGCTGCGCGCCTGGCACGAGGCGGTCCGCCTCGGGGACACCCGCGCGGCGGATCCCCTGGCCCGGTTGTGCGGCGAGGTCGACTGCGCGGCGGGAGGGCTCGCCCTGGCCCACGCGCGGGCGTTGGCGACCGGCGACGGCGCGGGGCTGCGGGCGGTGTCCGACGAGCTGGCGGCGGTCGGGATGCGCGCGGCGGCCGCCGACGCGGCCGCGCAGGCGGACCGCCTCGGCGGGTAGGGCCCCAAACCGGCTCGCCGCATCGTGCGCGAACCGTGACGCCGCCGTGCTACGGCGGTGACTCTTACGCCTCACTGTGTCCGAAGGTGACTTCGCTCGGCGGTGGGAGGCTGGATGCGTATCCGCCCTTCGCGTGCGGCCAGACTGCTCGCGGCCGGTTTGCTGATCGCCGCGCTGACGACAGACGCGCCCTCGCTCGTCGCCCCGCCCACCGCCCGGGCCGCGCTCACCGGACCGACGCTGCCCCTCGGCCACGCCGGCCGCTGGATGACCGACACCGACGGGCGCGTCGTCATCCTGCACGGGCTCAACCAGGTCTACAAGCTGCCGCCCTACACACCGTCGGCCGACGGGTTCGGCGACGACGACGCGGCCTTCCTGCAGGCCAACGGCTTCAATGCGATGCGGGTGGGGGTGATCTGGGCCGCCGTGGAGCCGCAGCCGCTCAGCTACGACGACAACTACCTCACCTCGATCGCGCAGACCGTGGCGACGCTGGCGTCGCACGGCATCGTCAGCCTGCTCGACTTCCACCAGGACCTCTACAACGAGGCGTTCCAGGGCGAGGGCGCGCCGGCGTGGGCGGTGAAGACGGCGGGGCTGCCCAACCCGCAGCTGGGCTTTCCGGGCAACTACTTCCTCAACCCCGCCGAGGAGTTCGCCTGGAACGCCTTCTGGCGGGACGCCCCGGCGCCCGACGGGATCGGGCTGCAGGACCACTACGCGCGCGCGTGGGCGCACGTCGCCGGCTTCTTTCACGGCAACCCGGGGGTCTTCGGCTACGAGATTTTGAACGAGCCGTGGCCCGGCTTCATCTGGGAGGGCTGCTTCAACTTCGTGCTGGGCTGCCCGATCCAGGACCACAAGCTGACCGTGTTCTATCGGAAAGTCGTGCCGGTGATTCGCACGGCCGACCCCACCACGATGGTGTTCTTCGAGCCGAACACGCTGTCCGACGAGGGCGTCCACACCGACATCGGCGGGGTGGCCGACCCGAGCACCGGGTTCTCCTTCCACGACTACTGCGCCATCGAATCGGCGTTGCACAAGAACATCACCTGCCGCTTCCAGGACGGCCTCACGATCACCAACGCCAACCTCTACGCGGCCTTCCATCACGTCCCGCCGCTGCTGACGGAGTTCGGCGCCACCAACGACCTGAACAACCTCGCCGAGGTGATGCGCCACACCGATCACCAGCGGATGGGCTGGCTGGAGTGGGCGTACACCGGCAACGACAAGACGAGCTCGTCGCCGACCGACCAGGCGCTGGTGTTCAACCCCGCCCAGCCGCCGACGGGCGCCAACGTCAACGTCGGAAAGCTCGGGGTGCTCGCCTCCCCCTACCCCCAGGTGGTGGCAGGCACGCCGCGGGACTGGTCGTTTCGGTCGGGCGTCTTCCGGCTGTGCTACTCGACCGTGCGGGCCGACCGCGCGGGCAGCTTCGCGCCCGGCGCGCAGACGCTCATCTCGGTGCCGCCCGTCGAGTACCCGAACGGCTATCAGGTGAGTGTCACAGGCGGACAGGTGGTTTCGCCGCCGAACGCCCCCGTGCTGGCCGTCGTGGCCAACCCGGGCGTCGGCAACGTCGACGTGGTCGTGACGCCGGGCTAACGCTGCGACTACGCGCTCAGGTAGCGCCGCAGCATCTCCACCGCCGCGGTGATGTTGGCGACCGGCACCCGTTCGTCGCGGGTGTGCGCCAGGTTGGGGTCGCCCGGGCCGAAGTTGACCGCGGGGATGCCCAGCGCGGCGAACCGCGCCACGTCGGTCCAGCCGTATTTCGCCCGGACCCGCCCACCGGCCGCCTCGACCAGCGCCTTGGCGGCGGGTTGCGACAGGCCGGGCAGCGCGCCCGCGGCGGCGTCGGTCTGCTCGATGTGGACGTCCAAGCCGTCGAACACGTCGTGCACGTGTTGCAGCGCCGCATCCACCGAGCGGTCGGGAGCGAACCGGAAGTTGACCGTCAGCGAGGCGGCGTCGGGTATCACGTTGCCGGCCACGCCGCCGTCGATGCGCACCGCCGACAGACCCTCCCGGTACTCGCAGCCGTCGATGTCGACGGTGCGGGCGTCGTATGCCGCGAGCCGGTCCAGCACGGCGCCCAGCTTGTGAATGGCATTGTCGCCCAACCAGGCTCGCGCCGAATGCGCGCGCGTACCGGTCGCGCTGATCACCACGCGCAGGGTGCCCTGGCAGCCGGCCTCGATGTAGCCGCCGGTGGGCTCGCCCAGGATGGCGACGTCCGCGGCCAACCACTCCGGCAGCTCGCGCTCGATGCGGCCCAAACCATTTGCGGCGGCGTCGATTTCCTCGCAGTCGTAGAACACCAGCGTCAGGTCGTGCACCGGTTCGGCCACGGTCGCGGCCAGGTGCAGGAAGACGGCGTCGCCGGCCTTCATGTCCGCGGTGCCGCAGCCGTACAGGTTGGCGCCGTCCAAACGGCTGGGCAGGTTGTCCGCCACCGGGACGGTGTCGAGGTGCCCGGCCAGCAGCACCCGCATGCGCCGCTGCGCCCGGGTGCGCGCCAGCACCGCATTGCCGTTGCGGACGACCTCGAAGCCCGAGGTCTGGGCGCGCAGCGCGGCCTCCACCTCGTCGGCCAGGCGCGCCTCGTCGCGCGATTCGCTGGGAATGTCGACCAGCGCAGCGGTCAACTCGATCGGGTCCCCGCGCAAGTCCAGCACGCCCCCAAGGGTAGTGGTTGGGGCCGGCAAGTAACCTGGCCGCCGTGACTGGAGCGCAAGGTATCGGGTTGGCGACGCTGGCCAACGACGGGTCGGTCCTCGACACGTGGTTCCCCGCACCGGAACTGACCGAATCGGGCACGAGCGCCACCACCAGGCTCGCGCTCTCCGACGTCCCGCCGGAACTCGTCGCGCTGGTCGGCCGCGACGACGAGCGCGGCACCGAGACCATCGCCGTGCGCACAATCATCGGCTCGCTCGACGAGGTGGCCGCCGACGCCTACGACGCCTACCTGCGGCTGCACCTGCTGTCGCACCGGTTGGTGGCGCCGCACGGGCTGAACGCCGGCGGCCTGTTCGGGGTGTTGACCAACGTCGTGTGGACCAACCGGGGGCCGTGCGCGATCGAGGGCTTCGAGGCGGTCCGGGCGCGGCTGCGCCGCCACGGCCCGGTGACCGTCTACGGCGTGGACAAGTTCCCGCGGATGGTCGACTACGTCCTGCCGACCGGGGTGCGCATCGCCGACGCCGACCGGGTGCGCCTCGGCGCCCACCTGGCCCCCGGCACGACGGTGATGCACGAGGGCTTCGTCAACTACAACGCCGGCACCCTAGGCGCGTCGATGGTCGAGGGGCGCATCTCGGCCGGCGTCGTCGTGGGCGACGGCTCGGACGTCGGCGGCGGGGCCTCCATCATGGGCACGCTGTCCGGCGGTGGCACGCAAGTCATTTCGATCGGCGAGCGGTGTCTGCTCGGCGCCAACGCGGGTGTGGGCATCTCGCTGGGCGACGACTGCGTCGTCGAGGCGGGCCTGTACGTCACCGCGGGCACCAAGGTCACCATGCCCGACGGCGCGGCGGTCAAGGCCCGCGACCTCTCCGGCGCCAACAACCTGCTGTTCCGGCGCAACTCGGTCACCGGCGCGGTCGAGGTGGTGGCCCGCGACGGCCGGGGCATCGCGCTCAACGAGGACCTGCACGCCAACTGAGCTAGCGGCCGGGCGCCTGTTCGAAGCGGGACCCGAGCGGCGTGCCGCTGGTTTCCGGCAGCAGGTAGGTGCAGACCAGGCTGACCAGCACCAGCGTGGCCAGCATGGCGCCGATCGCCCAGCTGCCGTAGGTCGCCAGCAGCGACCCGGCGAGCAGCGGCGGCAGGGCCCCGCCGATGACGCCGGCGAGGTTGAGGGCCAGCGCGGCGCCGCTGTAGCGGTAACGCGTGGCGAACAGCTCCGGAATGAAGGCGGCGGTGGGCCCGGTGCCGATCGCCCCGCCGACGGCCATGCCGACGACGGCGACCACGTACAGCGCCGGATTGCGGGTGTTCAGCAACGGCATCACCACGAAGGCCCACGGCAACAGGATCGACCAGCCCAGCAGCATCAGGCGGCGTCGCCCGACCAGGTCGGACAGCGTGGCCGAGGCCGCGACCGTGGCGATGCTGACCAGCCCGGTCAGCGCGCCCACCGACCAGATGAATCCGCGCGTGTAACCGAGGTGCGAATTGGCGTAGATGAGCAGGTAGGTGTGACCCAGGTAGCCGAAACCGAAGCCGCCCAGCAGGCTGCCGGCGGCCAGCAGGATCTCGCGGCGCTGCAGGCGCCATAGCTCTTTCAGCGGCGTCTTGGGGACCAGGTCGCGGGCCTTCTCCTCGGCGAACACCGGGGTCTCGTCGATGTTGAGCCGCACGTACAGCGCGATCCCGATCAGCGCCGCGCTGAACAGGAAAGGCAGCCGCCATCCCCACTGCATGAACGCGGCGCTGCGTTCCCCGATGCTGAAGTTGACGCCCAGAAAGGTCAGGCTGCTCAGCACGGACGCGGTGCCGGCGCCGAGCAGGGTGAACATGCCGTAGCGGCCCCGCTTGCCGGGGGGCGCGTACTCGGCGCTCAACAGCGCCGACCCCGCCCATTCGCCGCCGACGGCGAACCCCTGCAGCAGCCGCAACACGGTCAGGATCAGGGGGGCGGCCGCACCGATGGCCGCCGTGCTCGGCACCAGGCCGACGCCGACGGTCGAGACGGCCATGATCAGCAGCGTGGCGATCAGCGTTTTCTTGCGGCCCAGCCGGTCACCGAAGTACCCGAAGACGGCCGCGCCCAGCGGCCGCGACAGGAACGCCGTCGCGAACGTCGCCATCGAGGCGATGATGCCCAGCGTCGAACCGAGTCGCGGGAAGAACACCGTCGGGAACACCAACGCCGCCGCGGTGCCGTAGATGAGGAAGTCGTAGTACTCGATCGCCGAGCCGACCAGACACGCCGCCGCCACCCGCCGCATCGGTGTCGACGCGCGCCCGGCCGCAACCGTCGGCAGTTCCGTCACGCCTACGACGGTAGGCGAACCTCCGCGAGCGTGCGTGTTTGAAGGGCGACACGCCGTAAAGCGTGTACATCTACGCACGCTCGCGGCCAAAGGGCGGGCGCGGCTCAGCCCTCGGCGAGCAGCTGCTTCTTGAGGACCTTGCCCATCGCGTTGCGCGGCAGCGCCGCCACGAGGCGAACCTCCCGCGGCCGCTTGTGTATCGACAGCTCCTGGGCGACGTGGTTGATCAGGTCGTCGGCCCGCAGGTTGGACGAGCCGACGACGTAGGCGACGATGCGCTGGCCCAGGTCCTCGTCGGGCAGCCCGACAACGGCCGCCTCCTGCACCCCCGGGTGCCCCAGCAGAGACGTCTCGATCTCACCCGCGCCGACGCGGTATCCGCCGGACTTGATCAGGTCGACCGACTCGCGTCCGACGATGCGGTGCATGCCGGCGCCGTCGACCACCGCGACGTCGCCGGTGCGATAGAAGCCGTCGGGTGCGAACGCCTCCGCGGTGGCCTCGGGCCGGTTCAGGTAGCCGTCGAACATCGTCGGCCCGCGAACCTGAAGGCGCCCAACGGTTTCCCCGTCCCGCGGCACCGGATTGTCGTCGTCGTCGAGCAGCCTGGTTTCCACGCCGGCGACGGGCACGCCGACCCAGCCAGCCCGGCGCTCGCCGTCGGCCCGGGTCGAGATGGTGATCAGCGATTCCGAGGCGCCGTACCGTTCGATGGGCTGGTGTCCGGTGAGTTCGGCCAGCCGGTCGAACACCGGCACCGGCAGCGGCGCGCTCCCGGAGACCAGCAGCCGCGCCGGGCGCAGCGCCTCGGCCGCCGAGCCGTCGGTCACCACCCGCGACCACACGGTGGGAACCGCGAAGAACAGCGACCCGCCCCAGTCGGCGCACGCTTGCGCGTACCCGGCCGGTGTCGGTTTTCCGGTGTGCACGAAGCGGTTTCCGACCCGCAGCGACCCGAGCAGTCCCAGCACCAGCCCGTGCACGTGGAACAGCGGCAGGCCGTGCACCAGGACGTCGTCGGGCGTCCACTGCCAGGCCTCCGCCAGCGCATCGAGGTCGGCGGCGACAGCGCGGCGACTCAGCTGCACGCCCTTGGGCAGCCCGGTGGTGCCGGAGGTGTAGATGATCATCGCGGTCGCGTCCGGCGACGGCTCGGGGTAGCGGTGCCACGAGCGGGCGTGCACTCGCACCGGGATGTGCGGCAGGCCGCCGCGGTCTTCGGGCTCGGGACCCAGCCAGGCCTCCACCCCGGAGTCGGTGAGCATGTGCCGGCGCTCGGCCACGCCGACGTCGGAGGGCACCGGGACGAAGGGCACGCCGGCGATCAGGCAGCCGGTGACCGCCAGCACGGTGGCCGCGCTCGGCGTGGCCAGGACCGCGACCCGATTCGCGCCGGCCACCCGCTCGGCCACCGACGTTGCGGCGCCGATCAAGTCGCTGCGGCTGAGCGTGACGCCGTCGATCCGCACCGCGTCGGCGATGTCGGTGGTGGTAACCGTTGAGGGATTGAGCGACGCGAGCAGCACGCCTGCAGGCTACCCGGCGGCGTCAGGCCTGTTCGTCCCAGATCTTCGTCAGGGTGGCCAAAATCTCCTCGCCGCGGCCCAGCCCGGCGAGGTGGCTTTCGCCGGGCAGCACGAGGAGTTCGGCGTCGGGCAGCAGAGACACGACGTGCTCACCGTGCGCGAACGGGACGATGTGGTCGCTGTCGCCGTGCCACCAGCGCACCGGGACCTTGACCTCGTCGAGCCGGAACCCCCAGTCCTGGGTGAACAGGATGATGTCGTTGAAGGGGGCCGCCAGTTGCTTGCGGCTGCCGTTGAGCAGGTCGTCGAGGAACATGGCGCCGAACTCGGGCCGGGTGAGCAGGCGCCGGTCGCCTTCCGGGGAAATCGCGGCGTACAGATATAGCGCGGGATTCGCGACGGGACGGATCATCCGGACCACCAGGCTCGCGCCGATCCGCAGCGGGTCGCCGCCGAGCCGCAGCAGCGGCGCCGCCCGCTTGCCCAGGTTCATCAGGCCGCTGGTGATGCCCTCGTCGCCGAGGAACGGCGCGACGCCACCCAGGATCCCGGCCGCGACGACGCGGTCGGGCAGCACGGCGGCGGACGCGAGCGCGTACGGGCCGCCGCCGGACAGCCCGATGACCGCCATCTTGTCGATGCCCAGCGTGTCCGCGATCGTCCGCAGGTCGTCGCCGAACGCCCGGATGTTCTCGTACCGATGGGGCGTCGAGGACCCGATGCCCGGCCGGTCGATGCCGATCAGGCGGATGTTGTGCTGTTCGGCGTAGACCCGGGCCTCGATCGGGATCTGGCGGCGGGCGCCGGGCGTTCCGTGGAACCAGAAGAATGCGCGACCCCAGGGGGCACCGAACTCGGCGAAGCCGATCTGGCGGTCCTCCCCGACCGCGATGTTGCCCTCGAGCTTGGGTCGGGCGATCTCCATGACCATGCTCAGAAGCTTTGCATGTGAAGAGCCGTTTACCAAAGGCCTCTAGACGTTGAGCGGCCGCTCCCCGATGACCCGCTCGGCCCGCAACGCGGTCAGCTCGTCCGCGGAAAGGGCCAGTCCGCCAAGGATCTCGTCGTTGTGCTGGCCCAGGGTCGGCGCGGCGCTGCGGTGGTGGCGCGCCGGCCCGGGGGTGATCCGAAACGGCCAGCCGGGATAGCGGTGCGATCCGGTGAGGGGATGCGCGAGCTCCTCGTAGTATCCCCGCGCGCGGAGCTGGGCGATATCATACATCCGCTCACCCGTGATCACCCGCTCGGCCGGGATGCCCTGCGCCACAAGTGTTTCGACGACCGTCTCCGGATCCAGCGTGCGGGTCCAGGCCGCGACCAGCGCGTCGAACGCGTCGTGGTCGACGGCCGGCTGCTCGGGTAGCGACAGCGCCACCCAGACGCCTTCCTCGTTCGTCGGGTACACGCCCTGCAGGTAGCCGCGCCGACGGTTGCCTTCCCGGGATTGCACGACGCCGTTCATCGAGTACTCGATCACCGGTTCGGCGGTCACGGCGGCCGCCACCTCGATCTGGGCGATCTCGATCAGCTGCCCCTCCCCGGTGCGGCTGCGGTGCTCGAGCGCCGCCAGCAGCGCGACCCCGGCATGCACGCCGACGACGGGATCGGCCGGCCCCTGCGGGTTGCACGGCGGCCCGTCCGGATACCCGGTGACCGACGACATCCCCGCGGTCTGCTCGAAGTTCAACGCCCAGCCGACGTACTCGCGCCAGGGGCCTTCCAAGCCGAAACCCGGCATCCGGATCATGATCACGTCGGGCTTCAGCGCCGCCAGCGACTGGTAGTCCAGACCGAACTGCTCCACCACGCGCGGGGAGAAGTTCTCCACGACGACGTCGGCCTGCGCGGCCAGCCGCCGGGCAAGGTCCAGGCCGCGCCGCGAGGTCAGGTCCAGCGTGAGGTCTTTCTTGTTGAGGTTGGTGGCCTGCCACAGGCCGCTGCGCTCGTACCAGTCGTCACCCTCGAAGGGAAACGCGCCGGAGAAGCGAAAACCGTCGGGCCGCTGGACCGACTCGACCTTGACGATGTCGGCGCCGAATGCGCCGAGGTAGCAGGTCAGGTAGGCGCCCGCCCAGAAGGTGCTCAGGTCGAGCACCTTCAGCCCCTCGAACGGGAGGGCGCCCGGGGCGCGAGCCGGATGATGCTGGGCCACAGGGCCGTTGGTCAGCCGGAACGGTGCGCCGGGGCGTTGGAACTCACCCCCATCGATGAAGAACCCGCGCTTGGCGTATTGCGGACAGTCCAGCACGGTGGCGCCGTCGTTGACCGGCGTGGCCGGGATCCGCATCGCCTGGCTCAACTCGACGATCTCGGCGACCGTCCGCTCGGCGAGCAACGGCTCCGCGCGAGCATAGAATTCGGCGCGTTCCGGGCCGCCCAACATGATCGGGATCTGCTGCTCGCCGAACTCGGGCAGTCCCAGCATCGCGCAGACGTCCAGCCAATGCTGGCCGGTCAGACAGTTGATTCCCACCCAACCGTCGGCGGCGCGGACCACCCCCAGCATGGGCGCCCCCCGAGCGTTGGCGGGCAACCCGAGGCTGAGCATCTTCTGCGCCATCAGCATGGGATACGGTAGCGTGGACAGCAACGATTCGAATTCCGAAACATCCACCTGGACAAGCTGATCGGATGCGCAACGCAGTGCCGTCAACGCGCCCAGCGCGCCATAGGCGCCGGAGACGTACTCGGCGATCCGCGCGCCGACCTGCACCGGCGGGCGGTCGGGATCGCGGGCGCTGACCCAGCCCGACGCCGCCTGCAGCGTCAGCGACGTGGCCGGCCGGTCCCGCCACGGCCCGGACTGCCCGAAGGCAGAGATGCGGAGCAGCACCAGGTTTGGGTTGAGCTCGCCCAGGGCGTCGCGGTCGAATCCCCAGCCTTCCAGCGTTCCGGGCGCGAAGTTCTCGATGAGCAGCTGCGCACCCGCGATCAGCCCGCGGGCATCCTCGAGCGCCGCGATTCGCTTGCCCGCGTTCAGGTATTCAAACAATCCGCTGCGGCCGGGATCGGGCACCCCGCGGGGAAACGGGCCCCAGCGGCGCAGCGGGTCTCCGCCCGGCGGCTCGATCTTGGTGACCTCGGCACCGAGGTCGACGAAAAGCTTTGCCGCATAAGGACCGGAGATCTCCCGGGTGATTTCGACGACGGACAGCCCCGCGAGGGGTCCGCTCACGCGGGAACCCCGATCGCCATCGCCTCCATGTACTGGTGCAGCCCGGCGAGGCCGCCGCCCTCGCGCCCCAACCCGCTCAGCTTGAACCCGCCGAACGGGGCGCCGCCGGGACCACACCCGTTGACCGCGACCTGCCCGGTACGGATGCGTCGCGCGACGCCGACGGCGCGGTCCACATCGGTGCCCCACACCGCCCCGGAAAGCCCGTACTGGGAGTTGTTCGCGATGGCGACGGCGTCGTCATCGTCGCGGTAGCGCAACACGGTCAGCACCGGCCCGAACACTTCCTCCTGGGCGATGGTCGAATCCGGGTCGACGCCGGTGAGAATCGTCGGCTCGAAATAGAATCCGACGTCCAGGCCGGCCGGGCGGCCACCACCGGTCGCCAGCCGGGCCCCGTCGTTCACCGCCCCGTCGACGTGCGCCTGGACCCGCTCGCGCTGCGCCGCGCTGATCAGCGGCCCCATCTGCGTGTCGGGGTCGGCCGGATCGCCGACCTTGACCTCGCGGGCCAGCGCCACGAGCCGGTCGACCACGTCGTCGTGCAGCGAATCGGGAAGCAGCATCCGGCTGTGCAGGATGCAGGCCTGCCCGGCGTGCAGCGAGCACGAGTCGAACAGCATCTGCCGCAACATCTCGTCGGTGACTTGCGCGTCGTCCAGGACGATGCTGGCCGACTTGCCGCCCAGCTCCAGCAGGATCCGCTTCATGGTGTCGCCCGCGGCGGACATGACCTGGCGCCCGACGACCGAACTGCCGGTGAAGCTCACCATGTCGATACGCGGGTCGGTGGTGAGCAGCCGGGCGGCCTCGACGCCGGACGGCGTGACGACGTTTACGACGCCCGGCGGGATGTCGGTCTCCTCGTCGATGATCCGCGCGAGCGCCAGACCCGCGAGCGGGGTCAGCGGCGAGGGCTTGAGCACGACGGTATTGCCCGCGGCCAGAGCGTGGTTGAGCTTCATGACGTTGAGGCAATGCGGGAAGTTCCACGGCGTCAATACGGACACGACGCCCAGCGGCTGATGAGACAGCAACGTGGTGCCGGCGCTCATTCCGGTCACCGCTTCCTCGCCCAGCTGCGCGGCGAGCTGCGCCGCGTGCATCGACATGTAGGCGGCCCCGTCGATTTGCATCATCCGCTCGTTGGCAACGCAACCCCACTCCGCCTGCGACAGCGCGAAGAATTCGTCGGCGTGCTTCAGCAGCGCCGCGCCGAGCTGATTGAGGCAGCCGGCCCGCTCGTCGGGGCCCATGCGGCCCCACGGCCCGCTGTCGAAGGCCCGGCGCGCGGCGTCGATCGCCGCGGCGACCTGGGCAACGCTGGCGTCGGGCGCGGCGCCGATCGATCGTTCGGTGGCCGGATTGATGTCGTCGTAGCGACCGCCCTGCGCCTCGACCCAGCCGCCGTCGATGTAGAGCTGATAGGTGTCGACAAGAGATCCCGGAGTTTGTAGCTCGGTCATGCGCGCTTCCTCACCCGAACGTCGGTCATCTAGAGAGCCAGTGTTCACCGCGGGAACCCCCGCGTCAATCATCAATTCGGCGAATTTTCCGCTGTTTCAGCGAGTTGCGCACGTATTGACAGGGACGATCGGCAGGGGGTAGACACAACGTCGCAAGACACATTCCGGTGATGTGTCGGATCGTCCGTCAGGGAGGCTGGCCGTGCGGACTACGTTTCCCCTGCACTCCCCCGACTTCTACGCGGGCGATCCGTACCCCGCGTACCGGGAGCTGCGCGCGACGTCGCCGGTGTGCTGGAACGACGTGACCAACTTCTGGGCGCTGCTGAAGTACGAGGACATCCGCTTCGTGTCGAGCAACCCGGGGCTGTTCTCGTCGACCCAGGGCATCACCATCCCCGATCCCGCGCAGCCGAGCCCGGTCCAGCCGGGCAGCCTGATCTTCACCGACCCGCCGCGGCACCGGCAGATGCGCAAGCTGATCAACTCCGGGTTCACCCGGCGGCGCGTGGCGGTCCTCGAGCCGAAGATCCGCGAGATCGTGCGGGGCATCCTCGACGACGTGGCACCCGAATCCGTCCACGAGTTCGCCGAAGAGATCGCCGCGCCGCTGCCCACCCGGATGATCGCCGAGCTGATCGGCGCCCCGCCCGACGACTGGGAGCAGTTCCGGGCGTGGTCGGACGCCGCCACCGGAAGCGCCGACCCGGAGATCGAACTCGATCCCCTGGTGGCCATGGGGCAGCTTTTCGAGTACTTCCAGAAGCTGATCGCCCAGCGGCGCGTCGAGCCGCACGACGACCTGCTGTCGGTGCTGGCGGGCGCGGAGATCGACGGGGTCCGGCTCACCGACGAAGACCTGCTCAACTTCGCGTTCCTGCTGTTGGTCGCCGGCAACGAAACCACCCGCAATCTCATCGCTTTGGGAACATTGGCGCTGATCGCGCATCCGGACCAGTGTCGCCTGCTGGTGCAGGATCGATCGCTGATCCCGGGCGCCGTCGAGGAGATGCTGCGCTGGAACAGTCCGGTGGTGCACATGGCGCGCACCGCAACGGCCGACGTCGAGATCCGCGGGCAGCGGATCGCCGAGGGCGACACCGTGGTGATGCTGTACGGGTCGGCCAACCGCGACGAGGACATCTTCGGTGCCGACTCCGAGGAGTTCAAGGTGACGCGGCACCCGAATCCGCACATCGCGTTCGGCTGCGGCGAACACTCCTGCGTCGGTGCGCAATTGGCCCGGCTGGAGGCCTCGGTGATGTTCGACGAGCTACTGCGGCGATTTCCCCGCCTGGAGCTGGTCGGCGATGTGGACCGGATGCGCGCCACGATGGTGCCCGGGGTGAAGCGGATGCCCGTGCGGCTCGGGACGGGCGAATAATGGAGCTCGACTACACGCCCGAGCAGCAGCGGCTTCGCGCGGAGATCCGCGCTGCGCTGGAACGGGTGATGACGCCGGAGCGTACCGCGGCGGTGAGCGAGGGCATCGAGGGCGGGCCCGCGGTCCGCGACTGCGTGCGCGCCCTGGGGGCCGCCAACCTGCTCGGCGTGGGTTGGCCCAAAGAGTATGGCGGGCGCGGTTTCTCGGCGATCGAGCAGTTCATCTTCTCCGAGGAGGCGCAGCGGGTCAGCGCCCCGATCCCGCTGGTCACCCTCAACACCGTCGGGCCGACCCTGATGCAGTACGGCACCGACGAACAGAAGCGGACGTTTCTGCCGGCGATCCTGGACGGCAGCGTGGAGTTCGCGATCGGATACTCCGAGCCGGGGGCGGGCAGCGACCTGGCGTCGCTGCGTACCGCGGCGGTGCGCGACGGCGACGATTATGTGATCAACGGCCAGAAGATGTTCACCAGCGGCGCCGCCTACGCCGACTACGTCTGGCTGGCCGCGCGCACCGATCCGAATGTCAAGAAACACAAGGGCATTTCGATCTTCATCGTGCCCACCTCGTCGCCCGGGTTCTCCTGGCAACCGCTGCACACCATGCCCGGCATCTCCACCTTCTACACGTTCTACGACGACGTTCGGGTCCCCGCCAGCGCCATCGTGGCCGGCGAAAACCAGGGCTGGCAGCTGATCACCACACAGCTGAACTTCGAACGCGCCGCGCTGGGCAACCTCGGCGCGCTCGAGCCCCTCTTCGAGAAGACCCTGGATTGGGCCACCACCACAGAGCTCGACGGCGGCCGCGTCGTCGACCAGCCGTGGGTGCGGCTCGCGCTGGCCAGGGTCGAGGCGCAGGTCGCCGCCTACAAACTCGTCAACGCGCGCGTCAACGCGGCCATGTCTCGGGGCGACCTCAGCATGGGCGAGGCGTCGGCGGCCAAGGTCTTCGGCACCGAGCTCACCCAGCAGGTCGCCCGCCAGCTGCTCGAAGTGCTCGACGGCAACGGAATACGCTCCGGCGCCGACGCGCCGCTGCGCGGGGCTCTCGAATCCGCCTACCGGTTCGCGGTCATCAACACGTTCGGCGGTGGCGCCAACGAGATTCAGCGTGACATCATCGCGATGGCCGGGTTGGGGATGCCCAGGGCACCCCGCGACCTTCGCGCGCAGCAGACGACAGGAGGAGCATGACCGACCAAGATTCCGAGGTGCGCACCAAACTGCGGGCACTCGTCGGCAAGCCCACCGGTGGCACCGGACTGCCCACGGTGGCACCGGATCCGGTCAACCAACCGATGATTCGGCACTGGGCCCACGCGCTCGCCGACATGAACCCCGTCTACCTCGATCCCGAGTTTGCGGCGTCGTCGCGGTTCGGCGGCATCGTGTCGCCGCCGGTGATGCTGCAAACCTGGACGATGCCGTCCCCGAAGCTGGAGGGGATCGCTGAGCGCGGCGGCGCCCCCGTCGAGATCCTCAGCAACCCAACGGCATTCCTCGACGAGGCCGGATACACCAGCACGGTGGCCACCAACTCGGAATTCGAGATCGAACGCTATCCCCGCCTCGGCGACGTCATCAGCTCGACGTCGGTGTTCGAGGAGGTCTCCGACGAGAAGAAGACGGCGCTCGGCACCGGTTTCTTTTTGACCTGGCTGATCACCTACACCGACCAGGACGGTGAGGTGCTGGGGCGACAGCGATTCCGCGTGCTGCGATTCAGGCCGGCGAACTGATGGCCGCCCGCCTGGCGCCGGCCATCAGCCCGGACACCGAGTTCTTTTGGAACGGCCTGCGCGAGCAGAAGCTGCTCATCCAGCGCTGCTCCGGGTGCGGGACGCTGCGCCACCCGCCACGCCCCATGTGTCCGCACTGCCGGTCGCTGGACTGGGAGGCGATCGAGTCGTCGGGCCGCGGCACCGTCTACAGCTACGTGATGCCGCACGAGCCGAAGTTCCCGTTCTTCGAGTATCCCTACATCGTGGCGCTGGTGCAGCTCGACGAGGGGGTGCGGATCGTGTCGAACCTGTGCGGCATCGACCCGGCCGACGTCACGGTCGGGATGCCGGTGGAGGTCTACTACCAGACGTTCGACAACGACCTGGTACTGCACCAGTTCCGGCCCGTCCGGTAGGCGGCGCAATGGATTTCAGGTTCACCGAGGAGCAGGAGACCATCGCCAAGCTCGCGCGCGAGATCTTCGAGCGCCGGGCCACCCCCGACCGGCTGACCGAGCTGGAGGCCGGCGAGACCCGTTACGACGCCGCGCTGTGGAGCGAACTCGCCGCGGCCGACCTGTTGGGCACGGCGCTGCCGGAGGCGGTCGGCGGGAACGGCGGCGGGTTCCTGGAGCTGGGCGTGCTGCTCGCCGAGGTGGGCTGGAGTGTGGCCCCGGTGCCCGCCTACGCGACGCTGGTGCTGGGTGCCGACCCGATCGCCCGGCACGGAAGTGCCGAGCAACAGCGACGGTTCCTGCCCGGCGTCGTCTCGGGAGCCCGCATCCTGACTGCGGGCCTGCAAGAGCCGGGCCGATCCGATCCGATGAGCCCGTCCACCGCAGCCCGCCGCGACGGCCTGAACTGGCGACTGGACGGGGCCAAGGAGCTGGTGCCGGCCGCCCAGCTCGCCGACACCATCCTGATCCCGGCCGCCATGGACGACGGCGCCGTGGGCCTGTTCCTGCTGCCCGCCGACACAAGCGGCGTCGAAATCCGGCCGGTCGCGACCACCAACCGCGAACCGCACGCGGACGTATTCCTCGACGGTGCAATCGTTTCCGCGCACGACCGGCTCGACGGTCCGATCGGATCCCTGCACACGCGCGCCCTGGTCGGCCTGTGCGCGATTGCGCTCGGCGTGTGCGAGCGCGCCCTGCGCATCGCGGCCGAGTACACCAGCGGGCGTGAGCAATTCGGGCGGCCCATCGGCAGCTTCCAGGCGGTGCAGCAGCGGCTGGCCGACGCCTTCATCGACGTCGAAGCCATCCGCTGGACCACCTGGCACGCCGCCTGGCTGATCGCGCGCGGACGACCGTCGCACGAGGCCGAGCGGGCGGCCCGCATCGCGAAGTTCTGGGCCGCCGAGGCCGGCTCGCGGGTCGCCGCCAGCGCCCAGCAGGTCCACGGCGGCATCGGGATCGACGTCACCTATCCGCTGCACCGCTACTTTCTGTGGGCCAAACACAACGAACTCACCCTCGGCCCCGCGCCTGCCCAGCTGGCCAGTATCGGCAGTACCTATCCGGAAGGAACCCGATGACCCCTATGACTGCGGCCAAGCACCGCTCGACGCTCAAGTGGGCCGACATCAACGTCGGCGACGAGGTGACCCCGCTCGAAATCCCGATCACCACAACGATGATCGTCGCCGGCGCGATCGCGTCGCGGGACTTCATGCCGGTGCACCACGACCGCGACTTCGCCAAGAAGCAGGGCTCGCCGAACCTGTTCATGAACATCCTGACCACCAACGGGTACTGCGTGCGCTTCCTCACCGACTGGGCCGGCCCGGAGGCGATGGTGAAGAACCTGTCCATCCGCCTCGGCGTGCCGTGCTTCCCCGACGACCCGCTGCGCTTCACCGGCACCGTGACGTCCAAAACCGAGGGCTCGGACGGCGAGAACTTCGTCGAGGTGACGTTCCGGGGCTCCAACAGCCTGGGCGATCACGTTTCCGGGACCGCGGTGCTCAGCCTGCTGGACGGACGCGAGGCATGAGCCCGCTGCCCGGCAGCTGCGCCATCGTCGGCATCGGCCAGACCGAGTTCTCCAAGGAGTCGGGGCGCAGCGAGCTCCAATTGGCCTGTGAGGCGGTCAGTGCCGCGCTCGACGACGCCGGCCTGACGCCCGCCGACGTCGACGGCATGGTCACCTTCACCATGGACTCCAGCGACGAGATCGACATCGCCCGCAACGTCGGCATCGGCGACCTGAGCTTCTTCTCCCGCGTGCATCACGGCGGCGGCGCGGCGGCCGGCACCGTCGTGCACGCGGCGATGGCCGTCGCGAGCGGCGTCGCCGACGTGGTGGTGTGCTGGCGCGCGTTCAACGAACGTTCCGGCTTTCGCTTCGGCGGCAGCGGGCGCGACATGACCCAGACCCCGCTGTTCATGGCGCATTACGCGCCGTTCGGGCTGCTCACCCCCGCGGCGTGGGTCGCGATGCACGCCCAGCGCTACATGTCGACGTACGGGGTGACCAACGAGGACTTCGGCCGCATCGCGGTCGTCGACCGCAAGCACGCCGCCACCAACCCCGACGCCTGGTTCTACCAACGCCCGATCACGCTGGAAGATCATCAGAGCTCGCGGTGGATCGTCGAACCCGTGCTGCGGCTGCTGGATTGCTGCCAGGAGAGCGACGGCGGGGTCGCGCTGGTGGTGACCAGCGCCGAACGGGCCCGCGACTTGAGGCAACCGCCGGCGGTGATCACCGCGGCCGCCCAGGGCGCGGCCGCGAACGGCGAAATGATGACGAGCTACTACCGCGACGACATCACGGGGCTGCCGGAGATGGGGGTGGTCGGCAACCGGCTGTGGCGCGACTCGGGCCTCAAGCCGCAAGACATCCAAACCGCCTTCATCTACGACCATTTCACGCCGTTCGTGTTCACGCAGCTCGAGGAGCTGGGCTTCTGCGGGCGCGGCGAGGCCAAGGACTTCGCCACCGTCGAGCGGCTGTCGCTGGGCGGGGAATTTCCGATCAACACCAACGGCGGCCTGCTCGGCGAGGCCTACATCCACGGCATGAACGGCATCACCGAGGGCGTGCGGCAGGTCCGCGGCACCTCGCACAACCAGGTCGAGGGCGTCGAGCACGTGCTCGTCACGTCGGGAACCGGCGTGCCCACCAGCGGGCTGATCCTCGCGCCTGCCGACTAAGGGGGAAGCCCATGCCCAAGCTCGCGGTATTGACCGCACCCGGGGGGCCGATCGAGCTGGCCGAATTCCCGCTCACCGCCCCCGCCCCGGGGACCGCCGCGCTCAAGCTGCGGATGGCGGGCATCTGCGGATCCGACCTGCACATCTTCCGCGGCGAGCTGCCGTTGCCGTGTCCCTTCGCCCTGGGCCACGAAATGGTCGGCGAGATAGCCGAACTCGGTGAGGGGCTCGCCACCGACGCGACCGGCAAGCCGCTCGCCGTCGGCGATCGCGTCGTCACGCCCTACTTCTGGACCTGCGGGCAGTGCCACGCCTGCGCGCGGGGCCGGCCCCATGCGTGCCAGAACCTGATGGCCGGCGAGTACCGCACCCACGACCAGGAGCCGCATTTCGTCGCCGCGCACGGCGAGTATTACTACACCAGCCGGCGGCAGCCGCTGTACAAGGTGCCCGAGGACCTCGCCGACGAGGCCGTCGCCCCGCTGAATTGCGCTCTGGCCCAGGTGTTGTTCGCGCTGCGCGACGTGCGCCTGGGCGACACCGTCGTCATCCAGGGCGCGGGCGGCCTGGGCATCAACGCCGCGGCCGTGGCACGCACCGCCGGCGCGGCCGCCGTCATCGTGATCGACAAAATCCCCGAACGGCTCGATGTCGCAGCCGATTTCGGCGCCACCTTCTGCATCGACGCGAGCGGCATCTCGACGTACGAGGTGGCCGAGCGGGTCCGTGCGCACAGCGACGGCATCGGCGCCGACTGGGTGCTCGAGGTGGTCGGGGTGCCCGGCGTCATCCCCGACGGGGTCGGCTTTCTGAACAACGGCGGCACGCTGCTCGAGGTCGGCAACGTCGGGATGGGGCGCACGTTCGAGCTCGACCCGAGTTCGCTGGTGTACGGCAACAAGGCCGTGCGCGGTGTGATGCTCTACGACCCCGTCACGCTGGCGATCGGGCTGTCGTTCCTGCAGCACACCGACTTTCCGTTCGACCGGCTGATGCCCAAGCCGTTCCATCTCGCGGACGTCAACGACGCCTTCGCCTCGGCCGACGCCGGGCTGGTGCCCCGAGGGGCGTTGGTGCCATGACTCAGGCGGCGCAGGCCACCGATACCCGCGAACTCATCGTCGAGTCCGCGTTCCTCTGCTTCGGCAGACAGGGATTGGACAAGTCGACCGTCGTCGACATCGCCAGGCAGGCCGGGGTATCGCGCAGCACGATTTACGAGTACTTCAGCGACAAGGGCGCGATCGTCGAAGCATGCGCCGAGCACGCCTCCGAGCGGTTCTACCGCGAGATGTCCAAGGCGATGGACCAGGGCAGCTCACTGGAGGACAAGCTGAGCCGCGCAGCGGTGTTCGTGACCCAGGCGCGGCGGGTCATCGCCTCCGAGAAGTACTTCGACGAGGACGCGATCAGCCTGCTGCTGACCAAGGACGCCGCGGTGCTGCTGCGCGAGTGTGTCGACTTCTTCGCGCCCTATCTGTCCGCCGCCAGGCTCACCGGCGAGGTCCGCAAGGACCTCGACGTCGAGGCGGCCGGGGAATGGTTCGCGCGCATACTCTTTTCGCTCTTCAGCACGCCGTCGTCGACGCTGGACATGGACGACCCCGAGGTGGCGGCGGAGTTCGTGCGCGCGCACGTGGTTCGCGGATTCGCCAGCGAGCGCCCGGCGCGGCCGCGGCGCGGCTAGCGGTGCGGTTACCGGGCCAGCCGTCGAGTGTGCATCGTGGGCTTTGCGTGTGAAGCCAGGGCGCGATCCGGGCGATTCTCCCGCCCTGCTTTCTCGCCCAAAGCCCTGAGCGCACACTCAGCGGCGCTGCTGAGCCCACACGTCGGCGGCGTGCACCGGCCGGCCATGGCCGGGCAGCAGATGCGCGACGGGCAATTCTTCGAGACGCTTGCGGGTGTCGGCGGCACTCGCGGCGTCGACGATTTCGGGTGTGTGCCAGGCCTGTCCGCGAACCGTCAGCACGGCGTCGCCGGACAGCAGCGTGCGGGTCGTCGGGTTCCAGAGCGCGATGCTGTCGTCGGTGTGACCGTTGGCGCTGACCACCGTCCAATCCGGCGCGCCCGGCACCGGCTGGCCCTCGGCGAGCCCGCCGCCGGGAGGCGGACCCGTCCAGCGCATGCCGGCCGGCGTGCCGTATCCCGCGATCCGAGGACCGCCGAGGAACCCGGTCACCCCGCGCCGATCCAGCGGCTGGTCGATCATGGTGGGCCAGATGGTCGCGGCCTTGCCCAGGGTCGGGGTACGCGGTTTCACCCCGTCGAGGTAGGCAAGTGTGGCCTCGGGCAACCAGATTGGCGCCCGGTGGCGCACGGCCAGCTCCGCCGCGCCCGCCACGTGGTCGCTGTGCCCGTGGGTCGCCACGACGGCGCGGAGGGTTCCGGCGCGGCCCAGGATGGCCGCGAGATCGCCGGCGACCCGCGGTAGCCCGGCGTCGACCACCACCGCGCCGTCGCCGCTGCGCAGGACGTAGCAGTTGAAGATCCAGCGCGACAGCCGGGTGATGCCGAGGTCGGGCATCTCGTCGATGACCAGGCTCATGCCCGAGACGCTACGCCGCCGGACGTCGAGTGTGCATCGTGGGCGTTGAGCGGGTAGCCAGGGCGCGATTCCGGCGAAATCTTCGCCCTGGCCTCACACCGAAAGCCAAGGATTCACAATCAACGGGCCAGCGCCCGCAAGAAGAACTTCAGGTTGGCGGGTCGCTCCGCCAACCGGCGGGCGAAGTACCCGTACCACTGGGTGCCGAACGGCACGTACACCCGAACGTGGTTCCCGGCGCCGGCGAGCCGCCGCTGCTCGTCGTCGCGGATGCCGTACAGCATCTGGTACTCGAAGTCGTCGACGGTGCGGCCGCAGGCGCGCGCGACGGCGGGGGCCGCTTCGATCACCGCCGGGTCGTGCGACGCCACCATCGGATAGCCGCTGCCCGCCATCAGCACGCGCAGGCACCGCAGGTACGAGCCGGTGACGTCGGCGTCGTCCCGGTAGGCCACCGAGGCGGGCTCGTCGTAGGCGCCCTTGCACAGCCGGATCCGCGCGCCGGCCGCGGCGAAGTCCTCACAATCCCCTTGCGTGCGCCGCAGGTAGGCCTGCAGAACCGTGCCAAGCCAGGGAAATTCGGCCCGCAGGTCGCGCACGATCGACAGCGTCGAATCGGTCGTGGTGTGGTCCTCCGCGTCGACCGTCACCCATACGCCGGCCCGCCGGGCGGCATCACAAATCGACCAGGCGTTCTCGCGGGCGATCTTCTCCCCATCGCGGTCCAGGGCCTGCCCCAACGCGGACAGCTTCAGCGACACCTCCAGCGGCCGGACGCCGGAGCCCTGCTCACCGGATCGGCCCAGCCGGTCGATCAGATCGAGGTACACCCGCACCGCGGCGTCCGCGTCGTCGACGTCGGCGACGTCCTCGCCCAGGTAGTCGACGCTGACGAAGCGGCCCGAATCACGCAGCGCACCAACGCTGTCCAGCACGCTGTCGATCGTCTCGCCGGGCACGAACCGGGCCACCACTTTGCGTGTGACCGGCATGCGCTCGGCCGCGCGGCGCAACGCCTCCCACCGGCTGGCGGCCATGATCGCCGGGCGCACCGTGTGGATGAACAATCCGGCCATCAGTCGGCCACCATGTGCGGGTAGGCGTGCTCGGTGGCCGGGACGAACGTCTCCTTGATCGTGCGGGCCGACGTCCAGCGCAGCAGGTTCAGCACCGAGCCGGCCTTGTCGTTGGTGCCGGACCCGCGCGAGCCGCCGAACGGCTGGCGACCGACCACCGCGCCGGTCGGCTTGTCGTTGACGTAGAAATTCCCGGCGGCGAACCGCAGCCGGTCCTGCGCGGTCAGCACGGCCGCCCGGTCGTCGGCGATGACGGCGCCGGTCAGGGCGTAGCGGGAACCGGTGTCGATGACGTCGAGGATCCGTTCGTAGTGGTCGTCGGGGTAGACGTGCACCGACAGCACCGGGCCGAAGTACTCCGTCGCAAACGACTCGTCGGTCGGGTCGTCGGACAGCAGCACGGTGGGCCGCACGAAATAGCCCACGCCGTCGTCGTATTCGCCGCCCACGGCGATCGTGACGGCGGGCGCGCCCTTCGCCCGTTCGATGGCGTCGACGTTCTTGATGAAGGCCCGCCGGTCGATCAGCGCGCCGCCGTAGTTGGTCAGGTCGGTGACGTCGCCGTAGCGCAGCGCGGCGGCCGCGCCCAGGAAGTCATCGCCCATGCGCTGCCACACCGAATGCGGGATGAACGCCCGCGACGCGGCCGAGCACTTCTGCCCCTGGTAGTCGAAGGCCCCGCGAATCAGCGCGGTGGTCAGCACTTCCGGGCGCGCCGAGGCGTGCGCGACGACGAAGTCCTTGCCGCCGGTCTCGCCGACCAGCCGCGGATAGCTCTGGTAGCGGCCGATATTGGCGCCCACCCGCTGCCACAGCCGCTGGAAGGTGGCCGTCGACCCGGTGAAGTGGATGCCGGCCAGACGCGGATCATCCAGGGCCACATCGGAAACCGCGAAGCCGTCGCCGGTGAGCAGGTTGATCACCCCGGGCGGCAGGCCCGCCGCCTCCAGCAGTTGCATGGTCAGGTAGGCCGACAAGGTTTGGGTGATCGAGGGTTTCCACACCACCGTGTTGCCCATCAGCGCCGGTGCGGTCGGCAGGTTGCCGGCGATCGAGGTGAAGTTGAACGGCGTGATGGCGTAGACGAAGCCGTCCAACGGACGGTAGTCGCTGCGGTTCCACTCGCCCGGCCCGCTGATCGGCTGCTGGGACAAAATCTGACGGGCGAACGCCACGTTGAACCGCCAGAAGTCGACCTGCTCGCACGGCGAGTCGATCTCGGCCTGATAGACCGACTTGGATTGGCCGAGCATCGTTGCGGCGGCGATCTTTTCGCGCCACGGCCCGGCCAGCAGGTCGGCGGCGCGCAGGAACACCGCGGCGCGCTCGTCGAAAGGCGTTGCCGCCCAAGCGTTCTTCGCCGCCATCGCGGCCTCGATGGCCGCCGTCGCGTCGGCGTGCACGGCGTTGGTGAGGGTGCCCAGCGTCGCGGCGTGCCGGTGCGGCTGGACGACATCGATCCGCTCGCCCTCCCCCACCCGGTGGTCGCCGCCGATGACGTGCGGCAGGTCGATCGGGTTGTCGGCCAGGGCGTTCAACTCGGCGAGTAGGCGGGCTCGTTCCGGGGATTTCGGCGCATAGTCGTGGACCGGCTCGTTGGCCGGGACTGGTACCTGGGTGATCGCGTCCATGCTGTCCAGGGTCCACGGCGCGGGGGTCGGTCTTATTAGCTGATTGGACAAGAATTACCGGTTGAGCTAGTAAGATCGGACAACATGCGGGTGCCGGGCGTCGGTTTGGGCCAGCTGCTGCTGGCGCTGGACGCGACGCTGGTCAGCCTGGTGGACGCCCCGCGCGGCCTGGATCATCCCGTGGGGTCGGCGGCGCTGATCGATTCCGACGATGTGCGGCTGGGCCTGGCGGCGGCGGCGGGCTCGGCCGACGTCTTCTTCCTGCTCGGGGTCGCCGACGACGAGGCGCGCCGGTGGGTGGACAAGCAGGCGCGCGAGCGCGTGCCGGCGGCGATCTTCGTCAAGGAGCCATCGGACGACCTGGTGACGGCGGCGGTCGCGGCCGGCTCGGCGGTGGTGGCCGTGGAGCCGAGGGCCCGGTGGGAGCGGCTCTACCAGTTGGTCAATCACGTCTTGGAACACCACGGCGAACGCGGCGACCCCGTCGAAGACTCGGGCACCGACCTGTTCGGCCTGGCGCAGTCGCTCGCCGACCGCATCCACGGCATGGTCAGCATCGAGAACGCTCAGTCGCACGTGCTCGCCTATTCGGCCTCCAACGACGAAGCCGACGAGCTGCGCCGCCTTTCCATCCTGGGCCGCGCCGGGCCCCCCGAGCACCTGCAGTGGATCGGCCAGTGGGGCATCTTCGATGCGCTGCGCTCCGGTGGCGAGGTGGTACGGGTCGCCGAGCGCCCCGAGCTCGGCCTGCGCCCGCGGCTGGCGATCGGCATCCACCAGCCACCGGCCGGCCCCCGCCGACCGCCCGTGTTCACCGGCGCCATCTGGGTGCAGCAGGGCTCGCAGCCCCTGGCCGACGACGCCGACGACATGTTGCGCGGCGCGGCGGTCCTGGCCGCGCGAATCATGTTGCGGCTGGCGGCGCGTCCGTCCACCCATGCGCGGCGCGTGCAGCAACTCCTCGGGCT
The DNA here is from genome assembly GCF_001667015.1 of Mycobacterium sp. E3198. Taxonomy (GTDB): domain Bacteria; phylum Actinomycetota; class Actinomycetes; order Mycobacteriales; family Mycobacteriaceae; genus Mycobacterium. Next base: position 1,771 of record NZ_LZIS01000016.1, on the reverse strand, counting down.
CGCGGACGAGCCCGTCGACGCCGCGGCCGTCGCCCACGAACTCGGCCTCGCCGCCGACGGTGCCGCCGCCCTGGTCGGTTGGGACTGCGTGGGAACTGCACATCCGCGGATTGCGGACGTGTTGGCGTTGAGCGCCAGCGCTTTTCGGCGCGACGCCCAGGTGGCCTCGCATAAATCGCGCGTCTATGTGCTGCTGCCACAGACACAGCCGCGGTCGGTCGCCTCGTGGGTGCGCGGCACGATCGGCTCCCTGCGCGCCGAACTGGGCGTCGAGTTGCGGGCCGCCATCGCCGCGTCGGTCCCCGGTCTGACACAGGTACCCGCTGCGCGCACCGAGGTGGACCGCGTGCTCGATAGCGCTGAGCGACACCCGGTTTCGATCGGACAGGTGACCACGCTGGCCGAGGCGCGCACCACCGTCCTGCTCGACGAGATCGTCACTTTGGTCGGCGCCGACCAGCGGCTGGTCGATCCGCGGATACGCGACCTGCGCGCCAACGACCCACTGCTGGCCGAGACGCTGCGGGCCTACCTGGACAGCTTCGGCGACATCGGAATCGCCGCCCGGGCGCTGCAAGTGCACCCCAACACGGTTCGCTACCGGGTGCGCCGGATCGAGAAGCTGTTGGCGACGCCGCTGTCGGATCCCGAGGTGCGGCTCCTGTTTTCCCTGGGACTGCGCGTGACCGAGCGCTCGCCGTAGTCGCCACGGGAACGGGTAAAAAGTTTGCCCAGAACGCCAAACTTGGGATCGGTATCGGCGTAGCCTTTCCGCTACTTTCATGCTGATCTCATATCCATCCGACGCAGCGATGCGTCGGCGACGCGGCAGGGGTAGCGATGTCGTATTTGGTGGCGGTGCCCGAATTTGTAACGTCGGCGGCCTCGGATCTGGCGGGTATCGGCTCGGCCGTGAGCGCCGCGCATTCGGCGGCGGCGGCCCAGACCACCGCGGTGGTGAGCGCCGCCGGCGACGAGGTTTCCGTGGCGATCGCCTCGCTGTTTTCCGGCCACGCTCAGGCCTATCAATCGGTGAGTGCACAGGCGGCGGCGTTTCACGCCGAGTTCGTGCAGGCATTGAACGCCGCCGGGGGTGCCTACACGGCCACCGAGGCGGCCAACGCCTCGCCGTTGGATGCCCTCTGGCCGTTGTGGCAAGACGTGCGGGCGGTGATCAATGCACCCACCAACTTGTTGCTGGGGACCCCGCTGATCGGCAAGGGCAGCAATGGGGCTCCGGGAACCGGGCAGAACGGCGGGCCGGGCGGGCTGTTGTGGGGCCCCGGTGGCGACGGCGGGTCCGGGGCCCCTGGCCAGGCGGGCGGCAAGGGCGGTAACGCCTGGTTCTTCGGCAGCGGCGGGCATGGTGGTGTGGGCGGTGCCGGCACCACCGGCGCCCCGGGCTCGGTGTCCGGCGGCGGCACCAACGGAGGCCACGGTGGCGATGGCGGAGCCGGGGGGGCCGGCGGCAACGGCGGCCTGTTCTACGGCAACGGCGGGGGTGGCGGCACCGGCGGCATCGGCGGGACCGGCGGGGCCGGCGTCACCCCGACCAGCATCGGCACCGCCGCCAACGGCACCCAGGGCGGCCTGGCCGGCAATGGCGGCGCCGGCGGCGCCGGTGGCAACGGCTCCGCCTTCTTCGGTCATGGCGGCGACGGCGGCCACGGCGGCCAGGGCGGCCAGGGCGGCCACGGCGGCACCGGGGGCGCCGACACCAACGGCTCCGGCGGCGGCCACGGCGGCACCGGCGGCAACGGTGGGGCAGCCG